>DAVZID010000027.1:0-40771 GCA_052273485.1 Lachnospiraceae bacterium
AAAATGACTGATGCCTTGGAAAGCTTGTAAAACAGGCACTTCCGGGATACACAAGGCAGGACAAAAATCGACTTCCATTATCAAGAGGTGAGTGCTAATTTTTTGTGAACTAAGCCACAGTGACAAAAAAAAGCCATTTTACCTGTCCCCACTGGCTTTTGTGATTGTTCTTTTTAATAGCAAAATATCAATCGGTTTTCCAATATGTTCATCCATCCCGGCTTCTTTTGCTCTTATTCTGTCCTCTGTGAATGCATTTGCTGTCATTGCTATGATCGATATTTTTTTTGCATCCTTTCTGTCCAAAGAACGAATCATCTTTGTGGCTTCATAACCATTCATTACCGGCATCATAATATCCATAAGAATCACATCAAATTCGTCAGGTTTGCTTTTTTCAAATATTTCAACAGCTTCCTGACCATTCCATGCTTTGGTTACATAAGCACCTTCATTCTGTAGCATAAATTCAGCGATTTCCATGTTTAGCTCATTATCTTCCACCAGAAGAATATGCAGCCCACGAATAGAAGCTTTTTGTTTTTCTTCGGTTTCAATTCTGCCGACCTTGTCTGTATCAATTCTAAATGGAACCCGTATCACAAATGTAGTTCCTACACCTTTTTCGCTTTCAAAGGTAATTGTTCCCCCCATTTTCTCGACCAGCTTCTTTGAAATCGACATTCCAAGTCCTGTTCCTGCAAATTTTGTGCGGCTTCCTGTATTTTCCTGTACAAATGGTTCAAAAATATGTTTCTGGAACTCCTCTGTCATCCCGATTCCTGTATCCCGGCAGATAAATTCCATTGTCGTCATTTCTGGCTGTTTGGATGGAATCTCTATGCAGCTGATGTAGATATATCCGTTTGCTCTGTTATATTTCAACGCATTCGACAGTATATTCATCATTACTCGTTTCACATACCCTGGACTTCCAATAAAATCTCGGTGTGTGATTTCTTTTTTCTCCCACACAATCTTGATATTCTGTTCTGCAGCCACCTGCTCGATCACAACAAGTACTTCTCTGGAAATACTACTCAGGTTGAAAGGAATTTCTTCCATGAGTACTTCACCAGACTCCAGCTTACTCATATCCAAAACATCATTTACCAGTTCCAGTAACAGATTGGATGCCTCTTTAATCTTCGCCCTGCATTCCGCCTGTTTCTCCATATTGTCTGCATAATGGTCTGCCATATTTACCAAACCGCAGATTCCATTAATCGGAGTCCGTATATCATGACTCATTCGCTGGAGAAACTCAGTTTTTGCCTCATTGGCGGCTTCTGCCTTTTTTGCAGCTATCAGAAGTTCTGCTTTATATTTTTCATCTTTTTCCTGTTCCTGTTTCTGGTGTGCCAGATTCGTTCTGTATGACCAGAACCAAAATATACTGAACATAAGATAATAAATAAAAATAACGCTTATCACACTTAATGGCAGATTCTGAAATACTTCTGTATCTGGATGATATGCATAAATATAATAATCACGTTGCTTCAGCATGATTCCGTAACATCCAATTCCTTCATTCTTCAAATGAAAAATGTGCTGACTGTCCGTATGCTTTTTCATTGCCTGAACAACCTCATTGCTGGCTGTATTCTGCCCCAGCAATTTCTCATCATTGCTGGCAATAACCATTCCATCGTCTACAACAATAATCGTTCCATCTTTCTGAACGCTGTAACCATTTAAAAGTCCCTGTATTGTCAGTGTATAGTTTCTGGCAAATTCAGGAGATGTATAATAGTAGATTGCAACAATACCCGGTGCATCTTTTCTGGCACAGGCTGCAATATCAATATAGGATCCATCTTCTCTGACAAATCGCTCTGAATAAGATCTTTCTTCATATCCAGTAAAATCCATGATAATGTCTTTTTGCAGATACTCCGTAATCTCAGTTGTCAAAGTCTCATCCATACTGTATTCACAGTCCGTCTTTCCTTCTGCATCTAGTACAATGATACCATCCACCCAGAGAGTCTGAATATTTTCTTTTAGAAAATCACTGCTTAGCTTACCGCCATTTTCTGTTTCAATTTTAATATTTGTACTCATCTGTCTGGCACTTTCAATCGCGCGAAGAAGACTTTTTGATTCCGAAGATTCATTGAAATGAGTGTAGGTTGAACACTGCACTTTGACATAGTTTACAATCTCCACCATTCTTTTCTCTGCTTGTGCTTTCTCCGCATGGAAGAAATAAAACAGAGAGGCTGCAGCCACCAAGATTCCAAACAGACCACCGATTATCTGGAGTTGTTTTTCTTTTTTCCTTCCCTTAATAACCAAGATCATCCACCTCCAGATATTTCTCTGGATCATCCAGATATTTTTCAATAATTTTCATTGATGTACCATCCTGCCTCATCTCTTCTAGCGTCTGATTCATCTTCTCACAGATTCCTCTGTCATCATCTTTTGCGAAAGCAACACCTATCCCGACGATCATAAGCGGTTCTTCCAGAATGCGAAAGCTTGTGTCATAATCCTTCATATACTGGACGATAGATTCCTCATGTGCTGCAACTGCATCTACATATCCTTTTCCCAGAAACGTATAGATTAGTTCTCTGTGCCCAAGACTGATCAGATTTCCAAGTTTGGGTATTCTCTTATCTGTCCGGTTTAGAAAAATGCCCTCTGGTTTTGTTGTAGACTGTACTGCAAGATTCTTTCCCTCAAGATCACTCAGCCTATAGATGTCGCTGTTCTTATTTACAGCTACTACCTGACGGCTTGCTATGTACGGCCCTGCCCAGCGATAATCGTCAAGACGTCCTTCCATGGAAAAACATCCCATGATACAATCAATCTCACCGCTCTCCACCAGTTCTTTTTTCTTCTCCCAGTTAATCTGGACCACTTCCACCTGATATCCCATTCTTTTGAAAGCTTCTGTAGCCAGCTCTACATCAATTCCTGTCGGGATTCCATCTTCATTCAGATAATTGTATGGTGGATAACTGTCGCTTCCAAGCGTGATGACAGGTTTTTGTGTTTCTTTTTTACTTCCATCTGTGTTTTTACACCCTGTCAGGATACCAAATAAAATTCCCACAAGCAGAATGCCTGCAATCACTCTTTTTCCTTTCATTTTACTTCCATCCCTGCTGTTCTTTTCGATTTTTTCAAAGCCACGCGGACAATAAAAAAACCACTTTACCTGTTCCCACTGGCTTACAGCTATATTATACTATGTAACCTGTTAATTCAAGTTGTTTTTTGTTTTAAGATTCAAAAAAAACAGCAGGGACAGGTACTATGGATTTTTACCTGTCCCCACTGTTTCATTTTTCGCCAGCTTAATCACCACTGGTTTCCTTTATTCAATTCCTTTTACAGTATAATCCTGATCCTCAACGGCTTTTTTGAGTACATCGTCTGCCACATCGCTGCTTAATGTCACAACTGCTGTGCCTGCCTCGTAGCTGACTTCTGCGCTTTCTACACCATCAATTGCTTCGAGTACCTTCTTCACGCGATTCTCGCAGTGTCCACACATCATTCCTTCGATTTTCATTGTCTTTGTCATAGTTTTTTCTTCCTTTCCCTGCCCGTCTGCTGCACCAGAAAACTCATCTGGCGATATTTTCTTTTCGATCAGGCAGCCTTCAATTGTATTTTTTCTTTTTCTGTCATGACTTGCGTCATGCAGGCGGCAGAAATTAAGCCGCAATGCATTTGATACAACGCAAAAGCTTGATAAACTCATTGCTGCTGCACCAAACATCGGATTTAATAGCAGACCCCAGTGCGCATACACACCTGCTGCAAGCGGGATTCCGATGATATTATAGATAAATGCCCAGAAGAGATTCTCGTGAATATTGCGAAGTGATGCGCGGCTTAAGCGAACTGCTGCTGCCACATCAGTGAGGTTACTCTTCATCAGCACAACATCGGCTGCATCAATTGCTACATCTGCACCTGCTCCTATTGCAATTCCTATATCGGCGCGTGTTAGTGCCGGTGCATCGTTGATGCCATCACCTACCATTGCTGTCTTTCCCTTTTCTTTAAGAGCACGAATCACCTGCTCTTTTCCTTCTGGGAGAACTCCTGCGATTACCTCGTCTACACCAGCCTGTGCACCAATCGCACGGGCTGTGCGCTCATTATCGCCAGTCAGCATAACAACACGTATACCCATATTTTGAAGCTCACGGATGGCCTTCGGGCTATCCTCCTTGATTGTATCAGCCACAGCAATGATTCCCAAAAACTTCTTATCTTTGGCAAATAACAGCGGTGTCTTTCCGCTCTCCGCAAGGGAAGCGGCTTTTTGTCTGTCTGCTGCCGATACGGTTACTCGGCTGGAGATAAACGATACGCTTCCGCCAAGCAGATGCGCTCCTGCTACCGTTCCCTCGAGTCCATTTCCCGGGAGGGCAGTGAAATCGTCTGCCTGTAATGCAGCCGAATCAAGACCGCGACTATTTCCCTCCTCGACAATTGCCTTTGCGAGCGGATGCTCACTCTTTGCCTCTAATGCAAACGCAAGGCGAAGCAGCTCATCTTGTGAAATGTCATCTGCCGGAACAATATCAGTTACCTTCGGTGTTCCATTTGTAATGGTTCCTGTCTTATCAAGTGCAACAATCTGAACCTTTCCAGTCTCCTCAAGTGATACTGCTGTCTTGAACAAGATGCCGTTTTTTGCACCGAGTCCGTTTCCAACCATAATCGCAACAGGAGTCGCAAGTCCAAGTGCACATGGGCAGCTAATTACTAATACAGAAATGCCTCTTGCCAGCGCATATGCAAAGTCCTTTCCAAGAAGCAGCCAGACAAGAAGAGTCACAAGTGAAATGCTTATAACAACTGGTACAAATACACCGGAAACCTTGTCTGCCACCTTTGCGATTGGTGCCTTTGTTGCTGCCGCATCGCTGACCATCTTGATGATCTGAGAGAGCGTCGTATCATCACCTACACGTGATGCCTCACAGCGAAGATAACCGGACTGGTTGATTGTCGCTGCTGATACAAGATCGCCAGGTGCCTTATCTACAGGAATACTTTCTCCTGTCAATGCAGCCTCATTGACAGCACTATTTCCCTCAGTGACAATGCCATCCACCGGAATGCTTTCTCCCGGACGAACTGCAAAAATATCACCTTTTTTTACCTGCTCAATCGGCACAACGTTTTCTTTTCCGTCGATGATCAGTGTAGCCTGCTTTGGTGCAAGCTTCATCAGACTCTTTAGCGCATCGGTTGTCTTTCCCTTTGAGCGCGCCTCGAGCATTTTTCCAACGGTAATCAGCGTCAGAATCATGGCTGCGGACTCAAAATAGAACTCATCCATGTAGCGCATTACACCTTCCATATCTCCATGAAGCTGCGCATCTGTCATCAAAAACAGTGCGATCACACTCCAAACGAAGGATGCCATTGAACCAAGTGCAACAAGTGTATCCATGTTTGGTGCGCGGTGCCACAGACTCTTAAATCCGCTGATAAAAAACTTCTGATTAATGACCATGACGATCGCTGCTAAAATCATCTGCAAAAGTCCCATCGCAACATGATTTCCTTCAAACCATGATGGAAGCGGCCATCCCCACATCATATGCCCCATTGAAAAATACATCAAAACTGCCAGAAAACCAATTGACGCGATAAGGCGTTTCTTTAACACTGGTGTTTCTTTATCCTTTAATGCATCTTCTTCTGCTGCATGATTTGCCGATGCATTTTTTGTGTCAGAAGCCCCCTTTAACGATGCTCCATATCCTGCAGCCTCGACTGCCGCAATAATGCTTTCCGGACTGGCGCTACCCTCGACACCCATTGAATTTGTCAATAGGCTGACGGAACAAGTGCTTACACCTGGTACCTTTGAGACGGCTTTTTCAACTCTGCTGCTGCAGGCAGCACAGCTCATGCCTGTCAC
The DNA here is from genome assembly GCA_052273485.1 of Lachnospiraceae bacterium. GTDB lineage: Bacteria > Bacillota > Clostridia > Lachnospirales > Lachnospiraceae > Anthropogastromicrobium. Next base: position 5,909 of record DAVZID010000027.1, read on the forward strand.
ATTGTATTGTTCCATAAACATGCCCCTTTCTTTTGTGATGCCATAAATGATAAGTTTTACTTAACTGGCATTACTTCATTAATTTTTTTAGCGTCCCCATAAGCTCATCAATTACCTCATCCTTACCCTCACGGATGTCTCTTGCCACACAATGGCGTATGTGATTCTCCAGAAGCTCGCGGTTAAATGCGTTGAGTGCGGCACTGACAGCTGCTGACTGAATTAAAATATCGTTGCAGTAAGCATCCTGATCTAGCATCGACTGCAAACCGCGTACCTGACCTTCAATTCTCCGCAAGCGGTTTTGAAGAAGCTTTTTTTGATCCTCATCACGCTGTGTGTGCTTACAGTGGGGACAGACCTGCGTTTCGGAGGATACTGGCTCCATATCAGCCTCACACGCTGTATCTTCGTTACATTCTATCTTCTCATTGTTTTCTATATTTTCATTGCATTTCATGCACATGTGATTCCTCCCGATACTTTTATTTCTATTTGTACTTTTTTATTTTCTGCATTTTCGTATTGAATATGCAGAAACCACTTTTTCATACCCCAATGGGGTATTTTTCGGAACGTCTTTACTATATACCCCTATAGGGTATTTGTCAAGTATTTTTTCTACCCGGAAGTTTTATGTTGCCCGGAAGTTTTTCTCTTTATGCTACCCGGAAGTTTCACAAATGCGCTAACGTCTGCTTCGCAGCCGCCCGTGTGGAGCGGACTTACGCAGTAACTGCGACAAAAAAATGTGTAGAATGTGCCGCGGGAACAAGGGGCGCCGACGAAACCTTCTCCGAGAGGACATTTCGTAAAACTACCGAGAGACATTTCCTTTCGTGACCCACCGGGAAACTGTAGCTTGTAAAATGAACTGAATTTTTATATACTAAAAGAAAAAGCCTGACTCTACGGATAGAATCAGACTGCCCAAACTATTATAAAATATGAAAGGATTCTTACGATCATTTATGGAAAAATTAATTTGCTTTCAAATTGAAAATACAAGAGAAATTGAACGTCTCGCTTCTAATATGAAAATACGAGTGATTAAGGCAGATGCTGCTATGTACAATGAAATGCTAGATACTATTGTTAATGGAAAGATTAGCTCTGTTAATGGCAGTTTTTCTGCCTCTATTTCTACTTTAGTCACAGAAAACAAACTGCCCACAAACAGCATTCTTATCTTCTGTGATCTAAGCGAAAAACACTTAAATCGTATGCTTTTCGAATTAAAAAGCCGCAAAGTCCAAATCGATTTAAAGGCGATTCTTACGCCTACTAATCGAAAGTGGACTTTACGGCAGCTACATGATGAGCTTGAACGTGAGCGCGCATCATTTACTTAATCACAGCATTCCCCCCTTACTTAACCACAAGTTCCATAACTACATTTTCGCTGCCTTCTGGCAGATCACGCTCTGGTGTCATCTCAAGATATGGCAGTCCATTCTTTGCCCAGTGTACACGGCGGATTCCCGGCTGGCGAAATAATGTTTTGTCGTTTTCATCATGTAGAATGGCATGATAAATCATCAAATCATCTCCTGTGTCTGGATCTTTAATAAAGTTGTTGTGACCTGGTCCATACTCGCCCGGCACGCTTTCTTTTGTCAAAAGCGGATAGCTAAGCCATGTCCAGCTTTCTTCCTGCAGCAGATCTGCACCGCTCTTTGCGTGAAGCAACCCAACATCGTACAAATCGCCCATGCTTGTAGAAGATCCAGAAATTGTTACAAAGAGATCATCACCGCGGCGAAGCAAATATGGTCCTTCGTCTACCGGTGTCTCATAGCGATCCCAACCATACATAGGGCGCACAACACAGTGCGGCTCGCTTGTAAGCTGCCATGGCTTTTTCGGATCAACTGTTGCGATATAAACATCAGCTGTTCCTGCCTCAAAATGCTCATCATCTGCGCCATAGTGTATCTTACGATCGGACCACATCACATAATCTTTTTCATTATCACGAAACCATGTCATATCAAGTGAAATGCCGCCCTCAGTCAGATCTGATCCATCGATCTTAACACACTTTCTAGGTTCTTCCCATGAATTAGGATCTGCTGGATCACCATTACAGCGAAGAATAACTGATTTTACATGAATCCACTGTTCATTCTCACAGAGAGAAGTAAACATATATAATACGCCATCAATCTCGTGAAGCTCTGCTGCCCAGGTTCCAACAAAATGAAGACCATTTTCTAATGGAATACGATAGATGACGGTCGGTTCAGCATCAAAGGTTCCTTCTATTGTATCTGCAATGCGAAGCTGAATGTGATGTGTGCCTGAGGACGAAAGGTAATATTTTCCATGATATTCAGTCACGCACGGATCAGACATTCCATTAAATTCAACAAGCTCATCTGGGAGAAATCTAAGCGGTATCGGAAACTTCCAACGTTTCTGCTTAATTTTTCCTGGAATTTTCCAGCTTCCTAGCTTATTCACATCTACCCTACAAAGTGCTTCCTCGTCCCACTCGACCATCTTTTCATGTGTTGAACCATCACTGTAGACACATACCGCCTTTGGTTTGCAGCTTATTAAAGCATCTAGAGATTTTCCAACAGGCCAGCTTACCTGAATGGGTTTTGTCTTTACATAGCAAATCTCGTCAAAATATTCTCTTAAAACTTGTTCCTGCTCCTTCGTAATTGCAATCACATTTCCAAGCACACAGTCTTCTGTGCCAAATCCGTCTATATGCTGTGGCAATTCCTGCTGCAAGTTAAACTGCGTTTGTGTACAGCTTTCAGTTTTTTCTATTTTTTTCAAATCTTTTGTGTATGCACAAAATCTTCCTGATGCTGTCTCCCATTCTACATAATAGGATGCACACTCTTTATCGTAGCGGCAGCGTGGTCTGCTAATTTCTTCTTCTGACAGCTTCACAAAAACAGGCTCACTATAATGAACAAGATCTGTTGATGTAAACACCATCATGCAGCCAACATGTTTTGAATCAGGTGCATTTTGATTGCGTCTAACAGCCAGCACATAAAATATACCATCCTCTCCGCAGCAGATCCAAGGATCAACTAGCGTCTTTGTAACTCCGACAAATTCATCCTCTTCAAAGGAAGCCTTTGCAAATAAGATGCCCGTATTATTTCGAAGTGGTGTAAAATTCTTTCCATCCTCGCTTAGTGCCAGATGCATTGCCTGCTCCCAGTCACAATTATATCCAACATGTCCAGGGTAATTAAAATCCGGGTAGCACCCTTCTCCTTTTTTCGTATATGCAAGTAAATATGCCATCTTGTCTCCCTCTCTCAAATGTTGTTTTATTTTTGTCATTATCCCTTAATTCCTGAAGAAACCTGTCCGGCAACGAAATATTTTTGTCCAAAGATGTAAAGAATAAGCATTGGAAGCATCGATACAGCTGCTGCAGTAAATGCCAAGCTATACTCAGAAGTACGATCTCCTATAAAAATAGCTAAACCATTTGATAATGTACGCATCGTGGATGCATTTGCCACAATCAATGGCCAAAGCAGGTCATTCCAACAGTTATTGATTCCAAGAAGAAGCATTGTGATCATGGTTGGTTTTACGAGTGGAAGCATGATTTTCCAGAAAATGCCAAACTCTCCAAGTCCGTCAATACGTGCTGCGTCCTCAAGCTCCTTAGGGAGCTCCTGAAATGCTGCTCTGCACAGGAAAATCCAATATGCTGATGCAACCTTTGGAATAATCAGACCCCAATAGGTATTGAGCCACTTTAAATAATAAACTTCCAAATACAACGGCACCATGATTACCTGAAACGGAATCATCATTGTTGCTAAAAACAGAAGAAACAATACATTTTTCCCTTTAAAATTAAATCGTGCAAATGCATATCCAGCTAATGCATTTATAAACATAGAAGGGATTGTGCAGCCAACTGCATAGATGACTGTATTTTTTGTCAGTGTAAGAAAATCAATTCGTGTCAAAACTGTTTTCCAGTTCTCAATAAGATGATTTGCCTGCGGAAAAAACTTCGGCGGATATTGCATAACCTCTGTATCGCTCTTGAATGAGCCTAGACACATCCACACAAGCGGTGTCAACAGCAAAAACGCAAATACACACAAAACAACAAAGACTGGAAAATATTTAATGCCGTTTTTTATCTGGAGATTAAGCGGCTTTTTATTTGTAATTAATTCCTGATTTTTCATCTTTTCTACCATGCCTTTCCATTAGCTTAATCATCAGATGTCTTATTCATTACAGTATACATGATAACTGTGATGATCATAATGAATCCAAATAATACTTCACTCATCGCTGTTGCATATCCAGTCTTATTCAATGAATTAAAAGCTGTATCATAGATATAGACAACAAGTGTGGTGGTAGAACGACTTGGACCTCCGCCTGTCAATGTGTATACGATATCAAACATTTGCAGAGAACCGATAATACGTGTCATAAGCAAAAACCAGAAGGATGGCATAATGCCCGGCAGAGTAACATGGAAAAACTGGCTTAGTTTTCCTGCTCCGTCAATTGCGGATGCTTCATATAAAGACTCTGGGATATTCTGAATTGCTGCCACAAGAATAATAGTTGAAATACCAAATGTTTTCCAGATTGCAACAAATACTACTACAAAAATAGCAGAACTAGTATTATTAAGCAAATTGATATCTGAAAATCCAAGAAGCTTTAACCAATAGGTAAAAATACCAATATTTGAATGAAGAACAAGCTGCCATGTAACACCTACCGTTACTGCTGATGCAATAACTGGAAGAAAATAGATACTTCTAAAAATCTTGTTCTTACGTGTATTCTTTGCCAAAAGCGCAGACAACACAACACCTATTATCATCTGCAGCGGAATCTCTGCTGCAGTGTATTTTAATGTAATGCCAATGCTCTGCCAGAAACGTCTGTCGCTGACAATCTTTTTATAATTATCGAATCCAACAAACTCGGCAGCCGATAAATCAACACCCATCTTCTGAGTACTTATATAAAAGGATGCAATCAATGGAATAATACAAAATACGATTAATAAAATTGCTGCCGGTGCGATAAACAAATACGCTGTCCTCTCACGCCTTTTCTCAATGGATATGGTTTTCTTTTTTCCAGTCGCGGTCATGATACTGCTCTCCCTTCTGCTTCTGATGCAACACTCCCCGGTTTTTATAAAAATTGGGGACACCGGATCATTCCGGCACCCCCACGCCTTCTGTCAACCGATCATACTATTCTTACTAGATCAATCATAATAGTCAGCAATATAATCCTCTAAATCTGCCTGATAATCAGCAAAGAAATCCTGAACATCATCATAAGTCGGATCAGTTGGTCCATTAAATACCCAATCTTCTACATAGTCACCCTGGCAGCTTGCTGCATCGCTGTAGAACAGTGTTCCAGGTGCTGTAAACATTTGAACCTGAGCAGTTTCACTTGGTGTCAGATCAACAAGAACATCAACTGCCTGATACTCCTTGCTGTTAACAGTTGGCAGATATGCATTTAAGTAGCACATGGAAATAGACCACTCGGCATTTGGTGTTACATTGCTGTAATCAACATCCTGTGTTGTCTCGCATGCTTCAAGACCAGTTCCTGTCATCCACCAGTTAATAAACTCCTCTGCTGCCTTTGCTGTCTCATCAGTAGCGGATGTAGTGATCATAAAGCTTGACATATCGCCAAGTGCATATTCCTTCTGATCCTCACCGGTAACAGTTGGAAGACTTGCAATTCCATAGTTAACACCTGATGCATCAAGTGCACCCTTAAGCCATCCACCGTTTGTCATAAGACCAATCTGACCTGCTGCCATCATGGAATCAATATCAATTTCCTGTGGGTTGTAGCCATTGTCATACAAATTTTTCATCCAGATCATAGCGTCTGCAAATGCCTGATTATCAAGAAGATTTGCCTCAAAGCCATCCTCTTCGTTTCCTGTAATCATATAATCAGTTCCAAAACGCTGTATTACTGACTGATTCTGGCCATTATAGCAATAAAATAAACCAGAACCATAAATTGGATTTTCTTCTGTAGAAAGTGCGCTAATCTTTTCTGCTGCTTCTGTCCACTGATCAAAGGTTGTTGGAACTTCTTCGATTCCTGCCTGCTCAAACAGATCCTTGTTGTAGTACATCATATATGTACTGATCTGGAATGGTATTGCATAAAGTGTATCGTCGTTGTAGCACATGCTCAGATATGCCGGTGAGAAATCTTCTTCCTTTAGTCCTGTATTCTCCCAGATATCATCCATAGAACGAAGGTAACTCTTGTAACGTGTAATCTCATTTGTACTCAGTAAAACGAGATCTGCTGCTTCTCCAGTTGGAAGGCTGGTCTGAAGCATATCAGAAAAGGATGTGGTACGTGTCATCTCTACGTGTACAGTATCGCTCTCTTCATTGAACTTGTTTACAAGTGCTTCAAGTGTTTCGCCATCGCCGCCAGTCCAGCTGTTCCAAAATACCACATTCGTTTTTCCATCGTCAGCTGCTGCATTGGCAACGGTTGCAATTCCAGATGTCATAACCATACTCAGTGCAAGAGCAAAAGAAACCTGCTTTCTCATAAATAAAATCCTCCTTAATAATACCCTGACCTTAAAAGGGCAGACTTGTAGTGTTTTGTGCGTTTTGCACATCTTTTTTAAAATGTTCACGTGATCATTTGTCTATGGTTCTAATTATAATCATTCTTTAGGATTTGTCAACTAGTTTTTTAGGATTTTTTAATAATATTTTCCTGTTTCTCCAATAAAATTCCATGCAATAAAAAGAAGGGTCATTAAGACCCCTCTAATCTCTTAAAGTGATGTGCCCTCTTCAAGATCATATGGTACTTCTATATTCATAGGAATTTCTTTTTCTTCAATTAAATCAATAATAGCATTGGCAACACTCGTTCCTATCTGATCAACATGATTATCTACCGCTGCAATAGCCTCTTCATTCCAAAAGCGATACATCAAACGGTCATATGTCATAAGACCATAATCCTTTGGCGCACGGTATCCATTCTTTTTTAAGAATTTCTGCATTGGTATGGCAAACATTTCTCCTGTACACAAAAATACCGGCTTTTCCCCTGTATTCTTTTTTAAAAACTCAAGTGCCTGCTCATTCGTATCATTTCCGTACAAAATATGATATTCACAGCCTTGCTTTTTTGTCTCCTCCAGAAAACCAGAGGCTCTCTGGTAATGAGGAATATTAATTTGACCATCTTCTCCATACAAAGGAGGAACAACAAATACCTGCTTATTATATCCATGCGCCTTTAAAAAACGCACAACATCCTTTACAGACTTATTTTCATTTACACCTACTGTATGACTTTCATGCAGCAGCTGATAGCCTAGGATCACATACTTCATATCCAGCTTATCAAGCCAGTCTTTAAACTCATCGCCTCTGTTAACACAGTTTAAAATCATACCATCAACGCAATAGCCTTTCATCATCTCAATCAGGCGCCTTTCCTCCTGACAATCACTGTCATGTGTACAGGTGCAGACCATATATCCGCGTGCTCTCGCCTGGCGTGTTATAGCATCGACAATCTCTGAAAAATACAAATTTTTTATATCAGAGACAATAATCCCTATCATTTTGCTTTTTCCATTTACAAGACTTCGCGCGATAAGATTTGGAACGTATCCCATTTCCTGTGCCTTTTTTAAAATTTTCTCTCGCGTTTCTGGCTTCACATTCTCATTTCCGCTCAGTGCACGGTTTACGGTAATACGAGATACACCACAAGCTTCTGCAACGTCCTTTGCTGTTACTGCCATTTTACTAATCCTTTTCTTTCCCTTAGATTTTTACTTAAGCCTTTCCAGTAAGCAGCCTCTCTAACTCTTTTGGCGTATCTACAACACATTTTGCACCATGTTCAAGCAAAAATTCTCTGCCTCGAAATCCCCAGTTTACAAAAATTCCATCCATACCTGCTTCTTTTGCCGTATCTACATCTACATCGGAATCACCAATATAAACTGCCTCTGCCGCCGTCTTTTTCAAGGTCTTTAACACCTCAAAAACACTGTCCGGACACGGTTTTCTTCTGATGCCTTCTCGCTCACCAACGACAAAATCAAATGCTTTCGGAAAGTACTGACTGCAAAGTTCCTGCACGGCAAAGTCTGCCTTATTTGAAACAACTGCCGTCTGTATGCCACATTTACGTAGATCCTCTAACAGCTTTAGAATTCCATCATAAGGCTTTGTGTGGTCTGCGCAGTGTATACCATAGTGCTCCTTAAAGCTCTCCAGCGTCTTTGCCGTTGCTTCCTTCGATGTCCCCTGTGGCACAGCGCGCTCAATCAATTTTCCAATTCCATTTCCGACAAAGCGGCGTACCTCATCAAGTGTGCGTGACGGATATCCATTTGCAGCAAGTGCCGCATTTGTGCTCTCCTTTAAATCCTCTAATGTATCAAGAATTGTTCCATCTAAATCAAATATGGCAAGTCTGTAGCTCATCCTATGATTCTTCCTTTCCGTAAAATTATGATAATACAATTACACGCGCTTTTTCTTCCAAAGCCCCGTGCGGTATACTACATACAAAATCACAGATGACAGTGCATTGCTGACAACAACGCTATACCAGATACTTCGAACTCCCATATGAAGCCAATGCTCGCATACATAAAGCGTTGCAAATCGAAATACCCACAGCCTCGTTGCATCAACTGCCATCGTAACTTCCGTATGACCGCTTCCCTGAAAAAGACCGCTTGTGGAATTATAAATACCATTTGTAAAGCACCATAACGCCATGATGCTAAGAAAATCTGCAGCCATAGCTATTACTTCTTCATCTGTTGAAAACAAACCTACTATCGCCTCTGATAAAAATGGACGCGATAGAATCAGTCCACCAACAAACAAGAAAATAACACTCACACGTCTTGCGATCTTATAGCCTTTTTCAGCGCGGTCAATCTGATTTGCTCCAATGTTTTGACCAACAATTGTCGCAACTGCTGAGCCAATACCATTTGACGGCAGGGTGATAAGACCATTTACCTTGTTGCCAATTCCGTATGCTGCCATTGCTCCAGTACCATACACATAGACATTTCTGCTCATTAAAAGAAAGCCAAGCTGCATTGTACTTCCGCCGATTGCAGTCGGAAGACCAACTGTGAGAATGCTTTTCATTTTGCTTTTTTCAAAGCGAAAACCCTTTAAGCGAATCCTTACACCTGTTGTATCTCTCTTTAAGATTACGAGTGAAATCATTGCCGGAACTGCCTTAGCAATAACTGTCGCAAGCGCTGCTCCTGCTGCTCCCCAGTGTATCACAATCATTAAAAGTGGGTCAAGTACAACATTAAGTAAAATTCCTGTCAGATTTAAAAACATAGGTGATACTGTATCACCTTGCGCCTGCCGAATCGCTGCAAAAATATTGACCATATACAAAAACGGCATATCCAAAATAACGATACGAAGGTAGATATTTGCCACCTTTGCTGTCGGCTCATCTGCTCCAAGCCAGTTTACCACAGTAGGGGTAAAAATTGCAATCACTCCGGCGCAGATGATGGAAAATATCATTGCGCAGACAAAGATCTGACTTGCCATGGAGGCTGCCTCTTCCTTTTTTGATGCTCCGATAAGCTGTGCAATCAAAACAGCACCTGCCACCGTAAGTCCCGATCCAAAGTTTACCACAATTTGCTGCAGCGGCGAAACAAGATTAATTGCCGCTAATTCATTTGTTCCAAGCTGTCCGAGCCAATAAGTATCGGTCAGATTATACATAGTCTGTAAAAAACTATTGATCACAACCGGTACTGCCAGTGCGAGAATTGCCTTTCCCATACTACCCTGCAGGATCAGCTTAATATTTTTTTCGGTTACTTTTGCCTTTGCCATAACAGCCAGCCCTTCCTAAGTTCTATTATTCAAACCCTCTTTTAATCAAAAACGGCGCTGTTGCCCGAAGACAACAGCGCACCTTTTATTTGTTTTTAACCCTTTACAGCACCTACGTTAACACCCTTTACGAAGTATTTCTGCAGGAACGGATACAGAATCATGAATGGTAAAATTGCAATAATAATTGCCGCACTCTTTACGGTATTCTCAGTTGCACCGCCGTTTGCCTGCGGAAGATCACTACCCATCATGATACTTCTTAACTTCATCTGGAAGTTATAGAGAGTAGAATCAGTAATGTACAGCTTGTAGTTGGTGTAATCATTCCAGTAAGCAACTGCAAACATCAGACCGATGGAAGCAAGTGCTGCCTTGGAAAGCGGAAGTACAACCTTGATGAAGGTTGCCATTGGCGTACATCCATCAAGTGTTGCTGCCTCAAACAAGCTCTGCGGAATACCCTCGAAGAAGTTTCTCATCAAAACAAGGTTATAAATGTTAATTGCCGGAAGAAGTACAACACCGAGCAGGTTGTTGGTCAGCCCTAAGTTCTTCATAACCAAGTAGGTCGGGATCATACCACCACTGAAGATCATGGTGAACAGCAGGAAGTTTGCAAAGAAGGTTCTTCCCGGCATATCCCACTGAATCAATACGTAAGCACCCAGTGTAGAAAGAGTCAGACCGAGGAAGGTACCAACAAGTGTAGTTCCAACAGAAATCATAAGTGGACGATATAGAGTCGGGTTTGACAGTACACTCGCGTATCCAGCCAGACCAAACTGCTTTGGCCACAGTCTCATACCATAAGCAGAGCTTAAGTCGAAGGAATCGACTAATACCTTATAAATCGGAATCAGCATGATAATGGAGATCAGAATAAAAAGGATTCCATTAATCACATTAAAAAGTCTAATCTTTGGACGATCTTTCATTTGTTCTCCACCTCCTTAAACAATACCGCGTCCGTTACGAACCTTCTTACTGATATAGTTACAGATCAGTACGAGTACGCAACCAACAAGGGACTTGAACAAACCTACCGCTGTGGTATAACCGTAGTTCGGGATACCGCCGCTGTTGAAGGTCTGGTTGTAAACATAAGTCTGAATAACCTCGGCCTTTTCCATAACCGCATCATTCTGTAATACGAATACGGACTCGAACAGATTCAGAACCTTTGCCAAGTTCAGGATAATAACAGTGATGATCGTGTTTGCCAGTGCCGGCATGGTGATGTACCACATCTTCTTCCAGCGTCCTGCACCATCAATACCAGCAGCCTCATAAATTTCCTGGCTGATACCAACAAGTGTTGCCATGATGATGATGGTCTGCCAACCGGTATCCTTCCATACATTGATTACGAAGAATGCTGGTGTCCACCACTTTAAGCTTCCAAGGAAATAGATCTCGCTTCCTTTTTCAACCACACCGATTGAAGCAAGGAAAGAGTTTACAAGACCCTGGCTGGATGGGGAAAGGATCAAACCGAAAACAGATGCCGTAACAACCCATGATAAGAAGTGTGGCAGATAAATAATTGTCTGTGCAACCTTCTTAAAATGAACGTTTATAATCTCGTTTAATAACAGTGAAACAACTACTGCCGCAAATGTATTCAAAAGCAGCTTAGCGATACTTAAAAACAGCGTATTTTTAAATGCACGCCAGAACATTGGCTTTGAAAACAAAGTCTCAAAGTTTTTGAATCCCGTCCATACAGGATCTTTAATCAGCTTGTAATCGGTAAATGAATAAACAATACCGAACATTGGCAGATAGTAGAATACTACTACAAAGATGAATACAGGAAGGAACATCAAATAGAACCATCTGTACTTATACATCTGCTCTTTGAGTGGCTTCTTGTGTGATACAACAGTCCCGTCTGGGAGCGTTATCGTGTTCTTTTTTGCCATCGTTTTCTCCTTTTTTATTATATTTGTAAACTTAGATGCTTCGGATTTTTCCTGCATCAAAAAATGATGTCAGAAATCTCACTGTATGTGCGCTTCTTCCATCTATCTGAAAGACGAAAAAAACTGCTGAGAGTCAAATTTATTGATATGCCTCTCAGCAGCTATCCGTCTGTCATACAAATCAATTATCCTGCGTACGCTTTTAACTTAGTGCATGCAAGTCAGGTTTGGGACTGATTAGTTGTTCAGAGAATCAACAATCTTCTGAGACCAGTCGTTTCCGCCCTGCTGATCGAAGTATGCCATACCATCCTCAACGCTCATACCCTGAGTAACAACCTTAGCGATTACTTCATTCTTAAGTGTGGTCAGATCACCGTTATACTCTGCCATCTCATCAGTAGAAACAACCAGCTGAGCCATCTTGCTGTGCTCCTGGAAGGTCTCAGCAGAAACCTTAGCCTCTTCTGCTACAGCGTCAGCCTTTGGATCGTTCTCAAGCGGAGCAACTGCAAGCATCGGGTCGATGTGGTTCTTTGTGTAAGCAGTTCCCTCTTTCTCTCTGTTCTCTAACATATGGAACTGACCTTCCTCATAGGTAACGCCGCAAACTTCCTCTGCTGCTGTGGACCAGTGAACGCCCTCAACACCATATGTCCATAAGAACTGCATATCGCCGCCATCAAGCATGGACTCGATGAAGTACTTATATACACCTTCTGGATTCTCACAAGCCTCAGTAATACACCAAGCTGGAGCAACACGCTCTGTATAAGCGCCAAGCTCCTCAATCGGTGGGATTGCTACAAGCTCACTGTCAAGACCATTTGCCTCAAGATTTGTCTTTAAGTTGGTTGCCCAGGTACCTGCCCAGTAAGTGAATACACCAAACTTATCCTCGTAGAACTTGGTACGAACGTCAGATGTAGCGTTAGTCAGGGACTCCTTGTCGATGTAACCAGCCTCATATGCACTCTTTAATCTCTCTAAAGCATCCTTCATGGAATCCTCTGTAAAGCCATCTACCCATACACCGTCATCATTCTTGTAGAAGCTCGGGTAAGCATCCTGATAGAACTCTGGCAGGTAGTTGGTGTACGGTGCCTCAGTTCCGATCAGACCTGCGGAAGATACACCATATGTATCGCCATCAACACCGTTTCCGTCTGGATCGCCAGTGGTAAATGCCTCAAGCATTGCCAGATACTCATCATAAGTAGTCGGAACCTCTAAACCACAGTTATCCAACCATGCCTTCTTTACATAAGTGATGCATCCGTTTCCTCTTGCCGGAGAAATTCCATATAGAGAACCATCAATCTTTAAACCATCGATAACGCTCTGGTCGGTAATACGCTCCTTGAGTTCGGAGTTGTCGTATGCTTCTGTCATATCCCACAGAACGCCTTCTGCTGCGTAGCTAGCGTAGTAGGTAGAACCTAACAGAACAACATCCGGCCAATCGCCGCCTGCGATGGTCTGGCCTAATACATCATAGTACTGTGAATGGTCTGGCTGAATAATCTGCAGGTCAATACCGGTAAGCTCTTCCCATCTTGCCTCGAACTCTGCCTGTCCGTTCTCCTGTGTGAAAACGGTACCGTCAAACATTACTGTGATCTTCTCCGGCTTCTCCACCTCATCTGCCATAACAGCTGGTGCCATGCCCATAGAAGTCAACACCATCGCAGCACTTGATGCCAGTGCCATCAGTTTTCTCTTCTCCATTTAGAAATCCTCCTTAAATTGTGTCTATGTTGTGTATAACAACTTCCTTGCTTATTATTCTACTACTTAAATGATAAAATTACAAGCTTTTTTTGAATTTTTACTAATAAACCATTTTTTCTCAAATGAGTTTCCGTCATTTTTGAAAAATTTCTTTGATTTTTTTATGTTCTTGGATTGACACTTTTTTGTCAATTAGTTATACTGAACGAAAAAGAAGGAGGAATTTTGTTTTTTATGAATACAATTCTAACCGCTAATTTTCCAGAGGCAACGGGTATTTCGGCCTCCTGTATCATGGATACCCTTAGAGAAATTGATCAAAAGGGGATTTTTTTGCACAGTTTTTTGTTGTGGAAATCAGACAATCTTGTTGCAGAAGGGTATTATGCCCCTGTTAAGCGCAATGATCTTCACCGGATGTTTTCGGTCACAAAAAGCTTCGTAAGCATCGCAATCGGACTTCTTCAAGAGGAATGTCGTCTTACGCTTGATGACCCGATTGTGAAATTTTTTCCCGAGTATGTTCCAGATCCTGCGCAGGCGCATCCATGGCTACTTGCAACCACAATCCGCTACATGCTCTCCATGCGTTCCTGCCATGCTTCAACTACTTACGATAAATTCAGTTCAAAAACAGACTGGGTAGCGAGCTTTTTTACTGTCCCACCGACTCACAAACCAGGCACTGTGTTCCATTATGACACCTCTGCCACCCATACGCTGTGCGCACTCGTGGAAAAACTATCTGGCATGACAATGCTCGACTACCTAAGAAAAAAAGTCCTTGATGAGATTGGCTTTTCAAAAGAGGCCTGCTGCTTAAAGGATGGCTTTGGCGTAAGCATGGGCGGCTCCGGTCTAATGGCAACCTCCCGCGATCTGATGCTGTTTGCACTTCTTATTCTAAAGCAAGGTAAATTAAACGCAAAACAGTATGTCCCAGCCGATTATATAAAAGAAGCGACCTCATTTCAGACTGCTACCTGCGTCACTGGCCCTGTTCCATCGGAAAGCCAAGGTTACGGTCTCCAGTTTTGGATTGGCGAGCATAGCTCAATCGTTTGCTACGGCATGGGCGGACAGCTTGTGATTCTTTTGCCTGACTATGACACAGCAATCGTCACCACAGCCGACACGCAAGGCTATCAGGGCGGAAATCAGGTCATCTACGATGCGATCTTTCGCCATATTCTGCCGGAATTGGAAAAAAGACAGGAACCATGGGTGCCCGATGAGACTGAAAAAAAAGAGTTTGAAACGTTTATGAATGGGCTTTCAATGCGGCCATTGAACCCACCTCATGCGTTTTTGTCCTGTCCATTGAACAACAAATTTGAAAAAGTCAATGACATAAATGCAGGTTTTTGTGCAGATTTTCAGCGAATTTGGTCAAGTTTTGAGGGTACCTATGTCATTGAAAAAACTTGCACTATTGCAAATACAATTAAGACAGATGTAATCAATGGGGCGATTTGGGATGAGGTTTCGTTTTCATTTAGTCAGCTATCTAGAAAAAAATTAGTGAAGGCAGGTCAGCCACTGGGGACAGGGAAAGTGGCCCTAAAGGGCCGCATTTCCCCGTCCCCGATGGATTCCTCTGCCGAGACCGTTTCTATTGAGTTTGGCATTGGTGCACTAAAAGAAGGAACACTTACGATGACAACCCACATGGGAAACCGTGCCGATGAGCCTGTGCCTGTTTCTATGCATTACGCGGCAAGCGCAGAATGGCTTAGCGAAAACATGCTTTATATCCGCGTTCACCTGCTTGATACCTCTGTCGGCTCTATCCATATTCAAGCCGTATTCGGAGATTCTGACGTGACCATTTTCCTTCGCAAGCAGGAAGAGACGCTGTTTGGGGAGTTTTCCGGGCATCTTTATGGGACACGCGCAAATCTTCGCTAAGGCGAAGGAGGTGGAAGTGATTTACGAGGCAAAACGTTGAAGCAGGCCTTATCAAAGTAACCTTCCGGATTGCAAAGAATATCTATTTTAATTGAAATTTAATCAAAAATAGTCCATTTACAACGACGAGTCCTCATGCTACAACGAAGTCAGAAAAACGAAAGGGAGGGTACCGCCCATGAAACCTTCATCAAACGCTGCCGACATGACAAAAGGCAGCCCGGTCAGACTGATTATGACCTTCTCAATCCCGTTAATCATTGGCAATATCTTTCAGCAGTTCTACAACATGGTGGACTCGATTGTCGTGGGAAATTTTGTCGGTGCAAATGCGCTTGGTGCTGTCGGCGCCTGTGGCTCATTAAACTGGCTTTTTTTCTCGCTGTCCTCCGGACTTGGCATCGGAATCGGCGTCATCGTCTCGCAGTTCTACGGTGCCAAACGATTTGATCAGGTAAGCGCAACGATTGCCAACTCGTTCTACGTATTAGTCTCAACCGCCCTTGTGGTCAGCATCTTATGCTTTGCAATCACACCCTCGGTTCTTCGCCTACTAAATACACCGGACGATATCATCAATGACTCGATCACCTACATGCGAACCACCTGCATTGGTATTGTGGCAATCTCGCTCTATAATGGTGTCTCGTCGATTTTGCGTGCGCTTGGCGATTCGAAAACACCGCTGTATTTTCTAATTTTGTCGAGTGTTTGCAATGTGCTTCTTGACTTACTCTTTGTCATCGCCTTTGGCTGGGGTGTGTTCGGAGTGGCTTTTGCAACAATCATCTCGCAGGCACTCTCCGCTGTCGTAAGTCTCATCTATTCCTTTAAGAAGATTCCCTATTTTCGTCTGACAAAGGAGCAGATGAAGCCGAATTTTTCAATCATCAAAACATCGTATCGCCTCGGTGTTCCAATCGCTTTGCAAAGCAGTATGATCGCCGTCTCATGCGTGGTACTTCAGTCCGTTGTCAACCGCTTTGGCTCGACAGTTGTATCTGCATTTACAATCACGAACCGTATTGAGCAGCTCATTAACCAGCCGTACAATTCGCTTGGCACCGCACTCACAACCTACGCAGGTCAAAACATTGGCGCTGGCGATACCAAACGCGTGAAGCTTGGCTTTAAAAAGTCGATCTACATTGTCGCCGTGTTCAGTGCGATTATGATTCCGGTCATGTTTCTTTTTGGAAAAAATATTGCCGGTCTCTTTGTCAAAGAAACCGACGTTATTGAGCTTGGCGCATCTGCGCTTCGCATTACAAGTGTATGTTATTTCTTCCTTGGCATGATCTACATTCCAAGAGGTATCTTAAATGGATGTGGCGATGCCGCATTCTCGATGATCAACGGACTGGCCGAAGTAGTCTGCCGACTGCTCTTCTCCTCTGTACTAACACGCATTCCAAAGATTGGCTACTGGGGCATCTGGATTACAACAGGACTGACTTGGCTGTGCGTATCGATCGTGTGCCTGCTGCGCTACGCCTCGGGAAAGTGGAAGCAGAAGGCAATCCGCTCGGAATCATAATTCAGACCGAGTGGGCTTTTCGTAAACCTCCCGGGTAACATGGCATGCCGCAATGTGAACACCATATCCTTCCCCCGAAAGTGTTTGCATCTGCGGCATTTCTGTTTTGCAGCGCGCAGTACAGTACTCACATCTGGTGTGGAATGGACAGCCGCTCGGCGGATCGGACGGACTTGGAATCTCGCCCGGAAGCACTTTTGCGTTTGCATCAAACAATGCCTTTGTATACGGATGCGCCGGATGGGATAAAATTTCCTCTGTTGTGCCCAACTCGACAAGATGCCCTAAGTACATAACACCAATGCGGTCAGACAGATACGATACCACACCAAGATCGTGTGAAATAAAAAGAGAGGTCAGCTGATATTTTTCCTGCAGCTCGCGCATTAAATTCAAGATCTGTGCCTGCACGGAAACATCGAGTGCGGAGACTGGTTCGTCTGCTACGATAAAGGACGGATTCATCAAAAAGGCAAGTGCGATGCTGACACGCTGGCGCTGTCCGCCGGAGAGTTCCTTCGGGTAGCGATTTGCGTACTCTGCGTCCAGTCCAACTTCTCTTAGCATAGATTCCACCTTGGCTTTTCGCTCTTCCTTTTTCATACCTTTCTGATGAATTTTAAGCGGCTCCTCTAGCAGCCAGCCAATCTTCTTTCGCGGATTGAGCGAAGAATACGGGTCCTGAAAGATCATCTGAATTTCTTTTCGAAGCGGATGAAACTGTCTCTCGCTCATTAAAGCGATGTCCTGTCCCCGAAATAAAATCGAACCAGAATCTGGTGTCAGCAAATGGACAAGCATATTTCCAGCTGTTGATTTTCCACAGCCGGACTCACCGACAAGACCAAGCGTCTCGCCCTCATAAATTGTAAGATTTAAACCAGAGACCGCAAACACATTTTCTCGTTTTCCGTCATGATAGGTCTTTGTCACATCCTTTAATTCGATTAACGGCATTTTTGTTTGCTCAGTCATGTCGGCCTCCTTTCTGATTCAAACCTTCCGCTTCTATTCCTACACGATTCCTCGCATCATTCGCTTCCATCTGATTAAATCCCATATTCCAACAGGCTACTGTGCGCGCACCTTTTTCGACAAGCGGCGGTACTTCTTTTTTGCAGCGCTCCGTACAATACTCACATCGCCCTGCAAAACCACATCCTATATTGCTTCTGGCATACAGTCCCGGCACACTGCCTGGAATAGCCTTTAATGGCTTGCCTCGCTTTGTAAGATCAGGAATCGCCTCGACGAGTCCTTTTGTGTATGGATGAAACGGATGTGCCAGAATCTCTTTTACCGGGCCACTCTCCACAATACGACCTGCATACATAATGTAGACACGGCTGCACAGGCGGCTGACGACACCAAGGTCGTGCGAAATTAAAAGAATCGCGGTGTTTGTCTTTTGATTCATCTGGCGCATCAGCTCCATGATCTGCGCCTGAATCGTGACATCGAGCGCTGTCGTTGGCTCATCGGCGATCAGCAATGCAGGGTTATTGATAAATGCCATCGCGATCATCACACGCTGACGCTGTCCGCCGGAAAGCTGGTGCGGATAACACTCGTATAGATAGTCCACATCGGGAAGGCCAACACTTCTTAACTGCTCTAAGACAAGACGCTTTGCCTCTTTTTTGCTAATTGTTTTTTGATGCTCTAACAGGCACTCACGCACCTGTTTTCCGACCTTGATCAGTGGATTTAATGCCGTCATTGGCTCCTGAAAAATCATTGAAATGCGACTTCCGCGAATCGCCATCCACTCTTTTTGTGTTAATTTGTTTAGATCTAGCGGGCCATTTTCACCATCTAAGTACATGTGACCATCAAGGCGTGTGCCTTTGGGCTGAAGCCCCATCATAGAAAGCGCCGTGATGGATTTTCCACAGCCGGACTCGCCGATGAGCGCCACCATCTCCCCAGCGTCGATGTGCATATTCAAATCCGTCACCGCCGGGTACCACTTTTTTTCATGTTCAAATTCCATTGAAAAATGCTCTGCATGAAATTCATTTAGACTCACAGCTCGGTCACCTCCTGTATTCCATCACCAATCAGGTTGAAGCTCATAACAAGCAATGTAATCACGATTGCTGGCATGGCAATGTTCCACGGTGCCATAAGAAGCGTCTGCTGGGCATCCGAAAGCATCAATCCAAGGCTTGGTTTTGGCGGTGCCACACCGAGCCCAAGATAGCTAAGTCCTGCCTCAGACATGACAGCAGATGCAAAGGTTAACGATGCGGTTGCCGTCAGCTCAGAAAATAAGTTTGGTAAAATGTGCAA
Organism: Lachnospiraceae bacterium; assembly: GCA_052273485.1. Classification (GTDB taxonomy): domain Bacteria; phylum Bacillota; class Clostridia; order Lachnospirales; family Lachnospiraceae; genus Anthropogastromicrobium. Next base: position 25,192 of record DAVZID010000027.1, read on the forward strand.
AAACATGATACGCGGTGCAGATGCCCCTCTAACACGCTCTGCTTTTACAAAATCGGCCTCACGAAGCTTCAAAAATCCGCTTCGCGACATGCGGACAAAACGTGGAATCGACATGATGGTCAATGCTAAGATCGTATTGTTTAAACCACGGCCAAACACGCACATTAACATCAGCGCAAGTAAAATGCCCGGAAACGCCATCTGTGCGTCTACAACTTTCATGATTACCTCATCGACATAGCCGCCAAAATAGCCGGAACAGGCGCCAAGAAGCGTTCCGATCACGCCGCCTGCCACTACGACAACCACGCCAATGCCAAAGGACACCTGTATCCCCTTCATGATACGGCTTAACACATCACGTCCAAATTGATCGGTTCCCATAAGATGTGATATGCTAGGAAGCGACAGCTTTGGTGCAAGATACATTTCTTCTGGATCGTATGGCAGCCAAAAGAAGCTGACAACAAGCATCAAAAGCAAAATCAATGCTAAAATTGCCCCAGTGAGAAAGCTTTTGTTTTTCAAATATCGTTTCATATCGTTATTCTTATTCCTTTTTTGTTACCATTCATCGTGTTCTATTTTTATGAAAGACGCATGAACAGAAATTCTTCTTACTTCAAGCGGATCCTCGGGTCGACCAGCGAATAGATCAGATCGACTGCAAAGTTGCACACAACAACAATCAGTGCCAGATAAAACGTCAGTCCCTGCAACAATGGCAGATCACGGCTAGAAATGGAAACCGAGATCAGTCGTCCGATTCCCGGCATGGAAAAGACATTCTCGACAATGATACTGCCTCCTAAGATATCGGCTGCTGTCATTCCAAAGATTGTGATGACTGGAATCAGCGAATTGCGCACGACATGGCGGTACAGCACCTTATTTTTTCCCAAGCCCTTGCTATAAGCAGTGCGCACATAGTCCTGCTTTCTCTGGCCATTCACCGACACCTTTACGTAGCGAATCACGACAGCACTTGTTCCGAGTGCCAGCGAAAATGACGGCAAAATCAAGCTTTGCAGCCAGCCGGATGGACTCTCTGAAAATGGGACGAAACCGATCGAAGGAAGCCACTTTAAGCCGACCGTAAAAATGCTGATCAAAAAAATGGCCATGCAAAATGACGGAATGGAAATGCTGACCTGTGAAAGCATCGATAGTGGCAGGCTATACCATTTGTCGGAATGGTCGGCCAGCCAGATGCCAACCGGAACACCAATGATCAGCGTCAGAACAAGCGTGACAAGTGCAAGACTGCCCGTAACCTCAAGTGCATCCGACAATAACTGTGCAACTGGCTGCTGATAACGATACGAAATGCCCAAATCACCACGAAACAGACCGCCAATCCAGTTTAAATAGCGAATGAGCGCCGGCTTATCAAGACCCATGCTCTTATTTAATGCCTCAATCTGCAATGGGTCAGCATCTACACCGAGAATAATATAAGCTGGATTTCCCGGAAGAATTTGAAACACACTAAAGGTAATAAAAGATACCAATAGCAGCGTCACCACAAGACCCGCTGCTTTTCGTACATAATAATTCATTCTCTTATGACCCAAACAGCCCGTCGAAAAACTTTCGCCGGGCTGCCTTTCTTTGTTCTAATTATTGTAACGATTTCAAGCCGCAGCGAGATTTTGCATGGATCTGGATAATCGTTACTAATTCTTATTATTCGTATTACTCTTCGTAGTAAAGCTTGCTCAGATCAATAAAGCTTACCGGGTAGAAGGTGTATCCCTTTAAATCACTTCTTGTAACCGCGATTGCGTTCGGATCACAAATCCATACAGCGGCAGCGTCCTCGGTCAGCACCTTCTGGCACTCCTTAAACAGCTCCACACGCTCCTCATCGGAAGCAGTCTTTGCTTCCTCAATCAGCTTATCGTAATCCGGGTTGTTATATTTCATGAAATTCTTTGCATAATCGCTTACATAACGGCCTAAGATATCGTTTGGATCAAGCTTTCCGGTCAATCCAACAACTGTTGTCTGATAATCTGCATTTGTGTAAACCTGATCCAGCCACTGACCCCACTCAACTGGCTCGATGGTTGCGTTGACATTGATTTCCTTTAACTGCTGCGCGATTACCTGTGCAGTATCGACATGCTTCTGGTAGTTGGACGGAACGGTGATTGTGATATCAAAACCATCCTCATATCCTGCCTCTGCCATCAGCTCTTTTGCCTTGTCCACATCGTAAGTGTAAACATCAGACAGTTCGTCGTTATAGAAATAGGACATTACTGGGCTGAAATTGCTGTACAGCTCCGTTGCATATCCGGCGAACACACCGTCAATAATCTGATCTTTGTTGATTGCATACTCAAATGCCTGACGTACGCGCACGTCATCAAATGGCTCTACAGAATTGTTCAGTGCAAACAGCTGAACCATATTCTGTGGGGAACTATTAACAGTAAAATCACCGTTTAAGTAATCGGCACTGTCGGCATATACAATACCAGCATCAAGCTGTCCAGACTGAAGTGCGGTCAGCACGGCGCTGTCATCGCCCATGATGTAAATCTGTGCCTCGTCGATTTTTGGCATTCTGGATTCATCGTAATAATTTTCGTTCTTTTCCAGAACAACCATCTGTCCCGGAACATATTTTTCAAACACAAATGGGCCGGTTCCTACCGGTGCGCTGGACTGGTCCTCATATCCTTTTGGAAGTACTGCTACTCTTGTATACTGCAAAAATGCAGCATCAGCCTCAGCGAGTGTCATTGTAACTGTGTAATCATCAACGGCTTCTACCGAAGTCAAATTTGTAAATTTAGAAGAAAGGGCTTCCTCTGTGCCTAAGCCGGAAAGAGATTCGTAGGTATATACGACGTCCTCTGCAGAAAATGCCTTTCCATTGTGGAAGGTAACGTCGTCTCTTAAATGAAAGGTATAGGTCAGTCCGTCATCGGAAATATCCCAGCTCTCGGCTAATCCCGGAGTGAGTGCTCCTGTCTCATCAAACAGTACAAGTCCCTCAAATACATTGTGAAATACAGCTTCGGTATCACTCGCTGCGGAAAGCCACGGATCTAAGTTGTCCGGCTCGGACTCCATGTTGATTCGAACAATCGTCTTGTCGGTCTCATCTGCTGATACGCCAAACGGCATTGCGGTCACTGCCATACTCATGGTCAATGCTAATGCTGCTGTCTTACCTGTCTTTTTCATTTTTCATTTTTCCTCTCTGCGCCGCCTATACAAGAGTCTGCCACGGCGGCGCTGCAAACTCTGGTCAGCGGCACTTCGCTCGCTGCCACAATTTCATTGTAGAGGATTTTTTTTCATTTGTACAGGGGGTTTTCCTATTTTTCTGTTCAAAAAGGAATACAAAAGACAATTTTGATTTTATTTTCTATTTGATTTCCCTTTTACCTTGTAGTATAATAGGTTTATATACTGCAATGAAAACTATTCGCTACTACTAAATTTCGTAGTGTATCTTGTTTTTTAGTCTTTAGCAGTATATTTTTCTTCAAATAATACGTAATTAATACGTAATCTATTTATTTTAATTTTGAGGTGAATTATGATTGTATCTACCAGAGGGCGTTATGCCCTGCGCGTTATGATTGATATTGCAGAACATCCGAATGAACAATACATTCCATTAAAGTCAATTGCTGCCAGACAGGGTATTTCTGAGAAGTATCTGGAGAGCATTTTGAAGATTCTTGTGCAGGAACATCTGCTTGAGGGCATGCGCGGCAAGGGTGGCGGCTACCGCCTGACAATGGCTCCAGAGGAGTACACGGTTGGACGTATTCTGCGTTTAACAGAGACGAGTCTTGAGCCTGTCAGCTGCATTGAGGATGGCATGACATCCTGCCCGAAGGCTTCGGAATGCCGCACCATCGGGATGTGGATGAAGCTTGGGGAGCTCGTGAACAATTATCTTGATAGCATTACATTAGCGGACCTGCTTGCCCAGTGATGGGTGGCAGGCCGTTTTCTCTTTTACGTTTTCTCTTCTAATACGGCACTTTGGCGAAGCTTTGTCGGTCTCTCTTTTCCGCAGGCACCTGTCACTTTCTTTCTTATCATACGTTACTTTGAAAGTCCTGCTTCAACGTTCGACCTCGTAAAGCAGTTCGCCTCAGCGCCTCACGTTACAGCTCCCAATATGAAGCATATCTACCTTATAATAATAATTTTCAACTATTTACACTCTCTCAATTCGTATTTGATCAATGCGAAGTCGTGCACTTAGGCTATAAACGGTAAGCTCATGTTGACCCACTGTCAGATCGCACTCCCAGACTGGAGCCCATTTCCATACATGCTCGGATGCATATTTCCAGAGTGGACGACCATTGTAAAGTTTCTTTTCTGGGATCACATTTTGGTCAATGCCAATTGTATAATGAGACGTGTCATCACCCCACTGCCAGGTTCGTATCCAAATGCGGTAGTGTCCACCCTCTGCCTGTACCGTAAAACGAAGACTTGGTGCATCTGTTACATTCCAGGATAAACCTTCTTGTTCGATATACATCGCAAGGCCGGTCTCGCCGTAGGATGGGCTGTCACAGTAGTTCCATGGTATGCCGTCTATGCTGTCCTGTGCGGATGCAAATGCGGTTTGTGCCAGTGCAGATGCTGCGTCGATTGTGATAACGCCATTTGTCTCTGTGACTGGACTTGCTGCCTTTGCTAAGATCTGCTGTGGAGTGATGGTTTGAAAACTAGCTTCTGGGCGGATGATGATATCGTCATCTGCTAAAGAATCTTTTCCTGCTGCGGATGGCAGACAAAGGACTGGGCGTGGCTCTGGTGTCACATCACCGTACCAGTGTACACAGTATGTTTCCAGATTGGTCTCAACTGGGAGCATCTCGTATGATGGATCCATAAAAGTAAGGCCAAGGTTGCTTCTGTCGTAAGCGCCATCAACAAGCTTTGCCAAAGCATCAAGTGTTTCTTCTAACTGCTTTCCGGCCGCGGTCTTTGTATCGTAGAGAACAGCGCGTGTGAAGGAGACATATGGATCAATTGCAGTGAATGTGAGCTTGTGAAGTCCTGCTGTAAGAGCCGGAATACGTCCAGAAAGCTTATCCACATTGTTTAAGATATTGTGCTTCCAATCGGCGCGATGCTCATCCGTTGACTTTGACTCAAACACTTGCATTTCACCATCATCCACAGAAATGCCCACACGAAGATGACCAACCGAATTTAAGGTTGGGAAGCGGTGCAGCTCTAATACAAAGTCACCGTTCTTCGTCAGATAGAATGGACAAGACCACTGTGCTCCCGGTGTCTCTGCCTCTAACAGACTTCCCTGTGAACGGCCCAGATGAGGAATGAGTTTCCAGCCAGTTTCATCAAGATCGGATACAGCCATTCCTTCTTCTGCCTCGATCACACATCGACCGCTGTCCTCGATTGCAATGTGCATAGCCAAAGATAGATTTGCGTCTTCTGCGGCCTTCTGTACACGAGCTTTTACATCGTCAGTTTCATCGGTTACCGGAATTGCAGCGATCTTTTGTGTACCGCAAAATACAGTGATTGTGCCGTGGCGAACTGACGCTGACTGTACATTGTTAGATGCATTATCAATGCTGACTGCTTCTGGTTTTGATGTTACGCCGAAAACGAAACGAGTTTCTTTTGTAAGTGTTCCTTCTGTCGGCAGCGCTCCTGCGATTGTAAGCCACTCTGGCTTTTCGATCTTATAAGGCAGTTCGCCATCTCCTGCATTTGCAAGTTCAATCCACTTTGCATTGCCATATGTACTGTCGGTAAAGGTCAGTTCGCTTTGATTGTTCCAACAGGTGACAATCATCTGATCAGCGGCAGCAGTTAACGGCACACGGCATGCCGGATACATTGCGGTGCGTGGCGGTGGGAAATCCTCTGGCGTTAAGATGCCATTCCACTTTCCGTTACTCATTACATGGTTATAATAATATAGAAGCTTTCTGCGCGCGAGATCAAATGCATGGCTGCGACCGGTATAGCGCGCTGCATCGCTGTTTTTTCCCTGTCTCATACAAAGGCGGCTGCGATCGGCATAGTAATACATGCCATTTGTAAAGTAAGCAGCCTGCACCTTCATCAACACGAGCTGATAGAAAGCATCTTTCTCGACAGCTGGCAAGGTCTCATAGACAGCCTCAATTTCGCTGCAAAGATGTTCATACTGGTGCATACGCTCTGCTGCCTCATCGCCAAACGCAGTCTGCGAGAAACAGTCATCGTCCATATGCTCTAGCTTTCTGGCATTGGTGAGCTGATCAAATTGAAGAAGAAGTGGAGCTAATTTTGCACCCGGCTGACCGGAAAACATACTGTCAAGCCACCTTGTCAGGAAAATGGTCTCATCAAAGGTTTCAAGATCACGGTGAGCATCACCATCTGCCTCCCATGCAAGCTTTGCGTAGAAGGAAAGCTGCTGCTCGAGTGGCTTGATTGCGCCAAAGTTTGTGACCCATACCTTCTGAATGCCTTCTTTGTATGCCTTTAACAGCTCGTTTCTGGTGTGCGCCATCGGGATGGAGCAGATAAACAGATACGATGCTCCCGGCGGTGCCCAATAAGAATTATGATAATAAATGCCGTTTCCGCTCTTTCTTGCTCTTTCCTTGTCGCCTGGATAGCGGCGCACATAGCCGTAATTATCGTTTGTCCAGATCAGTGTCAGATCCTCTGGCACTTTTAAGCCGTTGTCATACAACTCAAGAACTTCCTTATATGGCACGAAGGTCTTCATCGGCTCTTTGTCCAATGTCTCAGAAAGGATCTCTTCCTGCGCTGCCATGACGGATTCAAGCAGTTCGATTTTGGCTTTTAAGAGTGCCTCCCCTGTTAGACCCTCGAGTGATTTTGTCTCAAAACCAGAATCGTGGATTCCTCTCATTCCGACCGTATAGCTTACCTCAAAATCGCGGTTTTGCTCAACGCTCTCGCGCCAGTACTCCTTTAAGATTTCGCGATTTCTTCCTGGGATAGAAAAGTCATATTCGACATCGGTATAACCCTTCTTTGCCAGCCATGGTCTCCACTCGCGGTTGTTGCTTCGCATCAGCATATCGCAGTGGGAGGTTCCGACAACGATACCCATGCGGTCTGCAAGTGCACCATTTTCCTGCTTTAAGTTAAAGGAGTTGACGTGCATTGCCGGCCAAATATAATTGATCTTCAGACGAAGCAGCAGCTCAAAAATCTTCTCGTAGGTCTTTACGCCGATCGTTTCCTCGCCCATGTAGCGCCATACCCAATGCTCTAGTTCTTCCTCATCATTGATAAAAACTCCTCTGTACTCGACGGACGGATAATCCACCTTACAGTAGTCCGTTGGAATGACGGCTTCGCTTCTGCGGCGCACCAAAACATCCGCAAAAAAGTACCACGGGGATACACCAAGCCACTCACAGAAATCATAAATGCCGTAGATCGTGCCGCGGCGATCGGTTCCTGCAATCAAAAGTTCCCCGTTTTTCTCCTGAATCAAAAAGGCTTCTTTGCGGTAGGTGCCGTTCTCTGCCTGTAACTTCGCTATGTCTGCCTTTGCGTCAAGTTTTGCCAGATGCGCTATCGTTCCAACAAGGATACGGATCATGCCATCCGCGGCACCGCTCTTGTCAGCCACTGATTCATCTGTCTTGCACACGGTCTCAATCACACTGCAATTTAACGTGCGCATCAGATCGCGCCGCAGATTTACAAGCGCGATTTTGACTGCTTCGCTCTCACTAGAGCTAAATACCAGTTCAACCTTGCTGTATTCTCTGATTACCATTGTTTTCCCTCCGTTTTCGTGACAACTCAAACTCATTTGCAAAGACGACTCTGCAAATATCTCTGCGCAGCTTTGAGTCGTTACTCATTTTCTTTCTATCGTCATCTTACAATAGTGTTTTCAAAAAGGCAAGCACGTATTGACAGCAAAAAGGTGATATTTTAAAATGTCAGTATGATACTAATTTTTACTACCACAATAAGAAAGGAATGACTACTATGATTACAATAAATGCTGGACAAAATACGGAGTATCCAAAGATTGCCAATGCGATTGAAGCAGCTAAGACCTACGCACCTCAGCCTGTCACCATTCATATCGCACCGGGGCGCTATCACGAAAAGCTGACGGTATCCCAACCACATATCACTTTGGAGGGCGAGGATGCCACGACTACGATTTTGACGTATGATGACTATGCGCGCGAAATCATGCCAGACGGCATTAAGCGCGGAACGTTTCGCACCTATACCTTGTTTTTAGATGCGCCGGATATTACTCTTTGCAATCTCACTGTAGAAAATGCTGCTGGTGCCGGAAAGGAAGTTGGTCAGGCGATTGCGCTCTATGCTGAAGGAGAAGGTATACGCGTGGAAAACTGCCGTCTTATTGGAAGCCAGGACACTCTCTTTACGGGGCCTCTTCCTGAAAAAGAAAAGGAACCTGGCGGATTTCGCGGGCCGAAGGAATTTGCCCCACGTATCAACGGAAGGCAATATTATAAGGATACCTATATCTGCGGCGGTGTGGACTTTATCTTTGGCAGCGCCACCGCATACTTTGAAAACTGTACACTAGAGTCGCTGGCAGAGGGCGGCGGCTATGTGACAGCTGGTTCAGCGCCAAAAGGTCAGACTTACGGCTACATATTCAATCATTGCCGCTTTATTGGAAGTGAACCTAATACATGTTACCTTGGCCGTCCATGGCGTGAGTATGCAAAGGTTGTAATCTTAAATTCTGAGATTGGCGACCATATCCGCCCGGAAGGCTGGCACGACTGGGGAAAGACAGATGCGCACGATACCGTATATTTTGCTGAATATAAAAATTTCGGTCCCAGTGCCGCCGGTGCGCGTCCGTCATGGACACATACACTAACTGACACAGAGGCCGAAAAATATACATATGCTTCTGTTTTTCAGCAAACGATCTAAGTGGCATGTCTTTTTCTGGCAAGTCCATAAAAACAACTCATCGTTTTTATGCCACTTATGCGCTCACTGCTGTCGCCTCTATCTTCTGGCGCATTTCATAATTGGTATCTTGATCGATCATCTTAAGCATTGCTCTTGCGGCAGGCGGCCAAAACTGCCTGCCGATTCCATTTGCAATCTCATCGCGCACCCGCGCCTGCGATAATGCCTTTCGATAGGAACGATTTGACGTCATCGCATCATAGGCATCCGCCACAGCAATGATGCGCGCTGCCTCTGGAATCTCCTCTCCTTTAAGCCCTTTTGGGTATCCTTTTCCATCCCAGCGCTCATGATGATACAATGCACCATTTTTTAAATCTGGCATGGACGTGATACGTGACAAAATCTGTGCGCCTATCGTAGTATGTGCCTTGATCGCTGCAAATTCCTCGTCCGTCAGCTTACCTGGTTTTCGAAGGATCGCATCATCAACACCGATCTTTCCAACATCGTGCAGCAGTGCCGTATAATACATAGTACCGGCCTGATCATCTGTATAACCAAGCAACTTTGAAATCTGCTTTGTGTATGTCGCCACGCGCACCGAATGACCATTTGTATAGCTGTCCTTCGCATCGACAGCACGCACAAGGGATTCGATTGTCTCAATGGACTGCTCATGGCTTTTCTCTGCTGCCAGTTCATTCGCTCTTGCTGATTTAATATTTTGTACGATGAGAACAATCGCCGCAAACACAAATAACAAAACCAATGCCGCATAGATAAAATTATAAATTGAAAAAAGATTGATGTATTCTTTCAATTCTTCATGGCAGTTCATAAAATAAAAGCTAATACTGCGAAGCAAAAACAGACAGGCTGCAATGATCAAAATTGAAAGCAGCACTCCATTAACTCGATTACACTCTTCACGAATCGCTGCAATCGGACGACAAACCCATCGACAATAAAATAGATTGATGCCTATCAGCGCAATCAAATCAATACTAATTGTCAGCAGTGTTGACTCATACACAGCAGTAAAGGGCATCGAAAACAGGTAAAGGCAAAGATAAAGAAATCGCGCTGCTCCTCCTGAATTATCCATCATCTTTCCATAAAAATACATCAAGAAAAACGAAACTACAAATACAAAAAAATCCGAATAACAGATCTGCTGATCTGCTAGATCCACTGATACAAATTTGCCAACCAGCTGCATCAATATGATTGCATAGATATATGCCACAAACGGACAAATTCCAATAAATTGCAGACGCGTACGCAGCGACAAAGGCTTTTCATACAGCACTTTTGTCGTATAAACATAAGAAGGAACAAACGATAGTTGTCCAATCAAAAATAATATCGACCGAATCGGCATAAATACCCTTTCCGCATGCGTAAAATACTTGTTTTTCTTTTCTTCACATGCTATTTACTATAGCAGCCAATCACTGACTAGATTTCACCAAATAAAAAACCTGCTCCCAAAGGAACAGGTTTTTTATTTTTCGACCTTTCCACCCGTTTCGCTGATTATTATGCCAAATTCAAGAAAAAAAATCAAGCAAAACGTCACTCATTGTCTTTTTCTTTCATATTTTTTCTGCGTCTGTCGATGTACTCGATCAATGCATTAGCAGTCTCGTCGATTCCCAACTTACTGCTATTGATACTCAAATCATAGGTTCTTGAATCGCCCCATTTATCCTTACAGAAGTAATTGTGATACTGCTTTCTGTACTTATCGTGGCGCTCCATCTTAAACTGTGCCTCGCGCTCGGACAGCTCATATACCTCCATGACACGCTTGCACTTTGTCTCACGATCACCAAGAACGAATAAAGAAATCACATCCGGACGATCACCAAAAACGGTCTCCGCACATCTTCCGACTACGATGAAAGACTCGCCCGCATTGGCTTTCTTCTTCAGATAATCAAACTGCAAAAATGCAACGTTTTCTTCGGCAGAACTAGAAAAACCATTCTGACTTCTGGAGAATAGAAGTCTTCTCGGCTTCTCATCGTAGCGTCTTAAAGACTCCACGTCTACATTTTTCTCAGCTGCCACTGCATCCAACAGGTTGTGATCATACAGCTTAATGCCGTAATGCTCTGCTAGCTCTACTGCAATCGCATGACCACCACTTCCAAATTCACGTCCTAATGTTATTATCAACTGATCCTTCATTGCCACACTCCTCCTTGTAACAAAACTTATTTCTTTTATTATATAACGAGATGATGCGTTTGTAAATCAGAAGAGCTCTGTTTTCCTGCTTTTTGCAGCAATCCAGAGCCCTGTCTTTGTTTATTTGTAACTATTCAGAGCCATGCAAAATTGCTTACTGTGAATGCTTGCATTCAAACAGCAATGCAATTTTATCTGGCGAATGTGGTGCTGAATAGTTTCCTTTATTTATAGCTTAGAAATATCTTGCAAAGATAAACAGCATGGAAATCAGCACAACAAGGATGGTTGCCGGAGCGGCATACTTACAATACTTGCCCCATCCGATCGGATGACCATTCTTGGAAGCTACTGAAATACCAACTACGTTAGCAGATGCACCGATCGGGGTTGCACTTCCTCCGATATCGGTACCCATTGCCAACGCCCAGGAAAGTGTCTCCAAATCAACACCCTGCAGTGCTGACAAGCTTCTGATAACTGGAATCATGGTTGCTGCAAACGGAATGTTATCAACGAATGCACTTGCAAATGCAGAAATCCAGATGATGATTGCAACCATTAACTTTGTATTGGAACCGCTGACCTTGCTGATAAACTCAGCGATCACGTTCAACACGCCAGTCTGCTCCAGACCACCGACAACAACAAACAATCCGATGAAGAATAACAATGTCTTATAGTCAACCTTCTTCAACAGTTCTGCCGCATACTTATGCTCAACAACAAGTGTAATGATAGCGATAAACGTACCAATAAAGGCAACAGTAAGACCCGTATTTGCGTGCGTTACTAACAGTACAACTGCAATCAGGAAAATAATGACACTGCTGATAAACTCCTTCTTATCCTCAATTGCAGAGTTCGGATCTGGACATGATGCCGGATCAACCGGAGCCGTACCCGGTGTGACAAGCTTCTTTCGGAAGCAGAAATAGAAATAGATAACTACGACAACAAGGGAAATCGCTGCAATGGCACCAGTGTTGGTTAAGAAATCAAAGAAGCTGTAACCCATGGAAGTTCCGATAATGATGTTCGGCGGATCTCCACACATCGTCGCAGATCCTCCAAGATTTGCACAGAAAATCTCTGCAATGATCATTGGAACTGGATTGCTCTTTAACAAAAGGCAAAGCTCGATGGTAACTGCTGCCAGGAAAAGAATAACCGTAATACTATCAATGAACATAGCCAAACCAAAGGACATGATCATGAAGGTAACAAATACGGCAGTTGGCTTATAATGAACCAGTCTTGCAATCTGCAGACACAGCCAACGGAAAAATCCAGCCTTTCCCATACCCTCTACCATAATCATCATACCAGCGATGAAAATGATCGTAGACCAGTTAATTCCAGAAGAGGACTCTCCTGCCTCACTGGAGGCATGCCAAAAGTCTACTGTGAAGATGCTTCCAATGTTCAGTGTTTCCATGATTGCACTTCCGCTGTGCATGGAAATACCGAATACAAGAAGAATCATCAACAGACCGCAGCCCAGTGTAACAATGTGTCTCTCTATCTTCTCTGTAATGATCATGGCGAACATCACGAGAAAAATAAGGACAGCTAAAATCTGTGATACCATAATGTATCTCCCCACTTTCTAAAAAATTAGCACAAATGGCAGCCGCAAAAGCGAACTCCACCGCGGCTACCATTATAATGCTATCTTCCAAAAATTGGAAGTGTTAATATTAAATTTTTTTCATTAATAATTTGCAGTAAACGTTTGTGTTTTGCGTAATTGGCTTTGAGGTAACGTCACTTCACCGAGTGGGCCCTCGTAACCCTTCCGAGACCTATCAGCCTCTGACGTCCAAAATCTCCATCAGCGTCCATGCAGTACGAATATTGTAATTTGCAAATGCAAACAATCCCTTTCCGTCTATGTTTACTGCAAGCGCATACGGAAGACGCTCGTCTCCGACATGAAGTGCTTCATGCAGTTGGTACAGATAGGCATCATCCTTTCCTGTTACGCAAACAAGATTTAACCCTGCATTAAGTACACGCTGTAATGTCTCGTTCTTTAAAACATCCGTATTCTCAAGTGCAATTACAACTCTGTAGCCTTGCTTCTTGTAAGCTTCCTTACACTCAAGGATCTCCTGGAACAAATGCTCTGTAGGCTCTTTTCCTGGATCTGCAAAAACAAGAATTGATTTTTGTCCCTGATAAAGTGAAGTCATCAAAACAGGATCACCAACCATCATTCCCTCTGCTGTCACCTGCTGTACTGTCGCATCACTAAGCTCTGCCTCATGACACTTTTCGGCAATCTTTGCCGGTGCCTGACGAAGCTCAAATACACGACCTTCGCTCATAACAAAACTGCTTGCGATACAGCTGACACCGCCATCAATCTGACGCTGTGTGGTGATGATACGGTAAGCACCTTTCGCCAAAGAAAGTTCCTTTTCTTCTCCCGGCTCAATTGCAAGATCCTCATAGTTTTGTGTCTGATAAACATCATTTTCAAAACGAGCAATCGTCATATGAAGCCAGTACTCAAGCTTACGATCAGATTTATTTACTAAAGTCAGTGTTACCTGCTTCTCTGGCTCATCTGTCTTTTGAACTTCCTTTTCCATAGCCTCAAAGCAAAGTTCACCGTTCTTTTCGCAAATGCCCTCTGCCTTTCCTGTTACTGGATTTAAGCGTGCCAAAATACCAATAGCACGGCAAATCTCAACAAAGACAACTCTCTTTGAAACCTCGGTAATGATCTCACACTTTATGCAGCCATCTGCCTCTGCCGGCCAGTTTCCTGTTCCATAATCCGGCACTGTATTTAAGCCATGATTTACATACTCCCATACCATCTTTGCAGTCACTGTGCCATCCTGTGGGAATACCTTTTTTTCAGATAACAAAGAAACAATACGGCTTCTGCTTCCCATAAGCTTTTCATGACCCGCACGCGGTGCAAGCAGATATTTCTGGTAAAGCTCTGTACAGAAATTGTTCTTATATGGCAATGCAGCACGCAAATATGATGCAAGCACCTCTGCTGTAGTATCAAGAAAATCCTTATCACGAAGCGTATCAAGCATCAGACGCTTATCTTCATCTGTAAACTCAGTCATCTGTCTGAATTTTTCAAGCTCCTGTCTGTTTCCTCTTGCATTGACAAAATAGCGATTCCACGGATCACTGCAGTCTTTATCTTCCTTTACAAAGCCTTCCTCATAATCAGCGCGAATCTTCTCACACTCAGCAAGGCGAGCCTCATGCACACTCTTCATCTGTGCACCAGTACTCTTTGGCATAGCCTCAATCGGCGGGTTCAAATCAAAGCGCTCCTCGATTATGCCTTCCATCTTCTCTGGATCTGCTGCCTGCTCCATCTTTAATACAACAGACTGCTGCTCTCTCATATCAATTTTCTGACCAAGATATTTTCCATTGTAAACGGTGCATACATACAGATCACCCTTACCTGTCATAAAGGACACACTGCCATCAGATGCTGTTTTTTCTTTATGAAGTGGGAAAAGCTCACTATAATTGACAAGACAGAATAAAACAGAAACATTCTGCACTGGTACGCCATGATCAGTTACTGTTACAGTCAGTTTCGCACAATCTGCATAGCGCTCTGTTACATTCATCAGCGCATAAAGCGGTGTCTTGTAGGCTATTTCTGCAGAGCTTTCCAGGTCTGAAAATGCCTTTGCATGAACAAGCATTGCCTTTGATGCAGCTGCAGTAAACCAACCCTTATCAAGTACTGGTTCTGGCTCACATGCTCCAAGATAATGCCAATCGCCATCTGCCCACACTTCAACCCATGCATGGTTATCATCACAGTGTGCCCAACGCGGAACATAACACTGTCTTGCCGGAATACCAACACTTCTCATAGCAGATACAGCAAGTGTTGATTCCTCACCACAGCGTCCACGAGCAGAATTGCACATACCAAATGGCGCCAGAGTACGATCATCAGACGGAATATAGGTTGCCTTTTCATAACACCAGTAGTTAACCTCAAGTGCGGCCTCTATCATTGTCTTTTTATCCTTCACGCGATCAACAAGCTGTCTGTAAATCCACTCGCGGCTCTTATCAAGATCCTCGTTGTTAACACGCACGCACAATACATATGTAAAGAACAGCTCTGCCGGCACCTGTTTTGCATATGGAACATTCGCATACATATCAAGTGTTGCCTTTACATAAGATGCAATCGCCTCTACATCGTAGGACACGATATCACACGGATGCATGTAAGCATACAAATATTTCATGCAGATTGCTTCATCCTCGCTTGCAGTTGCAATCCACGCATCTACTTCACTTTTTCTGTTTGGACAACATGTCATCCATTCCTCATATTGCCGCTTTATTTTTTCCGTCAGAGACGGATCCAGCTTTAACATCATCTTCCTTTTCCTTTCTGTATTTTTTTCTTTTCAAACTTCCAAACATGCCGTGCGGCACTCTCTCCTTCTGTCGTTCCTGCCTT
>DAVZID010000028.1:0-40025 GCA_052273485.1 Lachnospiraceae bacterium
TCGGCGCATTCATCCCTCGGACGTTCTTGCGAACGGCCGGGGTTTTCTGCGCTGAGTCATTATAAATCTTTTTACACTTTTTAAATTCTGTCCATACACAATACAAATTGTGACTATTGTTTTGACGTGCCTTTCTTTCTATAATAAAACTAGAAAAGAAAAGGAGGCACGAGCTATGTTTGCTGCAAAAATGATTGAATTTGACGAAAAACTCCGTCATCTCCATGAACGAATTGACGATGGTGAACACGAAGATATCACCGCACTGATGGGTGAATTAAATGCTCTGACAGAAGAATATAATCTAGAGCAGGATGCAATACGCTATCGTCTGAAGGAATGTAAAGTACCCAAAATTCAGGCACTGATTTCCATGTACAATGACGTCCAGGAACGAATGCACAATGCCGCCGAGAGCGACCCTAAAGCTACGTGGAATGAAAATGCTGAAAACACTGCGCTACTTGCGGAATATGCGCTTGATTTTGCAATTCTCGCTGCTGACCGCGCACTGCTTCTTTCATTAAAAGCAATCAAAGAGCAAAAGGAAGCTGCAAGCAAAGAGCAAGTGATCATTCAACAACCAAAATGAAATTGACATCCACACTGCTCACAAATTGCTAACCCTTTTTTTCGCTTAGCAATTTTACAAACAATATTACAAAAAGGAGTACTACCATGAAAGAGGTAAAATCACCAAAGAAACCGTTGATTTACTATTACGTGATTGTCCTGCTTGTACTGGCTGCATTCAACTTCTTCGTCTCCCCGCTTTTATTATCGCGTCAGGTGACTGAGGTTGACTACGGAACATTTATGAGTATGACGGAAAAGAAAAACATCGGGCGCGTTGAGGTTGAGGATTCTCAGATTATCTTTACCGATAAAAATAATGACAACATATATAAAACAGGTGTCATGGATGATCCAAATCTCACAGAACGACTTTATCAGTCCGGTGCAACCTTCTCAAAAGACATCGAGCAGACAATGTCTCCTATCATGAGCTTTCTATTAACCTTTATTCTCCCGATGGTTATCTTCGTTGTTCTTGGACAATACCTTGGAAGAAAGCTTTTAGAGCAAGCCGGTGGAAAAAATTCCATGGCATTTGGCATGGGAAAGAGCAACGCCAGGGTTTATGTTCAGTCTACTGAAGGCATCCATTTTGATGATGTTGCCGGTGAAGATGAGGCAAAGGAAAATCTTGCTGAGATTGTTGATTATCTTCATAATCCCAAAAAATATACTGATGCAGGTGCTTCAATGCCTAAAGGTCTTTTGCTTGTAGGCCCTCCTGGAACTGGTAAAACAATGCTTGCAAAGGCTGTTGCCGGTGAATCTGGTGTTCCTTTCTTCTCAATTTCAGGTTCGGAATTTGTTGAAATGTTCGTTGGTATGGGTGCTTCTAAAGTCCGCGATCTTTTTAAACAGGCAAAAGAAAAAGCGCCTTGTATCGTCTTCATCGATGAGATTGATGCGATTGGTAAAAAACGTGATGGTCAGGTAGGCGGAAATGATGAGCGCGAGCAGACATTGAATCAGCTTCTTACAGAGATGGATGGTTTTAAGGGAAATAATGGTGTCATAATTCTGGCTGCCACAAACCGCCCTGAATCTCTTGATCCGGCTCTGACACGTCCTGGACGTTTTGACCGCCGTGTTCCTGTAGAACTTCCTGATTTAAAGGGACGTGAAGCAATCCTTAAGGTTCATGCAAAGAAAATCAAGCCGGCAGATGATGTTGACTTTCATACAATTGCAAGAATGGCATCTGGTGCTTCCGGTGCTGAGCTTGCCAATATCGTAAATGAAGCTGCTCTTCGCGCTGTACGTCAGGGACGAACTATTGTCCATGAGGCTGACCTTGAGGAAAGTGTTGAGGTTGTTATTGCTGGTTATCAAAAGAAAAATGCCGTTCTCTCTGATCAGGAGAAAAAGGTAGTTGCTTACCATGAAATCGGTCACGCACTTGTCGCTGCACTGCAGTCTCACTCTGCACCAGTTCAAAAAATCACGATCATCCCGCGTACCTCTGGTGCTCTTGGCTACACTATGCAGGTTGAACAGGGTGACAAATATTTGATGACAAAAGAAGAGATTGAAAATAAAATCGCAACATTTACAGGCGGCCGTGCCGCTGAGGAAGTAGTTTTCAATCAGATCACTACTGGTGCTTCTAATGATATTGAGCAGGCAACAAAGCTTGCACGCGCCATGATCACACGCTATGGTATGAGCGATGAATTTGACATGGTTGCCCTTGAGACTGTAACAAATCAGTATCTTGGCGGCGACGCTTCTCTTGCATGCTCTGCTGATACACAAAAGGAAATTGACCGCCAGGTAACGGAGCTTGTGAAAAAACAGCATCAAAAAGCAAAGAAGCTTCTTCTTGATAATCGCGACAAATTAGATGAATTATCGAATTATCTATATGAGAAGGAAACGATTACAGGAGAAGAATTTATGGAAATTTTAAACAAAGATTCAAATACTGCTTCAGGAGGTGAATTAAAATGAGAAATCGTTCCCATTTCGGCTGGATTGAGCTGATCGAAGGAATACTTTTTATTATTCTTGGAATTTTCTCTTTTCTTCGTCCAGACAGTATGTTATCCGGCTTTGTCATGTTCTTTGGGCTTATTGCGCTTTGCATCGGAATCCTCGACATTATCTTTTATGTCAGAACAGAGGAACATATCGGCTTTGCGCCAACTATTGCTCTTATATCCGGATGCTTAAGCGTTCTTGCAGGTCTGATGCTTCTTGTATATCCTGGTGCTGTGAAATGGGCCTTTTCACTTTTCTTCCCAATGTGGTTTATCGCCCATTGCATTTCACGACTGTCGCAGCTGCCAATGATACGCGTTTGGACAGTAAAATGGCACTATTACTTTATCATGATTGCAAACATCGTTGGTCTTTTTCTTGGCATTTTCATGCTGATTCGCCCTGTTGCTGCACTCATATCACTTAGCTATCTAATCGGAATTGATTTAATTTTACTAGGCATTGATTCCGTCATCCTCGCATTTAGCAGGATGGGAAGTGACTGGTGATCCCATACTTTTTATTATGGAGTCTGCAATTTGTTCTGCGGACTCCTTTTTTTGATCCTTCTGCCACTTTAAAAAGACATTTAATAATGCACCGCCATAAAAATAAAGCTCATACTCTGGAATTTTATACTTTGGCATAATTCTCTTGCTCATGTAATCATTCATCGCATCCCACAGAATATATTGCAGCTTTGCATCTACCAGCTTTCCAATAAACATCTCATACTGGTCGAAATATTTCAATGCATGAACGATGCTGCTTCTATCATGAAAGCGTCCTATCTTTTCTGTTCTGCACTCACGTATATATCCAGCAACTATCTCGTGAAAATAATCAGACAGCGCGTCTTCCTTTGTCTCATAATAATGATAAAATGTCATTCTTGATACGCCAGCCGTCTTTACAATATCTGAGATTTTAATTTTCTCATATTCTTTTTTATCCATCAAAACGAACACGGCTTCCCCGATACACATCCGGGTAAACCGTGTTCGTTTATTATGTTCTCTAGAAAATAAATTGACCACTATACTATACCTCCAAAATAAGCATTTCCTCTGTTCACCCTATTTTTATTTCAGTATAGCACATTTTTTTTAATCATGAAAGTAAAGATTCTATTACATCTTCTGCATATTCAAGATGATCACATCTCCACGCATCTGCTCCGCAGAAAACAAGACCATTTTTTGCATCGCCCGTGACTGACGTAATCAGCGCATCTGTAATGCAATATGGAATCTTATCTGGACGGCAATTTTTCAGACAACCTCTGCAGCGCACCGGCGCTATGCGTCCTCCAGACATAATGGTATCACTAAATTTATTTCTGACAGCTCGTCCCGGAAGGCCAACAGGACTGTCAACTAAAATAATATCTTCCTTTGATGCATCAAGATAAGCCTTCTTAAAAGCATCTGATGCATCACACTCATATGTTGTAACGAAACGAGTAGCTGCCTGAATCGCGTCCGCGCCTAACGAAAAAGCATGATCTGCTGCTTCTTTTGTGCTGATGCCTCCTGCCAAAACGACTGGGATTTCTTTGTTAAAACGCGCCGCATACTCACGGCAGACTTCAATAATATTACGCACCTCTTTTTCATAGACATCAAAGGTATAATAGGAGAGCTGATCTTTTGCAAAGCCAAGATGACCACCAGCAAGCGGTCCTTCAACAATCACAAAATCTGGTGCGCAGTGATGCTTTTTCTCCCAATAATGAAAGATTACACGCGCCGATTTTTCAGTTGAAACGACTGGTGCAAGTGCTGGTGCCTCCACAGATTGATCCATCTCTTCCATGGCCTTAGCAACAATTTTAGGAAGATCAACTGGAAGACCTGCTCCGCATACAAGAAAATCTGTTCCTGCCTTAACAGCAGCCCTCACATACTCTTCGTAATGCTGCATGGCAACCATAATGTTAAAACCTATTATGCCATCTGGACTGATTTTTCTTGCTTTCTCAAATTCACTTTTGATTGCGCGAAGATTTGCCTCAAACGGATCTTTGTCAAATTCAGGATCTAAAAATCCAATCTGTGCTGCTGATATCGTGCCGGCTCCTCCTGCCTTTGCTACTGCACCAGCCAGCCCTGAAAGACTTACACCGACACCCATACCGCCCTGAAAGATCGGCTTTTTCAGCTCTTTATTTTTTATTTTTATCATATTTTCCCTGCCAAAATCAATATTTACGAAATCTCTGATAGCGGTGTTCGCACAGCTCTATGCTGTCCATACTGCCATATTTTAATAAAAACTGATCAATCTGACTGCGAAGTGCCTCTGCCACATCTTCCATATGATCCTTTGAAAAATGTGCTGGTTCCTCAAATACGCGCTCGACAATTCCTGCCTTTTTCAAGTCGGCAGCTGTAAGCTTCATACTGTCAGCAGCCTCCTTTGCACGCTTGCTGTCCTTCCAAAGAATACTTGAAAATCCTTCAGGAGAAAGGATGGAATATACTGCATTTTCCATCATCCATACCTCATCTGCTACTGCAAGCGCGAGCGCACCGCCGCTTCCGCCCTCTCCAATCAAAATGGAAAGAATTGGTGTCTTTAAAGATGACATTTCAAAAAGATTTCTTGCGATTGCCTCTCCCTGTCCATGCTCCTCTGCTTCAATTCCACAGGCAGCGCCTGGCGTATCGACAAAGCAAAGAATTGGACGATGAAACTTTTCAGCCTGCCTCATCAAACGAAGTGCCTTGCGATAGCCTTGCGGAGAACACATGCCAAAATTTTCATTTTTCTCCTGCGCAATCACAGTGACAGGCTGACCATCAAAAAAGCCAATTCCTGCCGTAACAGCTTTATCATCTGTCATCATTCGATCACCATGAAATTCATAAAACTGATCAATTAGTGCATTAATATAATTATAACCTATAGGACGTTTTTTATCGCGTGAAAAGCAAACGCGATCCCATGCCGAATATTTTTTCTGAATATTTTCTTCTGCAGCTTTGACATTTTCAATTTCAGTTTTTTCTGCGAAAGAACTCACCTTCAATTCAGCTGATACACTATGAAGATGCAAAAGATCTGTCAGCACTTTCTTTTGCTCATGACGCTCAACAATGCGATCCACAAAGCCATGCTCAAGCAAAAATTCTGCTCGCTGAAAACCTGCCGGGAGGCGCTGTCCTGTCGTCTGCTCTATAACACGAGGTCCCGCAAAACCAATAAGTGCCTTTGGCTCTGCCAAAATAATATCAGCCTCCATAGCAAAGCTTGCCGTCACACCGCCTGTTGTTGGATCTGTAAGCACACTTATGTATAAAAGTCCTTCATCACTGTGACGCTTAAGCGCAGCTGATGTCTTTGCCATCTGCATAAGAGATATAATTCCCTCCTGCATTCTTGCACCGCCAGAGCATGTAAAAATGATAATAGGCAGCTTCTTTTTTGTTGCCTCTTCTGCTGCGCGCGTAATTTTTTCGCCTACTGCCTCTCCCATGCTTGCCATCATAAATCGGCCATCCATCACGCAAAGCACACACGGCTCACCGCCTATTGTACATTGTCCTGTTACAACAGCTTCTTTTAATCGTGTCTTTAACCTAGCAGCAGCAATTTTTTCCTCGTACCCTTCAAACTCCATGGGATTTTTGCCCACAAGATCCTGATCCCATTCAAGAAAGCTTCCCTCATCTGCAATTCGTGCAATACGCTCCTGTGCACGGACACGAAAATAGCCATTGCAGCTTGGGCAAACATAGAAATTTTTTCTGACATCCTCTGCTACTATCGCCTTTTTGCACATGCTGCATTTGCAAAGAAGACCTTCCGGCACCTCCGGTTTCTTACGGATTCCGGCAAATGGCCTCACCAATGTCTTTTTAAATACATGATCGAGATTCATAATTTATGCCTCCTGCTGAATACGGTCAATAAATTCAATGTCAATATTTCCTGCCAGAAAATCCGGATGATTAAGCAGCGCATACTGATAATTGACATTGGTATCAACGCCCTCTATGATTACCTCACCGAGCGCACTTTGCATTTTTTGGATTGCTTCACGTCTGTTTTTTGCCCACACACTTATCTTTGCTATCATTGAGTCATAATATGGTGGAATTGTATAGCCGCTGTAAATTGCAGAATCAATGCGCACTCCCTTGCCGCCTGGCAGATGAAGTCCTGTAATAGTTCCCGGACATGGCAAAAAATTCTCCTCTGGACGCTCTGCATTTATTCGTACCTCAATTGCATGGCCACTAATCTTTACCTGATCCTGTGTATAGGAAAGCTTCTTTCCATCAGCGATTCGAATCTGCTCTTTAATCAGATCTATTCCTGTGATCCACTCCGTAATTGGATGCTCCACCTGAATTCTTGTATTCATCTCCATAAAATAGAAGTTGCCATTTTGCTCAAGCAAAAATTCAATTGTTCCGGCATTAACATAACTCGCTGCCTTGGCTGCACGCACTGCTGTCTGTCCCATTCTTTGACGAAGCTCTGGCGATAATGCTGCACTTGGTGCCTCTTCGATCATCTTCTGATGATTTCTTTGAATAGAACAGTCACGCTCACCAAGGTGAATTACATTTCCATAAGAATCTGCAAGAATCTGAAATTCAATATGGCGTGGTCTTGTAATAAAATGCTCAATATACATAGCATCATCGCCAAATGACTGCTTTGCCTCTGCCTGTGCTATCGCAAAATTTTTTACAAACTCTTCTTCATCCTTTGCCGTGCGCATTCCCTTGCCGCCTCCGCCAAGGACTGCTTTAATCATAACTGGATAACCAACCTTTTTTGCAGTCTCTTTCGCATCCTTCTCATCATACACAGCATGATCACCGCCAGGTATAACTGGCACACCAGCACGAATCATAGTCTCTCTGGCAGCCTGCTTGTCACCAAGTTTAGCAATCACATTAGAATCTGGCCCAATAAAAATAATGTTGCATTTTTCACACAATTTTGCAAAGCGGCTGTTCTCTGACAATAATCCAAAACCTGGGTGAATGGCCTCAGCGCCTGACACAATCGTTGCACTTATGATACGCTCCATTGACAGGTAGCTCTCGCTAAGCTTTGCCGGTCCGATACAGATTGCCTCATCTGCGAGCTTCGCATGAAGCGCATCCTTATCGGCCTCTGAATAGACTGCTACCGTTTCAATCCCCATCTCTCGGCAGGCACGAATAATGCGCACTGCAATCTCTCCCCGGTTTGCTACAAGAACTTTCCTGATCATGTTATCTCCTATCCTATCATAAATGTTAACTCAGCACGAACAACTACCTTGCCATCCACACTTGCAACTGCCTCTCCAATACCGACAGGTCCTTTTTTCTTGATGATCTTTGTCTCAAGACGTACCTTATCACCAGGCACTATTTTTCCGCGAAAACGGCACTTGTCAATTCCGCCAAAGTAAGCTGTTTTTCCCTTATTTTCTGGAAGTGAAAGAATCGCAACTGCACCCGTCTGCGCCAGTGCCTCGATAGTCAAAACACCTGGCATAACTGGTTCCTGCGGAAAATGACCGGCAAAAAACTCCTCACGGTATGATACACATTTATATCCAACAGCATACTCACCCGGTACATAATCCTCTATGTAATCAATCAATAAGAACGGATGACGATGCGGAATAATATCTTTAATCTGATTAATATCTAAATGATTCATATTCTGATTCTCCAATTTTTGCCTTAAGCTTCTTCAATCATAAACAGCTTCTGACCGTACTCGACAGCATCACCGTTTTGTGCACAGATTTCTTTTACAATGCCATTTTGTTCGCAAGTAATCTCGTGCATCAGCTTCATTGCCTCTACAATGCCAAGTGTCTGACCCTTCTTTACGCGGTCACCTACTGATACAAACGGTGCTTCTCCTTCTCCCGGTGCTGTATAAAAGATACCAACAAGAGGAGAATCAATATATTTGTCAGATGATGCTTCATCTGTCTTTTTTGATGTATCTGCGTCCAAAACATCCTCACAATTTTGAGCAATGGCAAATTCCGGCGCTGCATTTTTTGCTGCTTTCTGCTGCACAACGATTTCCTTTGCTGCATTTTTCTTTAGGCGAAGCTTTATCTCTCCTGTCTCGTAGCAAAAATCATCCAGCTTTGACTTTGATACGTGATCTATCAGCTTTAAAAGATCGTCCAATTCCATATGGCTTTTACCACCTTTACGCATTTTCATATTTCTTTATTAAAATTGAAGCATTATGACCGCCAAATCCAAGTGAATTGCTCATCGCATAGACAACATCTCTTTCCTTAGGCGCCCCAATCGTGTAGTCAAGATCACATTCCTCGTCAGTTTCTTTTGTGCCCATCGTCTGATGAATGTAGCCTTCCTCAACAGACTTTGCACATACAACAAACTCGACGCCTCCTGCCGCTCCAAGCAAATGACCTGTCATGGATTTTGTTGAATTGATGCAGACATTTTTTGCTGCTTCTCCAAATGCCAACTTAATTGCACGTGTCTCAAACAGATCATTGTGATGCGTTCCAGTTCCGTGTGCATTGATATATGTGATTTCTTCTGGAGCAGCGTTTGCCTCTGTCATGGCAAGCTCCATTGCCTTAGCTGCACCGCTTCCATCTTCGCACGGTGAAGTGATATGGAATGCGTCTGCTGTAGCTCCATAGCCTACTACCTCTGCATAGATATGAGCACCGCGCGCTTTAGCATGTTCAAGCTCCTCAAGAACAACTACACCTGCACCCTCTCCTAAAACAAAGCCTTTTCTGTTTTTATCAAACGGAATTGATGCATACAGCGGATCATCTGATGTTGAAAGAGCAGTCAGTGACTGAAATCCTGCAATTCCTGTCGGACAGATACTGCTCTCTGCACCGCCTGCAAACATAATATCAGCATCATCATACTGAATTGCACGAAATGCATCTCCAATGCAGTGTGTACCAGATGCACAAGCTGTTACGACGTTTGTGCACTTTCCGCGAAGTCCAAGCTGAATTGAAACATTTCCTGCTGCCATGTTTGAAATCATTCTAGGAACCATAAGTGGATTAACACGATTCACCTGTCCCTTTAAAATCTTTTCATGCTCGGATTCCATCATCTCAAGAGAACCAATTCCTGAACCTATCACAACGCCTGCGCGAAATGCATCCTCTTTTGACAGGTCAAGACCTGAATCCTCAAGCGCTTCTTTTGATGCCGCCACAGCATAGTGTGAAAAGCGATCCATTCTCTTTGCTGCCTTAAAATCCATACGATCTGCTGCCTTAAAATCCTTTACCTCGGCAGCAAGCGTAACTTTATAACCAGTCGTGTCAAAACGAGTGATAGGTCCGATTCCTACCTTTCCCTCGCGGATTCCCTTCCAGAACTCCTCTACTGTATTTCCAATCGGAGTCACAGCGCCCAAGCCTGTCACAACTACTCTTCTTTTCATCAATTCTCCTTGCCTTTCTGCTATGTTATTATAGATTACATTCCGCCATCGACCTGAATGACCTGACCGGTAATGTATGACGCATCATCTGACGCCAGAAAGGCCACTGTTTTTGCCACATGCTCTGGCTTTCCAAATTTGCCTGCCGGAATCTGGCTAAGAATCTGATTTCTTACCTGCTCGCTTAATTTCTGCGTCATATCAGTTTCAATAAAACCTGGTGCTACAGCATTTACGGTGATGCCGCGCGATGCAAGTTCCTTTGCTGCTGATTTCGTAAGACCTATAACACCAGCCTTTGATGCCGCATAATTTGCCTGTCCTGCATTTCCAAAAATACCAACCACAGAAGAAATATTAATAATTCTTCCGCTTCTTTGACGAAGCATTGGACGCGCCACAAGACGCATCGTATGAAAAGTTCCCTTTAAGTTTGTATCAATGACTGCGTCAAAATCCTTCTCTGATATACGCATCAAAAGGTTGTCACGCACGATTCCTGCGTTGTTGACTAAAATATCAATTCGACCATATTCGCTGATGATATTATTTATAAAAGCTTCACACTCGGCTGCATCTGCCACATTGCACTGCACCCCTACAGCCTTGCCGCCTGCCTGTGTAATTTCATTTACTGTCTCATCGGCTGCCTGTTTTGAGCCATTGTAATTAACAATTACAAATGCTCCTTTAAGCGCAAGCTCCTTTGCAATGGCTCTTCCGATTCCGCGGGATGCCCCTGTTACGACTGCAATTTTTTCTTCTAACATACTTCACCTCACGCCTTTGACAGACATTTTTCAAGTGCTGTGGCATCCTCGAAAGAGGATACGTTATATACAGTTGCCTTTGGTGCAATCTTTCTCATAAAACCTGCAAGTGTCTTTCCAGGTCCTATCTCAACAAAAGTATCCACACCGTTTTCAAGCATTGTCTCGATACTTTGCTGCCAGCGAACAGAGGAATAAATTCCTTTTGCAAAAAATGTACTGATCTTTTTACTGTCTGTAACTATTTCGGCAGTCGCATTTGCAACATAAGGAACCTGCAGCGTTGAAAATGACATTGATTCCATCTCCTTAAGCAGTGCTTCTCCTGCTGGTTTTAAAAGCAGGGAATGAAATGGTCCGCTGACTTTAAGCTCCACAACACGCTTTGCACCTGCCTCTTTTAATGCTAAAGATGCCTGCTGCACCTCATTAGTCAGACCAGTTATTACTATCTGACCAGGACAGTTATAATTTGCGATCCATACATTTTCAAAGCTTTCAAGAATTTCTTCTATTTTTTTTGCATCTAATCCTAAAACAGCTGCCATTGCGCCTTCACCGGTTGGAACGGTATTCTGCATCAAAATTCCTCTGCGGCGCACTAACTTTATAGCATCCAGCTCGTTCATGCCGCCTGCTGCTGCAACTGCTGCATACTCTCCAAGGCTTAAGCCTGCTGTGATGTCAGGATTAATTCCACGTTTTTTTAGTTCCTGCACAATTGCAAGGCAAACGCTTACCATACATGGCTGTGTGTACTCTGTCAAGTTAAGTTCTTCGTGCTCGCCAAAACACATCTCTTGCAGATCAAAGTCAAGAATTTTTTGTGCATGATCAAAAAAAGATCTTGCTGCTTCACTGTTTTCATAGAAATCTTTTCCCATTCCAGCTTTCTGCGCACCCTGTCCAGGAAAAATAAATGCAAGCTTACTCATAACATGCCCCTTTCTCAAGAAGCTTTGATGCCTCAGCCACAATATTTTCAATGACCTCCCTGCAGGTTAACTCCTCTTTGATCATTCCTGCAATCTGACCAGACATGACACTTCCATTTTTCACATCGCCTTCTACAACAGCCTTTCTAAGACCGCCTAACGTCAGATACTCAAGTTCCTCTAGTGTTGCACCTTTCTTTTCCAGATCAAGATACTGCTTTGTCATTTCATTTCTAAGTGCTCTGACTGGATGACCAGTGCTTCTGCCTGTTACTTTCGTATCAATATCCTTTGCTTTTAAAATCTTATCCTTATAATTTTGATGTGCCCAGCACTCCTTTGTCGCAACAAAACGAGTTCCCATCTGTACACCGCATGCCCCAAGCATAAAAGCTGCTGCAAGACCTCTGCCATCTGCTATTCCGCCTGCCGCAATAACTGGAATATTCAATGCATCAACTACCTGCGGAACAAGTGTCATTGTCGTACTCTCACCAATATGACCACCTGATTCACATCCTTCTGCAACAACAGCATCGGCTCCTGCTCGCTCCATTCTTTTTGCTAGAGCAACGGATGCAACGACTGGAATCACCTTAATGCCCTTTGATTTCCAAAGTGCCATATAACTCTCTGGATTTCCTGCACCTGTCGTAACAACACTTACGCCCTCCTCTGCAACTACCTGTGCAATCTCTGGCGCATACGGACTCATCAGCATGACATTGACGCCAAACGGCTTATCTGTCAGCTGCTTTGTCAGGCGAATCTGTTCTCTGACCCACTCAGCCGGTGCATTTGCGGCACCGATAATGCCAAGTCCGCCTGCATTTGATACTGCTGCTGCAAGCGTATGTTCCGCCACCCATGCCATTCCGCCTTGAATGATTGGTGCCTGGATTCCAAGCAATCTGGTTAATTCTGTCTGCATCCTTTTTTCCTGCCTTTTCTCGTTTATAATCATGAACATGCTGTTGCTTTTGACCCCTCTGATACCGAATTGCTATGACCTTTTGACCCTGGTATCATATTATTTACTCTTTATGACTCTGAATATAATCGATTACATCAGCAACAGTCTCAAGCTGACCCAGATCATCAGTTGGAATTTCAATTCCATAATTTTCCTCAAGTGCCATTACCATCTCAAATAAATCAAGAGAATCTGCCTTTAAATCATCCTTGAAAGAGGACTCCATTGTAATGCTGTCTTCCTCTACACCTAAGTTTTCTGCTACAATAGTCTTAATTTCTTCAAACATTTTCAGTTCTCCTTTATAATAAATTATTGTTTTACCGTTTTTTGCGGTTTCTGCTTTGATCGTTCTTACTTCTTTCTCCAAGTAATCACATCTGCTCCCCAGGTTAAGCCTCCGCCAAAGCCTGCAATGATAATTTTATCACCGTCATGAAGCAGCTTTTTTTGATTCATTTCATCAAGAAGAATCGGGATTGATGCTGATGAGGTATTTCCATATTCATCCAAATTCATTGGAAATTTTTCAATTGGCTGATCCATACGCTTTGCCGCTGCCTCTACAATGCGGCGATTTGCCTGATGAAGAAGATAATATGCAATCTCTTCTTTTTTCAGATTGTTCTTCTCTAGAAGTTCGTCAATTACTTCTGGCACCTTGCGCACGGCAAACTGAAAAATAGCTCTGCCATCCATGCTTATAAAATAGTCGCGCTTAAACAAATCTGGATGCTCCTTTTCAAACAGCCAATTTGCATCATGACGGCTCTTTAAGGTAAGTGCCTGTGACTGTCTTCCATCAGCATGAAGAACAGGAACCCATGAATCATTTTTTGATGCTTCTAATATAACTGCCCCGGCGCCATCGCCGAACAATATACAGCTTCCCCTGTCTTGCCAATCCACTACATTGGAAAGCACCTCGCTTCCGATGACAAGTGCATAGCGTACAATTTTGCTTTCAAGATATGTACGCGCCGTGACAAATGCACTCACAAAACCGCTGCATGCTGCGTTCAGATCAAAACATAATGCATTAGAAGCACCTATTGCTGCCTGCACAAGACATGCTGTGCTTGGCATGATGCTCTCTGGCGTCATAGTGGACACAATAATCAGACCAATCTCATCCGCTAAAATTTCCGCATCCAAAAGTGCTTTTTTTGCTGCACAAACTGCTAAAGAGGAAACCGTCTCATTTTCTGCAATATGACGTCTCTTTATTCCGGTGCGCTCTGTGATCCATGCATCGCTTGTATCCACAAACTGCGCCAGCTCATCATTTTCCATTACATGTGATGCAGCGCATGCACCTGTTCCTATGATTGTTCCTGTCATATCCATCCTCTGCTCTTTCTTTCCATTGCAGTTCACAAGTTAAGCTTTCTGCAAGAATATCTCAAAGCAGATGCTTTTTACTCATGAGCTGTTACCAGTTTACCAAATTGCCAGTTAATTACAATTTACAAAAAAGCGTAAAATGTAAGAAATTTAATAAAATCATCATAGCATTTCAAAAACAGTTCTGGTAAAATGAGAATATAAAAAGTTGATTTGTACATGCAAACCAAATACTTATTTTTCAGGAAATAGAAAGGATGGATAGGCTTTATGTCTGTTAAAGTTAGTATTATCGTGCCTGTATACAACTCTGCAAAGACACTTCGACGCTGTGCAGACAGCATTTTAAATCAAGATTTTACTGATTATGAACTTTTTCTTGTTGACGACGGCAGCACCGATGATTCTGGCGCAATCTGCGATGAATATGCCGCTCTTGACACACGCGTCCATGTTATTCACAAAAACAACAGTGGTGTCTCGGACACCAGAAATACAGCACTAAATCTGGCACATGGAACGTACATTCAATTTTTAGATAGCGATGACTGGATTACACCGGATGCGACAAAGCTTCTTGTGCGCGCTGCTGAGCAGAATAACTGCGACCTTGTAATCGCAGATTTTTACCGGGTAAATGGAGAACGAGTCTCCCAAAAAGGAGATATTGACGAGGATACCGTCCTATCAAAAGAAGAATTTTCCCGCTATATGATGGAAAATCCGGCAGACTTTTATTATGGTGTGATTTGGAATAAGCTATATCGCCGTGATCTTATTGAGGAGCATGCGCTGCGCATGAATGCAGAGATCAGCTGGTGTGAAGATTTTATGTTTAATTTGGAATATATCCGATATGCCGAGCGTTTTATCGCATTGAAGGTTCCGATCTATTATTATGTCAAAACGAAGGGTTCTCTCGTCAGTCAGAGTGCAACAATCTCAAACACCGTTAAGATGAAATTGGGAATCTTTGAATACTATAACAATTTTTATAAACATACTTTTGATGAGGAATATTATGAAAAGAATCGTCTGCGCATCTACCGTTTCCTTATTGACTCGGCAAAAGATGGTTTTGTAATGCCATCGATTCTTCCTGGATCGAAAAAACTAGGAAGCGAGCGCACAAGCGTGTCTCCTGAGGCACTAAATGGACACGGCATTTTGCTTGATGCCTATCGCAGCAAAATGCTGTTTTTCCGCTATCTCGAGGCGACCGCAATCAAACACAGTCTGACGCTCGACGATGTACGTCTTTTATTGGCACTAGAAAATCCAATTCCCTTCACAACAAAAAAGGAACTCGCCTACTATGCACAGATACCGCTTCACACACTGTCACTGTCGCTTTCTCATCTTTCGGCACGTGGGTTTATTCAGCCACTTCCGATGCGACGCTTTTCAGTTCATCTGCTTCCGACAGCAACACCTGTGCTAAATGACCTAAAAACTGCTGTTGAAGATTTTGAGAGTGCCTGTATGCGCGGCTTTACAGAAGAAGAGAGCTGCCAATACCAGCAGCTCTCTAAGCGGATTCATGAAAATGTGTTAGACGGACTTCGCTGAGGAAACTATCGAATCCTCACATGCCTTTACAAAATGTCTCAAAATCTTGCGGCTGTTCTCATTCACGAGATGCATAAACTCTGGATGCCACTGAACAGCCTGTACAAAATATTTTTCTGGTGCATAGACAGACTCGATCAACCCGTCCTCTGACACCGCCATCACACTCAAACCTTGTCCAAGCGTCTTAATTGCCTGATGATGGCAGCTATTGACCATTAGCGTGTCGGTGCCGATCACCTCACGAAGCGGCGTTCCTGCGACAAGTGTTACCGAGTGGGTTGGATTTTCAGGTGGTATCGTCTGACGATGCACCGTATTGGACGGATGTTCACTTGGAAGATCCTGATACAGCGTTCCGCCAAGCGCCGTGTTGATTAGCTGAATGCCACGGCAGATGCCAAAGATCGGCTTATTCTTTTCATACACAGCACGAAAGAATGAAATCTCCATATCATCACGCAAATCACAGCACACACCGCAGGTTTCACGCTTTTGTTCTCCATACAAAGATGGCTCAATATCTGGTCCTCCAGTAAACAGATATCCATCCATCTCCTCTGACAGCTGATGAAGCTCATCTGGGTCCGCTGTTACCGGAAGCATGACTGGAAGGCCACCGGCCTCCTCAATTCCTTTCATATAGCCTGGAAGCATCCAATAGCTTTTCTTTTCGACATCATATAATGGCAAAACGCCGATCAGCGGTTTTCTTTTCATGTCTTTTGTGTCTCCCTTCGTATACTCCATCGTGATCCTGACTGCCACAATTCATTGCCATTATAGTCCAATTTCATTTCTTTTGCAACTGCCTGACTGCTGAACAAAAAAGAGATCGAATCCTCAGATATTTATCCAAGGTTCGATCTCTTTTTAAAGAATATGAGGTGTTATGGTTTTTTATTGTTTTATCGTTTTATGCTTGCTTTATTTTGCTTCCTGTGTCGTTTCTGCCTCGGTCTCATCTACCTTGGCCTCGTTATCATCTGCTTCGATCTCGTCTGTCTCGATGATGAACTTTACAGAACCGTCCATGCTATCACTTCTGCCACTGTAGGTATCGTATGCAATCTCATCAGAGGTCAGAGCCTTTAAGCGGTCAAGAATAACGGTTAAGTTGTCATCTGCCAGATCCTTGATTTTGCTGATTCCTTCATCGTAGAACTCCTGCATACCATCCTTCAGATCACTAGCGCCATCCTTCAGCTCGCCGATTCCATCTACTACATCATCACTTGCATCGGATAAGGTATCTGCGCCATCCTTCAAATCATTAACGCCATCTGCTAAGGTCTTAGTACCACTCTTTAAGTCAAGTGTTCCCTTTCTTAAATCATCAGTACCAGATTTCAGTGTAGATGCTCCGCCGCTGAGTGCACTTGTACCAGACTTCAGAGAATCAACACCACTTCTTAAAGTACCAGCACCAGTCTTTAATGCATCGGCACCGGTCTTTAAGCTATCGGTTCCGTTCTTTAAGGTATCAATACCACTCTTTGCACTGTCGATACCACTCTTTAAGCTGTCAGCACCGGTCTTTAAGCTGTCGGTTCCAGTCTTTAAGCTGTCAGTTCCGCTCTTTAAGGTATCAATACCGCTCTTTGCACTGTCGATACCACCCTTTAAGCTTGCTGCACCATCACGTAAGGTCTGGCTGTTTGCTGCAAGCTGTCCTGCACCTGCAGTCAACTGTGTACTTAACTGATTTAATCCATCAATCAGCTGTCCTGCACCAGTCTGAAGTGCTGCTGCTCCACTTGTCAGAGATCCACTGTTTGCCTTTAACTGTGCTGCACCGCTTGTTAACGCATCATTGTTTGCATCAAGCTGTGCAAATCCGCCTAACAGCTGTTGAATTCCTGTGGAAGCCTGGGTGTTTAAGGTACCAACCTGCGTTGAAAGATTGCCCATTGCTGCGTAGAAGTCCTGCATATTGGTGTTTAACTCATCAACACCCTTGCCAAGTGCTGCAACATCTGCTGCCGGAATCTGATCCTTCATAGCGGTAATATTATCAATCTTTGTCTGTACATCTGTAAGAGAGGTCATTAAACCTGCAACGGTTGTCTGAAGAGTATCAAACGTATTCTTAATGTTCTCTACCTTCGTTTCCATATCTTTCAAATCTGCATTCAATGTTGGAAGCGTTATTCCATCAATTCCTTGTACTGGAGTATATGTTGGTGCACCAACACTTACTGTCTCTACTCCACTTACATTTCCAAGATTCTTAATTGCTTCCTGTAACGATGCTGCCAAATCTGTATTTCCTGCTGCATTTGCTGCATCAAGCTGTTGCTGGAGAACCGCCCTTGCACTATCAATCTGAGTATTGGCACTCGCGATCTGCGCATTGACACTCGCGATCTGCTCATTTGCTGCATTATTTACGCTGTCAGCCATTCCCTGTGCAGCGCTTGCTAATTCATTATTTGCATTCGCGATCTGCGCATTAATCGTATCCTTTGCTGTTGCTGCCGTTTTCGCTAACTGGGCAGTGAAGCTCTGTACATCTGTGATCTGATTCATCAAATACTCAGCATCTGCCATCATGCTCTGAACCGAAACTACGATCTGCTCCTGCATAACGCTAGATAATCCACTTGCCTCTGTAATTAGCTCATTTCCTGTTGACAGCATACTATTTAACAGAGTCATTAACTGCTGTGTCTCCTCAGTTCCTAAGGAAGCCTTTAAGGTTGCGGTTCCCTCTGCCAATGCCTTAGATGCTGCGACAAGATCTTCTTTTGTCTCTCCTTCTCCATCGAGTGCTGCAGAAAGTGTACTTAACGCACCTTGAATCTGAGTCAGCGTCTGTGCACCTTCAGAAAGCTGTTTTTCACCTGCGACATATGCGGTAACGCCATCTGCTAAGGAATCGGTTCCGGCTGTGTAGCTATTGACACCTGCTGCCAATGTATTGATTCCCGCTGCAAACTGTGCAACCTTTGTATTTAACTCACTGTCACTTGACAGATTGGTCTGAATACCTGTATTTAACAGATCCACACCAGAAGTATAGTTATTGATTCCGCTCTGAAGAGTACCTGCTCCGCTCTGCAGTGCGCTTGCTCCGCTTACTAACTGGCCTGCTCCGCTCTGAAGAGCACCTGCCCCGCTCTGAAGAGTACCTGCTCCACTTGCAAGCTGACCAGCTCCGCTCTGAAGGGCACCTGCTCCACTCTGTAACTGACCGGCTCCACTCTGAAGGGCAGTTGCACCGCTTGCAAGCTGGCTGACGCCACTTACCAGATCCTTTGTACCGCTCTGTAACTGTCCTGCTCCATCATCAAGTGTCTTTGCACCGCTTGCTAAATCTCTTGCACCGCTCTGTAACTGCTTTGCACCATCTGCAAGGGAATTCACACCGTCTGTCAGCGTTCCAACACCATCTGCCAGATCATGAGTACCATCTCTTAATTCCTTAACGCCATCATCGAACTCGCCGTACTTTTCATTCAGCTCGTCAACACCATCAAACAGATCAGAAGTTCCATCAACCAGCTGAGTGGCTGCATCCTCCAGATCATCAAGTGCATTCTTAATATCATCGAGTGCGCTGTCATCATCAAAGTCAATATCCTTTAACAGATCAGACAAGGCAACGGTTAAAGAAGAACTCATTGAGAAATCCGTTACATCCGCTTCAATTGATACACTGTCCGGAATGTCGATATCCAGCGTCTTATCCTCACTGTCAGCATCGTCCTTGCTGCTCTTGCTGTCTTTATCATCATCGGTAGAAAGATCGATGGTATCTAACTTTAAGCTGTCCTTCAGACCTGGCATTCCGACACCAACGACAATGTTTCTGCTTCCATCGGAGATTACCTTTCCGTTGTCGATCGTGACATTTGAGAACGTATCATCTGGAAGAATCAGTGCAGTCAACATAACAAATGGGCTGTATATGGTCTCGTCTTTTCCGTCTACCTTTGCACTCTTCTTCTCATTGTTGGTATACTGAATCTTGATCTGAAGATGACCACTCTTACCGGCAAGCTCCTGTGGCTGCATCTCCTGTCCATCCAATATGTAAGTAAACTTTACGGATACCGGAAGATCCTTATTGCTCTGACCCTGATAATAAATATCGCTGCCATCTGTATTCCAGGTAAGGTTCTCTCCGTTCTCACTGAAAGTTTCATCACCCTTTACGTTCTTGATGTTTGTCAGATCGGACTGATCCTCAACACTACCCTCAGAACCTGCATTCTTTAACCAGTTGGAAACGGTGATCTGCTCTGGATTTCCAGTAGCATCTGCATTTACGTAAACGGTCTCTTCCTTTGATACATTACTTGATGAATCCTTTGTATCTGTTGTATTGGCAGCCATCGCAACCGGAACGCTTCCTACTGCTACTGCCATGCCGACTGCAAGTCCGGCTGTCAATTTTCTTTTCAGCATATGATTTCTATTCATAATAATAACACCCTCATTCTCATTTCTAAATCAGAATTGCACGCTTGTGCACGCCAGTTACTTTACTTTTTATTTCTTTCCAAGGAAGTTGATTGATGTCTTACAAATTACCTTATCGAAGATCAAGAACATTGCCGGTAAAACAAGTGCTACAACGACAACACTGATCAGCGCACCTCTTGAAAGAAGTGTACAGATGGAACCGATCATATCAACCTTTGAGTAGGCCGATACACCGAATGTTGCTGCGAAGAAACTAAGACCACTTGTGATAATAGACTCCAGGCTGGCCTTGTGTGCCGCGCTGACTGCTTCCTTCTTGCTCTTACCCTTACTTCGCTCTCTCTGATAACGGCTCGTCATCAGGATCGCATAGTCGACAGTCGCACCTAACTGAATGGTTCCGACAACGATCGAGGCAACGAATGGAAGACTGATATTCTGATAGAACGGAACCGCCATGTTGACTGCGATCGCAAACTCGATTACAGCTACCAAAATGATTGGCAGAGAAATCGACTTGAAAATAATCATGATAATAATGAAAATCGCTGCCATTGATACAGTGTTAACACTTTGAAGGTCGATGTTTGTTACATCCTCAAGATCCTTCATCATAGGTGCCTCACCGATCACCATTGCATTCTCATCGTAACCCTTTACAATATCATTGATCTGGGCGATCTGATTGTTGACCTCCTCGGTCGCGGACTGGTACTTTGAGCACACAAATGCAAGCTCCCAGTTATCACTCTGCAACATGCTCTTAATGTCCTTCGGAATCATCGAATCCGGAATATTGGCACCAACCAGAGAATTTAAACTGATCGTCCACTTAACACCATCTACCTTGTCAATGGCATTTAACATATCGCGCTTATCTTTTGCGTCCATGTCCTTCTCCATCATAACCATGTGGAGAACGCTCATATCAAAATCTTCTTCCAACTTTTCGTTTGCTACGTTGCTGTCCAGTGTAGCCGGAAGAGACTTTGCAATGTTGTAATAAATCTTTGTGTTATTATTTCCGTAAATAGCCGGAGCCAGAAGAACAAGGAAGATAACTAACCAAACCTTGTAATGCTTTGTAATGAAGCTAGACAATCCATCCATGCTCTTAATGAGCGGCTTATGCTTTGTCTTTTCAATCGGCTTATCGAAAATAAGGATCATAGCCGGAAGAACGGTGACACAGCAGATAACACCGATGACAACTCCTTTTGCACTTACAATACCAAGATCGCGGCCAAGTGCGAAGGTCATAAAGCAAAGTGCGGCAAAACCAGCAATTGTCGTAACAGAGCTTCCCACGATAGACTTAAAGGTATTAGCGATTGCATGACCCATCGCACGCTCCTTATCCTCTGGAAATCGAACTTTATTTTCCTCATAGCTGCTAAGAAGGAAAATGGAATAATCCATTGTAACACCAAGCTGAAGAACGGCTGTCAGTGCCTGTGTAATATAGGAAATTTCTCCGAGGAAGATATTGCTTCCCATGTTGTAGAGAATTGAGATTCCGATACTTAACAGGAAGAACAGCGGAACCAGAAACGAATCAGTGAACAGCTCAAGTACGACAAAGCAAAGCAGTGCAGCGATTACAACGTATGCTGGCATCTCGCTAAGTGCTAGGTTCTTAATATCGGTAACAATACCGGTCATACCGCTTAAAAAGCACTGTTCATTGCTGATCTTTCTCATCTCTGTAAGTGCTTCCATAGCTTCATCAGATGAGGTCGTGTTGTCAAACAACACAAGCATCATGGTCGCATCACCTTTAAAGAACGCCTCTCTTAGATCCTTTGGAATCATCTCGACTGGAAGAGTCAAATCTGCAACATCATCATACCAAAGAACATCCTTAACATGATCAATCTCGCTGTATGCATCTTCTAGCTTTTGCACATCCTTTAGTTCCATGTTTTCCACGACGACCATGGAAAACGCGCCCATTCCATATTCATCGACCATAATATCCTGGCCTTTGATTGTCTCAAGTGTATCCGGCAGGTAACTTAAGATATCATAATTGACTCTCGTCTTTGCCATACCGATTACGGAAGGGATCATAAGCAAAATGCTGATCAATATGATCAGATATTTGTGTTTTGCAATCCATTTTCCTACTTTAACCATAGCAACCATCTCCTATCTTTTTTTCACACTACGCATTATATTCAAAAACTGACTTTTGGTCAATATTCAAAATGTCCGAAAAAGGAATGACTATAAAATGAATTTTGGTCAGTTTTTAATAATTGACTTTTAGTCAGTTTCGTATGATAATAATTCTGAGATTCAAGATTTCAAACATTTACATTTTTACTATCATTTGATAAGATAGATGTAGATACCAAACTATCAATCGAATACTATAATTTTGTTACAGGAGGGTTTCTCGGATGGGAAAAGTGGATATTAATAAGAAGCAAAAGAAAAACGCTTTGCTGCAGACGGCCTTTGACCTGTTCCTCGATAAGGGCTTTGCCAAGACGACGATCTCCGATATTGTCTCGGATGCTGGTCTTGCAAAAGGAACTTTCTACTTATATTTTAAGGATAAATATGATTTGAGAGATAAACTGATTGCCCACAAGGCTGGACAGCTGTTTGCAGATGCGCATCAGGCATTGATCAATCAGACGTTTACTAGCTTTGAGGATCAAATTTTAGCCGTTGCTGACTATATCATTGGCCGCCTAAATGAGGATCACGGTCTTTTAACCTTTATTTCAAAAAATCTGTCATGGGGAATTTTTAAGACTGCCTTTGAGAACACATTGCCAGATGAGTCCCAGCAGTTTTACGAATACATCTTTGAACAGATGAAGTCAAGAAACTATGTCTGTCAGGAGCCGGAACTGATGCTTTTTACAATCATTGAGTTAGTAGGTTCGACCTGCTACAGCTGCATTTTGTATGGACAGCCAGTTTCGATGGAGGAGTATCTTCCTTATCTTCACACGGTTATTCGTCAGATCTTATCGGGATTTACGGTTCAGCGTCCGGCACTAGTTGAGACAAAAACTGCTTAATGATCAACTTTCATATTTTTCTTTTGCACACCAAAAAGGAACGGTCATTTTCGTGACCGTTCCTTTTTTTATTGGATCATTCGATTGCCAATTTCGTTTTTTCTTTGAATTATTCGTCCTTCTTCTCCGGCTCCTCAGCAGTTTCTTCTGCTGTCTCAGTCTCCGGTACTGCTGCGTTATGAGCTACATTTAAGGATGCAACAACAGCTTCTGGATCAGTTGTAATTGTGATCTTCTTATCTGCAAAAATCGGCAGATCCTTTACACGAATTACATCACCAATCTTCATACCACCAACATCAACTCTGACTTCATCAACCAGATCTGCCGGCAGTGCCTTGTATGCGATTTCCTCCAGAGCTTCCTGAAGTACGCCCTCTGCAATCTTATCGTGGTTCTCAAAGATAACCTCTGCAACAGAATGAACTTTTTCTGTGCTTACCAGTGCCTGGAAATCAATCTCATCGATTCTTCCTGCAACCGGATTGTATGCAACGTCCTTGATCAGTGCATCGTACTGAGTTCCCTCAACATCCAACATGATCTGGCTTCCTTTATGAGCCTTCTTTAAGAATTTCTCTAACTCCAGCGCCGGGAACTTTACCGGAATGGAACCTTCAATTTTCTTTCCGAACACGTTGCCTACAACGTATCCCTCTCTTCTGAGCTTCTTTGCTTTGATGTCCATGCTTCGTTTTTCAGCTTTTAAAGTATTCATTTTATCTTTTCCTCCAAAAATCTGATTCCTTAGCAGCCTTCGACAAGAGGTTTTGTTAAGAAACTGACCTGTCTGGTCATTTCCTTTGTTCGGTATGTAATATAACACCACTAACGCAAAAATGCAAGAGTTTTTTTGTGAAGAATTTGTGAACAGTTCACGCGTCCTGCTAGGTCTGGATAAATCTCATGCTTGCATGAAGATTTGCCAGATCAGCAGGACGAAGTGGACGCCCGTTCATGAACAAAACAAAGTTGCGAAGCAACGACGCACGGAACGTGCGGTTTTGCGAATGGGCGGCCCGTGAACTTTGTTGTGTAACCCGGTAGATGTGTAACCCGGTAGGTTCACGCAAGGGTGACTCGGCGAAGTGACTTTGTCGGCGCCCCTTGTTCCCGCGGCGCCTTCTACACTCCTTTTTATCTCAGTTACTGCGTAAGCCCGCTCCCACACGGGATCACCTCGTAAATCACATTCGCCTCACCCCCATTTACGTAACGTTGAATTCATCGCTGACGATTATCTCAGAATAAAAGTGCCCTCTTCATCACCGTTTTAAATCACAATCATTGTGCAACGATCGTATCGTACTTATTAATTTCCTCCCACACCTTCTGATACAACTCTTTTCCAATGCTGCTTGGTGTAAATGAGAATAATCCAACCTGTGCAATGATATCATCGGATACTGCTACAAAACAATATCCACTTCCATTCTCGTTTATAAGAAATACAGCATCCCCATTTCCATCACTATCTGTAATTCTGCAAATTACATCGTCCTCACTTTGTTTAAGAGCATCCAATGCATATGCTGCACTACTTATAAGCTTTTCCGAAAATCCACCAAATGGATACGGCTGTGCCACTCCAAGAAGTGTCTGTGCCATTGTAGAAAGCTGATTTGCGTTATCTCCTTCAAGCATAACCCATTTTGAATCATTGGTTGTTTCAAGGCTTGGAGTCCACGAAAATGTCAAATTTTCTTTGTCCAGTTGCTGCCACTGAGTTCTTATTCCACTCATTTCGCTGCTTGCCGCAGTTAAAAGCTCTCGATATAAAATTGCCATTTCTGGTTCTGCCTCAAATGACAATTCGCAGGCATTCTCTGTTATCGCCAGCTGTCCTGTTACTTTGGCATCATAACGCATTTCTTCGGTATCAGACCAAGTACCGCGTTCTTCGCAGATTTCACGGAAACGCTTCTGAGAATCAAGCTCTAAATTTGCTGGTGATATACCTACACAATTATAAATCACAGTCATACCCTCTGCTGTACCGACAGTTTGATTTGTCAGCAATCCTTTATTTGCATTGGCAACAACAACATCTTTATCTTCCTTTGCAAACTCATACTGAAGTTTGGTCACACCCGCTTTCGCATCCACTGTCGCAGTAATCGCTGCATTACAGCCCCAAATATATGCATTGGAAATCTGTACAGTAGTTATAGTATCTTCTTCTGAAACGATTTCAAGTGCGTCTCCATACCATACCTTCAATTCATCTAACGTCATTCCCCAACGAAGTCTGCCCTGTGGAATCAGCCAACTCAAATTGTCAAGATCGTTTGATTGGCCCAGTACCGGATTCTGCAAATATTCCAAAGCTGTCTCTGTTGCAGTATGTCCTGTCAGATATCCTTCTGTCAATGTAATCAACTGCTCATTTGCCTCATCTGTTTGTGTCAATGAAAATGTACCTGGCCCTTTATCGGTTGAATCATGAAGACTGCTATCATTTGTCTTTTTGTATTGTGCTTCGCTCCAAACAAGCTCGCCGTTTTCATTTTGTGTCAACATCAGCACATTTGATTTATTGTTCATCTGCTCATCTATACCAAAATCCCAACCAAATGACCCATCTGTCAGTTTTGCCATGCCAATCATGTTTGTATGTGTACTACTTCCTCCGATATACACTCTTGCGGTGAAATAGACTTCATAAACGCCATCTTCATCCAGATCTGCCGCAGCCACACTTAATACTTTTACATCCGATACGGTTGTAAGTTTTCCCTGAGCCAGCTGTGGAACTGCTATCAGCTGATCCTGCCAGGTTATGTATACTCGTTCATTCAACGCATCACGAAATAGTGCAATACCACTATCCTTCATCCATTCCGGCGTAATCTGCGCAACATATTCTTTATCCAATAATCCGTAGGTTTCACAAAATTCTTCCACACCATCCGTTGTCGGTATCTGCTCGTACACATCAGCTGCGGAAAGTACTGGCAGTGCAGCCTGTTCGGTCTGCATTTCACTCTGGCTTTGTACTGTACTTTCTCCTCCGAAACATAATGCAG
This sequence comes from Lachnospiraceae bacterium, assembly GCA_052273485.1. Lineage (GTDB taxonomy): Bacteria > Bacillota > Clostridia > Lachnospirales > Lachnospiraceae > Anthropogastromicrobium. The sequence continues at coordinate 26,056 of DAVZID010000028.1, forward strand.
CCGCATTTAACATAAGTCCTGCCGCAAGTAGCACGCTTACCATCTTTGTTTTCTTTCTGTTTAGCATCATACGCAGTCTCCTTTCCGTATCTGATTTTCCTGATATCATTGTGGATGCCACCGTCATTCCAAAGCTTTTACGGTCTGACACAGCATCAACCAGTGTTTTTGCATACAAAAACTTGTTTTCCCATCCAATTGTTTCCAATGTACCTTCATCACATGCCATTTCGCAGTCTCTTTTAGATGCTACTGCCGCTGCCCACACTAATGGATTCCACCACCAAATAATCATACAAAGACTTCTCATCACAGACCAGATATGATCTTTGTGCTGGTAATGGCACCTCTCATGCTGAAGAATCATCAAAAGCTGATCATCCTGCAAGTTTGTCTCCTCTTTCAGATAAATCGCCGGATGAATCACCCCAAACAAACACGGAGAGGATAATCCCTTTACCTGATAAATCGGTGGCTTTTCGCTGTTATCTATTTGTCTTCTGCTTCGCATTAACATGTGACGGAAGCGAAGATTGATTCCGATAAACCAAAGTCCTACGACAATACTGCCGCAAAGCCAGATGGCTGGAACCGTACTTATTAGTTGCGCTATTATACGGTGAAATACATTAGAATTGCTATTTTTTGATTGTGTGTATTCTTCGAGTTGTGGTAATGCCTCCTTCCCCGTCTGATAAAAACCGTTCTTGTCGATATTTTCTGCCTGACTGATTACCTGTCCATTTTGCTGTCCGATATTGATACTTTGATTCTTCACGTTATCGGTATCGTTATTTGGGGTACGATCTGCATTATTCGTATCTTCTATACCAGCTCTGTTTGTATTGCCTGTATCCTGTCCATTTTCCATTCCGAATTCTGCATTTGAATCTGCCTTATCTAACTCATTTCTTTGCTGGGTTACACTTTGAAATAGCTGCTCGGATACCTTTGTAATATTCTGCGTCAACTGCTGATTATTCCAAAATGCCGCCGGACAAATCAAACGAACCATCACAACTGCCCAGAGTGCATATCGAAACCGACTACTAATTCTCGTTCCAAATACTTTGCGGATTGCAAAGACCGCCACAATCAGAACACAGGAGCCAATGATCCAGTCTGTCATTTTCCCTCCTCTCTAGCCTCCTGAATGATCTTATACAGCTCATCAATCTCGGATTTCGATAACTTCCGATCATGTGCCATTGCTGACAACATCATTCCCACGCTGCCATCATATACACGTTCCAAAAAGCTGCGCGTCTCAGCCTGCTCTGCTTCTTCTTTCTGTAATACTGGATAATACTGCTGATACCTTCCGCTATCATCCATACGAATAACACCCTTCGTGTTCATTCGGCGAAGCATTGTAAAAATCGTTCCTTTACTCCACGCAGTATCATCCTGCATCGCCTCCACCATATCTCCGAGTGTCATCGGGGCCTTTTCCCACAAAAGCTTCATCAGCTTCCACTCACCATCGGATAAAATAATCTGCTTTGCCATTTTCTACTCCCTTCTGTAGTTTATTCTGGTTTACTTGTGTCAACCCCATAATAGCATAGTGGTATACACTTGTCAACCCAGTTTTTAAAAAATATCTGCCCCATTGCAATAGGACAGATATTTTCCCACAAGTCTTATCTTTTCTCCTTAAGATTACGCAAACGAATTAATACGAATCAATTCTTCTTTGCTGCCACAACAGGCGTAAAATCCGCTCTATCGCCACAGAAGTACCCGCCAAGCTTCTCGATTATATACAGCATCACCTCTTTTGCTTTCTCATAATCCTCCGGGCGAATCGTAACAGCAGCTACTGTATGAATCTCATTTTCCTTCAGATATGCATCACCTTCTTCATCGCCAAGCGTGCCCTCTAAATCTTCCATATCCAGTGTGCCACTCTCTGGTAATGAAATTTCCAATACGCCAGCAGCCTCCCAATATTCAGCAGTCTGCTTTTCCTCAAACAGTTCATAGATTTTGCGAAGAGACAGCTCTTCTTTGTTTAAGTACAGCCATTCTCCCGGCATCTTTGGTGCCGTTGGCTTTTTGACTGGTTTGGATGCTGGTGCTTTTGACGGCTTTTTGTTCCCAGACTTTCCTAATACCTTGCTTAGTGTTGTCTTATTGCTTTTACCATTCTTTTTTAAATTTGTTTGTGTCATACAACGTCTCCTTTTGTATAGTCAGTTGTTTATATTATAGCATGAAAAGAGCCTGCCGCAAAGGGCAGACTCCTGTTAAATTTATTTGCTTGATTTACTACCGTTTATAGATTCCTTTTAATGAGTCAAAACCGTTCAGTTTGCACCTTCGTTACATAAACGGCGCTGAGATGATGTGCTTTACGAGACGGGACGTTGTAGCGGGGCTTTCAAAATACAGTATGATAATAAAAAATGTAACAGGCGCCCGCGGAATTGGGCCCGTCGACAAAGTCACTCATCGAAGTGCCCCTCGTAAAACTTGCGGGTTGCACACTTCCTCCCTCCGCAAAACTCCCGGGATCGCACTCAAAGCCTACCGGCCTCCACTATCTCCCGAGTTGCACTATCTACCGGGTTGCGCTATCTACCGGGTTGCACCATCTACCGGGTTGTCAATCAATAAAGCACTTTCGCCGCTTCTTCGGCCCCCGCAAATGGTCCTGGGATGACATCTACCCCGCGATGCTCGCCAAAGTAATCACGATCGAAGCGAATTGCAGTTCCATCCGGATTCTCGAAACGCTCCTCCGGCTCAAATGCCTTTCCAAGCACATCCGAGTCGATCATGCGATTCTTAAAGCCCGCAATCAACTCATACACATTGGTGTCAAGATGGTATCCATCTTCCTTCTTGACAAGCTCCACGCGAACATCCTCACGCTTTGGTGCTGCAGTCAGTCCATTTACTTCCTTCTTGCACGGCTTTGCGCCACCAAGGTATGCATTCCCCTCGATCCATACTGGAAGATGACCATCATGTGCACCAGAAAGCTTCATCATATCAGCAGGCTTTGTGAAATCAAACTGAGAAATCCACTCGTCATAGGTCGGATACTCATCAAACATCCACGTTCCTGCAGCGCGGTTCTCGGTATCAAAACCATCATCGGAATCGTGCATCGTTATAATATCATCTGATGGCCATTTCTGCACAAAGATATTATTATAGAAGCGATCATCACCGTGAAGGACCGTCATAAAGCCCATCACCTCGGTGCGATGCGGAATATGGTACGGTGTGTAGCGCGGTCCAGTTCCGCCTCCAACACAGGTCAGTGCGCCACAGATCAAATTGTGAACGAGCGCTACACCCTCTGTTGCAAAACGAAGGCTTGCCTCGGAAAGTAAAATGTTATTGTCAATCAATGTCGGGCCGTGTCCAACCTCGACAAAGATATCCTGTGACATCATGCCGCCCTTCAAGACCGACGCAAACGGCGGGCGCTGGTTGTCGTGCAGCAGGTTCTGACTCAGTCTTGTTCCCTGTGCTTCCCAGTCACACCAGATTCCCATCGTGCAATGGTGAATGTGGTTGCGGCGCATTATAACGTCAATTGCCGCATGCATCTTGATTCCAGCAATCTCGGCTCCGCCTAACTCCATCATGTTGTTGATATGATGAATATGGTTGTCTTCAATGATACTGAAAACACCGCCCATACGGCCAATGATACCGCCCTGTTCGCAGTGATGAATGTTGTTTCGGCGCACGATATGGCTTCCGATGTTCTCCTTGAGCCAGCCATGGTACTGGCCACGGCATACGGCATCGCGCTCCATCTGGGTCGGACTCTTTACATACTTATAGGTAAAGTAATGATCATTGTCCGGATCTAAATATTTACCGAGTGAAATTCCAGCGCACTTGCTATTTGAGATCTCGCAGTCCTCAATAATCCAGCCCTTGCTCCAGTGCGGGCCAATCATGCCATCCTGATAAGCAGCTGGTGGTGCCCATGTAGTCGCTGCTTTTGTAACCGTAAAGCCGCTGACGGTAATATAGCCAACACCCGTCTTTGATGGCATAAAGCACTCACGTCTGACATTAATCTCGACATTTTCCTGATTCGGGTCTGCTCCCTGGAAATTGGCGTAGAGAATCGTCTCATCTTTTTCTTTATCCTGCTCGGTGTACCACTTATAAACAGACTCCTTTGGTACCCAGCTGCACTCATACACTTCACCCTTGATGCAATCCTCAAGAGTTGCGGTCTCATACAGTGCTCTATTATTTAAATAAACGCATCCCGTATGCTTGTCTGCTTTCGCAAAATACCAGTCACCATATACAAAGGTCGTATACGGATTGTAATTGCCAAAAGTGCTGTTTGGCACGCGGCATACCCAAACATTGTCCTGATAATGTGTCCAGCTCGTAACACGCTCTGCTCCTGTAATCACAGCGCCAAGTGGCTCTGTACTCTTATAGGTAATGCGCGCCTCTTCCTCTCCCGCAAAAATAGGATCCACATACTCACGATACACACCCGGCGCTACAAGCACAGTATCGCCCGGTTTTGCGATCTTTGCAGCCTCATTGATCCGGCGAAATGGCATCTCCTTGCTTCCATTTCCATCGCGCCCTGCGCGAACATCCACATAAAGATTCATTGCATTTTCCCCTTTCAAAATTAAAGATTTTCTATTTTTCATTATGCCTGTTTTTTCCCAAGAAGAATCATATGGAAGCTCTTGTCCGGTAATACAGCGGTCAGTACACCATTTTCGATGCTGCTCACACCGTTCTCAGTCAGTGCAACCTCATTTGGATTCTGCTCGGTATTGACTGCCTTCACATCGTCATGATGCAGTACCATATGCTTCTTAATTTCATAGCCCTCGAACTGTCTGAAATCGCAAGTCAGTTCCATCGACTCATCCAGACTCTTATTTACGGCAAATACGGTTACGGTTTCATTTTCCTCGTTCATTGTGATAACGCTGTCCAGATACGGAGCATCGCCGTGCGTGCACTCGTAGACCGGAGACTTTACAAGTGTATGTAATACCTGTCCGCGTCCATAGTTGCTGATTAACGCAAACGGATAATAAATAGTCTGCTTCCAAGCACCAGTATCAGAGGTCATAATCGGTGCGATTACGTTGACAAGCTGTGCAAGGCACGCCACCTTTACACGGTCTGCATGGCGAAGCAGTGTGATCATCATGCTGGCAACTAACAGTGCATCCTCAAAGTTATAAACATCCTCAAGGCGATGCTGTGCAGTACCCCAACGCTCTAACTTTTCATCATGCTCATTGGAGTGATACCATACGTTCCACTCGTCAAAGGAAAGGTTAATACGCTTCTTTGCCTTCTTTCTGGCACGAACACCGTCACAGATTGAGATAACGGAATCAATAAACTGATCCATTGCCACACTGTTTGCCAAAAATTCTGGTGTGTTGTTGTCCTGATTTCCATAGTACTGATGAAGGGACAGATAATCAGCCTGCTCATAGCACTCGCTTAAAACAGTGTCCTCCCAGTAGCCAAAGGTCTCCATGCCATAGGATGCACTTCCGCACGCAACAAGCTCAATCGTTGGGTCCACCATCTTCATGATGCGACCTGCCTCTGCTGCTGCGCGGCCATATTCCTGAGCAGTCTTATGGCCCATCTGCCACGGTCCGTCCATCTCGTTTCCTAAGCACCACAGATGAATGTTGTGCGGTGCCTCATAGCCGTGCTGCTTTCTTAAATCACTGTAATAGGTTCCACCCGGAAGGTTACAATATTCCACGATATTTCTCGCATCATCCGTGCCTCTTGTACCAAGGTTGACTGCCATCATCGGCGTCGTATTGGCTTTCTTTGTCCAGTCCATAAATTCGTTCAAACCAAACTGATTTGTCTCGATGGTCTCCCATGCCAGATCGGCCTTTGCCGGGCGCTTGCTCTTATCGCCGACACCATCCTCCCAGTTATAACCGGAAACAAAGTTTCCACCCGGATAACGAACAACCGGCACATTTAACTCCTTGATCAGCTCAATGACATCCTTTCTGAGTCCCTGCTCATCGGCAAATGGGCTTTCTGGCTGATAAATGCCCTCGTACACGGCACGTCCCAGATGCTCAATAAAAGAGCCAAAAATGCGATTGTCCACATCGGACAGGATAAATTCTCGGTCGATGATTACCTTTGCTTTCTTCATTTTTCCTTTTCTCCTTTTCACGCCTTTGTTTTTTAAGAAAATTATTGGAATTATTTTTTACACGCGGCCGACCGTGTGGATTGTCAAATCACTCTTTTTACGCTATACTGACGGTGTCTGTTTTTCCTGTTTACAGATTTCATTATTCAGACGCTATTTTGTGAAATCACCACACGTTTGCCTACTGCGATTATACATCATTGCCCCTGAAATGTCTCTATCTTTCTTTGTTTTTGGAAAGGTTTTGGGGGTAAAACAATATACAGAAAGGACTTTCTTTTATATGAAACAGAACCGAATCATTATTATCGGCGGTGTTGCCGGAGGCGCAACTGCCGCTGCCAGAATCCGCCGTCTCGATGAACATGCAAGTATCACCGTATACGAGCGAACTGGTTACATCTCCTACGCAAATTGCGGTCTTCCTTATTATATTGGAGGCGTGATCACCGATCAGAATGAACTGACACTTCAGACACCGCAAATCTTCTACTCTCGCTTTCGCGTGGATATGAAGGTGCGCCATGAGGTGCTTGCCATCCATCCGGAAACGAAAAGCGTCACGGTAAAAAATTTAAACACCGGTGAAGTATTTGAAGACTTTTATGATAAGCTTCTTCTTGCGCCGGGTGCAACTCCGATCTTGCCCGCTATCAATGGAAAAAATGGTGATGCGTCACATACGGAATTGGAAGCTGCCTCAAATCTTTTTGTGCTTCGCACCGTGGAAGATACGCTTCGTATCCATACTTATATAGAAGAAACGCATCCAAAATCGGTCATTCTTGCGGGTGGCGGCTTCATTGGACTGGAGCTCGCTGAAAATTTGAGCCATCAGGGAATCGATGTCACGATCGTACAAAAGCCAAATCACCTAATGAATCCGTTTGATGCAGATATGGCTTCGTTTCTCCATGCACGGATGCGAAAGGCAGGTGTCCATCTACTTTTCGGTCAGAGCGTAGAAAACGTAACAACTACTGGCGGTGTTACCACCGTTCTCTCCGACAAAAGCACCATAACTGCAGATTTTGCCATATTTGCAATCGGCGTGAAACCAGAAACCACACTTGCAAAGAAAGCTGGCCTTGTACTTGGCCTTCGCGATTCGATTGTTATTAACGATCACATGGAAACTTCGGTTCCAGATATCTACGCGGTGGGCGATGCCGTATCGGTCAAGCATCTTGTCTCTGGAAAAACAATTCTTCTTCCGCTTGCTGGTCCTGCCAACAAGCAGGGACGCATTGCTGCCGACAATATTTGTGGTGGTGATCGTACCTTTCGCGGCTCCCTTGGCAGCAGCGTAATCAAGCTGTTTGATATGACCGCGGCCGTGACCGGATTAAATGAAACAGCTGCCAAAAATGCCGGCATTTCATTTGACAAAGTGATTCTCTCTCCGTCAAATCATGCCGGCTACTATCCAGGCAGTCATGTGATGACCATGAAGGTCTTATTTGAAAAGGAAACGTATCGTCTACTTGGCGCACAAATCGTAGGCTTTGAAGGTGTGGACAAGCGAATCGACGTGCTTGCCACCGCGATCTGCGCTGGCATGAGAGCCGACGAGTTGATGGATCTTGATCTTTCTTATGCACCGCCGTACTCCTCCGCAAAGGATCCTGTTAACATGGCTGGATTTATGATCGATAACATCAAGCATGGTGTCTTAAAACAGTTCTTTGTGGATGAGGTAGCAACTCTTCCACGAGATGGCAGTGTTACTTTGCTTGACACAAGAACGAAAGACGAATACAGCCACGGTCACGCAGAGGGCTTTGTCAATATTCCTGTTGATGAGCTTCGCGACCATATAAGTGAGCTTGACTCTGCTAAGCCTGTCTATGTAATGTGCCAAAGTGGCCTTCGAAGCTACATCGCGACCCGCATTTTAAGTGGATACGGCTTTGACTGCTATAATTTTTCTGGTGGCTACCGCTTCTATGAGAGCGTTATAACCGAACGCGAGCAGAGCAAGACGGCGCTTGCCTGTGGTGCAGAAAAATAATGTCTGTAAAACAACCCCATTCGCAAAAGGAAACCTTGCAGAGGCAATTTTGTGAATGGGATTTTGAATCGTTACGTTTTTTTTGCAAATTTAATTTTTCCCAAGAAGTCCTTCGAGTGCACGATATGCGATGCAAAATGCCTTCTCGGTATCGTTTTCTGCGCGAACTGCGGCATCCTTTTCTAGATTACCAAGACCTGCAAAATTTGCCAGATGTGGCTCCAGACTTAAATATCCCTTGAAGCCAGTCTGATCAAGCTTCTCAAAAATCTCCAGCAAATGACCATCTCCTGTTCCTCCCGGAACGACTTCGCCATCTGCCAGACGTGCATCCTTTACATGCACATACTCGATATACGGTTTTAACATCGCATACGCTTCGAGTGTATTTTGTCCACACTGAATAAAGTTAGCAAAATCAAAGGTTGCCTTAAAGTGATCACCGTAAAATTCCTTCATCAGATCTAGGCAACGCACTGCATTATCACCGTAAATACCTTTCTCGTTTTCATGCAGCAAAACAAGATGATTTGTCTTTGCCTCCTGCACCATGCGGTCCATACGGCGCATTACCTCATCGCGGGAATCCTTTGGATCGGCATGTTCTGGCAGATAAAAGCTGAACATACGGATATATTGGGTCTCAAAGATATCCGCAATGCGCTCAATGCGTTGAAGCTTCTCCATGTGAGGTGCAAACTCGTCATTTACACCGATCTTTCCGATTGGGGACCCAACTGCAGATACACGGATACCTGCTGCATCAAGGCGCTTCTTTGCCTCTTTTGCCTGCTCATCGGTAAAATCAGCTACTCCGGTGCCGTCTGCACTTCGAAACTCTACAAACTTGATTCCAAGCTCATTCAATACCTGAATCTGACGCTCTAACGATACACTAATCTCATCGGCAAAGCAGCTGATTGGACAGCCTGAAAGTATTGTTTTTTTCATGTCTTCTCCTTCTCATTCATAAGACTTAACTATTCAGAACCACATTCACAAAAACTCCACAATATGATGCTCTCTTGCAGACTCATAGGCTCCGAGCATCAGGCGAATACTGTTTTCCAACACTAGAAGTTCCAACACAAAATCGGTATCATTTTCAAGTGCCTGATAAAAATCGCCGATACATGCCGTATGGCCGCTTCCCCAGTAGCTCTTTCCGATTGGAACTGGGCGCTCTACATCTGGCTTTACGATGGTTCCGTCTGGATAGCGATAGGAAACATCCAAATCTTCGATACGAATCGTTGCTTTCTCACAGGAAATTTCGATAAGCGGCGGAACATCTGCACAATAGGCGTTTGTCGCATAGAAGCACGCTACCTTTTCCCCAAAACGAATATACGCTTCTAACGTATCCTCTACCTCAATAACACCCTTTAAATGATGATTCGACAACGAGGCATCAATCCAATCTGGCTTGCCTAGCAAATCCGAAAGCAAATCAAGCGTATGAACGGCCTGATTGATTAACACACCACCGCCCTCGGTATTAAGTCGTCCTCTCCACTCACTCTGCGTATAATACGATGCCGGACGATTCCAGGTGACAAGTCCTCTCGCACCTAGTACCTTTCCAGCCTCACCAGACTCAATAAATTTTTTTGCGGCACGATAACTTGGATTATAACGATTCTGATAGCACAGACCAAGCTTCGCCTTGGATGCGCCGACTGCTGCCTTTAGCTGATCGAGCTGCGCAAAGGTGATTGCCGGTGGCTTTTCCATAAACACGTTAATGCCACGCTCAAGTGCATACTGCGCCATCGGCACATGAAGATAATGTGGCGTACAAATGTGAAGCACATCCGGGTGCTCGGCCTCGATCATCTCTTCAAGTGATGCATACGGCTTTGTGTGAAATTTTTCCGCATAATTTTGTGCTTTTTCAAAATGAATATCTGCCACACCGACAAGCTCTGTATCTTTCTGGGCAGTCAGTACGGCAGCGTGGACCGCGGCGATATTGCCGCAGCCAACAATCACTGCACGTTTCATAAGCACTCCTCCGACTTTGACTTATTCTTATTGATTCCTATTTATTTCGTCTTGCTCTTTTCCTTTTATTTTATTCTTTTGTTTTGCTTCCATAGCTTCCTGTTGTATCAAAGGTAATGTCCTGTACATTTTCCTTCTTCTTAGAAGCTGCACGATGCTCATTTAATTTTTCCAAGAAAAGATCTTCGTCAATCGGCAGGGTAACGGTCTCTCCAAGCCAGGAGGACAAATGCATTGCATTGGACAGTTCCAGTCCATGAATACCCTCAACGCCATCTGCAACTAACGGCTCTCCACGAAGAATTGCTGCTGCAAATGCATTCAAAACACCGATGTGCTGCGGATTCTTTCCATCCAGCTCTAACTTTGTCTCGTGGCACGGTGGCTTTGCAAAGCCTTCCGTTGCCTGATAGCAATACGCTCTCTCGCTAATCTCAAGCTCATAGAACTTCAGCTCATCATTTTCTGCAACGAGCTTTCCTTTCTCGAGTGTAACCTCAAGACGATTGGTTCCCGGTGCATCGGCTGTGGTGGTGACAAATACGCCCGTCGCGCCATTTGGAAACTCCAGATAGGCGGTCACATCATCCTCAACCTCAATATCATGCCATTTTCCATTGTGGCAGAATGCGCGAACCTTTGACGGCATACCGCAAATCCACTGTAGCAGATCCAAATTGTGCGGGCACTGATTCAGCAAAACACCGCCGCCTTCGCCGTCCCAGGTTGCTCTCCAACCGCCAGAATTGTAGTAAGCCTGTGTGCGATACCAGTCTGTAATAATCCAGTTCACACGCTTTAATTTTCCATAATCGCCGCTCTGTACCATATCATGCATCTTTCTATAAATGCAGTTTGTTCTCTGATTGAACATCATACCGAATACGCGGTCACTTCGCTCTGCTGCCTCATTCATCTCTCTTACCTGCTTGGTGTAAACACCTGCCGGCTTTTCACACATAACATGGAGACCATTTTCCAGTGCAAGAATTGTCAGACGCGGATGATCATAATGCGGTACCGCGATCAATACGGCATCGCAGGTACCTGATTTAATTAAGCTGTCGCCGTCCTCAAAAATTGCAGTGCCCTCTGGCATATTTTCCTTTGCCCACGCTCGCCTGCTCTCACGCAGATCGGCGGCGGCTGTGATACGGATTTCCGGCACTTTTCCTGCCATGATATTGGCGGTGTGGCCACTTCCCATGTTACCAACACCGATGATTCCAAGTCTTACCTGTTCCATCTATCTTTTCTCCCTTCTTATCATTCACAAACGACTTCAAGAACAGCCCCTTGCAACGGCAATGCCGTAAAGCAAATCAGTCAGGCTTGACATGCAAACAGTCTGTCGAGAAATCATAAAAGCTTAACGATAACCTACCTTCGCCAGATTATCATAACTTGTCTTCAAACAATCAAATGGGCTGCCCTGTGTGCATACATCCTGCTCTACCAACATATATTCACAGCAGCTGTTCTCAAGTTCCTTAAAGATTGCCGGGAAGTTTAAATTACCCTCCATAACTGGTGCCATAATCTGGTTCCAACCCTTAATCTGCATATCTTTTAAATGAACGCACGGAATACGATCCTTTAACAGACGAATCCACTCGCATACGTCTGCGCCAGCAGCTGCTACCCAGTAGGTATCAAGTGTGATGCCCATCTCATCTGGTGCAAACCCTTCCATTAAATACTCGATAATACGCTTCTTTGGAGTTGCGTTCGGCAGATTCTCAGCCTCAAATGCCTCAAACTCAAGATTGTGATTGTGATACATTAAAAGCTTTCCTGCTGCCGCAATTTTCTTTGCTGGCTCCTTAAAATCGGTCATAAAATGGCTTAACCATTCCTTTGTGCGATACTTGTCTGGCATGCAGCCAAGTCCAATATAGCGGCATCCCATAATATCATGCTCCTTGATCAGCGCATCGGTGTCGTAAAGGATACGATTTACATCACTGTGAGTCAGCGCAATCTCAAGACCATTTGCATCACAGATCTCTCGGATCTGTTCTGGCTTTAGTTCTCTTCCAACTGCGGAAATCTGGACAGTCTTGTAGCCCATTTCTGCAATTTTTTTCATTGAACACGCAAAGTCTGCTGCGTTCTGAGTATACGAACGAATCGTATAGAGCTGTGCACCTGTTTTCATAAGAAATCTCCTTTTTGCTTCTATTTATTGTCGTTTTTTTCTTATTTTTTCAATGTTTCCATGCAGTTCGCCTACATTTTTCACTATATTTCTGTTATATTTCTTCGTGTTTCTGTTGTTACTATACTTCTTTTTCATAAAAAAATCCATTGCAGAAAGGAGTCAAAACATTGCATATATAGCGATTCTGTGATATCTTGTTTGACAGAAGGAAACTGCAATCGTTTTCGTCATACTGTTTCTGTTTGTGGAACACAAAAAAAGACAGTAAAGGAAAGAAGGGTTCTGATCATATGGATTCAACGGCTCATATTAACACAGATCTGGTCTCATTTGGTTACTCAGAAAGCACTTATGTGATGGAGGATTACGCACTCCACTGCCACAATTTCTACGAGGTTTTCTATTTTCTCTCAGGCGATGCCGACTATCTGGTGGAGGGTGTCAACTACCAGCCGACACCGGGAAGTGTTTTGCTGCTCTCTCCGCACGCATTCCACGGCGTACGTGTCAACAGCACTGCTCCTTACCGACGCTATTCACTTCATTTTCACCCAGATCTGCTGTTACCAGAGCGGCGTGACTTTTTGCTGCGCGCTTTCCCTCAAGCTGGCGATTCCTTTGGTCAGCCCATTTATTTTGAACATATTGAGCGCTTTCATCTGCTGTCTTATCTTGAAAGCCTTGAGTCCTGTGCAAAAAAATCACCTTCCTTTCAGGAACAGATGCTTCCGATCTGCGTGGAGGCACTGCTGATGCAGATTGCAGATATGAGTGATTCGTGCAATGCCTTTTCAAAGCATGAGGGCAACAGACAGACACAGCTTGCCTCAATTTTATTTTATTTGAACCAGCATCTACAGGAGCCAATCACGCTTGATGAAATCTCTGAACATTTCTTTATCAGCAAGCATCATCTCAATAAAGTGTTTAAAAAGGCAACTGGAACAACGGTAATCGACTACCTTTTGCGAAAACGAATTGCCTATGCACAGATGCTTCTTTTTAATGGTCACCACGCAAAAGAAGCCGCTGCAGACAGCGGCTTCTCGGATTATTCTTCTTTCTATCGTTCTTATGTGCGCATACTAGGACATCCGCCGGGCGCAGACCGCGGAGTTCTCGCCAAACCAAATGATTCTGGTATTGGAAATGTGACGGTGCATGGCCACTAGGGACATGTACAATGGCTCCCACTCCAATGTGCTCCACATATGAATTTTCTGTTTTATTATCTGATGTAACCAGATTTCGATACATACGCAAATGATACCGACAACGCTAAAAACTGTGACAGAATATAAACCTCTGGATTGATGGGTATCCCGCCTGTGCGAGCTAAAAGCTGGTGCCGGCGGGATTTTTTTATCTTAATGCGAAGTTAATGCGATTAAATATACGCTAATGCCCATTTCATGCTTGATATGCGATAATAAAATCAAGAAAACACCCAAAGGAGGTGCTGAAATGGCGAAAAGAATTCATTTATCTTCGTCGCAAATGATTATTCTCGGCTTTGCCGCTGTTATATTGTTGGGTGCTGTTTTGCTGATGCTCCCAATATCCAGTAAAACAGGTACTGTTACCCCATTTTTAGATTGCTTATTTACATCAACATCCGCAGTATGTGTCACAGGATTAGT
>DAVZID010000029.1:0-26147 GCA_052273485.1 Lachnospiraceae bacterium
GATGGATTGTCTGGCGAGGATCTTCCTGTGCTATGCGTATTGTATAGCGCGGACTAATTTTCAAAGGGGCGATCATTGAATGATCGGTATCCAAAGGAAACTTTGGATGCTCGGCCATTCAATGACCGAGTAGGTCACGATTAAGTGTTAGCCAAGAATCTCCTTCAGGTCAGCCTCTGGTGTTGTAACAGGTGCGATTGCGAAGTGTTCAACAAGGTAGTTTAACACGTTCGGAGAAAGGAAGGCTGGCAGTGTCGGTCCAAGCTTAATATTCTTGATACCAAGGTGAAGCAGTGTGAGAAGAATGCAGACTGCCTTTTGCTCGTACCAGGAAAGGATCATGGAGAGCGGTAGATCATTTACACCACAGCCGAAGGCATCAGCGAGGGCGATGACCACCTTGATGGCGCTATAGGCATCGTTGCACTGTCCCATATCCATCAGACGAGGGAAGGCGCCGATTGTGCCAAGATCAAGATCATTGAAACGATATTTGCCGCAAGCCAGTGTCAGGACAATGCTGTCAGAAGGCGTCTGCTTAACAAACTCGGTATAATAGTTGCGGCCTGCGCGTGCACCGTCACATCCGGCAACGAGGAAGAAATGGCGGATTGCACCAGACTTTACGGCATTGACAATTTCACCAGCAGAAGAAAGGACTGCGTTGTGGGCAAAGCCAGTCATCACGCTGGAACCACCGTTGAGTCCAGCAAAGTGTTGATCTTCAGAGAAGCCGCCAAGTTCAAGGGCCTTTTCGATGACAGGAGTGAAGTCCTTGTGTCCATCTGTGGAGGATGCAATAAATGGTGTATTCGGGAAAACAACGGCGCCAGTGGTGAAAACGCGATCTGCATAGGATGCCTTCGGCGGCATCAGGCAGTTTGTGGTAAACAGAATCGGTGCCGGAAGAGAAGCAAATTCCTTCTGCTGATTTTGCCATGCGGTACCGAAATTGCCCTTTAAGTGAGGATATTTCTTAAGCGCTGGGTAAGCGTGAGCCGGAAGCATCTCGCCGTGGGTGTAGATATTGATGCCCTTGTCTTTTGTCTGCTCAAGAAGCTGCTTGATATCTTCAAGATCGTGACCGGTTACAACGATGAATGGTCCTTTTTCAACAGTCAAAGAGACGGTTGTAGGTACTGGATTGCCAAAGGTTTCTGTGTTTGCACGGTCGAGAAGTTCCATGCAGGTAAGGTTAAAGAGACCCACCTCCATGACAATTGGAAGAAGCTCATTCATGCCCCAATCTTTGGAAAGAGAATCGAGTGCAGTTAAGAAAAACTGATTTAAGGAGGCATCAGTGTAGCCGAGTGTCATTGCATGGTATGCGTATGCGGCCATACCGCGAACGCCAAACAGAATCAGAGACTTTAAGGAGCGGATATCCTCGTTTGCATTCCAGATATTGTTCATATTATAATCAGAAACCACTGTATGATTGCAGGCATTAGCTGCCTTTGCAGTAGCTGCATGAATGCGTGTGGTCAGACCTTGAATGGAAGCATCATCGAAATTTACATTGGTAATGGTAGTAAAGAGTCCCTCTAAAATTAAATGATTGATTTCATCGGACAGAGCAGCAGTCAGATGGTGATCGCTGTTTCCCTTTGAACAGGCGGTGTTTGCAAGGGTGATCAGGGCTCCAGTCAGTTTATCCTGAAGTGCTGCTGTCATTGCGGACTTGCCGCAGACACCGGATCTGGTACATCCGGTACATCCTGCGGTCTGCTCACACTGGAAACAAAACATGCTGTTTGCTGTGTTTGTAGTTGCTGTATTCTGGCTCATATTTGAATCCTCCTAAGGTTTATCGTGTAAATTTTCTTTTCGTGATGGACAAAGTATAGTATAATAATCAAAGATTGTCGGTTGAAATTTCAACGAAAAAGAAGTTTTGACGATCGAAAATTCGATTTGGATTTCGATGAAATAAAAAAACGGAGGTGAAAAATTGGATGAAAGACTTTTTTCCTATTATAAAAGCACGGTCGGGGTTGTTTCGTGGCATTGAGGAGAGTGAGCTGGAAAAGCTGTTTGGCTGTCTGGAGGCGAGAAAGCAAACCTACCGAAAAGAGGAATATATTTTACGAGAGGGCGAACAGACAAAGGCGCTGGGATTGGTGTTGTCGGGCAGTGTGCTTGTGGTGCAGGAGGATGTCTGGGGTGGACGAAATGTTCTTAGTGTGTTAGGTCCTGGTCAGTGTTTTGCGGAGGTGTTTGCCTGTGTGCCAGGGAGTGTGTTAAATGTGAGTGTGGAGGCGAAGGAAGACACAACGGTTCTATTTTTAAATGTTGGGCGAATCCTTTCGATCTGTCCGGACGGATGCAGCTTTCACGCACAGCTAATTCAAAATTTGTTGATTGATATGGCGCAGAAAAATCGAAAGCTCAGCGAGAAAATTACGCATATGGCGAAGCGTTCCACAAGGGAAAAGCTGTTGTCGTACTTGTCGGAGCAGGCTGTAAAAAATAAGTCTGCCGAATTTGTTATTCCGTATAATAGACAGCAATTGGCGGATTATCTTGGCGTGGATCGAAGTGGGCTGTCGGTACAGTTGTGTCGCTTGCGCGATGAAGGAAAACTGACTTTTCACAAAAATAAAATACGGTTGATTTACAAGGATGGAATAGATGTGGTATGATAAAAGCATTATTTGGCATCTGAAAGGAGAAAACAAAGATGAAATTTCCAGAGTTTTTAAAGAAAAATGGTACCATCGGTTTTGTAGCACCATCGTTTGGCTGCAATATTGAGCCATACAAAACGTCGTTTGAGCATGCGCTTGAAAAGTTTGAAAAGATGGGCTACCAGACAACGCTTGGACCAAATTGCTTTGAGGGAAGCGGTATCGGAATCAGCAATACGCCAAAGAAGTGTGCAGAAGAGTTAAATGAGATGTATTTGTCAGATGAAGCGGATGTGATCATTTCCTGCGGAGGCGGTGAGCTGATGTGTGAAATTTTGGATGATGTGGACTTTGACGCAATCAAGTCGGCGAAGCCGAAGTGGTATATGGGGTACTCAGATAACACAAACTTTACCTTTTTATTGACAACGATCTGCGATGTGGCATCCATCTATGGACCATGTGCGGGAACATTTGGCATGGAGCCGTGGGATGTGTCAATTGAAGACAGTTTTTCCGTACTTACAGGAAAAAAACTGTCGATGGAAAATTATCCACTCTGGGAGAAGGAAGGACTGCGTGATGAGGAACATCCATTGGAACCATACAATTTGACTGAAAAAAGTGAAGTGAAGTGTTATGTGATGGATCATTCTTCTGAAAAAGATGATGTGCAGGCAAGACAGACCGATGAGCCAATCGAATTTAAGGGACGTCTGATCGGAGGCTGTATGGATTGTCTAGCAAATTTGGTGGGAACAAATTTTGATGAGGTAAGCACATTCAATGAGCGTTATAAGGAGGATGGTATTATCTGGTATCTGGAAGCGTGTGATCTGAATGTCTTTGGTATTCGCCGGGCAATCTGGGAAATGATTCATGCCGGATGGTTTGAGCATGTGAAGGGATTTTTAATTGGAAGACCGCTTCACTTTGGTGAGGAGATGATTGGACTGGATCAGTATAGAGCAGTACTTGATCTGTTAAAGGAGTATCAGGTGCCGATTCTGATGGATCTTGCGATCGGCCATCTGCCGCCAATGATGACATTGATCAATGGAAGCTTTGCGTCTGTAACTGCAGAGAATGGAATGGTAAAGATCAAGATGGAGACAGTTTGAGTCATTGACACTGAGTGGAGTGTCATGATAAAATAAATCAAAGTTTCTGCTTCTAATAAATCAAAGTTTCTGCTTCTGATTTTCGATTGGATGTAAAGTTAACAAAATTGGGAGCAGAGATAATGAAAAAGAGGAGGAAGGGTTCGTGAAACGAGAATCTTTTAAATCGCGTCTGGGCTTTCTGCTTGTAAGTGCAGGCTGTGCAATTGGAATCGGAAACGTTTGGCGTTTTCCGTATGTCGTAGGACAAAATGGCGGTGGCATTTTTGTTCTGTTTTATCTGATCTTTCTGGTGGCAATGGGTTTGCCGGTGTTGACAATGGAGTTAGCTGTCGGACGTGCAAGCCGAAAGAGCGCGGTGCTTGGCTATAAGGCGCTGGAAAAGAAGGGCAGCAAGTGGCATATCCATGGATGGGTGGCAATCTTTGGCTGCTATATGCTGATGATGTATTACACCACGGTATCTGGCTGGATGGTAACGTATTTCTTTAAGTTTTTGACAGGTGGTTTTACTGCCGGAATGACGACTGCAGATACGGAGCAGGCATTTACAAATTTGTTAGCGGATCCAAAGCAGATGGCATTCTGGATGATCTTGACCGTTGTGGTCGGATTTTTTGTCTGCAGCAGAGGTTTACAGAATGGACTTGAGAAGATTAGTAAGTTTATGATGAGTGCTTTGTTGGTGCTGATTGTAATTTTAGCGGTACATAGTCTGATGCTTTCCGGTGCAGCAGAGGGTGTGAATTTCTATCTGGTGCCAAATACCAAAACCGTAGCAAATGTTGGACTTAAAAATGTGATCACAGCAGCGATGAATCAGGCATTTTTTACACTCAGCCTTGGTGTAGCAGCGATGGAAATTTTCGGAAGCTATATGGACAAGGAGCATACGTTAGCAGGAGAAGGCGCACGTATCTGTGTACTTGATACCTTTGTTGCAATTATGGCTGGACTGATCATTTTCCCGGCATGCTTTAGCTACAACGTGGAAGTAAATGCAGGACCAAGTCTGATCTTCATCACATTGCCAAATGTTTTCATCAATATGCCAGGCGGCCGTATTTGGGGAAGTTTATTCTTTTTGTTTATGACATTTGCGAGTTTCTCAACGGTTATTGCTGTATTTGAAAATATCATGTCCTTCGGTATCGATATGTTTGGCTGGTCAAGAAATAAGGCAGCACTGATCAACTGCATCGTTATTTTGATTGCGAGTCTTCCGTGTGTGCTCGGTTACAATGTGTGGAGCAATCTGCATTTGATTGGCGGACGCGATGTGCTTGACAGCGAGGACTTTATTGTAAGTAATCTGTTGCTTCCGATTGGTTCTTTAATCTATTTGCTGTTCTGTGTAACAAAATGGGGCTGGGGCTTTGATAAGTACAGAGCAGAGGCCAATACTGGAGACGGTCTTAAGATTTCGGAAAAATTAAAGCCATATTTCCAGTTTATCCTACCAATTTTAATTCTCTTTATTTTGATTCAGGGACTGATTGGATAAAGAAAACGTAAAAATTTAACAATTGCATCAGAAAGAGGCGTATCGGTTCAATGATTGGACGGGTACGCTTTTTTATTATCGTTTGTTGTGCAACGATTAACAGAGCATTAACCGTCAAAAATATGAGTTTCATTTCCTTTGTATAAGGCTTGGCGAAGCCAGTTAATGGGATCAGATATGGCTTCTTGCTGATCTTGTTTATTATAAGTATCAATTACACCAATAATAGCATCGAAGGTTAAGTTAAGAAGGGCATGTTTTACATCCGCTTTAGAAACAGATTCTTGTCCAATAAAGACGTAAGGGCTAGGGTCATTTAACATGTCATATAAAACAGAGAAAACGGTATCTAGGATTTCTCGATCGTGTTTATTTTCCCGGAAGTTTAATCCACCATATGGGTTTTTGAAGCTGCAGATTAAATCATAATTAAAGTATTGATATAAATAATCCATAGAATAGGAATCAGAATAGGAATCAAAAATCGAACCATCTATTTTTTTAGATGATTCAGAATGATCTTCTGGTAAAGATTCTGCTAAATCATCCACTGAATCATCAGTTAAAGAAACTGTTGAAGTTGTGTCTGAAACTTCAGCTACTGCGTTTTGTTCGGATGGGCTTTGTACAGAGTAACCAGCCAACCGCAGCATCTGTGCCATTTCTTCCAACTCTTGTTTTGATATTTCTTCAGAAAGCTCATCGGATGTTTCGGATTTCCAAATGGAAGGATCATCGGTAATAATATAAGCATTACTCAACTGTCCACCATCTGCTGTATAGCGAGCCTGTCTGGAAATAAAATTTTTTTCTTCTAATGATTTAATTGCATATCGAACCGTACGCTCTGATAAACCGATTTTTTTAGACAATTTAGGAATAGATGGAAATGTAGTGCCATCGTATCGCATTAGCATGATCATAACCAATTTTTCTTTTGAATTAAGACCCTCATAATCCAAAAAATCATTGTGCATCATAGTGAATGGTCGGCAATTTTTTACTTGTATTTTTTCGTTCATGTTAAATGATTACATGATACTGGTTAGCCGATCTTCCGCTTTTAACTTCATATTCTAATAGTCCTTTGCTTTTAAGTCCTTTTACTGCTGTAATGGCAGTTTTTTTGGTAATACCAATTTTTTCTGCTATCTCACTATAACTAATTTCGTTTGTGTCCATAATTGCTAACAAAACCAGTTTTTCAGAGCAGTTTAATCGGTTATCATATAAGACCCTGCGATCAACCTGTGTATCCCCAGCCATGATACCCTCTCCTTTCCAGAAATTCGGTGTAAATTTTTTATCTGTTTGAGTATATCACATTGATAGAAGAAATACAACCCTTCCCTGCAAACTATGCAGTACCTCCTGCAAAAATTGCAGCCCATCCCTGCAAATTGTGCAGTACCCCCTGCAAATCATGCAGTACCCCCATGCAAATTATGCAGGTGATATCGAGTTATCCCCAAGTTATCCCCAAAGTTATCCCCAAAGGATGCGATCCCCCTGCAAATTGTGCAGTACCCCATGCAAATCATGCAGCACCCCCTGCAAATCGTGCAGCATCCCCTGCAAATTATGCAGTATCCCCCTGCAAATCATGCATGGGGATATCGAGTTATCCCCAAGTTATCCCCAAAGTTATCCCCAAAGGATGCAATCTCCCTGCAAAATGTGCAGTACCCCCTGCAAATTATGCAGTACCACCTGCAAATCGTGCAGTACCCCCTGCAAACTATGCGGCACCCCCTGCAAACTATGCAGCACCCCATGCAAATTATGCAGCCCCATAAAGAAGTTATCCCCAAGTTATCCCCAAACAAATTGGGGCTTGAAAAATAAATTTAAATGTTTTATACTCACAGGGGTGATGGACTTCACAGAAAGAGCTGTTAGTTTTACGTCAACGCTTGTCTGTGAGGTTTTCCTTTTTCTTTAATGTGATCTGATAATGGTAGAAATGTTTTGTCGGGACAGTGTGAAGAAAACCGGGGAAAGGAGAGAAATATGGCAACGCTGAAAGATGTGGCGAAGGCTTCCGGACTGACAGTGGGAACTGTTTCCAGAGTTTTAAACAATAGGGGATATATAAGTGATAAGACAAGAGAGAAAGTGTATCAGGTAATGAAGGAACTGAATTACCAGCCAAATGAAATGGCACGTTCTCTTTCGAAGCAGAAGAACAATACAATAGGGATTATTCTGCCACAGATCGAGCATCCCTATTTTGCAAAAGTTCTGGCTCGTCTGGAACGAGAGGCTACAAAGCGAGGATATCGTACAACTTTATTTGTCTCCAAAAACAAGGAAGAACGCGAAGAGGAATGCATTGAGATGTGCAAAAGCTCCCGAGTGGCAGGTGTAGTATTGTGCAGTGGCTGCTTTGGCACGGAGAAATTTGCAGGACTTGATTTTCCGTTAATTACACTGGAGCGATCCATTGATCAGGCAACATCAGGTGTTGAGTGTGACAATTATCAGGGCGGTGTGTTGGCCACAGAGCTTTTGATTAAAAAGGGTTGTCGAAAGTTGATGTATATCGGAGGCTTAAGCGCAGGTGAGGATGTTGCCATGCCAGCGGATTTTCGTGAAGTTGGATTTCGTGATACTTGTGAAAAGTATCAGGTGGAAAATTTGGTGATGGTAACGGATAAGGAGCAGTTTGATACGCTAGAATACTACAGCTTTGTGAGAAAAAAGATTGAAGAAAATCCAGATGTAGATGGTGTATTTGCAAGCTCGGATATCATCGGTGCATATGTGCTTCAGGCTTGCCGTGATCTGAACATTCGTGTCCCTCAGGATGTGAAAATAGTAGGCTTTGATGATGTGAATATTGCACAGTTTACGACACCAGGTTTGACAACAATTCATCAGCCAGTGGAACAGATGGCAGAACAGGCAATTTCAGATATCGCATTGATCGATGCAGGAAAGGTAGTTCCGTCCAGAACGGTATTTCCGGTAACACTCGTGGAGCGAGGAACGACCTGATGGAATCAAGATAAATAGAAAGAACTAGATAGAAATAGAAGTAAATAGTTACAAATAAATTTAAGAAGATTGTTGCATAGTGAGCAGTGTACTCACGTGCAATGATCTTTTTTTGTATATATTGAATATGAGTATACAATTACAAGTTTGAAAAGATCGCAAACGGTTATTATAAGAAAATTCGGAATTTTTCGAAAAAACAGCATGATGATTACGTTTCTTTGAATATTTATTGAAAAAGATGTAAAACATTACTGGCATAGTGCACAAATAAACGATACATAAATCATATAAAACTAACAAAATGCATTTTATACAAAAGAAAAATATGATAACCGCTTGACATAGCAAAAGTGTAGTGCTAGAATGAGGGCATAAACAAAGAGAACGTCCACGAACGAGACAGGACGTAAAAATAGGAGGAAAAC
The DNA here is from genome assembly GCA_052273485.1 of Lachnospiraceae bacterium. Lineage (GTDB taxonomy): Bacteria > Bacillota > Clostridia > Lachnospirales > Lachnospiraceae > Anthropogastromicrobium. Next base: position 8,678 of record DAVZID010000029.1, read on the forward strand.
AATTATGAAAAGAAAAGCAACCGTAGCACTTACACTCGCAGCAGCAATGGCAGCAACCGCAGTTCCGGCAATGGCAGATGATAAGGTAAGCATCACCATTTTCAACTCTAAGATGGAGATTCAGAGCCAGTTTGAGGAGATGGCAGAAAAGTATGCTGAGGATAATGGAATCAATGTTGAGGTTTATTACTCAAATGATACCGTAGCAGCTCATTTGGCAACCAAGTATTCTTCTGGTGATCCATACACACTGGCAATGGTAGATGCAAAGGATATCTATTCACTTGCAAAGGATCATGCAATTGACATGAGTGATCAGGAGTGGGTAAAGAATACCAACTATGCAATCGGAATTGACGATCAGATCAATGGTTTTCCGATGTGTGTTGAGGCTCGTGGTCTGATTTACAATGCAGATGCAATCGAAGCAATTACTGGTGAAACATTTAACCCAGAAGATTACAAGACACTTGATTCCTTTAAGGAGTTGATTGAGCAGTTAAAGGAAGGTGGCATGGAGACTCCTACTGGTATCATGAAGGAGGACTGGTCTTTAGCAGCTCACTTCCTGACACAAGTAGCAGAGGAGCAGCCAGATGTAGAGGAGTTTATTACAAAGCTCTATGAGGGTGAAGCAGATCTGATTAATGATGAGAAATTCAATTCTCTGATGGATTTCTTTGATGTAATGATGGAGAACAATTACGCAAAGGATTCTGCAATCGCAGCTGAGCGTGAAGTAACTGAGATGATGTTAGCTGAGGGAGAAATTGCCTTCATGTTTGGTGGTAACTGGGATTGGTCCGTAATCAACGCATATGATTACACTGAGAACATGGGTATGATGCCAGTTCCGCAGAATACAGATGATGGTTCTAATGAGAAGCTTGTTGGCGGCGGTTCTAAGTATTTCATGATCGATTCTTCTGACAATACAACAGATGAGCAGCGTCAGGCAGCATTAGACTTCTTAGAGTGGCTTGCAGATTCCGAAGAAGGTCAGGCATTTATTGCTGATGACTGTGCACTTGTTCCTGCATTCTCCAACAATGAGAATGAAGTAGCAGATCCGCTTGGAAAGTCTGTTAAGAAGTATGCAGATGAGGGCGCTATGATTGACAACTACAACTACATGCCAGATGATCATATCTCTCTGTGTGGTGCAATCTTCCAGAAGTATCTTGCAGGACAGATGGATCGTGCAGAGTTTGCAACTGAGATTGAAGACTACTGGAAGTCTACAGACGTTGTAGAGCACTGATAATATCAAACATTTGATAGATGATGCTTCCTTATAGTATAAGTATAATAGGAAGGAAGACATTACCCCTATAGAGGCTGTCCGCTGATGACAGGCAGCGGACAGCCTCATGATTTTCTTGATGATAAAACGAATACAGGGAAGGGGATCGTGATCATGGATAGAAACACGACAAAATATAAAGTAAAGCAGTACATAATGTTCGCTGGTATCTCCACTGTACTGTTTGCTGCAGTAGTAATTATTCCGTTTATCTACGGTTTATATTTGACATTTACAAGTTGGGATGGCATTTCAAAGGATAAGCAGTTTGTCGGTTTGGCAAATTATATTGCAACATTTCAGGATACTGCCTACTGGCAGGCACTTGGAAGAACGGTTATCTATTCTGTGATTTCCGTCATTCTGGTAAATGTGGTTGCATTTTTCCTGGCATATCTGCTGACTAGCGGCATTAAAGGACAGAACTTCTTCCGTGCAGGTTTCTTTATTCCAAACCTGATCGGTGGTATTGTTCTTGGTTATGTATGGAAGTTTGTTTTTAACAGAGCACTTGTATCAATTGGAAAGGCAGTTTCTATTGGTGCACTTTCAAATTCTTGGCTGGCAACACCGAGCGGTGCAATGGCATGTTTGATTATTGTTTCTGTATGGCAGTATGCCGGTTACATGATGTTAATTTACGTTGCTGGATTTATGAGTGTACCAAAGAGCCTAAAGGAAGCTGCTCAGATTGATGGATGTACTAGTTTTCAGGCAACAGTTAATATTATCATCCCACTTATGAGAGCTTCATTTGTACAGTGCTTGTTCCTTACAATCACCAGATGCTTCATGGTATATGATGTAAACTTGTCCTTGACAAAGGGTGAGCCATTCAATTCTTCTGTAATGGCAGCAATGCATGTATACAATCAGGCATTTACTTATAAGAATTATGGCCTTGGACAGGCTGAGGCACTTGTACTGTTTATCGTCTGCGCAATCGTAGGTGTGACACAGGTTTATATTGGTAAGAAAGGGGAGGTGGCAGCATAATGGAAGAAAATAAAAAAGCGGCACAGAAAAAGAAAGTTAGCCATGCCATTATAATGGTTGTTTTGATCCTCCTGTTTCTGATGTTTATCTTCCCGTTTATTCTCGTTATTATTAATGCATTTAAGACAAAGGGTGACATTATGTCTGACCCGATGGCACTGGTTGGTTCTCATGGATTTATTGTAACAAACTTCTCTGATGCGATGAAGAAGATGAATTTTACAACATCTTTTACCAACTCACTGATCATCACAGTTTCAGCAACAATTGGAACTATTCTTTTGTCTGCAATGACCGCATTCGTAATTGTAAGAAACAATTGGAAGGCATGTAAGCTTCTGTTTACCTTAATGATTGCATCTATGGTAATTCCATTCCAGGTTTTGATGATTCCGTTAGTATCATTATATGGTGGTATCTTTGGTGTCTTAAACAGCCGTATTACCTTAATCCTGATGCATATTGGATTTTCACTTTCCATGGCAACCTTCATGTTCCATGGTGCAATCCATACCAACATCCCGTTGGAGCTTGAGGAAGCAGCATTCCTTGATGGCTGCAGCAATTGGCAGACCTACTGGAAAATTGTATTCCCACTGTTAAAGCCAACAATCGCAACGGTAGCGATTATTGATGCAATGGCATTCTGGAATGATTACCTTCTGCCAAGTCTGGTACTCGGACGCAAGGAGCTGTATACACTTCCAATTGCAACACAGGCATTCTATGGAACTTACTCTACGGATATGGGCCTGGTAATGGCTGCTCTGCTGTTAGCGATGCTGCCGATTCTGATTTTATATCTGTTCCTGCAGCGTTACATCGTTGAGGGTGTTACCTCCGGTGCAGTAAAGGGATGATTTACCAATAAGTTTTATCAAAAGGGGTCCAAAATACAAATTTGTTTTGGACTCTTTTTTCTTTTAATGAGGACTAGGACTATGAGCATGAGAAAAGGAGAGAACGTGCAATGAATGACATGAAGGAAAAAGACACAATGATAGGTACTCAGGCAACAAAAAACGAAGTGATATATAAAGAACGTTTTGCTAAAAAGAAGGATGAGCTTCATGAGCTTTATATGCAGTTGTATGGAAACGATGCGATGTTTGATGAGCTGTGTGAGCATCTGCATACATTTTATCAGGAGAGAAGCAATGCATTGAAGACGCTTGATGGCAAGCGTGAGGCAGATCCAAACTGGTATAAGAAAAATGATATGCTCGGCATGATGTTCTACATTGACAATTTCGCTGGCAACATGAAGGGTGTTCAGGGAAAGCTTGATTATCTGGAGAAGAATAATGTCAATTACATTCATCTGATGCCATTTCTGGATACACCAAAGGGGCGCTCGGATGGCGGATATGCAGTAGCAGACTTTAGGAAGGTGCAGGAAAACCTGGGAACAATGGAGGATCTTGAGAATCTGACAGGTGCCTGCCATGAAAAGGGAATTAGCGTGTGTATGGATTTTGTTATGAACCATACCTCTGAGGATCATGAGTGGGCAAAGAAGGCTCGCAAAGGAGACGGCGAGTACATGAGCCGCTATTTCTTCTTTGACAACAATGTCATTCCGGCTGAGTATGAGAAGACAGTTCCGCAGGTATTCCCGACAACCGCACCGGGTAACTTTACCTGGCTGCCAGAGATTAATCACTATGTTATGACAACCTTCTATCCGTATCAGTGGGATTTGAATTATAAGAATCCGGTTGTCTTTAATGAGATGATGTATAACTTCCTTTATTTGGCAAACAAAGGAATTGATATTATCCGTATTGATGCGGTACCATATATATGGAAGGAACTCCATACGACATGCCGAAATCTTCCGCAGGTTCATACGATTGTGCGAATGATGAGACTGATTGGAGAACTTGTCTGCCCTGGCATTTTGCTTTTGGGTGAGGTAGTAATGGAGCCGGAAAAGGTTGTTCCATACTTTGGAACTGTAGAAAAGCCAGAGTGTCATATGCTGTATAATGTAACAACAATGGCTACTACATGGCATACTGTAGCAACAAGAGATGTCAGTCTGTTAAAGAAGCAGCTTGATATTGTCAATCGTCTTCCAAAGGACTATGTTTTCTTAAATTATCTGCGCTGCCATGATGATATTGGCTGGGGACTTGATTTTGCAACTTTGCAGCAGGAAGGCATTCAGGAGCGTGCGCATAAGCAGTATTTGAATGATTATTTTAGAGGCTATGCCGGTTACAGCAACAGCCGCGGTGTTCTCTACAATGAGGATCCGGTGACTGGTGATGCAAGATTTTGTGGAACGACTGCTTCTATGTGCGGCATTGAAAAGGCAAGCTATCAGCATGATAAAGAGGCACTTGAGAAGGCCATTCGAATGGATGTTATGCTTCATGCATATATGTTTATGCAGTCTGGAATCCCGGTACTTTACAGTGGAGATGAGATTGGACAGTTAAACGATTATGCGTACCGCGATGATCCGGATAAGGCACCAGATTCCCGTTATGTGCATCGTGGCAAGATGAACTGGGATGAAGCGGCAAAGTGTGATGATCCGACTACGATTCCGGGTCAGATTTTTACAAAGCTGAATCAGTTGGAGAAGCTTCGCAAATCTGAGAAGGCATTTATGAGCAATGCAGATACCTGGACCGTCGAGACATGGGACAAGAGCATTCTTTGCATTGGTCGCTACTATGATGGCGATAAGATATATGGCTTATTCAACTTTAGTGAATTTGATAAGACAGCATGGATCAATGAGAGAGACGGTCTGTATTGCGATTTGCTGACTGGAAGATTAATGGAGGCAGCTGGAGTTAATATTCCGGCATACGGCTATATGTGGCTGAAGAAGGTTCGATAAGAACAAAAGAGTACAATTGTATATAATGATTCTGAAAAAAGATAAGTAAAATCAAAATCAGATAAGAAAAAGCGTACCTTCCAGAATAAACTGGCGGATACGCTTTTTTGATTGTTTTAGAAACCAATTCCAACGGCAATCAGAATAGTTATGATTGCACCAATCATCAAAACACCAAGAAACTTCCACATAAATTTAATCCAGTTGGACCACTCGATCTTTGCGATCGCTAAGGAACCGATCAGGCAGCCTGATGTCGGAACGATCAGGTTGGTGAAGGCATCGCCAAGCTGGAATGCAAGAACGCTAGTTTGACGGGAAACACCCAAAAGATCGGCAAGCGGTGCCATGATTGGCATTGTGATGGCAGCCTGTCCAGAGCCGGATACGACAAAGAAGTTGAATACGGACTGGAACAGATACATCAGTACAGCGGCAAAAGCACCAGACAGATCGGAAAGAGCCTGAGAAATGGCATACATGATCGTGTTGATGACGGTCGGTGTGGTTGGGTCGGAGCCACCAAGTACCTGCATGATACCCTGTGCCATTGCAACGACAAGTGCAGCACCAATCAGATCCTTTGCGCCATCCTTAAAGGAGGAGGCAATGTCGTTTACCTTCATGTTATTTAAGTGGAAAATCACACCGATCACACCGGAAACGATTCCCATGATAAAGAACTGGGTGGCAATCTCTGCCATGTAGTAGCCCTTTACCATAACACCCCAGATAACCCAGATTACAGTAGCAGCCAAAGTCAGAAGAACTAAGATATGACCAATGCCAAACTCATGTCCATCGTCGATACCAGTTTTCTCGTTCTGATCGCGGAAATACTGATCGCTCTTATAGGCAACGGAGATCGTAGGTGTTTTCTTTACCTTGGATGCATAAAACATGGTCATTCCACATCCGAGTGCGGTGAAGACAACCCACATCACCATACGAAAACCAGCGCCGGAGAATACGTCGATGCCTGCGATACCCTGTGCGATTCCGACAGAGAATGGATTCATCCAAGAAGAACCAAAACCAATCTGTGTCGCGACATAGGTGACAAGTACGGCAATGACGGTATCATAACCAACTGCGACAAACAACGGACAAAGAATCATCGTAAATGGAAGTGCTTCCTCACCCATTCCAAAGACAGCACCGCCTAATGAAAACAGGACAAAAAGAACCGGGATCAGTAGCTTTTCAGCGCCCCTTGCTTTTTTAATTAGTCCAATCAAGCCAGATTCAATCGCACCGGTTTTGATCATGATGCCAAATGCACCGCCAACAACTAACAAAAATGCGATGATCTCCATCGCGGAGCTGTTGACAATTCCGTTGTACATGTAGTTAAAGAAACCAGTTCCACCGTCGCCGCTAAACAGCGCAACGCCTTCTGTTACGACCTTTCCAGCATCATCTCGTAAATACTGAAAGCTTCCGTCTTTGATGACGGTACGTGTTTTTTCCACACCGTTCATCATATACGAAACATCCTGTGTCTCGTAGTAGCCCTTTGGCACAAGGAACGTTAAAATGGCAGCCAGAACAACGACAAAAAAGATAATGATGTAGGTGTCTGGTACAGTAAAGCCCTTGTTAAAGGATTTTAAGCCTTCTCCTTTTTTGTGGCTCATAGTGAGTCTCCCTTCATTTGATAAAATATGGTATAAAATGCAATCATAAATCATAGATAAATGAAATGCGCAATGGATAGTGTACCATATCAAATGAAAGAAAGAAACCGAAAAACGAAAAAAATCAAAAAAGAATTAGTAGACAGTTTTTCCTTTGGCGATAACTTTGACAAGCTGTAAGCTTTGATCTAAGATACACAGATCGGCATCGTACCCTTCTTGAATGTGTCCTTTCTTATTTAAATGAAGGATATCGGCTGGATTGGCAGTGATTGTGGAGAGTGCGGTTTCAAGAGGAATATTCTCCATGGATACGCATTCCTTTACTTCCTTTAAAAGGCAGCTGGATTGACCAACGCCCATTCCCTGAAATTCGCCATCTTTATTATAAATAGGAAGACTTCCCTGCCCATCGGAGGAGATTGTGATTCGGTTTGGATTGACACCGGCGTTTAACATGCGCTTGATTCCCTTGCACACACGCACCTCATCGCAGATGGTTTCCCAGTAGTCAATGTCCTCGTTTCCAGTAAAGTCAACGGCACCGCCCTTTAATGCGTAGTCGATGGCCTTGCAAAAAAGCATTTCATTTCGATTGACGTGGGTTGGAAGAAATTGGGATGCTGGGATTTCTGTTTCTTCGATTACGCGCTCAATGAGATCCATGCAGCGTGCGCCATTGCCAAGATGAACATTGATAATGCCAGCTTTTCCGGAAAGGACACCGCCAAGTCGGGTATCAGCTGCAACGCGGGCAAATTCGTCAAAGGTCGGCTGGGAGGAGCGATGATCGGAAATGGCGATTTCTCCAGTTCCGATGATTTCCTGAATCATCATGATATCCTTTGTGATGCTGTCGGTTAATGTGTGAACTGGAATCTGATAGCTGCCAGTGTAGCAGTAGGCAGACATTCCCTGCTCGTTTAAGCCCTTTGTTTTTGCGACAAGTGCGCATATATCGCGTCCGATGCCATCGGTACCAAGGCAGCCAACGACAGTTGTTACACCAAATTTTGTGAGGCCTTCCATCGTAGCTTCTGGGGTACGATTTGCAAAGCCACCCTCACCGCCACCGCCGAGTACATGGACGTGACAATCAATAAAGCCAGGTGTGAGAATGAGGTTTGTGCCGTCGATGATCGTAGCTTCTGGAAAAAAAGTAGGAAATGGAATGCTTCCTGCATCTGCAATTTTTACAATTTTGTCATGAACGGTAAGCACATCCTTTTTTCCAAGATGCTGTGGTGCATAGACATCAATATTTTGAATTAGATTTATCATAATGAGCGCCTTTCTTGAAGTTGATTTTTATCAAGTAGTAGTATATCATAGTTGCCTTTGGTGATCTACCCATTAGACAACAATAATTTTTTTAACATTGTCAGGCAATGCATCCCGCCACTTTGTAATTTGTAGGCATGATAATTTCCAAAAGGGGCAAAGTTTCCCTTCAAATCTGTGAAGACCGAAACGTAAAAATGCAACGTAAAAAAAGCGTACCTGCCAATCGAACTTACTCGATTTGGCGGATACGCTTTTTGCAAACTCCGGCTGATGTCGATGCAATGTGGGTTTAAACTGCGGAGATTTTGCCTTTTGAAAGATTTTAATAAAAATTAGAGGTAGTGTTTCTTCCTATTATATAGGAAGATTGTATTACTCTACATCCTGTAATGCTGCGAAGTTTTCCTCGCCGGTGCGGACCTTAACGACACGGTCTACATTGTATACGAAGATCTTGCCATCGCCGATGTGTCCGGTGTAGAGGGTCTTCTTAGCAGCTGCGATTACGGTGTCAACCGGGATGCTGCTGACAACAACCTCAACCTTAACCTTAGGAAGCAGGGTAGCGTCAAGCTCAACACCACGATACTTCTCGCCAGCGCCCTTCTGGATGCCACAGCCCATAACCTGAGTGACGGTCATTCCAGTTACGCCGATATCGTTCATTGCCTTTCTAAGCTTATCATAGCGTGAAAGCTTTGCGATGATAACAACCTTATAGATGCCGCTCGGTGAAACATCAGGAGCCTTGACAACCTTAACGGCAGCAGCCTTCTGTGCAGCGGAAGCGCGCTCATACTCTTCAACACCAAGATTTGTATTTGCATTCTGCTCCATTGTCATGGTGTTGTCGATATCCATGATGGAGAAACCAGCGTAAGCGGATGGAAGTCCATGCTCCGTTGCGTCAAGACCGATGATTTCTTCTTCTTCGGAAACACGCAGTCCGAAAATTGCCTTGATGGCAAGGAAGGTAATTGTAATGGTAGCAGCGGTGAAAGCTGCGGTGCAAAGCATACCAAGAAGCTGTAAACCAAGCTGTGTGAAGCCACCGCCATAGAAAAGACCTTCGCCTAAAATCTGGTTTGCACCAAAGGTAACACCGTCGCCGTAGCCTCTTGCGAATGCAGGAGCACTCTTTGTTGCGAAAAGACCAACTGCAATGGTACCCCAGATACCGTTCATCATATGTACGGCAACAGCACCAACTGGGTCATCAACGTGAATCTTGTTATCACAGAACCAAACACCAAATACAACAAGCAGACCAGAAACAGCACCAACAACGATAGAACCGAAAGCATCGAAGACATCACAGCCAGCGGTTACAGCAACCAAACCAGCAAGGGAAGCATTCAGACACATGGAAACATCTGGCTTTCCATACTTAACCCATGTGAAGATCATGCAGACAACGGTTGCAATAGAGGGTGCGATTGTCGTTGTTACGAAAATGGATCCAAGCTCATCAACGGTAGTTGCTGCGGCACCGTTGAAACCATACCAGCCAAGCCACAGGATGAAAACACCGAGGCAGCCGAGTGGAAGGTTATGACCAGGGAATGCGTTTACCTTTGTGATCTTACCGTTGCTGTCCTTGACGAACTTTCCAATACGCGGTCCAAGCAGTGCAGCGCCGATCAGTGCACAGATACCACCTACCATGTGAATACAGTTAGAACCTGCAAAATCATGGAAGCCAAGCTGTGCTAACCAACCGCCGCCCCAGGTCCAGTGCGCCTCGATCGGGTAGATCACTGCGGAGATGACTGCGGAGTAGACACAGTAGGAAAGAAACCTCGTTCTCTCTGCCATGGCACCAGATACGATGGTAGCGGTGGTGGCACAGAACACAAGGTTGAATACGAAATTGGACCAGTCAAAGTTTGCATAATCGGTGAAGATATCAAAGCCCGGCTTACCAATGAGGCCGACAAGATCTTCGCCAAGGAACAGACCAAATCCAATCAAGATAAACATAACAGTACCGATACAGAAATCCATCAGGTTCTTCATCAGGATGTTTCCTGTATTTTTTGCTCTGGTGAAACCAGCCTCGACCATTGCGAAACCAGCCTGCATCCAGAATACGAGTGCGGCTCCGATTAAGAACCAGACACCAAAAACTTCACTTTGAACAGCGTTTAAAATATCTTCCATAAGACGTTTCCCCCGTTTTCAAGCAACACAAAGCCGCGCACACCGGGATCCTTCGGCGTGCACGGCTTTGTGCTGCGGATATGAGAAAAGGCGCTGACTTCCGAGTGGAATCTGTCAGCACCTTTGCTTGAACACGATTATAGGGGGCGAAAGACGATTTGTCAATCAAAAATTTTCAAAAAGTTCAACATTGTGAAAATTGAATGGAAATCTCAAAATATCAGAAAAAAAGTTGATAGAAAAATAACAAAGAGATTTATTTCTACAAAGACAATCACAAACGAAGACAAATTTTGCCGGGCAAAGCACTTTTTCCTATACACGAAGCTTGTTTCGCGGTATACTGTAAGTAGAGAAGGATCAAGACGGCGAAGTATGACATAGTTGAAAAATAGAAAATGGATATGCTTTGCGTAAAAATAGAAAATTGAAACTTTGAAAAAAGAAAAGGATTGAAATGTGTGAGGATAATGTGTGAAGATGTGAATAAAAAAAATCAGCCGATCGGAGTATTTGATTCCGGTGCAGGTGGCTTAAGCGTATTGAAGGAGCTTGTGCGCCTAATGCCGGAGGAGGATTTTATTTATTATGGGGATTCACTGAATGCCCCTTACGGTGTAAAGCCGCTTGAACAGGTGCGAAAGCTCACGTATGCCTGTGCGGATCATCTGCTTACTCTTGGTGTAAAGGAGATTGTCATTGCATGCAATACGGCGACGAGTGCGGCGTGTCGCATTATGCGCGGAATGTATCCAGAGCTTCCGCTTGTCGGTGTGGAGCCAGCGGTAAAGCCGGCCGTAGAGCATCATCCGGGTATGAAGGTAGCTGTAATGGCGACACCGCTAACGCTTCATGAGGAAAAATTTAAAAAGCTTGTGCAGCGCTACGAAGATCAGGCAACAATCATTCCAGTTCCGTGTCCGGATCTCGTGGAGTATGTGGAGCGAGGCATCTTAGAGGGACCCGGACTGGAAGGGTACTTAAAGGATGTCTTACATCCATGCTTAGAGGAGGGCGCAAAGGCAGTTGTGCTTGGCTGCACACACTTTCCTCTTGTGAAGGCCACAATCGGAAAGGTAGTCGGAGAAAAAGTGCGCATTTACGATGGCGGCGAGGGAACGGCCAGACAGGCAAAGCGTCTTCTTGCCGCAAAGGATCTTTGCAGCGACAAAGAAAAAGGGCACATCCGCTTTGAAAGCAGTGCGCCCCAAAAAGAAGCCTACTATGAAGCGCTGTACCGAAAGGCAGCGCACATTGACAGCAGGGTGAAATTATAAAATTGCTCGCAAGCGTTAGAGCATCAGTCGCAACAATTTAATAAGACTATACGAGGAGTTATCTTCTCGGTAGATTACTTCACGCGCCTTGGCTGGATAGTCGGTAATAATGACATCCACCTTGGCGTTTTTCATGCGCTCGGCCTCGGCTCTGGTATTGATTGTCCATGCATAGACAGCCTTGCCTTGTGCATGCGCTTTTGTCACGGTCGTGCTATTGATAAACATCGAACGCACACAGAAAAAGTCGATCATTTCATTTTTGTAATAGTTGCCAATCGCTGTCGTTAAGATATAGCCGAGCGTGATATCTGGATTTAGTTCATTTACCTGACGCAGATAGGCGTAGTCAGGAGACTGAATGGAACATTGATACTCCATCTCGTATTGTTCGATTAAGCTCACAACTTTGGCTGCAAGGTCGGCACTTGCCGGGTTTCGCTTTAACTCGATTAAAAGGTGCGCACGACCTTTGACAAGAGACATGACTTCCTCGAGTGTTGGGATATACGTAAATTCATGATCCTTGGAAAAATAATAGCTGATATCATACTGTTTTAATTCCTCATAAGTGACATCGGCAATGTTGATATTCTTGCCAGCAGTGCGCTTGAGTGAGGAGTCGTGGCTGACAACGACGACACCGTCTTTTGTTTCCTGAACGTCAATTTCGACACCATCCGACAAGGAGGAGATCGCAAGATCAATGGCTTCGAGGGAATTTTCAGGAGCCTCAGAGGAGAGTCCTCTGTGACAATAAATCTGAACGGGGCTTAGTGGCCGCTCGGCAAGAAGTGCACCGTTATAGATACCATAGTATACAAAGCAGAAGACACCGACACTTACAGCAGCTAGGCCACAGATGCGAAAAACACGGCGAAGCGGTGTATCTGGCGCGTAGTCTAAGTGAAACTCCAAGATGACGTCATTCCCGGAAAAACGGTAAAATAAATGCGCCATCATTGCCACATTTAAAAAGACACCAATGCAGCTGGCAAACCAGATCATCACGATGGAGAGCGTGTTATTAAAGCTAAGCACCATCGCCACCTTTAAGTCAGCCGGAGCAAAGAAATTGACGACAACGACAATCACGACCTGGCACAAAAGGCGAAGGACAAACCAAAATACGACGACAACCAGATTTAAGAGAAGGATGTCACCGAGTACAGCCACAAGATGCTGTTTCACAAGTGAGACGCTCGCGTGCTTGGATTGTCGAATGGCAAAGCCTCCTAAGTACCAGTAGCAGATACAGAAAAACTCCCGAACGGCAAAAATGCCAATCAGAACAAGTGCTGCGAGAATCGGAATGCAATAATAGAGCTTAGAAAACAGCATCGGCAAAAAGGTGCTGTATGGGTTAATGCGAAAACAAATCTCATAGAAGAAAAAGACATTGACAAGAATCTGATAGGCAAAGAGTGGAATTGCCAGATACAGCTGCTTAAAGCGAAAGCGTTTGAAGCAGCGGGTACAGCCGTGCAGAAAGATATCCTTCATGCGAAGCTTTTGGCGTGCCATTGAAGCCTGAAAGCCGCCAAGCAGGATGCAGGCATTTAGATGGGTCAGCATACAGGCGACCAAAAATAAAATTACAATCATCGCGATCGCCGGAGGCGTAATTAAAAAGCGTCCAATGTTGGCGGAGTTTAAGAAACTGTAGCCGTCAATTTTTAGGGCGATAGCTAAAAGAAACTGAAAGAGAGAATACTCAATCAGTGTGTAAAATACGGAATAAAGAATCTGAAGGGCGAGCATACTCTTTGCATTTAGAAAGACGCCGCGCATCGCGTTTTTAAAACCGCTGATCGCGTGCTTTACCTGATTCTTTAAATGGTGATGCATTTTGCTTGCGTGTGTGTTTCTTTGTTGTGTCATTGTCTGTCAGTCCTGTCTGTAAAAATCTTTGTAAATGGCTGTAAAACGCAGGTATTGTAATTGGCTGCCTTTTGTCTTAAACCTCATCATAGCATATTTTGTGATAAAATGCGATGCAAAATTACAAAAAGTGAAAATTGGACAAGGAAAAATGTGTCAACACCTTTACAAAAAATGTAGGAGTTGCTATCATAAATAGTAGTGCATTGCACGTATTATAGAGAAAAATGGAGAAAAATTTGACATGTTGGCAAGAGAAGATTACAATACATATGCGCAAATTCTGCGCGAGGAACTGACACCGGCATTTGGCTGTACCGAGCCGATTGCGCTTGCGTATTGCGCGGCAAAGGCAAGAGAGGTCTTAGGCGAAATGCCGACTAAGGTAGAGATTGAGGCGAGCGGCAATATTATCAAGAATGTAAAGAGTGTTATCGTACCGAATACAGGTGGCATGAAGGGCATCCCGGCGGCAGCTGCAGCCGGAATCGTGGCTGGTAATTCTGCGGCCTGTCTTGAGGTTATTGCAAACGTAACACCAGAAGAACAGAAAAAAATTGCTGAGTACCTTGAAACGGTACCATTTTCCGTAAAGGCAATGGAGGATGGAGACAAGCTTGACATTCGCGTAACTGTAACGGCAGAGGGAAACAGTGCCGTTGTGCGTGTGTCCAAGCATCACACCGATATCGTTTATATCGCGCATAATGGCGAGGTGCTGTTAAACGAGCAGGATGATTGTGGTTGTGCGGAAAAGTTGGCAGAGCGTCAGGCAGCAGCCAGCACAGAGCAGCGCGCTGACAGAAGCCGTCTGAGCGTAGAGGGGATCGTCGAGTATGCGAAGACTGCAGATCTAGGCACAGTAAGTGATTTGTTAAACAGACAGATTGAGTATAACTATAATATTGCCCAGGCTGGTGTAAAAGAGGATTGGGGCGCAAATGTGGGAAGCGTACTTCTTGACACTTATGGCGAGGATGTGCGCACGAGAGCAAGAGCCTATGCTGCAGCTGGCTCCGATGCGCGTATGAGCGGATGTGAGCTGCCGGTTGTCATCAATTCTGGAAGCGGAAATCAGGGAATCACGGTATCCGTGCCAGTCATTGTCTATGCAAAGGAGTATCATAAGAGTGACGAAGAACTGCTTCGTGCGCTTCTTGTCTCGAATTTAATCTCCATCCACATCAAGACCGGAATCGGACCATTGTCTGCATTTTGCGGAGCAGTAAGTGCCGGATGTGCAGCAGGCTGTGCAATTGCATTTTTACTTGGCGGCGGCATCGATGAGGTGGCTCATACACTTGTAAATTCTATTGCAATTACATCTGGTATTATCTGCGATGGAGCAAAGCCATCATGTGCAGCAAAGATTGCATCTTCTGTGGATGCTGGAATTTTAGGATATGAAATGTATCGCCATGGCCAGCAGTTCTATGGTGAGGATGGAATTGTAAGTAAGGGTGTTGAGAATACGATTCGTAATATCTGTCGAATTGGTGCAGAAGGAATGAATGGTACAGACGAAGAAATTATAAAGATCATGACACACTGTGATTAAAATATTGTTATTGGGCGTCCTTCAATGAAGGGCGCCTATTAAAATATACTAAATTTTGAGATTGACTAATGAGTATAATCGGTTTATAGTAACAGTATGCGTCAAACAGGTACCTCACTTAATGCGGTTTTGCGGTGGGAAAATTTTTTTTAAGGAAACACTATGTTGATTTAAAGTACTAACGACATAGATTGTTTTTGTACCTGAAGCATGAGCACTCTTCATATAGGTATTTTGACATCAATAAGGAATGACATTTAAGAAGAGCGACCAAGTCATATTCATCAGAAGGAGAAAAAAGAAGTATGAAAAAGACGAGAAAAGCAGCAGCTGTTATTACAGCAGTTGCAATGGCTGCTGTATCAGCAGCGCCGGTAATGGCTGACGAGATCAAGGATCTGTATGATTACGAGATTCAGACAAAAGAAATTGAGACTTGGAACATTTTACAGTCTCAGCTGATGAGCGATACGAATGTACTTACAAACCTGTATGATGGTCTTGTAGAGGCAGATGAGTATGGCAAGCTGACACCGGCAATCGCAGAGAGTTGGGAGACTGAGGATAATGGTCTTACCTGGACGTTCCATTTAAGAAAAGGCGTAAAGTGGGTTGATCAGAATGGAAATGAGAA
Organism: Lachnospiraceae bacterium; assembly: GCA_052273485.1. Lineage (GTDB taxonomy): Bacteria > Bacillota > Clostridia > Lachnospirales > Lachnospiraceae > Anthropogastromicrobium. The sequence goes on from DAVZID010000029.1 coordinate 24,262, forward strand.
GGGTGAAGTTACTGCACAGGATTTCTTAACCTCACTGGAGTGGGTATTAAACTTCCATAAGAATGATGCAGCAAATACTTCTATGCCGATGGAGATGATTGCTGGCGCAGAGGACTACTACAACATGACAAATGAGATGGATGCAGATGCAGCACTTGCACTGACTGCTGAGAGTCCGGAGTTTGCTGATACTGTTGGTATTAAGGCAGTCGATGATTATACCTTACAGTATACTTGTTTAAGTGAGAAGCCATACTTTGATACTGTAGCTGCTTATAACTGTCTGTATCCGATTTCACAGGGTATGCTTGATGAGATTGGTGTAGATGGCTTTAAGGCTGCAACACCTGAGAATATCTGGTATAACGGCTGCTACACTTGTACAGAGTACATCCAGCAGAATACAAAGACATTGACAAAGAATCCACTGTACTGGGATACTGATGCAAAGCTGTTTGATTCTGTTACTATTAAGATGGTAGAGTCTGCAGATACCGCATATCAGCTGTATACTACTGGTGAGCTTGATCGTGTTGATCTGTCTGAGTCAAATTTGATGACAATCTATAACAACGAGTCTGATCCTTATCATAATCAGCTGGTAGAGAAGCGTCCGAACAAGAAGTCTTATCAGTTCCATTTTAACTATGACAAGCTTAATGATGATCAGACAGAGGATACAAATTGGAATACTGCAATTGCAAATGAAGCATTCCGTAAGTGCTGGTACTATGGTCTTGATCTGGGCAGCTGGTATAAGAGAACAAACGCTATCAATCCATATAAGTGTTACAACAACTCCTACACAATGCAGGGTCTGATCTATACTTCTGATGGTACAGAGTATACCGAGCTGGTTCAGGAAAAGTTAGGTCTGCCGTCATATGATGGCGAGACAATGACTCGTCTTGATTCAGCTAAGTTTGAGGAGTGTAAGGCTCAGGCAATGGAAGAGCTTACTGCTGAGGGTGTTACCTTCCCAATACATGCAAGATATTTCGTAGCTAGTGGAAATCAGACTGCTCTTGACAGTGCAAATGTGTTAAAGCAGGCATTTGCTGATTCCTTTGGCGATGATTTTATCGTTCTTGATATTGATTCTTACGTATCCAGTCTTTCTAAAGAGGTTTACAGCCTTAAGCGTCAGTCCTTTGCTATCGCTGGATGGGGTGCTGACTACGGTGATCCGCAGAACTATTTAGGTCAGGAGACAGATGACAGTGACAACGCTTACTATATGGTACAGCTTGGTCATGCAGTAGACAGTGAGAGCGACGAACTTAAGGATCTTTACAGCCAGTTTACTGAGCTTGTAAATAAGGCAGATGCTATCACAGATGATATGGATGCAAGATATGAGGCATATGCAGAGGCAGAGGCATTTATGCTTGATCATGCTCTGATTGTTCCGGCATATTTTGATATTTCTTGGGAGCTGACTCGTATCAACGATTATTCTAAGATCAATGCAATGTTTGGTATTCAGAATAACAAGTATAAGAATTGGGAAACTTCTACAGATGCTTATACCGCAGAAGATTATGCTGCTTTTTTAGAGACATGGAATGAAAATGCTTCTAAATAATAATTGGTAAAAAATAAGTGAGCCGGATAATAAGATTAATCCGGCTCGCTTATTTTTTATTTACAAGAATCGTTTTTCTCAGACTTTTTTAAGCTGTTTGGCGGCTGGAGCGTGCTGCCTTCAGACAGCGGAATGCCGCGGTGCTCCACACAGGTGGAGAATACAATCTGGGTGCGGGTGCGTCCAAATTTCTGAAGATAATTTACAAACTGGTCAAGCTCCTGCGTGGTATGGAAATAAGCCTCGATCAGCATGGAATACTCGCCAGTGACGCAGTTACATTCAACTACATTTGTACAGG
>DAVZID010000029.1:26247-33175 GCA_052273485.1 Lachnospiraceae bacterium
GATGTCAACGATGCAGCGATCAATATGATCCATAACAAACCCCTCACTTTGCTGTAAAACATCAACAGAAGAAAATCAATTGATCATTTCATAAATAAGAAAATCAATTGATATTCTCAATTAATGATCCTAGATGTTCTCATAATTTTCTCTTAACAGTAAACCATCATAACAGATAAAATCCGGCTTGTAAACAGAACAATTAAAAGTTTTTAAAGAAAAGATGGCATTTTTTAGGGGGTAATCCTCATAAATTAAACCAAAAAGGCATTTTTTGTGAAAAAATGCAAGTTTTTCTTTAAAAAAATGCGGATTAGAGATTGACAATCGTTTAAAATTGGTTTATTATAACTTCATGCTTGCAGCAGAGTAAAGCGTAGAGGGGTGGATGGACACAAAGATGATGACAGCAAATCAAGGTGTACCATCTTTTTTTCTATCTATTCTCTCTACTCTGTACTTTGCAGCGGGACCGATCTCCGGCAAAAGGTTATGACAGCGTATGAGGGCACGACACCCACAGCCCGGAGAAATAAAAGGAGGATGACACATGAGAAAGACAAGAAAAGCAGCAGCGATTCTGACAGCAGCCGCAATGGCAGCCGCATCCGCAATGCCAGTTATGGCAGATGAGATCAAGGATCTGTACGATTACGAGACTCAGGCAAGAGAAGTGGAGACTTGGAATATTCTGTATTCTCAGAATGCAAGTGATTTGAACGTACTGACCAATCTGTATGATGGTCTGGTAGAGGCTGACGAGTATGGTAAGCTGACACCGGCAGTCGCAGAGAGCTGGGAGACTACTGACAATGGTGTTACCTGGACCTTCCACTTAAGACAGGGTGTTAAGTGGGTTGATCAGAATGGAAACGAGAAGGGTGAGGTTACCGCACAGGATTTCCTGACCGGACTTGAGTGGGTATTAAACTTCCACAAGAATGATGCAAGCAACACTTCCATGCCGATGGAGATGATCGTTGGTGCTGAGGATTACTACAACATGACTAGCGAGCTGGATGCAGATGCAGGTCTTGCACTGACCGCTGAGAGTCCAGAGTTTGCTGATACCGTTGGCATCAAGGCAATTGATGATTATACATTACAGTATACATGTGTAAGTGAGAAGCCATACTTTGATACCGTAGCTACTTACAACTGTCTGTATCCGATTTCTCAGGCGATGATCGATGAGATCGGTATTGATGGATTCAAGGCTGCAACACCGGAGAACATCTGGTACAACGGTGCCTATACCTGTACTGAGTACATTCAGCAGAACACAAAGACTCTGACAAAGAACCCGCTGTACTGGGATACCGATGCAAAGCTGTTTGATTCCGTTACCATTAAGATGGTAGAGTCTGCTGATACCGCATATCAGCTGTACACCACAGGTGAGCTTGATCATGTTGACCTGACTGAGTCCAACCTGACCACCATCTACAACAACGAGTCTGATCCATATCATGATCAGTTAGTTGAAAAGCGTCCGACAAAGTTCTCTTATCAGTTCCACTTCAACTATGATAAGCACAACGATGATCAGTCCGAGGATACCAACTGGAACACCGCTATTGCAAACGAAGCATTCCGTAAGTGCTGGTACTATGGTCTTGATCTTGGAAGCTACTACAAGAGAACAAATGCAATCAATCCATATAAGTGCTACAACAATGCATATACTATGAAGGGTCTGATTTATACTTCTGATGGTACAGAGTATACCGATCTTGTTCAGGAGAAGTTAGGTCTTCCGACATATGATGGTGAGACAATGACTCGTCTTGATTCTGATAAGTTTGAGGAGTACAAGGCACAGGCAATGGAAGAGCTTGAGGCACAGGGCGTTACCTTCCCGGTACATGCAAGATATTTCATAGCTGGTGGAAATCAGACTGCTCTTGACAGTGCAAACGTATTAAAGCAGGCATTCACCGATTCCTTTGGTGATGACTTCATCGTTCTTGATATTGATTCTTATGTATCCAGCCTTTCTAAGGAAGTTCGTGATCCAAGACGTCAGTCCTTCGTTATCAACGGATGGGGCGCTGACTACGGTGATCCGCAGAACTACTTAGGACAGGAAACAAATGACAGCGATAACGCATATTACATGGTAGCTTATGGCCACGCAGTAGATAACGAGAGCGAGGAGCTGACTGCACTGTATGATGAGTTTACTGAGTTAGTAAATAAGGCAGATGCGATCACAGATGATCTGGATGCAAGATATGATGCATATGCAGATGCAGAGGCATTCTTACTTGAGCATGTACTGACACTTCCGGCAAACTTTGACGTAGCTTGGGAGTTAACTCATATCAATGACTACACCAAGCAGAACGCTATGTTCGGTATCCAGAACAATAAATATAAGAATTGGGAGACTTCTACAGACGCCTATACTGCAGAAGACTACGCTGGATTCCAGGAAACCTGGAACGCAGGCTCCGCTGAATAATATATGGCAAAATACACCGTAAAGAGATTGTTACAGTCTCTTGTAACAATCCTCATTGTGGTGACTATCGTATTCCTGCTGCTTAGAATGCTGCCTACGGATTATTATTTTACCGAGGACCAGCTAATGAAGCTGACCGACCAGCAAAAGCACGATCAGCTTCAAGCAGCAGGTTTATTAGATAGTACCTTTACACAGCTGACACGCTATTATGGGCAGTTGTTGAGACTTGACTTTGGTACGTCTCGACGAATTCAGAGTGGTGTCTCTGTCGTAAAGGTAATTGGCGGAAAGTTTGCAATGTCGATGCAGTTAGGACTGATCTCCTTTGCAATCTCTCTGGTAATTGGTGTTGTTATAGGTGTGCTTCAGGCACGTTTTAAGGATGGCATCATTGATGGTATCGGAACCGTTTATACGATTATCGTAAATGCAGTTCCGCCGCTGGTTGCTTATTCATTGGTACTTGTATTTGGTTCCCATGTATTAAAGCTTCCGTCTATGTACTCCACGAGAAATCCAGGTCCATCCATGATTCTACCAGTTGTCTGCTTGGCACTTTCGTCCATCGCGGGCTATGCATTGTGGACAAGACGTTACATGGTAGATGAGTTAAATAAGGATTATATTAAGCTGGCGCGTGTAAAGGGTCTTTCCTCGAAGCGTATCATGGTTACTCATGTGCTTCGTAATGCGTTTGTTCCGCTTGCACAGTATATTCCGTATTCTATTTTGCTGACCGTTGGTGGTTCCCTTCTGGTAGAGCGTTTCTTCTCTGTTCCAGGTATGGGTTCTTTACTTACCGATGCAATCAACCGTTATGACACAAGTGTTGTTCAGACGCTTGTTATTTTGTACGCTGCACTGGGTATCATCGGCGTATTCTTAGGCGATGTCTTAATGATGATCATCGACCCACGTATTACATTGACCGGAAAGGGAGGTACAAGATAATGGCAGTCAATTCAAATGATGACGCACGCTTTAAGGTTGTCGAGTACTCCCCTGAAAAGGCCGAGATGATCGGATATTCTAATTATTCTTATTGGAAATCCGTATTTCACAATTTCTTAAAGAAAAAGAGTGCAGTTGCGCTTTTAATCGTGTTTGTTGCACTTGTTGTATTTTCCTTCGTTGCACTTGTAATCGGAAAATACGATTATCGTAATCTTGTCACAGATAGTTCAAAGGGCTTTATTCTTCCAAACTCAGAGTTCTGGTTTGGTACGGATAATCTGGGACGTGACTACTGGAGCCAGGTATGGTATGCGACACAGACATCCATTAAGCTTGCCTGTATCGTTGCAATCGGTGAGTGTGTGCTTGGTGTTACGATTGGTCTTCTTTGGGGATATGTTCGTCAGTTAGACCGTTTCTTTACCGAGCTGTATAATGTAATTGATAATATTCCGCAGATCATTTACATGACACTGATTGCATTAATGGTTGGTAAGAGCTTTACAATCATGGCAGTTTCTTTGATTGCATTTGGCTGGCTTGGAATGGCAAGAAATATCCGTAACCTTGTTATGATGTATCGTGACCGCGAGTATAACTTAGCATCAAGATGTCTTGGTACTCCGACTTACCGTATCTTGCTTAAGAACATTTTACCGTACCTGATTAGTGTTATTATTTTAAGATTGGCACTTTCCATTCCGAGAACCATCAGCATGGAGACTACACTTTCCTACCTTGGTCTTGGTCTTGATATCAATACGCCAACACTGGGAATCCTTCTTCGTAATGCGAGAAGTTATTTCCTGAACTATCCATATCTGCTGATTTTCCCGGCAGTTATTGTATCTGTTGTTACGATCACATTCTATCTGGTTGGTAACGCATTTTCCGATGCGGCTGATCCGAGAAATCACGTTTAAGGGGGGAGAACAATGGAAAAGAAACCAATATTATCCGCCAAAGACGTTGAAATTACGTTTAGCCTTCGCGGAAACAAGCTTAATGCGATCCGTAAGTGTTCTCTTGATCTGTATGATGGAGAGACACTTGCAATCGTAGGCGAGTCCGGCTCTGGAAAGAGTGTATTTACAAAGACATTTGTCGGCATGCTTGATTCTAATGGTACAATCACCGGCGGAAGTATCATGTACGACGGCAAGGATCTGGCAAAGTTTAAGAAGGAGAAGGAGTGGATGACCATCCGTGGTAAGAAGATTGCGATGGTTATGCAGGATCCGATGACTTCCTTAAACCCGTTAAAGAAGGTTGGTAAGCAGATTCAGGAATGTATCGAGCTTCATCAGGGCCTTAAGGGAGCTGTTGCAAAGAAGGCAACCCTTCAGATCCTTGAGAAGGTAGGCATCCCGTTCCCGGAGATGCGTTACAACCAGTATCCGCATGAGTTTTCAGGCGGTATGAGACAGCGTGTTGTTATTGCAATTGCGGTTGCATGCCGACCGCAGATTTTAATCTGCGATGAGCCTACCACCGCATTGGATGTAACAATTCAGGCACAGATTCTGGAGTTAATCCGAAATCTTCAGGCAGAGTATCACATGTCTGTTATCTATATTACACATGACCTTGGTGTTGTGGCAAACGTAGCTGACCGCGTTGCCGTTATGTACGCAGGACAGATCGTGGAGGTCGGCAAGGTAGATGAGATCTTTTACGATGCAAGACATCCATACACATGGGCGCTGTTGTCCGCTCTGCCGCAGCTTGGCGTGAAGGGCGAAGCACTGCCAACCATCGACGGTACACCGCCGAACTTGTTTAACACCATCAAGGGCGATGCATTTGCACCAAGAAACAGACAGGCACTGGCCATCGATTTTGAGGAGGAACCTCCGTATTTTGAAATTTCAGAGACGCACAAGGCAAAGACTTGGTATCTGGACCCGCGTGCACCGAAGATTGAACCGCCGAAGTCTGTGCAGCAGCTCAGACAGAAGATGAGAGCGCATAAGTAAAAGAGGTATGAGTATGGCTGAAAAAGAAAAGCTGATTGAGGTCAAGGACCTGCAGATTAGTTTCGGCAAAGGACGAAAGAAGTTTGTAGCAGTTGACCATGTAAATTTTGATATTTATAAGGGAGAGACCTTCTCCCTGGTAGGTGAGTCCGGTTCCGGCAAGACTACCATCGGCCGCGCTATTACCCGTATCAATCCTACTTCGGCCGGAGAGATTTACTTTAAGGGCAAGAAGATCAATGGAAAGATCTCCAAGGAGCTTGACCGTGAGGTCATCAAGAGCTGCCAGATGATCTTCCAGGATCCGATGGCATCCTTAAATGAGCGTGCAAAGGTTGATTACATTGTCTCCGAGGGTCTGTTAAACTTCCATATGTATAAGGATGAGGCCGATCGTGAGGCGAAGGTACAGAAGGCGCTTCGTGAGGTTGGTCTTCTTCCGGAGTTTGCATCTCGTTTCCCACACGAGTTCTCTGGTGGACAGAGACAGCGTATCGGTATCGCGAGAGCCTTAATCATGGAGCCAGAGTTTGTCGTAGCCGATGAGCCGATTTCCGCACTGGATGTTTCCATTCGTGCGCAGGTATTGAACCTGTTGAACCAGTTAAAGGCATCAAGAGGTCTGACCTATCTGTTTATTGCACATGATTTGTCCGTTGTCCGTTTCATTTCGGACCGTATTGCTGTTATCTACAAAGGTCGTATCGTGGAGTTAGCAGAGGCTGAGGAACTGTTCCATCATCCGCTGCATCCGTATACAAAGGCACTGCTTTCCGCAGTTCCGATTCCGGATCCGGAGATTGAGAAGAAGAAAAAGCTTCTGATCTATGATCCAACGCTTCATGATTACACGATCTCCAAGCCGCAGTGGGTTGAGATCACCGAGGGTCACTTTGTATATGGCAACGAGCCGGAGCTTGAGAAGTATCGCGCAGAGATCGAGGCAATCAACGCATCTGAGAAGGCGTGAAAGTAAGAGAGTAAAGCATGAGATGGTTTAAAGAACACTATCACCGCTATATGATTCGTCCTATTGTGACAAAAACGATCACCAGAATCCTAATCGGTCTGGTGATCGTCTTGCTTTGGGACAAATATGTGAATGTGGAGCGGGTCGGCGTTTCGAGGCTGGCATTTGGACTGGGCGCAGTTGGACTGGTTTTGATGGCAGGCGCGTGGTTTGCGTACCTGCATCTGGACGGACTGACACCGGTGGATACAGCGAAGAAGCGTTTTGGCATTAAAAATAAGAAGAAAAAGACAAAGCGAAGCACCGGAGGCGATATTGCGGACTATCTTGATGAGGAGATTGTGCCGTTTGAGGAGCTCGAGGAGGACGAGAAAGCGGCTTGCCAGCTGGCGGCGTTTTTTCTTTCCGGAGCGGTGTTAGTGATCGCGGGGGTGGTGATCCCGCTGATTTAACGAAAGGCGGGAGTGGTGATTCCACTGATTTAACGAAAGGCGGGAGTGGTGATCCCACTGATTTAACGAAAGGCGGGAGTGGTGATCCCACTGATTTAACGAAAGGCGG
>DAVZID010000029.1:33275-38694 GCA_052273485.1 Lachnospiraceae bacterium
CCACTGATTTAACGAAAGGCGGGAGTGGTGATCCCACTGATTTAACGAAAGGCGGTAGTGGTGCGACCCGGTAGGTGAACGAAGGCCCACTCGACGATTGGTTTGTCGGCGCCCCTTGTTCCCGCGGCGCCTTCTACGTTATTTCACCGAAAGGCTACTGCGTAAGCCCGCTCCCACACGGGAATCGCCTCGTAAACGCAACTCGTCTCGGGGCCATTTACGTTACGGTGTTTTACGGCGAGGTGGCTTGGTTGGCGCTGGTTATTTATATACAAAAAGTGTTTCGTGTTTATAATAGCTGTAGTGGAACGTTATAATACAAAAAAGCAGGGCATATGCCTTGCTTTTTTGCGTAAATAAGGGTATTATTGTGTAACATAAAGATAAATATAATTAAGGAAGGGATGGAGTTCTATGGCAAAGTCAGGAAAAGGAAAAGTAGTCCTTGCGGGAATGGCAGCAGCAGGTGCGGCAGGTATTTTGACTGTGAGAGGTATTTTCCACAAGGTATTCGCCAGACAGGAGAAGGAGGATGATGCGATCAGCCTGCGCTATAAGGATATGAGTGGACTGGTGCGAAAGAAAGTCACGATTGTATCTGGCTCAACACATCTGACGGGCTATCTGTACGGAGAGGAAACGGCAAAGGGTCTCGTCGTTGTGTGCCATGGAATCGCAAGCGGCGGTGAGGATAACCTGAGCATGGTAAAATACATGCTTGATGATGGCTATCAGGTATTCACATTTGACTATACTGGTGTATACGAGAGCGAAGGTGCTTCTTCGGTAGGCTTTTATCAGGCCGTGAAGGACTTAAATGCAGTTATGGGTTATATCGAGGCAACCTCATCACTAAAGGATCTTCCAGTATTCTTGTATGGTCACAGCTGGGGCGGCTATACCGCAGCAGCAGAGCTTAACTTCAGACACAATATTGCAGGTGTGATTACGATCTCTGGATTTGCCAGCCCGATGGCCGTGACAAAAGAGGTGGCAAAGCGTGCAATGCCGTCTCTGCTGGCAGAATTTTTGCTTCCATTTGCAGCGATCTATCAGCGTGTTGTCTTTGGAAAGAATTACAATCTGTCCGCAGTAGAGGGAATCAATAGCTGTGATGTACCAGTTCTTGTTATGCATGGAAAGGACGATGAGGTGATTGGCTATGAGGGTTCCTCGATTATCGCACAGCGAAGCCACATCACAAATCCAAATGTCGAGTATTACACTGAGGCGCGCCCGGGCAAGAGTGGCCATATGGGAATCTTCTTTACAAAGGGCGGAACGGCTTATTATCTGGCAAAGAAGGAAGAGTTAAAGATGCTTCACGATCTGTATTACAATCGTGTGCCGCAGAATGTACTTTCAAAGTGGTTCTCTCGTCTGGATAAGAAGCAGGCAAATGATATTGATCCGCTGTTTGCAAAGACGGTACTGGATTTCCTTGATAAGAATTGTAAATAATAAAAGAAAATGATGGCATTCCATTTGCTTATAAGAGCGATGGAATGCCTTTTTTTCGCGTATGAGCATGTCTTTAAATGGCTCTACATAGCAATTTCTCATTTCCTTTTCTTCATGATACTGGAACCGTTTGACATGATACAGAAAGGAAAAAAGATGAGTTTGCTTGCCAAAACTAGAAGTTAAAAGATATCGCTTGAAATATGTGTTCCATTCCGTTATAATATAGAACGCCATGTGGTGCTTTCAGAAAAGATGGAGGTGCAGAGCTTGAACAAAGTTGTGCAAAGTCGTATGTGTTTCGTCTTTTTGTGAAAGATAATAGGGAATGCAGTGAGAATCTGCAGCAGCCCCCGCTACTGTCAGTCTGTGGGACAAAGAGAGGCATAAAAAGCCTCTGCCATTGAGAAAAATAGAGTCCAGTCTATTTTTCTTGAGAAGGTGATTTGTCCGCTAAGAGCAGAAAAGCCAGGAGACCTGCCCATGAGTAGACATGCGATTCTTCGGGATGGAGGAATCAGCAGTTAGGAGTTTTTTATGAGAAAGTATCAGAAGGCACAGGCAGTTATTATGTGTGCGGCACTTGCAGCGTCAAGTATGACCGTATGGGCAACCGAGGAGGCAAGCAGCGAATCTGAGACAGCTGTTACCGAGAACGCGTCTGAGGAAGTTGCATCTGAGGAGTCTGGCGATGTTAGCTATCCGCTTACATTAACTGGAACAGATGGCACGGAGATCACAATTGACGAGGAGCCTGAAAAGATTGTATCCATGGGACCGAATATGACAGAAATTTTGTATGCAATTGGCGCAGGGGATAAGTTAGTCGGAAGAACCGATTACTGTGATTATCCGGCAGAGGTTAGCGAAGTTGAGTCCGTAGGAAGCATTTCCAATGCAGATATCGAGAAGATTTTAAGTCTGGAGCCAGATCTGGTTCTTGCATCCACTCATTTTTCTGATGATGCAATCAAGCAGCTTGAGGACGCTGGTGTTCCAGTACTGTATCTGTATGACGAAGGAGATATGAACGGCGTTTATGATATGATCAGCTTGGTTGGCGAGGCTGTAAACTGTGCTGAAGCAGCAGAAAAGACCGTTGATGAAATGCAGGCAAAGATGGACTATGTATCCGATCGTCTGGCAAACGCGGATGAGAATCCGACCGTTTATTATGTCGTTGGCTACGGTGAGTACGGCGATTATACAGCTGGAGGAGATACTTTCGTAAATGGTATTCTGACAGCGGCAGGCGGTGACAACATTGCATCAGATGTAGAGGGATGGTCATATTCCACAGAGACACTTCTGGAGAAGGATCCGCAGTATATTATTTTAAATGCATACAATGAGGAAGGTTTCTGTACAACCGATCCGTATACTGAGTTGAGCGCAGTAAAGAATGGATTCGTAGAGACAATCGACACCAACATGTTAGATCGTCAGGGACCGAGAAATGCCGATGCTGTCGTAGAGTTAGCACAGATGCTTCATCCAGAGTGCTTCCCAGCAGAGACTGAGTATCCAGTTGCGGTACAGAGCGGTGATGTGGAGTACAACATCGAGGCTTGCCCAGAGAGTGTTTATGCTGAAAGTGAGGAAGTATTTGATCTGTTAAAGGAGATCGGCGTAGTTGATGAGGACGCTGAGTATGAGGAAAGAAGCGTCGAGGATGTTATTTCTGACGCACCGGCAGTTGTTGTAGCAGATGCCGAGTATAATGCTGAGGAAAAGGCAAAGTTTGATGATGCCAATATCCCGGTTATCTATGTGGATGCGGAGGCTGATGATATCGTAACAACACTTGGTCAGATCTTCAACTGCAACGCAAAGGCAGACGAGGTTTCTTACGTAAAGGCAGCATTGGCTGAGTAATTGTATAAGGGAGTTTTTATTGAAACGTATTTTAGGTTTACAAAATCCGTTTTCGGGTAGAAAGAAAAAAACATATTTTCATATCTATGTTTGCATGGCAGTCCTGCTTTTTGTGGGGGCTGCCATTTCCCTAAGTGTGGGTTCAGCAGACATTGGTATAGTTGGAAGTATTAAGTTAGCGCTGTCCGGTATTCCGGGCATTGGTTCGCTTGTGGATATTTCAGTGTACAGCACGATGCAGCGCTATATTATTTTGCAGGTGCGCTTGCCGCGTGTACTTCTCGCAGCACTTGTCGGGGCAGGACTGTCGGCAGCTGGCGGCGTATTTCAGGGCCTTTTCCAGAATCCGCTTGCCGATCCGCACATTTTAGGCGTGTCCTCCGGTGCAGCGCTCGGTGCAACGATTGCGATTCTTTTTGGCGTTCAGGTGAGCGTCTTTGGCATTGGAACGATCGGCGTGTGTGCATTTATCGGAGCGATTCTCACGATTGCGCTTGTCTATCTGATCGGTGGCATGAAAAAAGACGCAAAGACGATCGGCATTCTGCTTACCGGAACCGCGATCAGTACACTATTTTCAGCGGTGATGTCACTTCTGATGTCGCTTCACCATGATAAGATTGAGCAGGTCTATCTGTGGACAATGGGAAGTTTTTCCTCAGCGGTTTGGGTGAAGGTTGGTTACGTGGCAATCTGTGAAGGGATTTGTCTATGTATTTGCATTGCGCTGTCAAAAGATCTAAATCTGATGGCAATGGGTGAGGAGACGGCACAGAGCCTTGGAATCGAGACGACGCGTATCCGCCGAATTTTGATTTTAGTGGTATCGGTGATGGTTGCCGCATGTGTTGCCGTCAGCGGTGTGATTGGCTTTGTCGGACTAGTGATTCCTCATATTGTACGCTTTTTACTGGGGGATGATTACAGACGAATACTTCCGGGGGCGATTCTTGGAGGCGGATTTTTTCTGATGGTTTGTGATACGTTAGCGCGCACCGTAACCGCACCTGGAGAGCTGCCAGTCGGTGTATTGACAGCCATTGTCGGGGCACCATATCTGATTCTGCTTATTAAGAGGAAGTTGGCATGAGAAATTTCTAACGTTCACGGTTCACAACCTAGATTGGCGGTGAGCCGCTTTCGTAGAATGCCACCTCGTGAACAGTGAAAAATCAAAAAAGGAGAAAATAATCGTGAGTCGACAAGGAAATAAAAAAACGGCATCGGGAATGGATTTGCTCAAATCAGTAGACATTGTAAGCAATCATCTGACCTGGACACCAGAGGGGATGGATCATCCAATTTTAAAAGATATCACGCTTACTCTTGAGCCAGGTCATATCTATGGAATTATCGGGCCAAACGGAGCCGGAAAATCAAGCTTTCTGCGCCATGTACTCGCCTTTTTAAAAACAGAGGATAAGGAAAGTATAAAGATTGGCAGTGTACCTGCTAGCGATTATCCGCGAAAAAAGCTTGCAAGACTGCTATCATTTGTGCCGCAGAAGACCGATATCGACACCGATTTTACGGCAGAGGAAATTGTCATGACCGGACGCACACCGTATCAGGGGCGTTTCGAGGGAAATTCTTTTGCTGACAAAGAAGCAGTTTCTCGCGCATTTTCGCTTACAAAAGCAGACAGGCTTAAAGAAAAAAAATTCGCCGTTTTAAGCGGCGGCGAAAAGCAAAAGATTGTGATTGCACGCGCAGTAGCACAAACGACACCGTGGATGCTTCTTGATGAACCGATTGCAAGCCTTGATATTAAAAACCAGATTGAAATTATGCAGACGCTTTCGGAATTAAACAGACAGGAAGGCGTATCTGTGCTTATGGTGCTTCATGATATCAATCTGGCTGGAATTTATTGTGATCGCTTGATTATGCTAAAGGACGGACAGGTAATTGCAGCAGGAAATACAAATGAATGTCTATGTGAAGAAAATTTAAAGAAACTTTATGATATATCATTTTTTCATATGGATACAAAAAAAGGACAGCGATATTATTACGCGGAAATATAGGGATACCAGGGTCAAAAGCTCCAAAAGCCGTTCGTGCTTGCACGATTAGGTTTTGG
>DAVZID010000030.1:0-37638 GCA_052273485.1 Lachnospiraceae bacterium
GACGCTACAAGAATCTAAGGAATCCCACGGTTTTAACCGTGGGAGTATGTCAATTATAAATAAAAACTGTGCAGAGAAAACGAAGAACGAAATCGAATTTCTCTGCACAGCAGCCCGCAAGGGCATTGGTTTATTGAAAGATCAAATCCTGACTGTCAAATCATTGTAAATATTCTTATCTTATCGGTTCATGATCTCAGAAATCGTATCTAAGATTTTATCGTGACAACCACCACATCCAGTGGAGCAGTGTGTAACCTTCTGCACTTCATCAAATGTTTTTTCAACATCATGGAATGTAGGACTGTTGTGCATGGCTTCTTCAACATCAAAATAGGTTACATTTTTGCAATGACAAATTGTATAATTTTCCATGCTGTCACCTCTCATTAATAATTATTCACCAAAGTATCTCTTTAACAGACCTGCGAATGCCTTGCCGTGACGAGCCTCATCACGAGCCATCTCATGAACGGTGTCATGGATTGCATCGAGGTTTGCAGCCTTTGCGCGCTTTGCAAGATCCATCTTACCAGCGGTAGCGCCGTTCTCAGCCTCTACACGCATCTGCAGATTCTTCTTTGTGGAATCGGTAACAACCTCACCTAACAGCTCTGCAAACTTAGCAGCGTGCTCAGCCTCTTCGTAAGCTGCCTTCTCCCAGTACAGACCGATTTCTGGATAGCCTTCTCTGTGAGCAACACGAGCCATAGCCAGATACATACCAACCTCAGAGCACTCGCCCTGGAAGTTTGCTCTTAAATCCTCAATGATGTCCTCGCTTGCACCCTTTGCAACACCTACAACATGCTCAGCAGCCCAGGTCATCTCTGCTTCCTGCTTTGTGAACTTGGAAGCC
Organism: Lachnospiraceae bacterium; assembly: GCA_052273485.1. Taxonomy (GTDB): domain Bacteria; phylum Bacillota; class Clostridia; order Lachnospirales; family Lachnospiraceae; genus Anthropogastromicrobium. Next base: position 860 of record DAVZID010000030.1, read on the forward strand.
GGTGCCTTACATACTGGACAGAACTCCGGAGCAGCATCTCCTTCATAAACATAACCGCATACCTGACAGACAAATTTAGCCATAATTGTAATCTCCTTTTCTGATTGAAAATTTTAATGCAGCGGATAACTCAGTGAATTACTCGTATCACTCGTATCCTGCAAATTGTTTCATTGCATATAATTGATAACTGGTGCCAGCGGGAAAACCGCTTCTTATTTGTTACCGTTACCAATCAGGGACCGTGATAGGGGGCGGTGCCCTGATTGATATCAGTAATTGTTACTGACATTATAATAGCATAAGGTCTCGCTGCTGTCAAGCGTTTTTCAAAAAAATAATAAAAATTATTCTTGATTTGCTGTTTGCACAGTTACACTGGTGGACTGCTCTGAGCAGTCTTTGCAGATTCCCTTAAATACAAGCGTATGACTTTCTACGATGCCATTAATGTGAGCTTGGGCAAGTTGGTTTAGGGAGTCGAGTGCAGTCATTGGTACGTCCTGCACACAACCGCATTTACGGCAAACAAAATGGTAGTGTGGCTTGACATTTGGGTCAAAACGATCGGATTCACCGTCCATCGGAATCTTCATTAGCTGGCCGTTTTCTTCGAGTAGGCTTAGGTTTCGGTAGACAGTTCCGAGGCTGATATTTGGGTAGGTCTGACGCAGAGCATGGTAGACCATTTCAGCGCTTGGATGATCGGTGCGTCCGGTGAGATATTGAACAATTGCTTCGCGCTGGCGGCTGTATTTTATCATAGTAGGTGATCCTTTCTTTTGCGGATGAATTTGATAACGTTTACTGATATTAGTATATAATAACTGGTGCGCTCTGTCAACCTTTTTGCCCGGAAGCTTTACGAAGGGGCATTCGGCGAAGTGACTTTGTCGGCCTTTCTTTTTCGTGGGCACCTGTTACACTACTTATTATCATACGTTACTTTGAAAGTCCCACTACAACGTTCGGCCTCGTAAAGCACATTCGCCTCAGCCACCATTTACGTTGTGCAAAATACTTAGGAATCTGGCGCGAGAATCCTCGGCCATTCAATGACCGAGTAGGTCACAGTTCACTTATTCCCCAAAAATTATTTTTTTCCGACTCTCAAAATATACGAATCGGTCGATTGCGTCGAGGATATCTGCAAAATCTTCTCTTGGTGCTAATTTCACATAACGACTTAAAAGCTCATTTTCCTGCTTTTTAAAATGTCCATAGAAACAATCAAACAAGTTGTGACCACGCATATAAATTCGAATTTCTTCCATGTGTGTCTTTACGTCCTCCGGTCCTGTCAGATCCTGTCCAAGTATGCCAATTAGCTTTTGACCGCTAGAAAGTTTTGAGAGATATTCGCACCATTTTTCATAAAAGGTCTGGTAAAAACTCTCCTCTGACTCTACCACACCTAACTGTGCCATAATTTTCGGATTGAAGAAATAATTTTCAAATGAATAATATTTCAACACAAGTACATTTTCTGGACGAACTTTTGGCAAATGATCTACGTCACGCTTTCCCGCTTCCTCATAATAACTGCACAGTTGGCGAACAAGCTTATTCCTATCTTTTCCATCCCCATCACGTATCATCAAAAACTGATCCTTCAAATAGACCTGATTCATGTATTTTAAATTCGCATATGTCTTTATGTTTGTACAACTGTTTGTCGTAATAATCGCCACGCGCGACAGATTTCCTTCTTTATCATAAATCTCAGAATAATAGCGGCGAAGCAGCATCGGCAGACGACTTTTATCCTGCTTTCCTTCTACAATAAAGACAAAATTTACATTCATCAGATCCGTTGCCGTGTAGCCCAAATCATCAAGAATTACACTGATATCGGTATGCTCGCGCACAATGGAACGTCCTTCTTTATCCAATACAACCTGACGAATCTCGCGGCTATTAAAGTTTGCGAGAAGATTCGGCGAGTGCGTTGTAAAAATGACCTGATTTTTTCGAGAAAGACGATACAAAATCTCGCCCGCAACGCGCTGCAAGGTCGGATGAAGAAACAATTCAGGTTCTTCGATCATAAGAATACTGGAAAGCTGCTCCTGCATCTCGGTATAGGTTTCAAGAAGTGACAGCAGATAAATGCTTCTCATGCCTTGGCCCATGCCATCAAGCGTGCGCGTTTCTTTCTGCGCCGGATGACAAATCTCTGTCGTAACTTGAAGCATCTGCTCAACATTTCGGTTCATGGAGTAAACGATTCTCTCCTGACCGCCATTCTTCTTAAAGTTTTGATTTACACTCTTAGAAAATTCCTCAAGATTTAACTGATACAATTTATAATCAAGTAACTTTGATGCCTCAAACGCATCGAGATCAACCGGCTTTTTCTGATTGATATAGCCAATACATAAAAAGCAATGATCACATGTCTTTGCCTCATCAAACAGACAACAGCCGCTTCGCATCTTGGAAATTAGCGCATCCTCTCTTAATAAAAGTAAATCACTTTGCAACCGTTCAATATCACGTTCAGGGCTGACACTATAGATTCGAGGCAATAACTTTTCAACATAAGGATTGTTCTTTTTAAAACCATCAAAATAACGCTTACGCCCATCCTTATTTTGAATAAAGCAAAAAGATAGCTCACCGTGCTCCCAATCGGCCGACTTACTATTTTTATTTTCTCCTTCTGCCTCTTCTTTCACAGGAGCAAAAGATGGCAGCTTTTTTTGAAAATCCTCCAGCCAGGAATCAAAGCGTCTGTAACGACTAATGATTCCCTTTCGACACAGCCGCATCAGATCATCCCTTGTAAGTTCAAGCGTCAGAGCGATCTCGATATTTCCTCCATCCCAACTGAAATCCTTTTCTGTTACTTTATAATCGCCAAGCGCCGCACGCAGCGCATCCAATATCGTGGACTTTCCGGTATTGTTTTGTCCTACAAGAATCAGCGCATTTTCCACTGAATCAATTGTGACATCCCGGATTGCACGAAAGCTTTTAATATGTATTCCCGTTAGTCTCATTCGAGCACCTCTATTTTTCCTTAATTACAATTATAATATGATGTTGGGGTCAAAAGGTCTTTTGCCCCCAACTGATGCCTAAAACATTCGAAATCCGCTGATTTACTGCGTAAATCGCTACTTTCTCATGTTTAGTGGGTCCCAAGTTCAAAAGCCTTATCATGCAAGCATGAACGGCTTTTTGACCTTTTGACCCTGGCATCATAATATCATATTTGCATTTATTGCGCTATCGTATTTGATCAATAAACTCCCGTGACCAGTACCCCTTCACTACGTAAATGGTGGCTGAGGCGAATGTGATTTACGAGGCGATTCCCGTGTGGGAGCGGGCTTACGCAGTAAGTAAGACAAAAAGGTGCGTAGAAGGCGCCGCGGGAACAAGGGGCGCCGACAAACACTTCGCCGAAGCTACCTTCGTCGAAATTTCGGGTAGCATCCTCACGCGCGAAAATGGTATGAAAAACGTGGAAAGAAACACTTTAAAAAGACGTGGAAGTATGATACACTGATACCGGGACACGAAAGAGTAGAAAAAGAAAAATAAGAAACTGAAGAAATATAGAAATAAATTAGAAAATTAGTTAGGAGAGTTTTTAATGGAACCAGTCAGCGAACACCGCATAGATAAGTGGGAAACCCTTATGTTTACATACGAATCTGCGCTGAAAGAAATAGCAACAAAGATTGATATACTGAACAACGAATTTATTAAGATACATAATTACAACCCGATCGAGCATGTAACCTCGCGTATCAAGTCATCGGAGAGTATTGTAAAAAAGTTAAAACGCCATGGTCTGGAAGTAAACATGGATAACATGCAGAATTGCTTAAGCGATATCGCCGGCATTCGCATCGTCTGTTCCTTTACTTCCGATATTTACCGGATCGCGGACCGCATCAGCAGTCAGTCCGATATTCAGGTGTTGACTGTAAAGAACTACATTGCAAATCCGAAGCCAAACGGTTATAAGAGCTATCATATGGTCGTCTCGGTTCCGGTGTATCTGTCAACCGGACCAGTTAACGTAAAGGTTGAGATCCAGATTCGAACGATTGCGATGGATTTCTGGGCATCACTTGAGCACAAGATCCGCTACAAGTTCGAGGGAAAGGCACCACAGCACATTAACGAGGAGCTGAAAGCCTGCTCCGATATCGTCAACATGCTTGATGCAAAGATGCTTTCCTTGAATGAAGAGGTTCAGGCATTGCCGAAGGTCGGTGTAGAGGAACTGCACGAGGAAAACGTCAGGATGCAGAAATTGTGGGAGGAAACAAAGTCAGCAGAAAAAACACAGCAAAACAAAAACCTCTAAATTGCGATAAGCGCCTGAGTATGTTTTTCTGAAAAAATGAGAATCCTTTAATGGGTAACATTATTAGAGAGGAGAACAGCTTATGAACATTTTGTTTTATGGTACTAAGAAATATGACGAAGAGTTTTTTGATGCGATTGTGCCGGAGTATCCAGATGTGTCGATTCACTATCTGGAGGCAAATCTGTCACCAGAGACCGCAGCGCTGGCAGCCGGATACGAGGCTGTGTGCGCGTTTGTAAATGCAAATATTGGAGCTGCGACGGTTGAAGCGCTGCACCGTCAGGGCGTTAAGCTCATTTTGATGCGCTGCGCAGGCTACAATAACGTCGATCTGAAAAAGACGGCAGAGTGTGGGATCAAGGTCGCGCGTGTGCCGGGATACTCCCCGGAGGCAGTCGCAGAGCATGCGATGGCACTGGCGCTCACCGCAAATCGTCATACCCACAAGGCCTATATCAAGTGCCGCGAGAACGATTTTAGCTTAAACGGCCTGATGGGCGTTGATTTATATAAGAAGACAGCTGGTATCATCGGTACTGGAAAGATCGGTATGGCGATGGCGCGCATCTGCAGGGGCTTTGGCATGAAGGTGCTTGGCTACGATATGTACCCGAATCCAAAGAATGATATCGAGTATGTAACGCTTGATGAGCTGCTTGCCAAGAGTGATCTGATTTCTCTGCATTGCCCACTTACCGAGCAGACGCATCATCTGATCAACCGCGAGTCCATTGCGAAGATGAAGGATGGCGTAATCTTAGTCAACACATCAAGAGGTGGTCTGGTCAACACAGAGGAGTTAATTGAGGGAATCCGAAAGGGCAAGTTCTTCGCAGTCGGGCTCGATGTGTATGAGGAGGAGAACGACAAGGTTTACGAGGATCTTTCTGATACCATTTTGCAAAGCTCCACGATGGCAAGACTGTTGTCATTCCCAAATGTCATGGTAACCTCTCATCAGGGCTTCTTTACTAGAGAGGCGCTTGAGGCAATTAGCCGCATCACGCTGGAGAATGCCGAGGCATTCGCAAAGGGTGAGCCCCTTGTAAATGAAGTGACAAAGTGATACAGCCGAGAAAAAAACGCAGTAAAACTTAAGAATCGAGTGAGCAACAACGGCTGTGATAAAAATGGTTCAACAGGCTGCCGGTTATCCGGTGGCCTTTGATACAAAATATATAGAAATACATAACGACAAAAACAAAAACACGAATCAGAAGGGCGGTAAGGAACAATGAAACTGTTAGAAGAAAGAATTCGCAAGGATGGTATTGTAAAACCGGGAAACGTATTAAAGGTGGACAGCTTTTTAAACCATCAGATGGATATCGAACTGTTTTCAGAGATGGGAAAAGAATTTAAGAGACTGTATGAGGGTTGTCCGATCAATAAGATCCTGACAATCGAGGCAAGTGGTATCGGCGTAGCCTGTATCGCAGCACAGTATTTCCACGTACCGGTTGTATTTGCAAAGAAGGCTCAGAGCATCAACCTGGATGGCGATGTATATTCAACAAAGATTCAGTCTTTCACACATCGCAGAATCTATGACGTAATCGTTTCCAAAAAGTTCCTTTCCCCAGATGATCATGTGTTAATCATCGATGATTTCTTGGCAAACGGATGCGCATTAGAGGGTCTGATCAATATCGTAAAGAGCTCAGGCGCTACCATTGAGGGTGTCGGCATCGCAATCGAAAAGGGCTTCCAGAAAGGCGGCGATCTGATCCGCAGCAAGGGCGTTCGTGTGGAGTCTCTTGCCATTATCGATGGCATGAATCCGGAGACTGGAGAGGTTTTCTTCCGTGAGCAGTAAGCCTTATTGTCTTTGCAGCAGGTATTGAAGGAATCATAAAGTTCAGTACGAAAGAGGGCGGTGATGAGCCGTCCTTTTCTGTGGGAAAAACCGCTTAAGAAGAATAGAAAATGAAGAATGTAAAAAACGGAACGACTGAAAACAGATAAGGAAAAGTAGGATAAGCAGATGAAATTAGTAATTCAAAGAGTCAATCATGCAAGCGTAACGGTAGACGGTGAAGTTACCGGAAAAATTGGAAAGGGGTATCTAGTGCTTCTTGGCGTCGGACAAGGCGATGATGAGGCGATGGTGGAGCGCTATGTAAAAAAGCTGCATAAGCTGCGCATTTTCTCCGATGAGGAGGGAAAAATCAATCGCTCCATCGAGGATGTCGGCGGCGAGGTGCTTGTCGTATCCCAGTTTACGCTGTATGCAGACTGCAAAAAAGGCAATCGCCCAAGCTTTACGCAGGCCGGATCCCCGGCAGAGGCCGAGCGGTTGTATGAATATTTCTTAGAGGAGTGCCGAAAGGAGTTTGGTAAAGTTGAGCATGGTATTTTCGGCGCAGACATGAAAGTGGCACTTGAAAATGATGGCCCGTTTACGGTAATCTGGGACAGCCGCGAGTGGTAAATTGAACAGTAACTAGAGATGTGAAATTTACATGAAATTTTACTCAATTGGTTTTCAAATGCATAAATTTGTGATAGAATGGATCTAAGTCATTCAAAGAAAGGGTGTCCAAAACGGCGAGTTTGGACAGGTGAAAGAAATGAGAAGAAGATTTTTAGCAGCTGCACTTGGTATGAGCATGGCAGTAGCAACGACTCCTGTATTTGCAGAGGAGACAAGCACAGAGGAAGCAACCGAGGTTGCAACTGAGGCTGAGACTGGTGCAGAGGAAGAGTCCAGCGAGGCTGAGACCGAGGAGGCATTTGATTATAGCGCAGGCTACGATGAGAAGGGATTTTTCGAGGGCGTTAAGGCACTTGATTATGTAACCCTGCCAGATTATAGCAAAATTGAAGTATCCAATAAGGCAATTCCGTCTGATGAGGACGTACAGAGCCAGATCGACAGCACATTAAACTCCTATGCAACCAAGAACCAGATTACCGATGCAGACCGTAAGATCGAGGATGGCGATACCGTAAACATTGATTATGTAGGTTCTGTAGACGGCGTTGAGTTCGATGGTGGAAGCACAGATGGCAAAGGTACCACGGTTACAATTGGTGTTACCCAGTATATTGATGGCTTCTTAGATCAGCTGGTTGGCCATGCACCGGGTGAGAACTTTGATATCAATGTTACCTTCCCGGATCCATATAAAAGCAACGAGGACTTAAGCGGTAAGGAAGCCGTATTTAATATCACGATTAACTACATTGAAGAGACCGTTGTTCCGGAGTTAGATGATGATTTCATTGCAGAGAATCTGTCTGATTATGAGAGCGCAGATGCATATCGCCAGAGCGTATATGACAGTCTGTATAAGCAGAATCTGTTCAATGAGCTGTCTGAGTATCTTGTAAACAATACTGAGTTCAAGGAGATTCCAGAGAGCGTTTCGGATACCATCTACAATGAGCGCTATGAGCGTTATTCCTATTATGCTCAGAGGTACGGAATGGATATGGATTCATTCCTTTCTGCAAATGGACTGGATGAGGATTCCTTCCGCGATATGTGGACCGACTACACCAAGGCTTGTCTGGCATATCAGGCAGTTATGGAAGATGCCGGCTGGGAGATGAGCGTAGATGACGCAAAGGAAGAGCTGGGATTTGATGATGATTCCTACAGCAGTGCCGTAACTAATTTTGGTGAGCCATATGTACTGTCCGTTGCAATGCAGAGCTATGTATTAGACAAGCTGGGTGACAACGTAACCTTAGTAGAGATGGAAGAGGAGTCTTCCGAGGAAGATTCTTCTGAAGCAGTTTCCGAGGAGGCAGCTTCTGAAGCAGCATCCGAGGAAGCATCCACAGAGGAAGCATCTTCTACAGCAGAGTAAAAAGCTCTCTATAAGTAAAAAAGATCGAAAAAAGACAAGAAATTGTCTGATTGCCGAAAAGCAGGCAAAGGCCTCGGGGGAACAAAATGGTTCTTTCGGGGCTTTTAAATCGTATGAAGGAGAAAAAAGAAAATGAAAGAGGGAACAAAAGCGCAGGGCAAGACACAAAATCTGGGCACTGGCAGCATCCCAAAGCTGTTGGCACAATTGGCAATCCCAGCAGTAGTCGCGCAGGTTGTCAATTTGCTCTACAACATTGTTGACCGTATCTATATTGGTCATATCCCGGGCATCGGTGCAGCGGCACTGACAGGTGTGGGATTGTTTACGCCGATTTTGATGCTAATCAATGCATTTGCGATGCTGTCTGGGTCAGGCGGTGCACCAAGAGCGGCGATCTTTATGGGCAAGAAGGACAATGAGACCGCAGAGAAAATCGTTGGAAATTGTTTTTCACTCATTTTAATTTTTGCCGTTGTGCTCACAATCGGCTGCTTTGCACTAGCACCACAGCTGCTTCGTCTGTTTGGCGCAAGCGATGCAACACTTCCGTATGCGGTTGACTATGCGAGAATCTACATAGCAGGAACCATTTTTGTACTGATCGTGCTTGGTATGAATCTGTTTATCACAACACAGGGATTTTCAAAGATCAGTATGCTGACAACTGTAATTGGAGCAATCATTAACGTGATTCTCGATCCAATCTTTATTTTTGGACTGAATATGGGCGTAAAGGGAGCTGCGATTGCGACTGTTTTGAGTCAGGCAGTCGGAGCGATCTGGGTACTCTATTTTCTAACGGGAAAGAAGACAATCTTAAAGTTAAAGCTGTCGAACATGAAGCTAGATCCGAAGGTCTTTGGCCCATGTCTGGCGCTAGGCATCTCAAGCTTTGTGATGATTTCCACGGAGAGTCTTTTGTCGATTAGCTTCACGTCAAGCTTGTCACGTTACGGCGGTGATGTGGCAGTCGGAGCGATGACGATTATCACCAGTGTATCCCAGCTGATTTCGATGCCGCTTCAGGGAATCTGCCAGGGTGGACAGCCAATTATGAGCTATAACTTCGGTGCAGGAAATAAAGATCGTGTAAAGAAAGCGTTCTTTACGCAGTTTCGCGTGTGCATCACTTTCACGATCGTGGGTTGGGCCATTATGATGATCGCACCGCAGCTATTTGCCGGATTGTTCACCACGGATACTACGCTGGTCAATTACACGTCATGGGCGCTTCGCATTTACATGGCAGGTATTTTTTCCATCGGCTTTCAGGTCTGCTGCCAGCAAAGCTTCATGGCACTTGGTCAGGCAAAGGTCAGCCTCTTACTCGCGTGTCTGCGAAAAATCGTTCTTTTGATTCCACTGATCTTTATCCTGCCAAATTTCTTAGCAGATAAGGTCTTTGCCGTATTTTTAGCAGAGCCAGTCAGCGATATCTTGGCAGCAGTGGTAACGACGATCACATTTCTTGTTCGATTTGACAAGATCCTCGAAGGGGGCATGAAGCGATAATCATTCCGCATATAAAACTTTGTGAGAAATCCCGTATTGCCAAAATTTTAACCCTGTGATACCATGAAGGCAGGATATTGGGACACAAAAAAGGGAAATGATGACAAATCGGGAGGAATTGAAAAATGGTGACATTAAAAGAAATTGCACAGTATTGTAACGTTTCCGTTACAACGGTATCAAACATTATAAACAACAGTCCGAAGAAAGTCAAAGATGAGACGCGCAAGAAAGTAATGGAGGCAATTGAGGTGTTGGGATATCACCCGAATTACTTTGCGCAGGGACTTCGCAGACAGCGCACACAGACAATTGGTGTAATCACGGAGGATCTGGCGCAGTTTACGACACCGGAAATTGTTGAAGGCATTATGAAGTATTGCGAAGAGAAAAAGTATCGTGTGCTTTTACAAAATCTTCGTCTGTATGCGAAGTGGCAGGACAAATGGTACAACGATGAGGAATTGATTCACAGTGTACTGGACCCTGCCATGAAGGAATTGACTAGCATCAAGGTAGATGGCTTGATCTATGTGGCGGGCCATGAACGGGAAATTCATCTGTTTGAGAAGCAGACCGACATGCCGCTTGTGCTAGCGTATTGCTGTTCCGATGAAAGTCGTCCGTCGGTGGAGATCGACGATGAGGATGGCGGCTACCAGATGGTGAAATATATTTTGTCACAGGGGTATACAAAGATTGGTGTAATCAGTGGCCGCTTTGATAACATTCATGCAAAGAGACGTTTGCTAGGCTACCAGAAGGCATTGTTTGAGGCTGGAATTTTGTACAATCCGGCATGGGTGCTTGATGCAGGATGGGATCCAGAAAAAGCATATGAGCTGACAGCAGCGCTTGTGGAAGCGGGCGTAGATGCTATTTTTTGTATGTCAGACTGGATGGCAGGCGGCGTTTATAACTGCATTCACGACAAAGGACTTGAGGTTGGAAAGGACATTGCAGTGACAGGCTTTGACAATGAACGGATTGCAAATTGGTACGTTCCGAAAATGACAAGCAGCAGACTACCGCTTGCTGAGGTGGGAACGGAGTCGGCAATGCTTTTGTTTGAACAGATCGAAAATCAGGACTATAGCGAAGCACAAAGCGATCTGCATAATGAAGGCAAATCAGCAAGAGCGGTTAAGCATGTGAAAATTCCGTGTGAAATGAAGATTCGAGATTCGGTTCCGAAGGTGTGAAGGAAGAAAACTAGAGAAAACTGGACAAAAGAGGTGTGTTTGAAAGACACACCTCTTTTTTATGAAAAGTGTAATGTGTAACGTTAAACAAACATATAATACGTAATATATACTAATTTTATCTGCGTTACGTATTGATAAAAAGAAAGATAATATACATAATATACAAATAAAAAGAAAAGGATAAAATAGTTGTTGACAAAATGTTGAGATAGTGCTTAAATAAAAATAAGAGATAGGAAAAACGTTAAACCTAAGACGCAAGGGAACATTAGGAAAACAAAAAGGAAAGGTAGTGGGGCATTTGAAAAAGAAAAGAATGACAAGAAAGAAATGGAAGTCCATCAAATTGTTTTTGTACATAGCACCGTTTATGGCACTGGTACTCGTATTTAGTTACTATCCGCTGTACGGATGGATTTACGCATTTTACGATTACCGTCCGCCGAAGCCATTTTCAGAGGCTGCGTTTGTAGGACTAAAGTGGTTTAAATCACTGGTTGAGAACGATATCAAGATCAAACAGATCGTTCAAGTGTTGGAAAATACATTTGCGATGAGCGCATTAACACTTGGAACCTCATGGCTGCCGATGCTGTTTGCCGTATTTTTAAATGAGATTCGCTGTGTGAAGTTTCGTAAATTCGTTCAGACCGTGACGACACTTCCAAACTTTGTCAGCTGGGTTCTTGTTTATTCCATTGCATTTAGCTTGTTTAACAGTACAGGTATGGCAAACACGTTGTTGATGAATCTTGGAATTACCAAGGAGCCGATCTTGTTCTTGCAGTCCACAAAGCATGTATGGCTTACCCAGTGGCTGTGGCTGACTTGGAAGAATCTTGGATGGGCAGCGATCATGTACATAGCAGCGATTTCTGGTATTGACGATGAACTGTTTCAGGCAGCGAAGGTGGACGGTGCAAACCGTATGCAGCTGATCCGCCATATCACAATTCCGAGCCTGATTCCGACCTATTTCGTATTGCTGATGATCAATATTGCAAACTTCTTAAACAATGGAATGGAGCAGTATTACGTATTCCAGAATGCATTTAACAAAGAGTACATTCAGGTACTTGACCTTTACGTATACAACACCGCAATGGGAAGCGGAAGCTATTCGGTATCGGTTGCGATCAGTATGTTAAAGAGTTTGGTAAGTGTAGTTCTCTTAGTTGGAGCAAATGCATTCTCGAAAAAAGTCCGTGGCGAGAGCTTTATCTAATAGGATCGGAGGGCAGTTTGGATGAAAAAAAGTAGAGTTCATCAAAAGAAAACAAAGATGAAGGAAAGTTTTGGGGATCGCATGGTCGGCGTTGTCTGTTACATCGTTTTCAGCCTTTGCGCGATTATCTGTATTTACCCGTTTTACTATATCTTTATCAATACCATCAGTGCGAATGACTTGAGTGCCAGAGGCGTGATTCTTTTCTGGCCAAAGGGCATTCATTTCCAGAATTACATCAGCGCATTAAAGATTGACGGATTGTTCCAAGCCGGAAAAATTTCACTTGGAAGAACGGTAATCGGAACTGTCTGTACCGTAGGCGCTTCTGCATTCCTTGGCTATATGTTTACGCAGCAGGATATGTGGCATCGAAAATTTTGGTATCGTCTTTTAGTGGCAACGATGTATTTTAACGCAGGAATTATTCCATGGTTTTTAACCATGAAAAATTTGCATTTGACGAATAACTTCCTCGGATACATCCTTCCAGCAATCGTTTCTCCATTTAATGTTATTTTGACAAAGACATTTGTGGAGTCCATTCCAAAGGAACTTCAGGAGGCAGCAGAGATTGACGGAGCAGGAACGATCAAGATTTTTGTGAAAATCATGATTCCAGTTATCAAGCCGATCATGGCGACGGTAGCGATCTTCTCCGCAGTCAATCAGTGGAATGCATTCCAGGATACACTTCTTTTAATGACCGACACGAAGCTGTATCCACTTCAGTTTATTCTGTATCAGTATTTAAATCAGGCAAGTTCATTAAAGGCACTTGCAAACAGCTCGGCAAGTTCGAGTGCGATGGCAGCCGCATCCGCAACTGCACAGACCGCGACGAGTGTTCGTATGACCGTAACCGTTTTGGTTGTTGTGCCGATTATGCTTGTTTATCCGATCTTCCAGCGCTACTTTGTAAAGGGCATCATGGTCGGAGCCGTTAAGGGATAAAGGGTCAAAAGGAAAATAAAAGGAAAAATCAAAGTAATAGGAAAGAAATAAAAATCAAAGTGAAAATCAAAAAGGAGGATTTTACTATGAAAAAGAGAAGTTTTGCAGGTTTGACAATGGCAGCGATGATGACGGCTAGCGCACTTCCGATGAATGCATGGGCAGATGCCCCGGAAGTAAATCACGATGAGACACTGACCATTGAGGTCTATGACGTGGCAGCCAACTATCAGGGTATGCAGACTGGATGGTATGCAAAGGAGATCAAGGATCGCTTTAACATCGAGTTAAACATCGTGGCGCCGCAGGTATCTGGCGATGCAGCATCGTTGTACCAGACACGATGCGCATCTGGTGATTTAGGCGATATCATTATTCTGGATAATGCCGATATGCAGGACTGTGTGGATGTAGGTTTGATTGCAGACATCAGCGAGGAACTGCCAAATTATGAGAATATCATGAAATATGAAGAGCAGATTAATCTGTTTAATGATGCAATGAATGAAGCAATCGGAAAGGAAGGCATCTATGCAATTCCGGCAGAGATGAACTCTAATGGACCGACTGAGTATAAGGAAGATACTGTATATACAATGCCAAGACTTGAGTGGGATCATTATGTAGAAGTAGGTGCACCAGAGATGAAGAACCTCGATGATCTGCTTGATACCTTAAAGAAGATTCAGGATGCGTACCCGACAAATGAGGCTGGTGATAAGACGTATGCACTTAGTTTGTGGCCAGACTGGGATGGTACCAGCATCGAGAATGTAAACCAGATTACAAAGTGGTATGGACAGGAAGTAAACGGTTCTATTTTACTTGGAAATGATAACTCCATCACACCATTGACCGACAAGGATGGTGCTTACTATAAGATGTTAAAGTTCTTATATCAGGCAAATCAGATGGGACTGGTTGATCCAGACTCCGCTACACAGGATTGGAATGCAGCATGTGATAAGATGCGTCAGGGAAGAGTTCATCTGTTCTGGTACAACTGGCAGTATGGATTCTGGAATTCACCAGAAAAAGGCGAGGCACGTCAGAATTACCGTGGTATTCCGGTAGAGGATATGAATGTTTATCAGGCATCGGATACGTATTATGGCGATGGCCGTGCGTGGGCGATTGGCTCAAATGTATCCGACGAAGATAAGGCTCGAATCCTTGAGTTCTTAGATTGGCTGTGCTCACCGGAAGGTCTGACCATGCAGCATATTGGACAGGAAGGCTTTGTCTACACAGTAAACGATGACGGAACTTATACACTTACCGATGCAGGACTGACAAGATTCTCTGCAGATCCAGAGGTACCAGAAGAACTTGGCGGCGGTTCCTGGAATGATGGAAACAATCAGGTAAATCAGTGGCTGGTAGCAGGAATTGAGATGAATCCGGTAACAGGAGAAACCTTCAGCAGTGATTACTGGGCTTCCTATATTGAAAAGAACAACACAGCAACCAATAAGGAATGGACGGAAAAGTTTGGTGCAGATACTGAGGTTGATTATCTGAAGGAAAACGGAATGTTAAATCCAGTTCCGAGCGTAAACCTTGCACTTGCAATTGATACAACCGATATCGCGCTGATCAGAAGCCAGTGCGGCGATCAGATTAAGACAACTTCTTGGAAGGCAATCTTTGCAGCAGATGATGCCGAGTTTGATCAGATGTGGGACGATATGTGCACCACACTGGAAGGCCTTGGATGGGATCAGCTTGTTGAATTTGATACCGAAAAGTATCAGCCTGTAATCGAAGCAAGAGAAGCAGCAGAAAAATAAAAAAAGATAAACGATAACAGCATACATCAGATTGAATCTGGCGGGGGATGGCAAAAACTGCCAGCCCCCGTTTTTCGCGCTCAAAAGCAAAAAAGTTTTTAAAAGAGATATTGACGCATTGAATACTAGATCAGGCAAGACGGGAGAAAAAACATATGAAATTATATATTAACGAAAAAAATAGAAAAGGTCATATCGAGCCGGAGATTTATGGCCATTTCAGTGAGCATCTTGGGCGCTGCATCTACGAGGGAATCTATGTTGGGGAGGATTCTGAAATTCCAAATAAGAATGGCATGCGTACCGACGTGGTAGAGGCATTGAAGGCGATCAAGGTTCCGGTGCTTCGCTGGCCGGGTGGCTGCTTTGCGGATGAGTATCACTGGATGGATGGCATCGGACCGAAGGAAAGCAGAAAGAAAATGATCAATACCCACTGGGGCGGTGTCACCGAGGACAATAGCTTTGGTACACATGAATATTTTGAGCTGTGTGATCAGCTAGGCTGCAAGACGTATGTGAACGGAAATGTCGGAAGCGGAAGCGTGCGTGAGATGAGCGAGTGGGTGGAGTACATGACACTTGACGGAGTCTCACCGATGGCGGATTTAAGAAAGAAAAACGGAAGAGAAAAGCCGTGGAAGGTCGACTATTTTGGTGTCGGAAATGAAAACTGGGGCTGCGGCGGAAATATGACACCGACTTACTATGCGGATCTTTATCGCCGTTACCAGACCTATGTGAGAACGTACGATAAAAATGCACCGATTTTCCGTATCTGCGGCGGTGCCAATGCTGATGATTACAAGTGGACAGAGACGGTGCTTCGCGAGTGTTTTGCAGAGCCGATGCCGCCAGAGGCACACGGCATGATGGACGGTTTGTCGGTACATTATTATTGTGGTGCAGAAAAAGGACCTCATAAAGGAAGTGCAACGGACTTTTCAGAGGACGAGTATTGGTACACGATGAATCGTGCGCTTGGCATGGATGAGTTAATTTACAGACATGGTGCGATTATGGATCAGTACGATCCGGACAAGAAGATCGGTATGATGGTGGATGAGTGGGGCTGCTGGCATGATGTGGAGCCGGGAACGAATCCGGGATTTTTATTCCAGCAAAGTACAATGCGCGATGCACTTGTGGCAGGTGCCACCTTCAACATTTTTAATCGCCACTGTGATCGTGTGAAGATGGGCTGCATCGCACAGATGGTAAACGTGCTTCAGTCAGTTATTTTGACAGATGGACCAGAAATGATTCTTACACCAACCTATCATGTATTTCATATGTATCGCTTCCATCAGGGGGCGGAGCTTCTTGAAAGCTGCCTGTCTGAGACAAAGAAGGTAGGAAATGATAAGTATCAGATGGATAACATTCAGCAGTCAGTATCACAGGATAAAGATGGTGTAATTACTATAACACTTGTCAATACATCACTTGATGGTGAGGAGACTATCGAAGCTGTTTTGATGGAGGAGACACCTAAAAAGGCAGAAGGCTTTATTCTTCACGGCGGATTAAATGATTACAACGAGTTTGGAAAAGAACCAGTTTTATATGAGAAGCCGCTTGATGTAGAATTAACACAGCGTGGTGTGAAATTTGTGGTACCGGCATGCTCGGTTGTGACGGTACGAGTGAGGGAATGAGATGCTGGTTGCAAAACCAAGAGTAAGTGAACCTATTATACAAGGAATCAGACAGGAAAATACATTGCTTTTGCTGTCACAGGCAGGTACAATTCGAGTTATACCGATGTCCGATTGTGCAGTGCGGATGATCTGTACAAGATCGGATGAACAAGAAAATTGTAAATTTGATCAATCAAGGAAAGCCTGTGCAGTACAATGGACTTTTACAGATGATGACCAATCGATTTTTATGAGGCTCGCAAATATTACTATTAAAATAGATAAGAAAAGTGCTTCAATTTCCTATTATAAGCCAGATGGTACATGTTTGTTAAAGGAACGAGATAGGGACAGTCGAACGATGGAATCGTTCCAGTCCTACCGTGTGGAGCAGGCAGGAAGGATTGAGCATATTCAGACAGCAGACGGTGTAAAAACATTTGTAAAGGATGCAGTTCGTGTGCCAGATAAGCAATTATATCATACCAGGATGCATTTTGAGTGGCAGGATGGCGAAGCACTGTATGGCCTTGGTCAGCATGAAGAAGGCATACTCAATCTTCGCGGTCATTGTGTGTATCTGCATCAGGCAAACCGAAAGATTGCAATCCCTCTTTTGGTATCGAGTCTTGGATATGGCATTTTGATGAATACAGCCAGTACGATGATTTTTAATGACACAGAATATGGCTCGTATTTGTATACCGAGGCCGATCCCCAACTTGATTTTTATTTTATCAATGGCGATGGTATGGATGGAGTTGTGCGCGAATACAGGAAGCTGACCGGAAAGGCATCGATGCTTCCTAAGTGGGCGTTTGGCTATCTTCAGTCGCAGGAGCGCTATGAGACGCAGGAGGAAATCTGTCGCGTGGCAAATGAATATCGAAAGCGAGGGATCGGTCTGGACGGCATAGTGTTAGACTGGTGCTCGTGGGAGGATGGCATGTGGGGACAAAAAAGCTTTGACCCGAGCCGCTTTCCCGATCCATCAGGGATGATTCAAACACTTCATAATGAGGATGTTCACTTTATGATTTCGATCTGGCCGAATATGGATCCGAAGTGTGAAAACTATAAAGAGATGAAAGAAAAGGGATACCTTCTTCCATTTTCGGATATCTACGATGCCAGAAATGAACAGGCAAGAAAGTGCTACTGGCAGCAGGTAAAACGAGGATTATATCAGTATGGAGTTGACGCATGGTGGTGCGATTCAAGTGAACCGTTTACGCCAGAGTGGAGTCATATAGAGCGCACCGAGCCGGCGATTCAGTATGAAGAATATAAGCGCACGGCAGGAGAATATCTTGGCGAGGCGCACACGAATGATTTTGCACTGTATCACGCAAGCGCCATCTATGAAGGACAGAGGAGCGAGCTTGCAAAAGGGGGAGAGGATAAGCGTGTCTTTAACCTGAC
Organism: Lachnospiraceae bacterium; assembly: GCA_052273485.1. GTDB lineage: Bacteria > Bacillota > Clostridia > Lachnospirales > Lachnospiraceae > Anthropogastromicrobium. The sequence goes on from DAVZID010000030.1 coordinate 18,753, forward strand.
AAGGAGTGCATGGACCGGGCAGCAAAAATATGGCACAGTCATGTGGTCTGGCGACACGGCGGCCAGCTGGGAGACATTTCGAAAGCAAATTCCGGCGGGACTAAATTTCTGCGCGAGTGGGCTTCCATATTGGACGGCAGATATCGGCGCCTTCTTTGTGAAGCGCGGTGACTGTTGGTACTGGGATGGCGAGTATGATGGCACGACGAATGATCCGGCATACTTAGAATTGTACACGCGATGGTATCAGTGGTGTTGCTTTCTTCCTATATTTAGAGGACATGGTACGGATTGTCGACGTGAACTGTGGAATTTTAAAGGAGCAGATGGTGTATTTTATCAGGCTATGCTTCGGGTAAATAAGCTTCGGTATGAACTTCTTCCTTATATATATTCGACAGCAGGAAAGGTATGGCTGTATGATGCATCTATGATTCGTATGTTGGCCTTTGATTTTCCAAAAGATGCTAAGGCACTTGAGATTACAGACCAATATTTATTTGGAGAGAGCCTGATGGTATGTCCGGTGACAGAAAGCATGTATTATAAGAAGAGCGCGACAGGAGCAGAAAAGCAGAAAAATCCGAGCAAAGTTCGTAATGTATATTTGCCAGAAGGCTGCGGATGGTATGATTTTTGGACAAATACGTATTATGAGGGTGGTCAGTGGATCAAGGCAGAGGCGCCGATTGAGCGTATACCATTGTTTGTAAAAGAAGGAAGCATTTTGCCAATGCAGCATCCAGTGAATAGTACGGAAGAGACAGTAATGCCAGATAATCTCACATTTATTGTGTATGCAAAAAAAGACTGTAGCTATGAGCTATATACAGATGACGGTGATGGATATGCGTATGAGAATGGCGCGTATACGCTAGAGACCTATATGTGGAATCAGAGCGAACAGATTCTTAGAGACAGCAAGGGCAGGGAAGTGGATCGTTTTCGTGTAAAAGTTGTTTCTGCTTATGGCGAAGTCTCAAAGTGACCGTGTAAAAAAGCCATGGTCAAGTAACATTTTGTGAAAGGAATAAAATTAAGAAAGGTTGGTATTACATTTATGAAAAAACAGGCATTTAATCCATATCTTCCGTCATGGGAATATATTCCAGACGGAGAACCTTATGTATTTAATGGACGTGTGTATGTTTACGGATCGCACGATTTTTACAATGGATATGTATTTTGTATGGGTGACTATGTGTGCTGGTCTGCTCCAGTAGATGATCTGGGAAACTGGCGATATGAGGGTGTAATTTACAAAAAGACACAGGATCCGGAAAATCCAGATGGAACGATGTGTCTGTACGCTCCTGATGTCACAGTTGGACCAGATGGAAGATATTATTTATTCTACGTGCTTGATAAGCTTCCGGTTGTATCAGTTGCAGTTTGTGATACACCAGCAGGAAAATATGAATTTTTAGGATATGTTCACTATCCAGATGGCACTCGTCTTGGTGAAAAAAAGACAGATGAGCCACAGTTTGACCCAGGTGTAATCACAGAGGGAAATCAGACCTATCTGTACACAGGTTTTTGCGGAATTGGGGATAAGTCGAGAAGCGGTGCGATGGTGACAATTCTTGATAAAGATATGCTGACTGTGAAGACATCACCGAAAATTATTGTGCCGGGAAGTGAGTACAGCAAGGATACGCCATATGAGGGTCACGCATTTTTTGAGGCTCCGTCTATTAGAAAGAGAGGCGACACATATTACTTTATTTATTCGTCTGAGGTTATGCATGAGCTTTGCTATGCGACGAGCAAGGAGCCTACGGGCGGCTTTAAGTATGGCGGCGTGATTGTAAGTAACTGTGATCTTCATATTGATACATATAAGCCGGCAGATATGCCAACTGCATATGGTGCTAACAATCATGGAAGTATGGTTCAGATTGGAGATGACTGGTATATTTTCTATCACAGACATACAAACGGTACATGGTACAGCAGACAGGGATGCGCAGAGCGCCTGACATTTGGTGAAGACGGCAGTATTTTCCAGGCAGAGATCACTTCATGTGGATTAAATGGCGGACCACTAGTTGGAGAGGGCTATTATCCGGCATATTTGGCATGCAATTTATTTACAAATGAGTCTTCTATTTATATAGATGAACGTTTTCCTAAAATCATGCAGGATGGAAGAGATGGTGATGAGGATCCGGCATATCTTGGTGCAATTGTGGATGGTACAACAGTTGGCTTTAAATATTTCGATATGAAGAACATTCATCAAATTTCGATTGATGTTCGTGGATATATAAAGGGAAGCTTTGAAGTAAAAAATGCATGGGATGGCAAAGTGCTGGCACAGATTCCAGTAGAGTACACGAATGTATGGAAACATTATAGTACACCAGTTGATATGCCAGATGGCGTGCAGGCACTTTATTTTACATTTAAGGGAGAAGGAAAGGGTTCACTTAAGGGCTTTTATCTTGAACACTAATAATTTCTGTGAAAGAGCGTTATAATCATCATAGCGTTTTAGAGAGGAGAAGATCAATGATTCGACAAACAAAAACAGAAAATGGTCTGGTGCGTGGCATTGAGGCAGCAGACCCGCGCATTACCGTATTTCGCGGCGTTCCATTTGCTGCGCCGCCGACAGGAAAGAATCGTTGGCGAGCACCGCAGCCATGCGAAGACTGGGAAGGCGTAAGAGATTGCGCACGCTTTGCACTGATCTCCGTTCAGGATACGCCGGGCATTGGCGATTCCCTTTATAATAGAGAATGGCATGTTGATCCAGAGGTACCGATGGATGAAGACTGTTTGTATCTCAATATTTGGACAGGCGCAAAAAGCGTGGATGAGCGCCGCCCGGTTCTCGTGTGGTATTTTGGCGGCGGCTATCAGTGGGGCTATACAAGAGAGATGGAGTTTGACGGAGAGCGCCTTGCAAGACAGGGAGTTGTTGTTGTCACCGTCAATTATCGTGTGAATGTATTTGGCTTTTTGTCACATCCTCAGCTGACAAAAGAGCAGCCAGAAGCACCGTCCAATTTCGGAAGCCTTGATCAGAAGGCAGGTCTTGAGTGGGTTGTCAGAAATATTGCTAATTTCGGAGGTGATCCAAATAAGATTACAATTGCCGGACAGTCGGCAGGCGGTGCAAGTGTAATGTCGCAGCTTGCATGTGAAGAAAATGAAGGAAAAATTTCCGGTGCGCTTGTGATGAGTGGTATGATTGGAAGTCCTTATGAAAAGATACGTTTTGGCACGCCGACACCTTTAGCTACGGCAGAGCAGGTCGGAAAAGACTTTTTTGAATTTCTTGGCGTAGAAACCTTGGAGGAAGCAAGAGCACTTGATGCATTTGAGATTCGCGATAAGTATTCTGATTTTGCAAAAGATCATCCGCGCATGTATACTGTGCTTGACGGTGTATTCTGCAAGGAAGACCCATACAAAAAGATGCTTGAAGGAAGAAGCCTTCTAGTGCCTCTTATGGCAGGAAACACATCAGATGAGTTCTTAAATTACATTGAAGCTAAGGACTGCGAACAGCTTTTAAAAAAGGCAGAGGAACTTTTTAAAGATAAGGCAGATAAGTTTTTGTCATTTGAAGAAAATAAAAAGCAGACACCAGAGGGCTTTTCGCCTGTCAGTGGAATTGAGTACAGCGTAAAGCGAGCATTTTTATCAAGAAAAGATAAGGGCTGTAATCAAAACAGCTATTATTACCGTTTTGATGCTGATATTCCAGGATGGGACAATGCAGGCACATTCCACTCATGTGATTTATGGTTCTTCTTTGAGACACTTGCCAAATGCTGGCGTCCATTTGACGGCCATCACTATGATCTGGCGCGTCAGATCAGCAGCTATTTTGTCAACTTTATTAAAACTGGCAATCCAAATGGAAATGATTATAATGAAAATAAGCTTCCAGAGTGGAAGCCATACTGTGATTTAGAACGCTATGAAATGAATTTTACAAAAGATGGCGCAGCAGGTGGAAGTACAGAGACTGAAAGAATGCGCTTTTTACTGGATAATGCAGAGTAATTAAAAAACAGGCAGAGGAAATCGTAATAGATTTTCCTCTGCCTGTTGGCGTTATCTGTTAATTATTTTTCTTTACAAAACGAATGCTTTTTAAATCAAAGTTGCTGCCAGGCAGGAACAAAAGAGTAACTGTCTGAGAGCCTGAGAGTACATTAACTGGGAAACATTTTGTCGTATAGTCTTCGCTGTATGTAAATTCAGCAATGTTTAATGATTCCTCTTTGTCGTTTGAGGTGCGCACATGAATGGTATTTTTGGCAATCGGGGAACGTCCAGTGATCTCGATTACGGCAGAGGTCTCATCTCCAAAATCCATATCGGTGTACTCGATTGTCACATTGTTTCCAATTCCGGTGATAGCATCGTCTGTGCGGTAGAAGGCATCGCCATAAATACGGTCAATATCAGAAGCGGCAAGTGTGGTCCATGCCTTTTCCAATTTATGGAAAGTTAATCCGCCTATATGAAGCTTACGGTCTGTCACTTGTATTGTAAAGGTAGTTACACCCTTTAAGCGCTTTGGAAGTTTAAATGTTTCTTCCTGATACTGATCCCAGATCATCTTTTTATCATATCGTCCAGTACAAAGAATTGTGCCAGGTTTAGATTTTGTCTTTCCTTCAATAAAGGTTAGATCAACAGGCTGACTTTCAGTCTCAAAAATTGGAATTGTGACAGTATCAGTTCCAAACGTGCCGAAATCAAAAGGACCGTAAGTGATACTAGTAGTTCCTTCAGAACCAGTTGCAGCACCGTGAGCATTTCCATTTGCCACTTCACCTTCAGCATATGTATATAAAGAACCGACAGTAAAGCTATATGGGTCAAGATTCATAGTTCCGATTTGCTCTGCTTTAAATTCGAGCATAGAATAAAGAGCAGTGCAGCCGCGGCCATTTGTTACGCTGCATCGAACAAAGAAGCTGCCATCAGCAAAGGCGATAATACGCATGTGAGTGTCATCAATTTGTTCAAGCGCGGCGTATGGCACGACAACACCCTCAGCGTTTGTGACCTTCCAGTCAAGCGGCTGTGCTGCTGCATTTGCAGGATGAGTAACAGCGCTGATTACAGCAGATGGCTTACTTGCTGTCAAAATACAAGAGTCCTCGCAGGAAAGAGTAATGCTTCTAACAGGAATATCAGTGGCATGACTGACTTCATCAGCAAGTGGGTCGCGAGTAATAGTCATAATGTGAAGATCATCAGAGCAGCGATTTTTGCAGGCAACTGTATTTAATGTTAAAACAGCATCCTTCAATCCATCAGATGAGGCAGTTACGGTGATTGTTCCGGCATTTAATGTCGGTGCAATAATGGCTAAAAGCTTTCCGGAGAACAGGCGTCGGCAGTCACCCTTGTAAGGCTCATAGTCTGTACTGTCGCCATTATCAAGTCCGGCGAGCAGTCCTTCGCCGTCCACTGTAACGTGAACTCTATTAGTTGCATTATCAACAGGATAGCCGTCTGCGTCAAGTGCATCAATCGTCACAAAGATCAGTTCTTCACCGTTTGCAGGGACTTCTAATCGGTCTGCACTAAGGCGAAGAGATGAAGCATCACCAAAGGAATGTTTAGTATCACGGGCAATTTCATTTCCAGCTTCATCGTAAGCGATTGCAGTAAGCACACCTTTTTTATAAGGAAGTGACCAGTCAGCGATTATGTTATCTTCTTGTGTGTGTGCAAGCTTTTTCTCACCAATAAGAGTATCATTAAAAAATAGAGCAGCCTTTGGTGCATTTGTGTAAACGCGAACATCAATCATCTGACCAGGATTAAAGTCCCAGTAAGGCAGGATGTGGATCATAGGATTTGTTTTTGCATCTGTCCACACACTTTGATAAAAATAGTAGGCATCCTTTGGGAAACCAGCTGTGTCGATCTGTCCAAAGAAGGAATTTCGAGACTGATACGGTGTAGGTTCACCAATATAGTCAAAGCCAGACCACAGAAACTGTCCTAAGGAAAATGGCATATGAAGATCAGAAACAGCGCAGAACTGCTGGCTTTTTGCACCCCAGTTTACAGTACTGTTTCCAAGGCTTGAGCACTGACCGTCATAGTCAGTCAGTAATGGTTTTGCAAGTGGAAAATGATATATGCCGCGGCTTTGCACTGTGGAGCTGGTCTCACTTCCATAGATGACCCAGTCTGGATGATCGGCATGCTGTTTATTATAGAGTCGCTCAGCATAGTTGTAGCCTGCAATCTTTAATATGTCAGCACATTTTCTTGCATTTTCGCCCTGCATGAAGTTTGAGCCGATTGTAGGGAGTGCATGACCATATGGGTCGTGGAGCAGCACATGTTCTTTCAAGTAGCGTGTAATTTCCTGGCCGTGTTCATTGGCGTGCGTGTCATAAATTTCATTTCCGATGGACCAAAGAATTACACAAGGGTGATTTCGGTCACGACAGATCCAGCTTTTGACATCACGAGCACTCCATTCTTTAAAGAAGCGTGCGTAATCGTAAATGGTCTTACTCATTTCCCACATGTCAAATGCTTCATCAACGATGAGAATACCCATTTCATCAGCTAACTCTAAAAGCTCGACAGCAGGCATGTTGTGGGTGGTGCGCACCGCATTGACACCCATACTCTTTAAGATCGTAAGCTGACGTTTAATTGCAGAGCGGTTTATGGCAGAGCCAAGAGCACCAAGGTCGTGATGCTGGCAGACACCTTTTAATTTTATGTGGACATCATTTAAGAAAAAGCCCTCATTTGTGTCAAAACGCGTTGTGCGAAAACCAGTTGTGATAGTCTCAGTCTGAATTGCTGTGCCATTTTCAGACAGTGTACAGACGATTTTGTAAAGATTTGGTTCATTTATGCCCCAAGGCTTTATATTTGTTAGTGTGACTGGGGTGTCCTCCAAGATTTCAGAAAGGATCACAGTGCCGTCTAATGTCTGTACACAGAAAGAAAGAGACAGAGAAGCATTTGGATTGTCATTTTCAGATGCGAAGAAATCTTTAGCAGACTGCTGAATGCCATCTTTTTCCAATGTAGTGTGCATGCAAAGCGACCAATTGCCATTTTCTAGGCGGTGTGTTTCGGCAGTGATACCGTCAGATGCTATGTGGACAGATGGAACCTTTTTAAGCCAGACACTTCGATATATGCCGGCACCAGAGTACCAGCGGCTGTTCGGGGACTGGTAACGTACATGAACAAGAATTGTATTTTCTCCTGTTTTCAAAAATGGCGTCAAGCGAACCTCAAATGAGGAGTAACCATATTTCCATTCACCGGCCAGCATTCCATTTACAAATATTGTACAGTCCATGTAGACACCCTCGAAGTAGAGAAGCCAGTCATCGTCAGATGACGCGTCAAAGGGGAGAATATCACTGGAAATTGTTTTCTGATACCAGCCTTCGCTGTTTTCATAATGATCAGCACTGTTTGCAATTAGCCAGTCATGTGGAAGATTGACAGGATAAAATCGCGAATCATTTTGTGCTGGAAGAGTAGGTGAAAGTGTTGTAGTAGTGTCAGATAATGGCTGCTTAAAAAAGAGCCATTCTGAGTTAATACGTCTGCAAGTATTCATAAAAAACCATGCCTTTCTGTGACCTGTCGGGATCTCGGCAGGCACTATTTAATTAAGGCTACTTTATCATAGAAGCTTTTAAGGTGCAACAGATAAGTTTAATTAAGGATATTGGCATTTTGGGGGAGTATATGATATATTTTTGTTAGCAGCAGGAAAGGAGAAGACAATGAAAAGTTTTAATTGGTTCAATGATTTAAGTTCAATTTTAACTCAGGATTTAGCAACTGCGGCAGTTGAGGAAACGGAGCCTGAAAGTATGGAATTTCTAGCAAATGAGCTTGGCGATAAGGTGGAAAAGCTAAGCCGGATTTCATGGAAAGAAATGTTTGAGAGGTATGTGCCGGTTGTATGTGACTATTTGCTTCGCATTGCATTAGTACTTGTGATCTTTTTTGTCGGCAGAAAGCTGATTAAAAAGATAGTAAGCTTATGCGATCAGGCATTAAAACGTCATGGCATGGAGGTGACTGTGCGCCGCTTCTTTTGCAACGTGATCAATGCACTTGGTTATATTTGTATGTTAGGCATATTGCTGCAGACGGTAGGACTGACGGCAACATCACTGACTGCACTTGTAGCATCTGCTGGTGTTGCAGTTGGTCTTGCGCTTCAGGGAAGCCTTTCTAACTTTGCAGGAGGTGTGTTGATTTTACTGATGAAGCCGTTTGTCATTGGTGACTACATTGTGCAGGGAAATACAGAAGGCACAGTAAAGGAAATCGGTCTGGTATATACAGAATTAATTACAGCAGATAATCGCCTTATTGTGATTCCCAATGGTACGCTTATCGACAGTAGTATTGTCAATGTAACAGCAACGGGAAAGAGGCGTCTTGAGTTATCTGTGGGAATCGGATATAAGTCTGATTTAAAAAAGGCAAAGGAAGTGCTGATTCGTCTGGGAGAAAATGATCCTGCAAGAGATCCGGAAAATCCTGTCAATGTATTTGTATCAGAGCTTGCCGAAAGCTCCGTAAATTTAGGACTTCATGTGTGGGTTTCATCATCAGAATATTGGAATGCAAAGTGGCGCCTCACAGAAAATATTAAGATGGCATTTGATGAGGAAGGAATTGAAATACCGTTTAAGCAGGTTGAGATTTCAGTAACAAAAATGTAATAAAGTGAAAAAAACTTGACAGCAGCCATATACCATGATAATCTATACATAGATATACGAGGTATTGGCTGCGAAGTTTATTCAAGAAGGAAAGGAGTATTATGAGCGTTAATAAAGAATTGGTAAAGGGAAGCACATCTATGTTAGTGCTTGGTGTGCTTGAGGAGAAGGAAATGTATGGCTATCAGATCATTAAAGAATTGGAGCAGCGTTCTGAAACAGTTTTTTCCCTGAAGGAAGGAACACTTTATCCGATTCTTCATGTGCTGGAGCAGGATGGCTTTCTGGAAGCATATTGGGAGGATACGAGCTCAGCGAGAAAGCGCCGCTTCTATAGGATTACAAAAAAAGGGAGAAAAGAGCTGGACAGACAGAAAGAGGAATGGAAGGAATATGCAGGAGCAGTAGGAAAGGTGCTGCAGCTGCAAAATGCGTGATATGCGAAAAAGTGGCATAGCGCTTTGCTGAATATTTCTGATCTAAAGTATATGAGGAAAGAGAAGGTGATTTTATGAGTGATATGGGGACGAATGGTGCTAATCAGACAGATAATGGACATCATATAGAAAAGATGAATGCCTTTCTTGACCGGGTAACAGAAGAAATTGTTGGCTTGAGAGAAAAAAAGATGGTTCGTGAGGAAATGGAAGATCACATTGAGGACGAGGCATTTGAGCTCATGGACGAGGGAATGAATGAGAGCGCAGCTTATGTAGAGGCGGTGAGCCGCATGGGTGATGCAAATGAGCTTGCGCATGAACTTATGCTTGCGCATCCATACGATTCCAATAATGGTTTTAATAAGATGCTTACCGTCCTTTGGATTGGAATTTTCTTAATCTGGCTGCCAGATGTCAATAACATGCGACCAGATGCGATCAGTTGGATAGGAACATATCTTATGATATTTTCCTTATATCGCATGAGAACGGTCAGTAAATCGTTTTGCAAAGCATTTTATGCTTCGTATGTATTGGGCTTACTGATGCCACTTACTGTCTTAGCACAGACACAGCCGTATGCAGTTGTGCAGACTGGATTACGTGTAGGAAACATGATTGTTTCAGGAATTGTTCTTATGATGCTGGCAAATTATTTAGATGCCGCAGTGGAAGAAGAACTAAACAAGGATGCTGGCAGTATTGCCTGGGTACTGAAGGTCTTTATTTGTGCGAAGACGCTTTTTGTATTGATTCTAAGTGCGCTTCATGGATTTCCAGAGGGAAGCGTTAATATAAATGCAAATGATACAGTTGGATTTCTTATTATAATTGGAGTGGTTATACTTCGAATTTGCGATATTTTGTTTATTATCAAGACCTGGAAGATCAAGAGAATCTTACAGGAGGAATCCTACGCCGGAATTGAGCCATTTTCATGGAAAAAAATCTGGGGATATCTAATTCCACTAGTGGGGATGGCATTGCTTCCGGTGATTGTCAGCATCGCAATTTCCGTCTGGCCAGTGCATGGAACTTATGTGATGAATCTGCCAGAAAAAGAATTTTCACAGCTTTCAAATGAGGAGGCGAAGGAGCATCTGATGTCCATACTTCCAGAAGATGAGAAGGCAGAGCTAGAATCATACGACATTTTTTATTTTGACAGACGAGGCGAAGGAAACTGGGAAATAAGCGAAGGAAACCCAAAGGTGTGGCTGCTTCGCGGTAAGCGTGTGGTGCCGAATATTGCAAGGGGACAGCAGGAGCGCGTAGCTACATTTAGCGTGTGGGAAAATCCAAAGGTTGGCTTTAAGGCAGCGGGCGGCTTTTGGGTTGCAGGTCGCTATGACATGGGCGATAAAGTGGAACAGACTCGTCATCAATCATTTTTTGCCTATGAAAAGGATGGAATGCTATATGAATTTGAACCAAGCCGCGTGTGGGAGATGCCACGGAAAATAGTTGCTGAGTATGCATTAAAACATGGCGCAGATCGCGTATACTGCTATCAGGCGCTTACAGTGTGCTATCTAGTTGATTATAATGTGCAGGTGGGATACGAGGCTGCCGTTCAGCATTCGCCGATTCGCATCCCCTATAATGATTTTGTTGTAAAAGAGGATAGCAGAAACGGCGGATATGCGATCACTGAAATTGCCACATTGAATAACCAGATGAGCCTGTTAGACTATGGAACTGTGAGAACTCAATCGAATTTAGTGTGGGAAAAGATTGGTGGAATCGCTCATTTTGCTGGAGTGGAAGGAGAAGAGTGAATTTTCACTTTATGGTAAATTGATAGAATCTTTCGCGCAGTCAAGAAACGCCTGATGGATGCGTGTGTCTGGATCCAATTCTGGATGAAACGCGAATGCAAACTGATTCTTGTAGCGTACGCCCACGATGCGGTCATTCACAACGGCAAGGATTTGACCATTACCAGAAGCAAGAGCATCCTTATCCATTTCTACAACATATGGTGCGCGGATAAAGGTCATCGGGACAGCACCTATGCCTGCGACATCTGCTTCTGCATGAAAACTTGCTAACTGTCTTCCGTAAGCATTTCTTCTGACGCGGACAGGCAGTGTGCCAAAATATGAATCTGGCTGCCCAGCAATTTGTCCATCAATAGCAGAGGCCAAAAGAATCATTCCTGCGCAGGTCGCAAGGACGGGAAGACCGTCCTCGATCTGCTTTTTTATTGTGTCAAACATGCCAAGCTCACGAAGGAGCTTTCCCTGAACGGTACTCTCGCCGCCCGGAAGAATTAACCCGTCATAATGTTTTTTTAAATCCTTAGCCTGGCGCAGTTCTATGCAGTCTGCGCCGAGAGAGCGAATCATCTTTTCATGCTCTGCAAAGGCACCCTGCAGAGCGAGAACTGCAATTGTCATTATTTACCTCTTTCTGCCATTAAAAGTGCGATTTCCTGCTCATTGATTCCGACCATAGCCTCACCTAAATCAGCGGAAAGCTCAGCAATCATCTTTGCATCAGTGTAGTTGGTGACAGCCTTTACTATTGCGGCGGCACGCTTTGCCGGATTACCAGACTTAAAGATACCAGAGCCAACAAATACACCCTCAGCGCCAAGCTGCATCATAAGTGCGGCATCAGCAGGAGTAGCCACGCCGCCTGCAGCAAAGTTTACAACTGGGAGACGGCCATTATTGTGAACATATAAAACAAGATCATACGGAACCTGCAGCACCTTTGCAGCTTCAAACAGCTCATCCTCACGCATAGATGTCAGCTTTTGGATTTCGCTGTTCATCTTTCTCATATGACGAACAGCCTGTACGATATCACCAGTTCCAGGTTCACCCTTCGTACGAATCATAGAAGCCCCCTCGTTGATGCGGCGAAGTGCCTCGCCCAAATCCTTAGCACCGCAGACAAACGGAACACGGAAATTTCTCTTATTTATATGGTACACATCATCAGCCGGTGAAAGAACCTCACTCTCATCAATGTAGTCGATGTCGATTGCCTCAAGTACCTGCGCCTCAACAAAATGGCCGATACGGCATTTAGCCATAACAGGGATGGAAACGGCTTCCTGAATACCACGAATCATCTTCGGGTCACTCATACGGGAAACACCGCCAGCTGCGCGGATATCAGCAGGGATACGCTCAAGCGCCATAACAGCACAAGCACCAGCAGCCTCCGCAATGCGTGCCTGTTCCGGTGTTGTAACATCCATAATAACGCCGCCCTTTAACATCTGGGCCAGTTCCTTATTTAATTTATAACGTTCAGTTGCAGTAACGGAAGTATTTGTTGTATTCATAGTGAGATTCTCCTTTTCCAAAGCTTTACTTTTGCTTTGCCTTGCATTATACTTACAAAGTGGACATAAGAAAATCCCCAAAATAAATATATTCAGCAAGGTCAGATTGGAGAAAAAAGATCAGATGTTGACATATAATTTAACCGCGACAGGGTCAGATTCGCTCTACGAATCACTCTATAAATGCATCAAAAACGACATTTTACAAGGAAAATTGTGCGCTGGTGAGAAGCTGCCATCAAAACGCAGTTTCGCGAAAAATCTGGGTATAAGTGTAATTACCGTGGAGAATGCCTACGGTCAGCTTTCGGATGAAGGTTATATTTATTCGATGCCAAAGCGTGGCTTCTATGTGTCAGATATTGATATGGTGGCGGCACGCGGCATTAACATAAAGGGTATGAGTCAAAGTGCAGACAGAAATATTTCTGATGATAATTATATTTATGGTATGGAATCATTTAACGCGGCAGCTTCATCGTTAGCCAAGTCTTCTTACTTTGCTGATTTTTCAAGTAATCAGACTGACAGTGAGATTTTTCCTTTTTCAATCTGGTCAAAAACAGTTAGAAGTGTATTAAATGATAATCAAATTCAGCTGATGATCAATTCACCGTGCGCAGGCATTTTGCCTCTTAGGAATGCCATCGCCCGCTACTTAAGGGATTTTCGCGGAATGCAGGTGTTTTCGCATCAGATAATCATCGGTGCCGGGACAGAATACCTCTACGGCCTTTTGATTCAGCTTCTTGGAAAGGATCTTATCTACGGTGTAGAAAATCCTGGTTATCATAAGATTGGAAAAATTTGTAAGAGCATGGATGTATCTTATTGCCATGTTGATCTTGATGAAAATGGTGTTTCCATCCATGAGTTAGAAGAAAAAAAGATTGATATTATTCATACATCACCGTCACATCATTTTCCAACAGGAATAGTAATGCCAGTCAGTCGCCGCTACGAATTATTAGGCTGGGCTGCGAAAAAAAAGCAGTGTTATATAATAGAAGATGATTATGACAGTGAGCTTCGATTAAGTGGAAAGCCATTTCCGACACTGCAAAGCATTGATGTTTCAGGAAAGGTTATCTATATGAACACCTTTACAAAAACGCTTGCATCAACAGTGCGCATCAGCTATATGGTGCTGCCTGAGGATTTGGCAAAGCGTTTTTATAGTGAACTATCCTTTTATTCCTGTACCGTATCCAATTTCGAGCAGTATACACTGGCACAATTTATGGAAAACGGAAGCTTTGAAAAGCATATAAATAGACTGAGAAATTATTATCAGAACAAGCGAGATGCGATACTAAAAGAGCTAAAAAGCGGTTCAATCGGAAAATATATCACGATACAAGAGGAAGAAGCAGGAGTGCATTTTCTTATGCATATCCAGTCGGACTGCACAGAGGCAGAGATTGTTGAGAAGGCAAAGGCAGGCGGAGTAAAGCTAGATCCGCTGTCGCGCTACTATATAAAGAACACAGAAAAGCATGAACAAAACGGACAGGAGAATCCGTATGAGAATACTTATGTAATGAATTATTCTTCCGTCAACATGGAAAACATAAAGAAGGTCGTGCAGGTGCTGAGTGAGCTAGGGTGACAGGTACACTGGCTCGTTTACTGTCCCGGTGGCTTGTAAGTAAAAAAGAACACTTGGATTTGTAGACTATTCGATTTATTATACTCATAAGAAAGTAACTTATGAGTATAATAATCGGAGATAAGCATTGCTTATTTTTTCTTTAATTTTAGTACATTGACGGAAAGACCTGGGGCAGTAAAGGTAAAACATCTGCTAGCACCAGTTAACATTGTTGTTGTATCATGAACTTGGTCTGGATTGTCAAGGGAGTTTTCAAAATCAGCTTTTCCAGTGAGCTGCGAAACCTCATACTCTGATCTTACATCACAATCTATTGAAATGCAGACTGGATCATCTGTCTCAGAGAAGTTAACAAGTTTTATTATTACACTATCGTCAGTATCAGTCGTGACAGAACACATAGATTGATAATGTGGAAGTTCAACTGTATCAATGAGTGTACCATTTAAATATAAACTGACTGCAGTTTTTGTAAGCTCATAGTGAAACTCATTATATTCTCCATAGCGAAGTGAAATTTGTTTTGGCTCTGAATATTGCGTAAGGAAAATGCCGCCGCGATAGAGAGCAGCAGTATTGCCTTCAACAATCCAGCGCAGAGGCTCTAGATTAAAAAGCATCCATGGATCCTTTGGATTCGGATCAGTTCGGTCGTAATAGCTGAATGGCTTTGGTGAACACAACATACCAACGCCGATTCGTTTTCCTTTTTCAGCCAAAATTTGAACAGTAAAACTGCCTTCGCGGTTTTCTATATCATTACCTAGAGCAACGCCAGGTAAAATTTGACTTCGAATTGACTGATTAGTAAATTCATCGGCATCATTTTCCTGTAAAACATATGAATCATTGTCCTGCATGGCTTTTCCATGCAGGCTTTTTGTTGAAAAAACAGGTATACTATTGAAAACAGCATTTTTCCAGGTTAATCCACAATCACCGTTGATGACAGGAAGACCATGCAGGGATAAATAAATTTTTTCGCAGGATTCTTTGGAGGAAACTACCATGTCACCGCGATTAGCACCAAATAGTTTGAAACAATAGTAGCTTGGAATGACATAGCTTCTGCTATTATCAAACATTATGAGATTTGGATACCAAGATTGGTAATGAACGTGAGAAAATAGCGGAGCATAAGAACAAAGCTTTACAACATCCTGATTTCGTTCAAAGCCAACCATAAACATAGCTTCTGAGATTGCAGCGCGCAGCTGTCCCTCATAAGTTTGGTTTACTGCAAATTCACCGACAAAAATGTTGGGATTCTTGCGACTGTAGTCATCATAAATATCAATATTTTCTGCAAAAAATTCAGGCATATTGTAATAATGATCATCTACAATATCTGTTTTTATTGTTTCGCTTCTTGTGTTGGAGACAATAATGATCTGAGGATAGCGTTCAAGCACAGCTTCTCGAATGCGATTAAAGCAAGCTTCATATTCAGTACCACTATTTTCATTGCCAATCTCTAGATATTTAAGGGAAAATGGTTCTGGATGACCCATTTTTGCACGCAGACTGCCCCAATGTGTTTGGCTTGAACCAAGTGCATATTCTAAGGCATTTAAGGTATCGCTGATAGCAAACTGCATTTGAGCTTCGTTGAAATAATAAGGACCGCGTCCCTGACAAGTCATACCACAGTTGCACACATAAAGAGCAGAAAGCTTTAAATCCTCACATAACTGCAGATATTCATGGAATCCCAGACCGTTTGTAGTGTGATAGTGCCAAAGGAGCCAGTGGCTTGGACGTTCCCAAACGGGACCGACAGTATTACAGAAAAACATAGATGTTTCGAGTGTAAAGCCTTCTACGATGCAGCCGCCTGGAAAACGCAAGAATGAAGGATGCATTTGTTCAAGCTTTTCTGCAAGATCTTTGCGAAGTCCGTGACCATGAAATGTTTCTGCAGGCATAAGAGAACAAAAGCCAAGGTAAAGGGTTCCTTTTTCCTGACATTGAATGGAGAAAGTAGCATTTCTTGCTGTTTCAGTGGCCAGAAATTGTGCATCATAGCGTTTCCAATCAGCATCGTTTATGAGGATATCGCGGCTGCAGGACGTTTGATTATTTATTTGAATGGATACCGTCAGATGCAGTGTTTGTTCTGATTTTGCAAACAGATAGAAATTATAGGCATCTCCCTTTTTCTGATTAATGCCATTATATCCGATGTTATAGATTTTGCCATTTTCCTCAAAATCAACTTGAAGAGAAACTCGCCGATTATCATTGAGTGTATTATCTTTATTAAGCTGCATGTCTGCATTTTCGGAATACCAGGCAGGAATTGCGGTTGGCGCAATTTTTTGTGATGCGATCCAGTCATTCATTCCCTCGCCATTGTTGAACTCATCAATCCATCCAGTTGGAGAAGTAAATGTTTTTCCATTATCGTTTGTGATACAGCCATCGGGAAGCAGAGAATCCTCAAAGGAACGATTGCGAAGCATCTCTGGATACAAGCCGCCGTCACCAGCATGGCTGATATCTTCGAAAAATACGCCGTATAGATCTGGAGCAACAGGAAAACGTTTTTCTTTAGTTGAAATAGTAAGTTGACTCATGATGAAAACCTCCTTATATATTTGTGCTACAGTTTATATAAACAGTAACATATTTACATAGTAATACAACAAAAGTATAAAATAAGACATTCTAAAATAACAAAAACAGTGGTATCATATGCTATAGTTTAACGTTTTTCTTACAATAATTCAAGTGCAAAATATCAAAAAGGAGGAAAAAATGAAAAAAGATATTATGTCAGTACTTCCAGATGGAAGTGAATTTGTCAGCTGGGAAATGCCGTGTAGTTATGATAAGGTGATTCATGTAAATCCAGCTCATAAGATGAGTGCAGACAATAATGATGGAAGCAGTGAGGCACCGCTAAAAACAATTTCAGAGGCTGCACGGCGTGCTGTGGCAGGTACAAAGGTTGTTATTCATCAGGGTACTTATCGCGAATATGTTCGTCCTCAGGCTGGAGGAGAGGGACCAGAAAAAATGGTTTCCTATGAAGCTGCAGGAGATGGAGCTGTTGTTATAAAGGCTTCGGAAGAAGTGACCGAGTTTGAAAAAAGTACGGGCTGGAAAATGGGAGAAATAGAAGGTGAGGAAAAAACTCCGATAATTTGGTGTCATCATTTAAATCCAGAGCAATTTAAAGGATATAATCCATTTTGCGCAGTTAATATTTTGCATGACAGGTTGTTTATTGAGTATGATAAAACAGATATGACACCATATTTAAATCGAAGAGGCATGGTATTTTGTGATGGAAAACCACTTGTACAGGTGGCACTTTATCGCCAGATGACAGAACAGCCAGGAAGCTATTGGGTAGAAGCAAATGGTCAGACGATACATTTTCGACTGGAAAATGATGAAGACCCAAGAATGCATACGATTGAACTTACATGCCGAGAGCAATGTTTTGCACCCGAGATTCCATTTCTTTCATATATTCATGTTAAAGGAATCACTTGTGCACATGCAGCGATGGGAGCACCAGTTCCGCAGCGTGGAGCTCTTTCGTGCATGCGCGGTCATCATTGGATTATTGAGGACTGCACAATCGACTGGTCAAATGCAGTTGGAATTGATATTGGAAATGAATGCTGGCATCATGATATTTTACCGGATCAACAAATCGGATACACAATTATTAGGGGATGTCATATCAAGGATGTTGGTGTTTGCGGAATTGCAGGATTATTTGCAGAGCATGTGCTTATAGAGGACAATTTAATAGAAGGAACAGGATGGCAGAAAATGGAATTGTCTTGGGAAGCTGCAGGTATAAAACTGCATAACAGTGTGGGAAGTCTGTTTCGCCGTAATATTTTTAAACGAACATATCGTGCCGATCATTTGTGGCTTGATTGCGGAAATGAAAATAACCGAATTACACAAAATTTGTTTCTAGATGGTATTGAGCAGAGAGAGGCAGTTTTTATTGAGTGCAGCAGAGATGAGACAAACTTGATTGATAACAATATTTTCTGGAACATAGAGGGCAGGTTTGACAAGGAAAAAATCCCGAAGGAGCCTGGTTCAAGTGGCTGGTATAAGCTGCGTGAACACGATGTGGTAAATGGATATGGTGTGTATGGTGAAGGAACTGATCATCTGTATCTTTCCAATAATTTCTTTGGAAAGTGCAGAGGTTCTGGATACTTTGCAAAGCCAGTTTCATTTCGCATGGAGCAGGATATGATGCGAGGCGGAACGGGACGTGATACTAGAATTTTTAACAATTTTTTCTATGAATGTGGTCAGTCTGCGATTACATTTCCTACACAACATAATGAGGCAGAAAATAACTGTTATGCAAATCAGCCTTCTGGATATTTGCGTGTAATGTATCCAGAACCGGAGGTATGCTTGGATTTAAAAACATGGAAGGAATTTTATGGTTTTGATCAAAATGGACAGACTGCCTGGGTTGGTATTAATGTGGATACTGAGGCATATACCATTACATTTGATGAGGCAGCTAAAAAGCCGGTCTTTTTCCATGGACAGGAAAAGAGAATAAATCTGATAGACAACGCAGAGAAGTTAAAGCCAGTATCAACAAATCCACTCACAGCAGGAGATTTCTTTGGGGAAGCTAGAGGCGAACAAAGTTTTCCAGGACCATTTACATCAATAGAAAACAAAAAGGTGTACTCTATTGACCCAAGAAGACCAGAGTGACAGGTACGGTGGCTCATTTACTGTCCCGGTGGCTCGAAACTTTAAATGATTAAGAACTTGATATTTTGACATACTCCCACGGTTAAAACCGTGGGATTCCTTAGATTCTTGTAGCGTC
>DAVZID010000031.1:0-37166 GCA_052273485.1 Lachnospiraceae bacterium
GTTACAAAAAACTTCATGTTCTTTCCTCCTGTTAGCGATTGCTGTACATTTTCTCGTAGTAATTCTGGTACTCACCGCTGATGATGGTCTCCCACCACTCACGGTTATCGAGATACCACTGGATGGTCTTCTTAATGCCGTCCTCGAACTTGGTCTCCGGCAGCCAGCCAAGCTCGTTGTGAATCTTGGTCGGGTCGATAGCATAACGCATATCATGACCCTTACGGTCGCCAACATGAGTGATCAAGCTTTCCGGCTTGCCCAGCTCCTTGCAGATAATCTTCACGATCTCAATATTCTGCTTCTCGTTGTGACCGCCGACATTGTAGACTTCGCCCACACGACCCTTGTGGATAATCAGGTCAATGGCCTTGCAGTGGTCTTCGACATACAGCCAGTCACGAACATTCAGGCCCTCGCCGTAAACAGGCAGCGGCTTGTCAGCCAGTGCATTGGCAATCATCAGCGGAATCAGCTTCTCCGGGAAATGATACGGACCATAGTTGTTGGAGCAACGGGAAATGGTCACAGGCAGACCGTAAGTGCGGTGGTAAGCCAGAACCAGCAGGTCAGCGGCTGCTTTGGAGCTGCTGTACGGAGAGCTGGTATGAATCGGAGTCTCCTCAGTGAAGAACAGGTCAGGACGATTCAGAGGCAGGTCACCATAAACCTCATCGGTGGAAACCTGATGGTAACGCTGGATGCCGTACTTGCGGCATGCATCCATCAGCACACTGGTGCCGATGATATTGGTCTGGAGGAAGATGCCAGGATCTTCGATAGAACGGTCAACATGAGACTCTGCCGCAAAGTTCACCACGATGTCCGGATGTTCTTCTTCAAACAGTTTATTCACAGCTTCGCGGTCACAGATGTCAGCCTTCACGAAGCGGAAATTCGGGTTATCCATAACAGGGGCCAGTGTGGACAGATTGCCTGCATAGGTCAGCTTGTCCAGACAGATGATTCGATAATCCGGATACTTCTTCAGCATGTGAAACACAAAGTTACTACCAATAAACCCAGCACCGCCGGTAACAATAATATTCATGATTTAATCTCCTCTACACTTATCTTTTGGTTCTTCTTTTTAATACAGATGCTCCTGATACTTGCCGTCCATGACATCCTTCAGATACTGACCATACTGGTTCTTCTTCATAACCTCATAGACCTCCATCAGTTCATCCTTGCTGATCCAGCCATTTAGATATGCGATTTCCTCCAGACAGGCAATCTTACGATGCTGATGCTGCTCCACGGTCTTCACAAAGTTGGTAGCATCCACCAAGCTCTCATGTGTACCAGTGTCCAGCCAAGTGAAGCCCTGACCCAACAGTTCTACATTCAGGGTGCCGTCTTCCAGATAAATACGGTTCAGATCGGTAATTTCCAATTCACCACGGGCAGACGGTTTCAACCCTTTCGCAAACTCGACCACACGGTTATCATAGAAGTACAGGCCAGTCACGCAGTAGTTACTCTTCGGATGTTCTGGCTTTTCCTCAATAGAAATGGCCTTACCGTTCTTGTCAAACTCCACAATTCCGAAGCGCTCCGGATCGTCCACATAGTAGCCAAACACCGTTGCGCCCTTACCGCTCTCCGCCTTTTCCACTGCTGCATTTAATCTCTTCTTCAATCCGTGGCCGGCAAAGATGTTGTCACCCAGCACCATAGCCACAGAATCATTTCCGATAAAGTCAGCACCAATAATAAAGGCCTGTGCCAGTCCATCCGGAGACGGCTGAACAGCATAGGTCAAATTCACACCAAACTGGTGTCCATCACCCAGCAAGTTCTCAAAGCGAGGTGTATCCTGCGGTGTGGAAATAATTAAAATGTCTCGGATGCCAGCGTTCATCAGAACGGACATCGGATAATAAATCATCGGTTTATCAAAAATAGGTAAAAGCTGCTTGCTCGTAACTTTTGTCAACGGATACAAACGTGTGCCCGATCCCCCTGCTAAAATAATGCCTTTCATATATGCCTCTTTTCTACTTCTTAGTGTCACTACCTCTGTTCAGATGAAGCACTTCCAATGTATTGTTCATAAACCAGAGTGCTCCATACAAACGCAGGTATTGATACTGAAAGTTCTTATGATAATTTCATCTGCTGTTGCTGAACCTAGGTGGCGAGATAAAAGCTGCACTCGCAGCTCTCCCCATCTCTTGAAAAGTGCCGTAAATACGCTATTTTTCCGGTATTTTCACTATGTACATCTCACTACCTGCGTTCGGTTAGAGGAGATTTCTTCTATATATTCCCAAGGTTTTTTCTACGACATTGTTCCAGTCATACTTCCGGCAGATAAAATCTGCAGCAGTTTCTTTGTACTCTTCAACTTTCTTTCCGTCAAAACAGCACTCCTGTAGCTTCTCCCTCAAATCCGCCACATTGCTCTTTTTAAAGATAACCGCTTTATCCTCAACAACTTCTGTACACTCAGCTATATCAGATACCACACAGCAGTTCCCGTAGGACATCGCTTCCAATAAACTCAGCGACATCCCTTCAAGGTCAGATGGTAGAACATAGACATAGGCATTGGAGTAAAGCTCGTCGAGCATCTTTCCCTGAACAAAGCCGGTGAAAATAATCCGACGATCACTCTCTGCCAGTTTCTTTAGTTCCTGAGTAAATTCATCTGTATCCGAAGCTCCGCCGGCGATTACCAGTTTCTTATCGGTCTTGACTTCTTTAAACGCTTCTATCAGATACCTGATTCCTTTCTCCGGCACAAGCCTTCCGAGGAACAGAAAATACTCGTTTTTATGTAGGTCAAACCGTTTTGTTATCAGGTCAGCGTCAACTACCTCTGGTCTATTAACGCCGTTCGGTATGAACACAGTCTTTCTTCCGTATTCTTTCTGGAAATACTCTTGCACGCCTTTGCTCAGCACGATGATTTCATCCGCATACTTGACGGCGTTCTTCTCTCCACAGTGAATGAACTCAGAGCCGAAGCCGGATTTCCATTTTTCGCGCTGCCAATCAATGCCATGTACTGTGACTATCACACGCTTCCTAAACAACTTCGGCAGCCAGCAAAAGAACGCCGGTCCTTCTGCGTGGATATGTACAACGTCATATGAACCAACTGCCGCAAAAAGAGAAGCAAAAAGTGACGACGTAACCGCAGCAAGACCTTTCTTCTCAATGGTCGGAACAGTTTTCAGTTTCACGCCTTTATACTCAGGCTTGACCTCTCCATCAAACTCGGCACCAGAAACATGGTGTCCTTTCCGGTTGTAACAGGTAACGGAATGACCCAGCTGAACCATCCTTGTGGACAGCTCTTCCACAACTATCTCAATTCCACCCTCGCGTGAAGGAATGCGTTTGTGGCCGAGCGTCGCAATTCTCAATTTGTCCGTATAATTCTTACCCGTCATGCTGCACCTCCCCACCTAACGAGCCTACCAAGCATACTTTCATCTTTATTTGTCCCCACAGTCTTTTTTATCTGTCCGTAATTTACCTAGTGCTTCGCCATCCCGCCTTCATTCAGGCGGGCTCGCGAAGCTTACTCTGTCATTGGCCGAGGAAAACGCGGCAACGCGACGATTTTTCTCTAACCAACTCTTTCTCTCTTACTTTTTTACATCGACCCTTCTTTCCCCAAAACAGTCTTTACTGTCTTAAACAAAATTTTCACATCCAGTGCAGGACTCCATTCCTTTATGTACTTCGTATCAAGTCTTACGACTTCCTCAAAATCTGTGATATCACTTCGACCGCTAACCTGCCACATGCCGGTAATACCCGGCTTGATTGCAAGTCTTGCGCGGTGGTGAATCTCATACTCAGAAACCTCTCCTGGGAGTGGTGGGCGTGTTCCCACAAGACTCATATCGCCCTTCAATACATTAAAGAACTGTGGGAACTCATCAAGACTCGTCACTCGAATGAAATTACCGATACCAGTCTTCTTTGTTCCATCCGGTAAGATCTTATTTCCGATCACTCTCGGATCAAAATCAAGCTTAAACATCTTGCCATCCGCAACACGATTTTGCTTCATCAGCTCCGCTTTCCTTGCCTCTGCATCCATATACATGCTACGGAATTTATAGATCTTGAACTTCTTACCATTCTTACCGATACGCTCCTGAGAGAAGAAAATCGGTCCTGGGGAACTCACATAGATAATCGGTGCCACAAACACAAAAATAATACAGGTCAGCAAGCAGCCAACCAATCCACCAGCAATATCCATCATACGCTTAAACAACAACTGTTTTGGTGATGCATAGTTTAAACTGGTGGTTAACACCGTGTAGGAACCTATCTTTTCGACAAACTGTGGTCGATCCTCCACTGCTGCAATCTTTGACAGCTTCAAATGGATTGTAACACCTGTCTCCTTCAGCTTCTTGATCAACTTCTCCGGATACGGCACCTCGTCCGGTACCGCAATCAAGACCTCATCAATCCACTCTTGGCACACATACATCGGAGCATCATCCACGCTTGCTACTACCTTGACTCCACCAACGGTTTTGTCCGTCATGTCCTTGTCCAGAATTACCAGACCACTCAGCACAAATTTACCATAGTTATTGGCCTGAACCGTCTCAATAACACTTTCTGCCTGCGCTCTTGTCGTGACAATCATCAGCGATCTGCAATTACGCTCCCACTTGCCACTTGCCAGCACTTTCTTCCAAGCTAATCTGATACCATAGGCTAAGACAAAATACAGCACCAGTGTAATTCCAAGCATCAACCTAGAAAACGCTTCGCCTTCCTGCATCACAAACAGATACGCAATTCCCAAGAGTCCTACAACGACAACATTTCCAACGGTCGCAATCAACTCACGGTAACGCCCTCTCTGTGTAACATGATGCAAGGTGTCCAGCATAAACATCGTTGCCAAATCCGCAAAAGTCAACACGATTGCCATATTGCGGTAAACAAGGTTTGCATATGGATTCACGCCCAATCCCTTCAGTACATAACTCAGATAGAACGCCAACTGCAAGCAGATTATATCTATCAGAATAAAATCAATATGCTTAAACCAGCCTTCTGATTCCTTTCGATACATGCCTCTTTTGTCCTCCCTTATATAAGCCGCAGCCCTCCCCCGATATAACTGGTGACGGTCCTGCGGCTATCCTCCTTGAAAGTCTATGTATTATATACATATTATTATCCTACACATGCCATTACAAGTCAAGAACCAGATTTGCCAAAATTCAACATTTTCTGCAACCCTATGTCAGTCATTGTCACTGTTCTAGGATTCAAAAAGAAAGACCGCATCCACTATGCTTTTACATAACTTTTACATAGCTTCCACGATCCTTCCTCTTACACTCTCTTTACACTATTTTCTCAATCATGCAGCGCATCGTCTTTTCCAACTACAATCCATGCATCATAGGAATCGTACTCGTCCTGACCTGCTGCAATCTTGACGTTATCATTTAATGCAAACTCTCCATCCTGTACTTCCATTGTCGGGAAACAGCTGTAGAAAGCTTCCGGTGCATCGCCACCATTTTTCAGATAGACAACCGTCTGCTCACCTACTGTTTCCTTGTAATCCGCCATGACAATATGTGTGTATCCTTTCGCGCCTAAAATGCGCTTCCAATACGCTGCCACACCAGATTTTCCTGTTCCGTTCAGGATCATTATGTTGAATGTCTCTTCCCCAGCTTCTGCCTGTGTATCAGCTTCAGCCATCACTTCGTTTTCAGACTTCAACTCTGACTCTGCTTCACTCAGACCTTCACTTTGAGCTCCACTCTCCGTCTCAGCATCGCTTCCACTTTTCGTTTCGCTTTCCAGCTCTGTCTCGGTTTCTGACTCAATTTCTGCCTCAATTTCCGACTCCGATTCCACCTCAGTCTCTATCTCAGTTTCGGTTTCTTCCTCAACCCTTTCCGCCTCGGTCACAAACGTCTTTGTCTCAGCCTCTTTACTTTCCAGCTCTCTTATGTACTCCTGGCGCTCTTTGGACTGTGAACGCGAGTAGTAAAACAGGCATCCTATACCCACTAGCAGCACCAGTACAAGCAATACATACAGCACCCCCGAAACGCCTGAATCTTCCTGCCTACGCCGTCTTCTATTTGCCATTACATAATACCTCTGTTCGCTAATCATGAAATCAAATTACTCAATCTACTCAATCACTGACTAATTCAATTACTTACTAGCTGCTGCAGAAGTTGCCTCCTCTGTTCCTTCTTCTGTTGCTGCCTCAGTTGTCGCAGCCTCGCTCTGTGCCTCTGCTTCAGCCTCAGAACTTGCCTCTTCCTCATCAACAACGGTGATATCCTCGTCCGGGATTACCTTTGTCAAAACGGTTAACGGTCCAAGGTTCTCAAATGTAGCAGTAATCTCACCAGTCTTAGCATCAAATGCATCCAGCTCCAGATACTTCTTCTCCTTTGTCTTTGGATCAATGGTCTGAAGGATAATATCGTCCTCGTCCATATCAACTGTCAGCTCGCAGGTGAAGGTAACCTGTACATTGCCGTCCAGATCATAGGAAATGTTATCCAGATCCTCGATTGCCAGATCAACGAAAGAGGTCAGTGCCTCATACTGCTGCGGCAGAATGACGTTATCCTTATTGGTAACCTGTGGCTCTTCCTCTAACTCAGCCTTAGTAGCGATGGTGAACGGACCTACATGATCAAAGGTTCCTGTGATTGCACCAGTCTCCTCATCGAACTCATCCGGCTCAACGTAAGAAATGGTTCCATCCTC
Source organism: Lachnospiraceae bacterium (assembly GCA_052273485.1). GTDB lineage: Bacteria > Bacillota > Clostridia > Lachnospirales > Lachnospiraceae > Anthropogastromicrobium. The sequence continues at coordinate 6,736 of DAVZID010000031.1, forward strand.
TGGATTTACAACAACAAATACCAGATCCTCTGCCTTCATACCCTTTAATGCATCAAAGGTCATGGTTAACTTAAACTCACCAGTTTCCTTAATCTGAATCTTCTTGGAATCGTCAACAAGCATATCAGCAAATGCAGAAATTGCCTTATACTTGCTCAGATCAATGGTATTCTCCTTGTTGGTGGTAACCTCAGTTGTCTCTGCGTCTGCATCCTCAACCTTCAGCGCTTCCTTTACTTCCTTTACGAAATCTGCTACTGTCTTTGTAGTAGATACATATGTCTTATTCTCGCCATCCTTATCGGTGTGAATCTCGAAGGTACCGAACTTCTCATTGAATGCCTTTACAGCAGTCTCAACATCCTTGTTCTCATACTCAACACGACCCTGATCCTTAACAACAATGGTCTCGCCCTTTGCCAGATTCGGTGCCTCTGCCTTTACTTCAGAAACCTGCAGCTGCACGCTGTTGTTTACTTCCAGAGCAGTTGTAACCTTCTCTTCGTTGTTGAAATTCTTAACAACATCAGCCACCTCAGTATCTGCATACTTGTCGGTAGTAACTTCCTTGATAACTAACTTCTGATTGTCTTTCAGCTCGAGTGATCCTTCACTTACCACTGGGTCCTTCGGGCCAGATGTTCCGATACTCGGAGCAGCCATTGCCTGTACTGTCGGTACAGAAGCTAATGCGATTGCGCAGAAACCTGCAGTTAATTTTTTCATAGTTTTCTCCTTCCTCACTATTCAAAATTATATGATATTAAAATAGTGGCAGCGCCCACTACAGTGGGTTCATTCTTTCCAGGATTTCTCTAATTCAATTCAGCCGTTCTAATTCAATTCGACCTTTCTAATCCAATTAGACTTCCCGGTAAAAAAGTTTTATAATCAATTCCTGTAGTGCATCCTCATCATAATAAAATTCATCATGAAGTTCGCCTAACGCATCCTCACCTTCAAGTACATAAAAACTATCTGATGTAAGACTCGTATTGGCAAATGCATCTGCCAGGGAAAGATATCGGTTTTTGGTGATGTCGGTTTGCATCCACTCTTTCAGTGTCTCAAGCTTATCCCACATGCCCGATGTGTCCTCTTCTAGCAATGTACCAAACTGATCCATGAATGGGAGCACAAAGCTTTTTTGTCTCTCCATACGGCCCTCATTACTAAAGTCAACGGAGGTATCGCGGTACTGCACATAGGCACGCACATTGGAATCATCAAGCTTCACAACACTGCCTGCTGTCAATTCAGGAAATTTAGAAACCAAATCATCATTTGGAACGGTAACGGTAACACCGCCTACCAGATCATTGATCTTACTGATCGACGTCTGGTTTGTTACGATATAGTTGTTGATCGGAAGACCACCGAGCAAATCGCTCACAGCTGTCTTTAGATTTTCACAGCTGGCCTCGCCGCCATCGCCATTGCTGTACGCGAATCCTAAATGGGTCACATACGTACCCAAATCTTCACCGGTACGGCTAAAGCGATGAACTTCAGTCATCGTATCACGATTGATCGCAAGCACAGACATCTTCTTGCTAGCCTCGTCAAGCACAACTAGCAGAATACTGTCCGCTCTCGTCTTATCGCCATAGGAAGCAGTCGCTTTGAGCTCGTCCGTTGAGTCAAGACCGGCATACAAAAGTGTCGTTACACGGTTGTTGTATTGATACTTTTTACCGTTGTACTCAGTATAGCGATATCCGGCACCCACGTCAATAGGATTTGAACCTGAAACATGATAAGTTTTTTGATTTTCCAACTTTTGTACGACAATGAATGTCACTAGACAAACTACGATGACAACTATCAGTGTACTCACCGCTATTGCAATTCGTTTCTGTCTTCTGTATCTGTGGTGGTGTCTGTGCCGATGATGCTGACTGCCATGGCCTGTTCCATAGCCATGACTCGATTCATGGCCGTTTCCATAACCATTTCTATGTTCACTCATGATTACATCTTCTTTTACTTTTTTCTTTTACTTTTTTCTTTTGCTTTTGCCTTTTACTTTTTTGCTTTTACTTCTTCTTTTTCTTCTTTTTATCGTTGCTATCGGACTCCTGGCCATAGCCGTAACCATATCCATAGCCGTAACCGTAGCCATATCCATAGCCGTTTGGATCTGCGCCTACCTTATTTAAAACAGCACCGATCACCTTCACACCCGCATAGTCGAGCTGCTTTTTCATACGAACTACCTCTGTGCGCTCGGTAACCGCCTGCTCTAAGACTATTACGGTTCCATCGCAGCGCTTGCTGACGATCGCACCATCGATAACGGCATTGATCGGCGGCGTATCAACGATTACATAATCGTAGGACTGTCGCAATGTCTCCACCAAATCGTCAAATAAGGTATCGGTCAGAAGCTCACTTGGGTTTGGTGCAACCGCACCGGTGAAGATCATGTCCATGTACGGATTATCGGTCTGATAGACGATATCCTCAATGCGACAATTTCCGCAAAGGTACTCAGTCAAGCCAACGACCTGCTCGTTAATCTGGTAACGGCGAAGCGTCTTTGACTTACGGATATCGCAGTCAAGATAAACAACGGTCTTATTCAGCGCTGCAAGGCTCTTTGCCAGCTGTACGGCTACGGAAGACTTACCCTCCTCCTTGCGGGAACTGGTAATGGAAATCACCTTGATTCCATTTCCGCTTAACTGAATATTTCCTCTAAGGATGTTGATAGCCTCCTGTGCGGCATATGGAAGATCTGCAATCAACGGATGAATGACAGTGGTACGTGCAGTACCTCCAAGCTTTTGTACGGAATCGATCATTTTCTCTCCTCCTTTCCGAAATTCTTTGCATACGGAATGCTAGAAAGAAGCGGAACTCCAAGATAACGCTCCACATCGTCCTCAGACTTAATCGTGGTATCCATAAGCATACGCACAATCAAAATACCAGCTACCAGAACAAATCCAAGCATAGCACCAAGTACAATGTTCTTTGCCATGGATGGCTTCTGTGTAACTACGGCACGAATAACGGACTCATCGATGACGGATGGCATACCATTTCCGACAATCTGGTTGATCTGCTCAACGCTGACGTTTAACAATGAGTTTGCAATGTTGCGGCTCATCTCTGGATCGCTAGTGGTAACTGTAATGCTGATAACGTGGCTGGAATCTGGGTTTGTAACACCGACAAGATCTCCTAACTGCTTGTAGCCCATATCCAGTCCCAGCTCGTCGATTACACGCTCGAGCACGGTACGGCTCTTAATTATGTACGCATAATCCTCTGTCAATGCGGAGCTTAACTGCAGCTCGGAAAATGACAGAAGCGACTCACTGCTGGTAATGTAAAGACTCGCCTCTGCGCGATACGTCGTTTCTAACAGGAACGAACAATACGCACCTCCTAAAACGGAGCCAACTAAAAGTGCTACAAACAGCAGCTTCCATTTGTGAAGCAGCAAATGGAAGACCTCCACCAGGTCGATCACATCCTGCTGTTTCTGTGGCTGTGAACGGTTGACTTTCTTTTCCATTTCCATAAATGAAAATTCTCCTTTTTGATTAAAGTTTGCTTTTTATTCTCAACGCCTTTGGCTTTGCATAGTTTGCACAAAGCGTTATAGCAAAGCACAACAAAACGTGAGAGACAGCACTAGCTTACAAATCTTGTACTGTCTCCCAGACTATTTGACAGTCTTTACTGCCTCTTATTGTATTATGCTATTTTTCGCAAAATCTGTCAATACCGTTTTCCATTTGAAAATCAAATATTTTCTCCTACTATGCGCTATTTTTGCAAAAAAAATATTGTTTTTTCATACATAGACACTGGCTGTCTTTTTCTTTTTGCTGTCTTTTCTCTTTTTACCACAAATCAGCCAAATCGTAGATCAATTTCTCAGTCTTATCCCAGCCAAGGCACGGATCGGTGATGGACTTGCCGTAGCAGTGCTCTTCGACCTTCTGATTTCCATCCTCTAAGTAGCTCTCGATCATGAGTCCCTTTACAAACTTGTGCATCTCCGGTGAGATGTGGCAGCTGTGCATAACGTCCTTGCTGATACGGATCTGCTCTTCGTACTGCTTGCCGGAATTAGAGTGGTTGGTATCGATGATGACACCCATATTGGCAAGATTTCGCTTCTGGTACTGCTCGTAGAGGTTACGGATATCCTCGTAGTGATAATTTGGCATGTTGTTGCCAAATTTATCGACATAACCGCGAAGGATGGCATGGGTGTATGGATTTCCATGACTCTTTACTTCCCATCCTCTGTAAAGGAAGGTGTGGCTGTTCTGTGCGGCTACGATGGAATTTAACATAACGCTGATGTCACCACCGGTCGGATTTTTCATGCCGACTGGAATTTCCAGACCAGATGCGGTAAGGCGATGCTGCTGATTCTCAACGGAGCGAGCACCGACAGCAACGTAAGAAAGAAGATCGGACAGATAACGATGGTTCTCTGGGTACAGCATCTCATCTGCACAGGTAAAGCCGGTCTCCTCGATGGCACGCTTATGAAGCTCACGAATCGCGATGATACCCTTTAACATATCTTCCTTCTTTTCTGGATCTGGCTGATGAAGCATGCCCTTGTAGCCGGTACCGACGGTACGAGGCTTATTTGTATAGATACGCGGAATGATGAAGATCGTATCCTTTACCTTTTCCTGTACGTTTACTAAGCGTCCAATATATTCTAAGACGGCATCTTCTCGGTCAGCGGAGCATGGTCCGATGACAAGAATCAATTTATCATTTTTTCCTTCGAAGATATCACGAATCTCAGCATCGCGCTCGGCTTTGATTTTCTGAATTTTCTCACTTGCTGGGAACTCTTCCTTTAACTCCTTTGGAGTTGGAAGCTTTCTGTAAAATTCCATATTCATAATAGTGTTCTCCCTTTCCTTGCGAGCTAGCAGGAACACCCACGAACTCGCTGTTATCCTATCTTGCTTTTTGCTTTCGCACGTTGGCACTTTCAAGTATTGAAGTATAGCACAGTTTGTCGAAAATGACAAGAGGGGAATTTATTGTTTTTTCTTTTTCTGCAGCTTTTCTAGGATTTTTGATTCTTTTTCCCTGCTATTCAATGATGGAATGGGAACAAGACGCCCCCAAATTGGCGGTCGTACTCTTCATTTGCAAATGCGAGGATGCGGCCGTCTCTTTTTCGCGTGAGCTGAAGATATGCGTTAACGGTGCCCTTCGCCCTCTCCTGTGGAATGCTGCATTCAATCGTCGTGTCTGTGCCACTGTCCCAAGTGCAGGGATCGCAGGCGATTTCAAAAGATTGGACGAAATCTTCTTTCTCTTCTTTCTCTTCTTTCTCTTCTTTCTCTTCTTTCTCTTCTTTCGTTTCTGCAAGGACTACTTTGCAGACTGCCTCCTCACACAAATTGGCAAAGCCGCTGTTTCGGATTGTGATTCGAAGTTTTCGGTTTTGTTTGTTATGCTGCGTCTGTTTTTCCTTTCTTATGCTGACCTGTGTAACCGTAAAGCGATACCCTAGGTGGCGTCCAATATAGTCGTATCCACTCATCTCTTCACCGTTCCACACAGCGCGCTGTGCCTTCCAATCGTCAAGCAGTTCCTCTCGGTGCGTGCTGTTTAGATAGCTGACATGCATTTTTGCAAGATCGGCTGCTGCCTGATGCCAGTCAAGCCCCTGAAAAACACAATCTGTTTCACCTAAAACTGTAGCCATCTCGCCAAGTGCTTCTCCGCCGCAAAAGCTGCGCTGCATTTGTTTTTGCTGCCATTCAAGCTCGTCCTGACGCGGCCACGCCTGGTTTTTGTCATATCGAGTTGCTCCCATCTGATCTTCATTATTGCGATCGCTGTTCGCTGCAACACCATATGTGCCAAGATCAGTCTCTGAACCGAATATACCGTCATTGAACAGTGTGAATGTAGTTTGAGACATCGTTTGCGGTGCAATTTTACTTTCCGTTTGCGGTGCAATTTTACTTTCAAGACGACTAAGCATCCTTACCTGAACCGGCTTTCGCACGGCAATCGGACACGTTCCCCCGATTGCCTGTGCAAGTGTCGCAGCCAGTTCTTCCATGCGTCCTCCCATTAAAAATTTGGAGCTATGCATCTCGCCCCAACTGCCGACAAACAGCCCTTGATGGACAAGAATCTCCCCCGCATGCGCTTTGATTCTTGTTCCAAGCTGATTCATATGGCTTTTTACAATCGCCACGGAAGATGGTTCATGCTCCATGCCGTGACCGTCGGTGTCGTAAACGATGCGAAGAATGATGCCTTTGCCGTGCTGTGCGAAAAAGGTCAAAATGCGATCGGCTCTGTCTAATGCCTCGTTGGGGATCTGCTCGCAACTTCGAAATGCATGGATGTCGATCCGAAGCAGCACTACTTCTTCCTCCTCGCACGCAATATATAGGAAGCTTTCCTCTGCCAGATCAAAGGAATAGATGTGATACCAGCCACAGCCAGGGTTTGACAGCGCACGCGTGCTTTCCTGAAATGATTGAAAAATTTGATTTTTTTCGCCTGTCAGATGTGTTTTCATCCAGTTTGCCAGCATTCCTCGTTCCTCCTATTTCACCTAAATTTGGTAAAAAGATGATACCATACGACGTATTTTTACGCAATGCTTAAATTTTTCATGCAATTTTATTAAAAAAGAATAAAATAAGTTAAGGTTAGATTAATTTCGTACCTTGTGATTTGATATTTTTTGTGGTACGATTATCGAGATAAATTTTTAATATCATCATTATTTTTATCAGACAGAGGCTAGGAGGTTTTTATGGAATTATCATCAGACGAATTTTTTGAGAGGTTGTTGCTGTCTTACAGCGACTACTTTGACGTGATCCGTGATACCTCCTATAAGGATCTTTCAGTAAATGCAGAAGCTGCTTTTCATTCATTTTCTGAGAAGTATGTTCTGGTCAAGAAAGCGCAGCTGTGGGCGGCAGAAGCCCACGAATATGTCTTCTTTGTCCGTGTAAACCATTTGGATGCTGAGACGTTTCGTACCTACAGCGATGTACTGCTTGAGGAAGGCCTGTCGCGTGTTGAGCCGAAAAAAGACCACATGTATACATACGTGTCCGTTGTTTTTCTGGCAGAGTCTATAGCCCCTGAAGTGCCAAAGCTCATCGCTAAGACACGCTGTCACAGGGACTATCGCATGTCAATTTACGGTTGGATGGATTACCGTATTGCGGCACGAGACTGTGCTTCGAAAAAGATCTACACAAACTGGGCTGGACGACCATTAAGAAAGACACTCCTCTCTGTCACGAAAAAAAGGAGGAAACAAAAATGAATGCTGTTGTACTTCTCATTGTAGGAGTTGCCATTCTGGTTGCCGGTTATATCTTCTACGGCGGTTGGCTGGCAAAGCAGTGGGGTCTTGGTGAAAACAAGGAAGAGACCCCTGCACACACAATGGAGGATGGCCAGGACTACGTTCCGGCTAAGGCTCCTGTCCTGATGGGACATCACTTCTCTTCAATCGCTGGTGCAGGCCCGATCAACGGACCAATCCAGGCAGCTGTATTCGGCTGGATCCCGGTTATGCTGTGGGTTCTGATCGGTGGTATCTTCTTCGGTGCGACTCATGACTTTGGTGCTCTGTTCGCATCCTTAAGAAACAAGGGTCAGTCCATCGGTGAGATCATCGAGACTTCGATCGGTAAGCGCGCAAAGAGACTGTTCCTTACATTCGCTTACCTGACACTGATCTTAGTTGTCGCTGCATTTGCTTCTATCGTTGCAAATACCTTCAAGGCTACCTACACTGCTGATGGCGCTGTTGACGTTGCAGCAAGCTCTGCAAACGCTTCTACCGCTATGATCTCTATCCTGTTTATCGTAGTTGCAATTATCTTTGGTATCTTCGTTTACAGAAAGAATGCTCCGATCGCAGTTGCTACGATCATCGGTGTTGCTGTTATCGTTGCATGTATGGCAATCGGTCTGAACTGGCATCCAATCTACTTAAGCGGTGACACATGGATGATCATTGTTGGTATCTATATCGCAATTGCATCCGTTACCCCGGTATGGATTCTGTTACAGCCAAGAGATTACTTAAGTTCCTTCCTTCTGTATGGTATGATGATCGTTGCCGTTGTTGGTATTTTCGGTGCTCATCCAACCATCGATATCCCAGCTTTCACTGGTTTTGTTGATGACGCTACGGTCGGTTCCGGTGTTTCCCTTGGAACCATGTTCCCAGCACTGTTCGTTACCATCGCTTGTGGTGCGATCTCTGGTTTCCACTCTCTGGTTGCTTCTGGTACAACTTCCAAGCAGCTGGATAAGGAGAAGGATGCGCTTCCGATCGCTTACGGCGGTATGTTAATCGAGTGTGTACTTGCAATCATCTCTGTATGTGCTGTTGGCTATATCTGGTCTGAGTACGTTCCAGGCGGAATCACCACCCCGACTGCTGTATTCGCAACCGGTATCTCCCGTATGTGCGCACAGATCCCATTCTTAGCTGGTGCTGAGAGCGTAATCTACTCTCTGTTAATCCTTGCTGTATCTGCATTCTGTCTGACCTCTCTGGATACTGCAACTCGTCTTGCAAGATATATGTTCCAGGAGTTCTGGTTAGAGCCAGGACAGACCTATAAGGATGCTACCGGCGCTAAGAGAGTTCTGACGGATCCTTATGTTGCTACTATCATCACGGTTGTACTTGGTATCGGTCTTGGTATGACTGGATATGCAAAGATCTGGGCACTGTTTGGTGCTTCCAACCAGCTGCTTGCTGCACTTGGTCTTTTAGCTGTTGCTGCATGGCTTGGAAAGGTTGGAAAGAACAACAAGATGTTAATCTTCCCAATGGCATTCATGCTTGTTGTTACCGTAATTTCCCTGATTCAGACCATCTACTCAAACGTTACCAACGCTGTTGATATGTGGAGCTGGATCCGTGCAATCCTTGGTACTTTACTGGTTATCCTTTCCCTTGTACTTGCAAAGGAAGGCTGCCAGACATTGTTTACCAAGAAGAAGGCATAAAATTTATTTTCGATTCGTCTGATACAAAGCTACAAAAAAAGGTCCCCTTTCGGGGGCCTTTTTTTATTACCTAAATGTGACTTCGCAAAGCCACTTCAAAAATTACTTTTTCATTAACAAGCTCTTTCCGGTCATTTCCTTTGGCTTGGTCATTCCCATTAACTCGATCAGAGTTGGAGCGATATCTGCTAAGCAGCCGCCCTCTCTTAATGTGTAGGATGGATCTGCATTTACCAGAATGAACGGTACTGGATTGGTGGTATGAGCGGTGAATGGCTCGCCGGTCTCATAGTCAATCAACTGCTCTGCGTTTCCGTGGTCTGCACAGATGAAGAGCTGTCCGTTTACTTCCTTGATCGCTGCTACGGCCTTTCCTACACACTCATCAACGGTCTCTACGGCCTTGATGGCTGCCGGAATCACACCGGTATGACCTACCATATCCGGATTTGCAAAGTTGATGATGATGACATCATACTTCTCGGACTTGATTGCCTCAACGAGCTTGTCGCATACCTGATATGCGCTCATCTCTGGCTGTAAGTCGTAGGTGGCAACCTTCGGGGACTTTACAAGGATACGATCCTCGCCCTCATTTGGCTGCTCTACGCCGCCGTTGAAGAAGAAGGTAACATGTGCATACTTCTCAGTCTCTGCGATTCTAGCCTGCTTTAAGCCGTTCTCAGCAAGAAACTCACCGAAGGTATGGGTGATCTCTTCCTTCTTGAAGGCAACCAGCTTGTTCGGGATTGTTGTATCGTAATCGGTGAAGCAAACGTAGGTTACGTCTGGTCTTGCGTCGCCGCGATTAAATCCAGTAAACTCGTTGTCACAGAATACATGGGTCATCTCTCTTGCACGGTCTGGACGGAAGTTGAAGAAGATTACGGAATCCTTATCCTGAATCTTACCTACTGCCTCGCCATCCTTTACAACTACGGTCGGTACAACGAACTCATCGGTAACGCCCTCATCGTAGGATGCCTGAATTGCGCAAGCGCCGCACTTTGCCTGATTGCCCTCGCCGAAACGAAGTGCACGATATGCCTTCTCAACGCGATCCCAACGGTTATCTCTGTCCATTGCGTAGTAACGACCCATAACGGATGCTACCTGGCCTACGCCAAGCTCCTCGCACTTATTCATCAGCTCGGTAACATACTCTTTACCAGATGACGGCGGTGTATCACGGCCATCTAAGAAGCAGTGGATGAATACCTTGTCTAAGCCCTGACGCTTTGCAAACTCAAGCAAACCATAGATATGGCTATTGTGGCTGTGAACACCACCGTCGGATACAAGACCCATCAGGTGAAGTGCAGAACCGTTCTCTTTGCAATTTTTGGCTGCTGCAAGGAATGCCTCGTTCTCAAAGAAGTCACCGTCCTTGATGGACTTGGTGATACGAGTCAGCTCCTGATATACGATACGGCCGGCACCCATGTTTAAGTGTCCTACCTCAGAGTTTCCCATCTGGCCTTCTGGAAGACCAACAGCCAGTCCGCTTGCCTGTCCCTGTACAAATGGGCAGTTTGCCATCAGATCATCCATAACAGGTGTCTTTGCCAGCTTTACAGCGTTGCCTTCTTCTCTGTCATTCAGGCCATAGCCGTCAAGAATCATTAATACGGTTGGTTTCTTCTTGCTCATAATATTCCTTTCGTACCGGCTTTTGTTTTCAAAAAGCTTTTACGAATCTCGAAAAAAGCCTTAGAAAGCGCTGGCTCTGCCTTACCAAAAGCAGAGCCAGAGCCGGAATTATTTACTTATTGATTACTTGTTGTAATTTACAATCTTTCCAAAATCCGGCTTTAAGGATGCGCCACCTACAAGGCCGCCATCGATATCCGGCTGTGCGAACAGCTCTGGAGCGCTTGCTGCGCTTACGCTGCCGCCGTACTGGATACGGATTGCTGCTGCAGTTGCCTCGTCATACACCTCAGCGATGCATGCACGAATTGCGCCGCAAACTTCCTGTGCCTGCTCGGTTGTTGCAACCTTGCCAGTTCCGATCGCCCAGATCGGCTCGTAAGCGATCACTGCGGTAGCAGCCTGCTCTGCAGTTACGTTCTGGAAAGCGATCTTGATCTGCTGACGGATCCAGTCGAGGGTGATACCCTGCTCTCTCTGAGTCAGAGTCTCTCCACAGCAGATGATTGGGGTAAGACCGTACTCGAAAGCCTTTAAAACCTTCTTATTTACAGTCTCATCGGTCTCTGCAAAGTACTCTCTTCTCTCGGAATGTCCGATGATGACATACTTTACACCGATATCGGTAAGCATAGCCGGAGCGATCTCTCCAGTGTATGCACCCTTATCCTCAAAGTACATGTTCTCAGCACCAACCTGGATGTTGGTTCCCTTTGTTGCTTCCATAACCGGTACTAAGTCGATAGCCGGTACGCAGAATACAACATCTACATCGTCGTTAACTACTAAAGGCTTTAATGTGTTTACCAGCTCTACTGCCTGAGAAGGTGTCATGTTCATCTTCCAGTTGCCGGCAATAATCTTCTTTCTTGCCATTTTTCTCATTCCTCACATTTCTTTTTTTCGATTATTGGGGTCAGATCGATACGTCTGACCCCATAGCTAACCGATCAATCCTTGTCGTCAGCTGCTGCTACGCCCGGAAGCTCCTTACCCTCAAGGTACTCAAGGGAAGCACCGCCGCCGGTAGAAATGTGGCTCATCTTATCAGCAAATCCTAACTGATTTACTGCTGCTGCGGAATCGCCGCCGCCGATGATGGTGATCGCATCGGTCTCTGCTAAAGCCTTTGCTACTGCAATGGTACCCTTTGCAAGAGTCGGGTTCTCGAATACGCCCATCGGTCCGTTCCAAACAACAGTCTTTGCGGACTTAACAGCCTCTGCGTAAAGCTCTGCTGTCTTAGTTCCAATATCAAGACCTTCCTTGTCAGCCGGAATCTGATCAGACGGTACTACAGTTACATCGATTGGTCCATCGATTGGATCCGGGAAGTTGTCAGCTACGGTGCTGTCTACAGGAAGAAGCAGCTTCTTTCCGAGCTTTTCAGCCTTCTCCATCATCTCCTTGCAGTACTCAAGCTTGGTATCGTCTACTAAGGACTTACCAATTTCCTTGCCCTGAGCCTTTAAGAAGGTGAATGCCATACCACCACCGATGATAAGGGTATCGCACTTTTCAAGCAGGTTGGAGATAACGTTTAACTTATCTGCTACCTTTGCTCCACCAAGGATTGCTACAAACGGACGAACCGGATTCTCTACAGCATTTCCTAAGAATGCGATTTCCTTCTCCATCAGATAACCAACTGCGTTTGTGCCGCCCTTAGCGCTGATGAACTTGGTAACGCCTGCTACAGATGCGTGTGCTCTGTGTGCGGAACCAAATGCGTCGCATACATAATCGTCTGCTAAATCTGCTAATTCCTTGGAGAACTCCTCACCGTTCTTTGTCTCCTCAGCACCGCGGAAACGGGTATTCTGAAGAAGAACTACATCTCCGTCCTTCATATCAGCTACAGCCTTTGTTGCAGCCTCGCCGGTTACGTGGTAATCGGATACGAATACAACCGGCTTTCCTAATTTCTCGGACAGTCTCTCTGCTACTGGAGCTAAGGACTCCTTCTCGTTCGGGCCATTCTTTACCTTGCCTAAGTGAGAGCAAAGAATTACCTTTGCGCCGCCGTCGATCAGCTTCTGGATGGTCGGCAGTGCAGCCTTGATACGGGTATCATCGGTAATCTTTCCGTCCTTTAACGGTACATTGAAATCACAACGAACAAGAACTCTTCTTCCCTGAAGATTCTTAAGATCGTCAACAGTCTTCTTTAACATGGAATTTTCTCCCTTCTGAACGGGACAGTTATGCTGTCCGCGTATTGAAAAGGGGCCCGGTCCTTTCAGACCGGACCCCGTAGGTCTTTGCGATTAAGCGAAACTTATGCTAACTCAGCGAAGTACTTAATTGTACGAACCATCTGGCTGGTGTAGGAGTTCTCGTTATCATACCAAGAAACAACCTGTACCTGATACAGATCATCGCCCAGCTTGGAAACCATAGTCTGGGTAGCATCGAACAGAGAACCAAATCTCATACCGATAACATCAGAAGATACGATCGGATCGGTGTTGTAACCGAAGGACTCGGAAGCTGCTGCCTTCATAGCTGCGTTGATACCCTCAACGGTAACGTCGCTGCCCTTAACAACTGCAACCAGGATAGTGGTGGAACCTGTCGGAACCGGAACACGCTGTGCGGAACCAATCAGCTTGCCGTTTAACTCTGGGATAACCAGGCCGATAGCCTTAGCAGCACCAGTAGAGTTTGGAACGATGTTTGCAGCACCAGCACGAGCTCTTCTTAAGTCACCCTTTCTGTGCGGTCCATCGAGGATCATCTGATCTCCGGTGTAAGCATGGATGGTGGACATGATACCACTCTGGATTGGAGCGTAATCATTCAGAGCCTTAGCCATTGGTGCTAAGCAGTTTGTTGTACAGGAAGCTGCGGAGATGATGTTATCCTCAGCGGTCAGAGTCTTCTCATTTACAGAGTAAACGATAGTCTTCAGATCGTTTCCAGCCGGAGCGGAGATAACAACCTTCTTTGCACCAGCATCGATATGAGCCTGTGCCTTAGCCTTGGAAGTATAGAATCCAGTACACTCAAGAACTACATCTACACCGATCTCTCCCCACGGAAGCTCAGCTGCGTTTGCCATCTTGTAGATAGTGATCTTCTTTCCGCAAACCTCGATGTAATCGTCTCCTGCTACTACGGTATCAGCGTACTGATACTTACCCTGTGCGGTATCATACTTTAACAGGTGAGCCAGCATAGCCGGGCTTGTTAAATCGTTGATCGCTACTACTTCATAACCTTCAGCGTTGAACATCTGTCTGAAAGCAAGACGGCCGATACGGCCAAAACCATTAATTGCAACTTTTACTGCCATGATTTTTAATTCCTCCTAAAAGAATTTATTCGATTATATTATCACATTGTGTATTGTTAAAATATAATCAATTACTGATATTTTACCTTATCCCGACAAATATATCAAGTGTTTTCTTTGTTTTTCTCTATTTTTTTTTGGAAATCTTCTCGTACTGATAAGTTTCATAGCGACTTGTTGGGATTGACTTTTAGAAGTAGACGGCGTATTCTTGATAGGGGCAAATTTATCAAAATGGCCTTAAAGGAGGACAACTAGAATCTATGATACACTCAGATTTTCATGTTCATACATCATTTTCAACAGATTCAAATACACCGGTTGAAACACAAATTGAAACATTAATTGAAAAAGGGATTACACAGATCTGTATTACAGACCACGAGGATATCGGTTATACCGCGATGGAGGAGGATGCGAATGCCGATTCTGCCAATTTAAACGATATGCGTCTGCCAGAGTCCCGTCCGTTTCGCATTGACCCGTTTACTTATTATGAGACGCTTCTTCGCCTGATTCCGAAGTACGCACATCGCGCCCATATCTCGATCGGTGTGGAGCTTGGTCTTCGCACGGATTATCACCACAGCATTGAGGACTTCGCGGAAGTTTGCCCATGGGATTTTATCATTGGTTCCACGCATGTGGTAAAGGGCATTGACCCTTACTATCCGCAGTACTGGGCGGGCAAGACAAAAGAGCAGGGGATCTTGGAATATTATGAAGACACACTTGCCAATATTCGCCAGTTTGACTGCTTTGACGTGTACGGCCATATTGATTATATTGTGCGCTATGCGCCGGGCCAGCGCGATCATTATTCGATTCTTGATTATAAGGATATCATTGATGAGATCTTAAAGCTTTTAATTGAGAAGGGCAAGGGAATTGAGTGCAACACCGCCGGATTTAAGTATGGCCTTGGCTATCCAAATCCAGAACCGTATGTACTAAAGCGCTATCATGAGCTGGGCGGAGAAATCCTTACAATCGGCTCAGACGGCCATAAGCCGGAGCACACAGCATATGACTTTGATAAGGTACCTGCACTTTTAGAATCGTGTGGAATCCGCTACTACACGGTATTTCATGAGCGTAAGCCGATTATGCTGCCCATTTAATGTCTCAACAAGAAATTTCTCAATTTAGAGGCTTATCGGCAGAACATTATAGGCAGAATTATAAAATAACATACAGATAAAAATCGGGGCAGACCATACGTTTCGTCTGCCCCTAACTTTTTAATAGTTCAGTACTTTTGTTGCCGTGATTGCAAGCGCTCCAGGTCCAATATGGCATGCTACGCTTAAGGACAGATGATCAATATAAATATCGTGTCCTGGGTAGATTGCTTTTACTTCCTCGCTAAACTCCTCTGCCGCTGCCAGATTATCGGTGTGTGCGATGGCAATGTGAATGTCCTCTGGTGAAGACTTTCCATCAAAGCGGTTCTTGATATCTTTTGCGATTGCCTCTAGCATCGTGTTCTTTGCAATCTTGTAGGTACGTGCCTTTGCGTACGCATCGAGCTTTTCACCCTGAATCTGTAAAACTGGCTTTAGACGAAGAATCGTTCCAAGCGCTGCCGCTGCCGGCGTGATTCTTCCGCCCTTCTTGAGGTAATGCAGCGTATCAAGTGTGATGTAAATCGTGGAGTCAAATTTTGTCTCCTCAAGGCGCTTTTGAATGGCCTTGGCATCGTACCCAGCTGCTGCCATACCCTTTGCGTCCAGAACGGACTGACGCTGGGTAACGGAAATGCGCTGGTTGTTTACCACAAAGACCTTTCCCTCATACTCCTCATCCTGCGACAACATAATTGCAGTCTGACAGGAGCCGGAAAGTCCGCTTGACATTGGAATGTGAATGATCTGGTCATATTCCTTTAACAGTTTGTCCCACAGATCCGTCACGCTGCCTGGTGACGGCTGGGAGGTGGAAATGTTTCCGCCATCACGCAGTCTCTTATAAAACTCCTCCTGTGTCAGCGTAATGTCCTCGTAATAAGTTTCGTCATTAATCTGAAACGGCATTGCAATTACATATACACCTAACTCCTGTGCCTGCTTTTGTGTAATTCCGCTATTGCTGTCTGTAACGATAGCTACTTTCATAGTTTTTACTCCTGTCTATACTGTCTGATTTGCTTTTCTCTTTTCTTTTCTTGCCTTTGCACCCTCCTGCAAGATCCCCGTAAAATGCCCTGGAACAACTTATAACGAATGTATAAATTCGCGTGGCTTTTCATAAGTTGTAACAATCAGTTTCAGGAGCCTTCCATGAGTTCTAAGACAAAAATTCTTGTCCTGAAATCCAGAAATCTTATCTGGACTGCCGTGATCGTTGTGATTCTTGTTCTTCTTGCCCTTTTGCTTGTAAGTGCCCTGCATCTGGATAAAAATCAGAGCCGTGCTCTGCCAAAGCAAAATCAGACTGAGTCCGCTGCTGCTTCGGCAGTGATTTCGGATGGTTCTTTATCGAATGCAAGCACTCTCTCTGGCCCTTACATACCCGGAAGCTATGCTGCCTCCATCTCCTTGGGCGGCAACACTGTGGATCTTATCGTATGTGTGGACAAAAATCACATTAATTCAATTCGCGCCCACAACCTGGCACAATCAGTGGCCACACTGTACCCGCTCGTGCCATCTGTGCTGCAAAGCCTGGAATCGCAGATTCTATCTTCCCAGAGCTTACAAGGCGTAACCTACTCCGATGCCTCACAGTACACGGCATCGCTTCTTTTAGATGCGATTACGCGGGCACTAGGAAGGGCAAGTGCCTCGTAACCAAAGCCATCCGCCTCACCACCCTTTTGAAAACTACCGGCCGACTTCGAGCAGCTTCTCGCGCATCTGCTGCTCCATCTGCGCAAGCTGCTCCTGCGCCTGCTTACGCTGCTGGCGTCCCTCGTTTTGAATCTTGATGATCTCGTTCATTGTATCAATCAGAATACCGTTTGTCTGCTTTAATGTCTCGATATCGACAATGCCGCGCTCTGACTCTTTTCGAGTCTCAATCGTGGTCTGCTTGAGCTTCTGTGCATTGGAAAGCAGCAATTGATTTGTCATATCGGTGACTTCCTTCTGCGCTTTGGCTGCCTGGCTGGAATGATTCTCTCCCATTGCAATCACCATCTGATTTTTCCAGAGTGGAATTGTATTGACAATAGTAGACTGAATTTTTTCAGCCATCACGGTATCGTTACTTTGCACCATGCGAATCTGCGGTGCCATCTGCAATGCAACCATGCGTGTCAGTTCAAGATCATGAATCTTCTTTTCAAAGCGCTCGATCATGGATGCATAGTCACTTACTGCCTGTGCATCCTCCTGTGTGGCACTTAAAACTGCCTTCTGGCGAAGCTCTTCTAACTCCGTATCCTTTGCCTTGTCGATCTTCTTCTTTCCGGCAAGGATGTACATTGAAAGCTCCTTGAAATAGGTTTGATTGAGCTGATACATTTGATCTAACATCGCGGCATCCTGTATAAGCTGTACCTGATGCTTTGTCAAAATATCCACAATCTCATCAACCTTTCCCTCTGCCTTCTCATAGCGCGCCTTCATTGCCTCAATCTTTCCAGTCGACTTCTTGAAAAGGCCCGCAAAGAAACCTTTTTCTTCCTCTGGCTCTCCAGTCTGCTTTAACTCACCTACAAGATCGGTAAGCATCTTTCCGGTTTCGCCAAGATCCTTGGAACGAACATTTTCTAGTGTCCTATCGGAGAAATCGGCGATTTTTTTCTGTGCACCTGCACCATATTGAAGCACAAGCGTAGAATCGGTCAGATCAATCTTTTCAGCAAATGCTTCGACCTGCTTTTTCTCCTGCTCGTTTAACAGCGCTTCCTCCTCATAGACCGGCTTTGGCGGGTTGGGTGGCTGTACCTTTGGCATATCCGTTTTGCGATCCGCAAATGGCTCAAATGTCAGCGTCGGGACTGCCTGATCTATCTTTAAGTCTTCTCCCATATTTTTGATTTCCTCTCATCTATCACATATCACAATTGCCTATTGCGCATGAAGCCCATCATCGACAAGTCCTTCTTGCGCTAGGAGTGTCTTTAATACGCTGATATCGGTCTGAATTTTCATACGATCATCCTCGTACAGGCTGTCTAACAGCTTATCAAAGGCTTGATTGATGGTATCGAGTGTGCGCTCAATCTGCTCTCTTGACTGCTTTGCATTTTCAGTATCGACTCCGTCCAAATCACGATATGCTGTGACAAGGCGCATCGTTGTCGGCAGATAGTAGTCGGTAAAACGCTTTAATGAACTGAGTTTTTCCGGTGTCTTTTGAACACGCAGATAAATCAGTCCGATTCCCTCTTCTAAGTGACTTAGCTTTTCACTGATCACGGGCTCTGGAAGCTCTTCGTTAATCTGACGGATCTGGCGAATGTATTCCATTCCGACACGCACAGCCTCCTGAACCTCTTTTTCCTGCTTTGCAGATGACGATCCAAACGCGGCAGCCTCTTTTTGCACTCTTTCCTGTTGCACTCTTTCCTGTCGTTCTTTGTCCGCCTTTGCATCTGCTTCCTGACGCCTTGCGTTTTTCATCTGCTCTTTCGACTGCAGATAAAGCTGATACGTGTCATCATCAAGAATGAGACAGGTTTTCTCATCGTCCATATGGCCCTGCAAAAAATAGCCCTGCGCGATCATACGCTCTAGCTCTTTTTTCACTTTCTTTTCTGGAAGACCGACTGCACCACTTAAGCTTCGCACTGCGCACAATGCCTTTGTGCCAATGCATCTTTTATAGCGTTCAAAACGGCTAATACGCCCAAGACGGTCACAACCATTTTTTAAAAGCGCACCAAAAGCAATCGCAAACGGCAAAAAGCCAATCAGTCCAAGACTTAGCACAATTGGATGGCCCGCCAGGCCTAGCGCCATCAAAATGAATGCTGGGATGCCAAAACCTGCCGTTCCAATTCCTCCGAAGGTACACATAAGCGTACCGGACACTTTTCCTGGCACTTTGGGAACAAAGCGAAGTGCCAGCTTCTCTTCGTCGGTCTTTTCTTGGTATACATTTTCACGTTCCCTGCCGCCGAAGGTGCCATTTCTCTTGTTGCCATTTCGATTGTACGTTCCTCCGAATGCGCCAACTGTCTCTTCCACAATGTGATCAGCTGTCGCAGAAATTTTCTCACTTAATCCTGAAAAGTCCATTGATTCCATAGCTGAATTTACCGCATCTAAGACGTTGTCTCGGATATTCTGTCCAAACTTTGAGAAATCACTCTCGTCCATACTTATTTTCCCTTCGTTTCTATTTTATTGCTATTTTCGTTCTGTTTGATCTCTGTTTGATTTCTGTTGTTTTTAGGCAATGATATCAAACAGTGGCTTGCAGGCCGGATAAATCTGCTTAAACTGCTGATAGCGAGCCTCATATTTTGCTGCAAGCTCTGGGTCTGGCTCTACGGTATCGATGACCTTTACGATCTTTTCTGCTGCTTCCTCTACGGATGCATATTCACCGCAGGCAACTGCTGCTAACATTGCACCGCCAAGTCCCGGTCCTTCCTCGCTCTCGATAACATCTACGCTGATATTAAAGATATTTGCGATCATCTTCTTCCACAGTGGGCTCTTCGCACCGCCACCACAGATCTTGGTTCGCTTAATGTCGATTCCAAGTGACTTTGCTACCTCAAAGGAATCTCTCAGTGCAAATGCAACGCCCTCGAGTACGGCCTGTGTCATATCGGCTCTGGTGGTATCCATTGTCATTCCAATAAAGGTTCCTCTCGCCTTCGGATTGTTGTGCGGGGAACGCTCACCCATCAAATATGGAAGGAAATACACATGATTCTCACCAAGCTTTGTGATCTCGGCCTGCTCCTTTGCAAATTCCTTTGTCTGAAGGATTTCTTCCATCCACCACTTGTTGCAGGATGCTGCGCTTAACATGCAGCCCATCAAATGATATGTGCCATCTGCGTGTGCGAATGCATGAAGTGCGTTGTTGCTGTCCACACGGAAATTCTTGGAGGAAATGAAGATGGTGCCGCTTGTTCCGAGAGAAATGTTACATCTGCCCTCGCCTACGGTTCCGGTGCCGACTGCGGCTGCCGCATTGTCACCTGCTCCGGCCGCAACAATTACATGATCGGTAAGGCCAAGCTTTCCTGCCACATCTGCCTTGACGCAGCCAACTTTCTCGTAGCTCTCATAGATGCCGGCAAGCATATCCTCTGTGATTCCACAGATTTCGCACATTTCCTTTGACCAGCAGCGGTTCTTTACATCAAATAAAAGCATACCAGAAGCATCGGATACATCGGTACAGAATACACCAGTCAGACGATATGCCAAATAATCCTTTGGCAGCATGATTTTTTTGATGCGTGCAAAATTTTCTGGCTCGTTCTTCTTTACCCACAGAATCTTCGGTGCGGTAAAGCCTGCAAATGCGATGTTTGCGGTGTACTCGGAGAGCATATCCTTTCCAATTACATTATTTAGGTAATCGGTCTCTTCGGTTGTTCGGCCATCGTTCCAAAGAATTGCCGGGCGAATGACGTTATCGTTCTCATCAAGAATAACAAGACCATGCATCTGTCCACCGAAGCTGATTCCTGCCACCTTGGTGGTGTCAAAGCCTTTTACCAGTTCCTTGATTCCTGCGATCATCTGATCGTACCAATCATATGGATTCTGTTCGGACCAGCCCGGATTTGGGAAGGAGAGCGGATACTCCTTTGACACGATGTTACAGATTTTTCCATTTCCTTCCATCAAAAGTAATTTGATAGCCGATGTTCCAAGATCAATTCCAATATAATACATGATTCATCCTCCTATTGTCCCTGCTGTTATTTCTGCCTTTTTACAAAATTTTAATCGTTTTGTAAGGATTTTGTAATGGTGCCTGACACCGTTTCTTCGCCGGTCAGTTCTTTGCTTCGCTCATCTGGCTGCTGTGCACCGATGTAGACGCGATACATTCCTGGCAACACACGCTTTACGCCGTCCTCATCGCATAAACCAAAGGCGTCCTCATCTAGATGAATCCAAACGGTCTTTGTCTCGCCTTTTTGGAGGCTGACCTTTGCAATTTTCTTTAGCTGTGGATTTGGTGTGCCCTCGCGCAGCGCCTTTACATAGACCTGAATGGTCTGTGTGCCATCCATCTCACCAATATTGGTAACCTCTGCCGAAATTTCGACGCCTTGCGGTGTGAGTGTCTGTGTGCTAAATGCAACATTGCTGATTGCAAATTTCGTATACGATAATCCGTAGCCAAACGGGTACAGCGGCTTATTCTTCATATAGCGGTAGGTTCTTCCCTCCATGCTATAGTCTGTGAAATCTGGCAATTCCTCGGTCGTTCGATACAATGTAATCGGAAGACGTCCCTGTGGGCAGGCATCACCAAACAGCACCTCTGCGATGGCTTTTCCACCCTGCGCACCCGGGTACCAGCACTGCAGAATCGCATCAACATGCTCATCAGCCCAGCTAAGATCCATCGCGCTGCCCGCAAGTACCAGCAATAGAACTGGCTTGCCACTCTCACATGCTGCCTCAAGCACTTCATTTTGAAGACCAGGGAATCTTAAATCGAGCTTATCGCCGCTGGAAAACTCGTTTCCGGTATCGCCTTCCTCACCCTCAAGGCCGGCATCCAGACCGAGACATACCACTACGACATCGCTTTCCTTGCAGACGCCCTTGACTTCTGCCAAACGGTCCTGACGCTCAGCAAGATTGCTGGTACGATCCTTGTACAGATGGCAGCCTTCTGAATACATTACGCGCATCTTCTCGCCATTTGCCTTTGGATGTTCCTTTGCATAATCTTCAAGACCTTCCAAAACGGTCACGTAGCGGGATGCGGTTCCCTCATAGTTGCCAACAAGCGCCCTGCGATTATCCGCATTCGGTCCGATCACACCAATTGTATGGATCTTCTCTTTATCGAGCGGTAAAATTTTAGAATTTTTTAATGGTGCCTGACCCCCATTCTTTAGCAGGGTTAAGCAGCGCTTTGCGGCAGTGAGGTTTAATTCTTGCATCGGCTTAGAATCGACAACCGAGTATGGGATCTTGTTATATGGATTGTCATCTGCCTTGTCGAAGACGCCAAGTTTCATACGAGTGGTAAAAAGGTTGACAAGTGCCTCGTCAAGACGCTCCTCTTTTACTAGTCCGTCGCGGATGGCATCAAGAAGATAGACAAACAGCGTACCACAGTTTAGATCGCAGCCGTTATTCATTGCAAGCGCTACTGATTCCTCGGCGTTCTTTGTCACTTTATGACCTTCGTAGAAATCCTTGATGGCCCAGCAGTCGGAGGTGACATGACCTTCAAAGCCCCACTCGTCACGCAAAATATCCTTTAACAAGGTCTTGCTTCCACAACACGGCTCACCGTTTGTACGGTTGTAGGCACCCATGACGGCTTCTACCTTGCCCTCCTGCACACAAGCCTTAAATGCTGGAAGATACGTCTCAAAAAGATCCTTTTTGGACACCTCGGCATTAAAATGATGACGCAGTCCCTCTGGTCCGCTGTGAACCGCAAAGTGCTTCGCACAGGCTGCTGTCTTTAAATACTTCTCATCATGCCCCTGCATTCCCTCAATGTAACGCACACCCAGTCGGGAGGTCAAATATGGATCCTCTCCAAGTGTCTCATGACCTCTGCCCCATCTCGGATCGCGGAAGATATTGATGTTTGGTGCCCAGAAGGTCAAGCCCTTATAAATATCGTGATCGCCAAACTCCTGCTGCATGTTAAACTTTGCACGCGCCTCGGTGGATACGGCATCTCCGATCTCTTCCATAAAATCCTCGTCAAAGGTAGCTGCCAAACCAATTGCCTGTGGAAAAACAGTCGCTGTGCCGGCTCTTGCGACACCGTGCAGCGCCTCATTCCACCAGTTGTAGGATGCAATGCCTAGTCGCTCAATCGCCGGTGCATTGTACAGTGTCTGATACACCTTTTCCTCAAGCGTCATCTGACCAATCAGTTCTTTTGCTCGTGCGCGAAATGCGTCGAGACGTTCTTTGTTGTGCACTAAATCTGTCATGTTCATATACCCCTTTCATCAACTTCTTATTCATATATCCATGCAAATTTTTATTTGCAGGTTTTGCTTGAAAACTTCTTACATTTAGCAAAAAATTATTTGCTTAATAAGGGCGAATCTCATCGTCACTATCGTCTCCATCCGTGATTGAACGAATCACAGCATAGTATCCAATCTTGTCGTTGACCTTTACATAGACACGATCTCCCTCCTTATGACCGTTGATCGCCTTTCCCAGTGGTGATTCAATGCTAATCTTTCCTTCAATTGAATCACAGCGCACAGAGGTTACCAGCTTAAACTTCTGTACCTCGTCCATCTCTTCGATGTAAAGTTCAATCGTCTTATTTAAACCAACAACGCCTTCCTTCGACTCATCTGAGATGACGGTGGCATTTTTTAACATTCTTTCCAGATAACGAATGCGGCTCTCATTTTTATTCTTATCCTTCTTTGCCGCATAATACTCAAAATTCTCACTGAGATCGCCCTGTGCTCTTGCCTCCTGAACGGCTTCAATGGCCTGTTTTCTCACAACAAGGGTCCGGTATTCGATCTCCTTTTTGATCTTATCGACATCTCCCTGCGTTAAACGTTCTCCCATGTGAATTTCATGTCCTTTCTATGCGATATCCATATAATGAAGCCCCGCGGTGAATGTGCTTTACGAAACGGGCGCTTTTGCGAAGAGCGTCCCGTGAACATAAAAAAGTCACTTCACCGAGTGGGCGTATTATTAAGTCACCTATTATTATGAATTATGGTGAATAATATCCAGTACCGTTGCTTTGGTCGCCTTCATAAAATCCTGCGGTGAAAGCTTTAACTGAACGCCAAGCTTTCCTGCGCTGACACAAATATATGGGCAATCAAGCGCACTCTTGTGAAGAATCGTCGGATACTCCTTTTTCATGCCAAGTGCCGTACAACAGCCACGAATGTATCCGGTGACTGCATTGATGTCCTTCACATGAATCATCTCGACAGACTTCTCATTCACTGCCTTTGCACATTCCTTTAAATCAAGCTCATCCTCGATCGGAAGCACAAACACACTGTACTGCTTGCTCTTTCCCTGAAGAACCAGTGTCTTAAAACAGTTCTCATGTGGAATTCCAAGAGTATCTGCCGTGTGGATTCCATCTATAAATTCATCGCACGGATAGGATAACACCTCATAAGAAATCTTGAGGCGATCTAGTATCCGCATCGCATTTGTCTTCGGTATTTTTTCCTTTGCCATTGTTGTTTTCCTTT
Organism: Lachnospiraceae bacterium; assembly: GCA_052273485.1. GTDB lineage: Bacteria > Bacillota > Clostridia > Lachnospirales > Lachnospiraceae > Anthropogastromicrobium. Next base: position 30,996 of record DAVZID010000031.1, read on the forward strand.
CTATCTTCTTCGGGCTTTTTTAGGCGCGTCTCTTTTTCAAAGAACGGCCAAGCATCACTGCGCCGACAGCAAACATAATGATCGCAATAAACTGTGAAGTTGACAGCACGCCGACAGAGCCTCTTGGATCGTTTCTTAAAAATTCAATAACGAAACGACCGATTGCATACAGCATTAAATAAACCGCGGTTACAATGCCAGATGTCTTCCCATTCTTTCTGTAGAGTGCTCTATGCAAAACAAAAAGAATCAATGCAAACAAAAAATCTCCGGCTGCTGAAATCAGCTGTGTCGGAATCAACGGCACACCTGCCGGTGCGAGTGAATCTGCTGGAAATGTAACGCCATACCAGGCAGACGTCTCTCTTCCATAACAGCAGCCTGCTAAAAAGCAGCCAATTCGTCCACATCCTTGTGCGAACGCCACACCCGGCACTGCACAATCCAGATACGACTGGAAGGAAAGCTTCTTTGTTCTGGTATAAATCAATGGACTTAAAAATCCTGCAATCAGACCACCATACACAACAAACCCTTCGCCAAAATTTAACAGAATCGACGGATCTGCAAGCACCGCCTTAAACTCTACAATATAGTAAAGCAGCTTTGCTCCAATGATACCACCGACAATTCCGACAAGGCCCATCGAAAAAAGTGCATCCTCATCAAGCCCGGAACGCTTTGCTAAGAAGCAGCCGATTGCAAACGCACAGATAACACCGATTGCAATCATAAGTCCATATCCATATACATGAAATGGACCGATCGAAAATAAAATACTATGCATCTTATTCATCCTCCTCGCTCTCAACTCCTGCTTTTCTTCGATAAATCAGCCAGGCTGCCGCCACTAAAACGACAAAGCCTACTCCATGAATGGTATCGCTTTTTGCTGCTGGAATCAGCTTAATAATTACAAATTGATATAGCAGTTCCCAGATGGCAATTGCCGGTATGATAAATAGCATAAGCTTCGCTTCAAAACGATCTTTCATACACAAATCCTTTCATTTGTTTGTTCTTTTTTGACTAGTCTCATAATAGCACAGCATCTTTATGACGTCAAGGCAACTTACGGTGACGTTTGTTGCACGAATCTGCGCATCAAGGCGCTGTCTTGCAATCTCTACTTCCTGCTTCTTCAACTTGGCATCACGTTATTTTCTGTCAAGAGATTGATTCTTTCTTATAAAACAGCTATACTGAAACTGTATTCATAAAAAGTCTGCTATTTAAGCAATGCCCAAGGTATCTACGCCGCGGGAAATTTTTAACCATACAATACTATACAATATGACAAATACGTAAAAAGGAAGGTAACATCTTATGAAATTAGCGATGCGAAACGAAGTCCCTGTTGAGCTGACATGGGATCTTTCCCTGATTTATCCGACTGAGGAGGCGATGTATCAGGATGTTGAAAAAATGAAAACGCTCTGTACTTCTATGGAAGAACGTTTTAAAGGAAAGCTGACCACACCTCAGTCCATCTGCGACTGTCTGAATGACCTTCAGGAGATGACTCGCCTGATGACGCTTACTGGAAATTATTGTGATCTGGCGGTATCGGTTGATTACTACGACAGCCACAACCAGGAGCGCAATGACCGCGTGATGAATATCATCTCCGATATCAACAGCCGCCTGAGCTTTATCGATAGTGAAATCACTGCTCAGAGCGATGAAACATTGAAGGCCGCCATCGAGATTGCCGGCGGCAGCCGTATTTATTTGGAGGATATTCTTCGCCGCAAGCCACATCAGCTGCATCCGGAAACAGAGCGCGCACTGTCTGCTCTGTCCCAGACTTTAAACACACCCTATCAGATCTATAACATGACAAAGCTTGCCGATATGAAGTTTGACTCCTTCCACGCACACAAGAAAGAATATCCACTCGGTTACTCTTTGTTTGAAGATGATTATGAGTACGAAGCCGATACCGAAGTTCGCCGCAGTGCTTTCGCCGCATTTAGTAAGAAGCTGGCTCAGTACGAAAACACAACTGCTGCCGCTTACAATGCACAGGTTCAAACGGAGAAGACATTGGCTACTCTGCGCGGCTTTGACAGTGTTTTTGACAGTCTGCTGTTTGGTCAGAAGGTGAGCCGTGAACTGTATGATCGCCAGATTGATCTGATCACCACTAAGCTTTCCGTTCACATGCGCAAATACGCACGTTTATTAAAGAAGATTCATAAACTGGATCGCATGACCTTTGCCGATTTAAAAACTTCTGTTGACCCAGAGTATGATCCAAAGGTCACGATTGAAGGTTCAAAAGAATATATCGAGAAGGGACTTTCCATCCTTGGCCCAGAATACGTAGACATGATCCGCGAGGCATATCGCGACCGCTGGGTGGATTTTGCAAAGAATCAGGGAAAGACGACCGGTGGTTTCTGTGCAAGCCCATACGGAAAAGGCTCTTTTATCCTGTTAAGTTGGAATGATCGTATGGCAGATGTCTTTACATTGGCACATGAGCTTGGTCATGCCGGACATTTCCGTATTTGCAACGCGGCACAGTCCATCTTTGACACCGATGTTTCCTCCTACTTCGTAGAGGCACCGTCTACAATGAATGAGCTTTTGATGGCTCATTACCTGTTAAAGACAAGCGATGACAAGCGTTTCCGTCGCTGGGTACTCTCCTGTCAGATCAGCAACACCTATTACCACAACTTTGTCACCCATCTGATGGAAGCCGCTTACCAGCGTGAGGTTTACCGCATCATCGACAATGGCGGCAGCGTTCAGGCCGATACGTTAAGTGCCATTATGAAAAAGACGCTTCAGGATTTCTGGGGCGACGATGTGGAAATCTGTGACGGCGCTGAGTTGACCTGGATGCGCCAGCCACACTACTACATGGGCCTTTACTCCTATACCTACAGCGCCGGACTGACTGTTGCCACACAGGTTTGCAAGCGTATTGAGAAGGAAGGACAGCCTGCTGTCGATGACTGGAAGAAGGTGTTGGCTGCCGGAAGCACACTGACTCCCGTTGAACTAGCCGCTCTTGCAAAGGTCGACATCACAACCGATGCACCGCTTCTTGATACCATCGAGACCATCGGCGGAATCATTGATGAGATCTGCCGTCTGACAGACGAGCTGGAAGCTGAAACTGCAAAATAAATTTTCCTGTTCACAGATCACTACAAAAAAGACCGACCACAGCAAGAATTCAACTTCCAACTGTGATCGGCCTTTTTTATTCCCGTATGATTAGCGTACTAGCTTTCCACGCTTAATAATATGTACAAGATTCAATTCCTCATCAAGGATCAACAGATTTGCATACTTTCCTGCCTCGACATCGCCATAATCAGCCTGAACGCCGATGCTTCTTGCCGGATTGTGAGTGGCAGCCTTTACGGCACTCGCAAACGGAATCTTCATCGTCTTAACTGCACAGCGAAGGCAGTTCATCAGATTCGTAACGCTTCCTGCGATTGTAGACGAATCCGAAGCAAGTGTTGCAAGATTTCCCTTAACACGAACCTGCTGACCACCTAGATCGTAGCAGCCATCCTCAAGACCACATGCACGCATCGTATCGCTGATCAGGATCACATGCTCATCGGTAAACAGCTTAAAGGCAAGACGCACAACCGCCGGATGAATGTGTACACCATCGCAGATCAACTCGACATCTGCACCCGCATCTGCAGCAGCTGAAAGTGGGCCTGGCTTTCGATGATGGATTCCTGGCATCGCATTAAAGCCGTGTGTCAAATGGTTGGCTCCATGCCCAAATGCCTGCATTGCCGTATCATAGTCGGTACAGGTATGGGCGATGGATACGGATGCTACGTGATCCTTGATCTTCTCTACAAAATCAATTGCACCCTCTGTCTCTGGTGCCACATCGCAGATGCGAATACGTCCTTTTGCACGCTCTTGCAGACGAAGAAGCATATCTGCATCTGGCTTTTGCACGTAATCGGAATTCTGTGCGCCAACACGATTTGGATTGATGAACGGTCCCTCTAAGTGTAAGCCAAGAAAATCTGCGCCCTCTAAACTCTCATAATCGGCTGCGATGTCCATAATCTGAGACAGCTTATCCTCCGGATAGGTCATTGTAGCCGGGCAGATCTCGAGCACGCCCTGACTGCCCTCATACGCTGCCATCTTATCGAAGGATTCTTTTGATGCATCGCATGCATCGTATCCTACACAGCCATGGAAATGAATATCCAACAGGCCCGGAATCACATACATACCGTTTGCGTCGATCACGGTCTTTCCATCATCCATAGCGGTAACGTTCGTATTAACACAATCGGTACCGACTGTGCATGCATTATCCTTATGTGATGTAAAATCATTCTTCGTGCATGAGGCAATTCGCTCGCCCTCTACCGTAACCTCTCCATCAAAAATCTGACCATTGCTGCAGATTTTCGCATTCAAAATTTTCATATTTTTTCCTTCTTCCAACATTTTCCAAACGCGACTATTTGTCATTGTTGATATAAGCGATCTAGAAACAATCGTTTATGCGATACTCATCATAACTTGCACAGAGACAATGCTGCCTCATCTGCAACGATCGTAACGTCCGGATGAATCTGAAGAATGGATGCCGGAACGGACGGAGTAACTGGTCCAAACAGGGTGTTTTTGATGGCTTCTGCCTTATCCTCACCGCTTGCAACAAGCAGAATCTTCTTTGCCTGTAAGATAGTTCCGATACCCATCGTATATGCCTGTCGCGGTACATCTGCCTCAGACGCGAAGAAACGCTTGTTGGCATCAATGGTGCTCTGTGTCAAATCTACGCAGTGTGTTGCCTTTGCAAAGCTATCGGATGGCTCATTGAAACCGATGTGACCATTGCGACCAAGACCAAGAAGCTGCATATCAATTCCACCAAGGGAACGAATCTGCTCCTCATAGCGATGACACTCATACTCGCTGTCTTCACAAGTACCATCTGGGATAAACGTGCGCTCTGGATGTACATTGATGCGATCAAAGAAGTTCGTATGCATAAAATGATAGTAGCTCTGATCGTTGTCTCTGGTCAATCCACGATACTCATCCAGATTGACTGTTGTTACCTCAGAAAAATCAATATCATTTTTATGATACCACTCAACCAACTGGTCATAGATGCCAATCGGTGTGGAACCAGTTGCCAGTCCCAATACACAGTCTGGCTTTAAGATAACCTGTGCTGAAATCAGGTTTGCAGCCTTACGGCTCATTTCCTTATAATCCTTCGTACGATAAATTCTCATTGGAATACCCTCCATTTTTCAATTTTTCAAATACGATCTGTCTTTTTATTATACCATTAACGGATGGGAAAGTAAACTGTTGTTTTGAAAAACAAAAAAGCGGCCCTTGCTTTTGCAAGAACCGCTTAAGGGGAATGTACGCGAGAGGATTCGAACCCCCGGCCTTCTGATCCGTAGTCAGACGCTCTATCCAGCTGAGCTACGCGTACATATGGGGCCTATAGGGCTCGAACCTATGACCCTCTGCTTGTAAGGCAGATGCTCTCCCAGCTGAGCTAAGACCCCAAATATTTAATTGTAGCTGAATTGCTTCAGCAAGCGACCCGAAAGGGGTTCGAACCCTTGACCTCCGCCGTGACAGGGCGGCGCTCTAACCAACTGAGCCACCGGGCCTAACTTATGCTGTTAACTTTCTCAACAACGATGTTTATAATACCATGTTTTTGAAGTTTTGTCAACAACTTTTTTACTATTTTTTTCAACTCTTTTCTATGGACTTAAGACCACTTAGTTGGCGTGGACCCTCAGGGACTTGAACCCGGGACCGACCGGTTATGAGCCGGTTGCTCTAACCAACTGAGCTAAGGGTCCATAGAAAAAAGCCGATGATCGGACTCGAACCGATAACCTGCTGATTACAAATCAGCTGCTCTGCCAATTGAGCCACATCGGCACAGACAATCTTACGATCGTCAATGACTCCAAGGGGATTTGAACCCCTGTTACCGCCGTGAAAGGGCGGTGTCTTAACCGCTTGACCATGGAGCCGTGCAAGCTCCCCGAGTAGGGCTCGAACCTACAACAACTCGGTTAACAGCCGAGTGCTCTACCATTGAGCTATCGAGGAATATTTCGTATTTTACATGTACCTTCAAAACTGCACACAAACATTTCATCCTTAAAACCTCAGTTCACAAAC
>DAVZID010000032.1:0-36736 GCA_052273485.1 Lachnospiraceae bacterium
GATTTTATGCGGATTATAGACGATTACATGATAGACGAGGTGTCAAAGACCCGAGCATGAAGTTTACCTTCACGAAGGTGAAGTAAAAATTTTTACTTTTTTCAAAAAAACACTTGACGAAATCGCAAAAGTATTCTATACTATAGAAGTCACGGCGATATAGCCAAGTGGTAAGGCGCGGGTCTGCAACACCCTTACCGCCGGTTCAAATCCGGCTGTCGCCTGTCAAGAGCTCTGAGAGATTCTCAGAGCTCTTTTTTGTTTGTTAGGGGGACAACCCCCTAACAAACACCAATTTAATAATCTAGACAGCGATAGTAGCGACGAATTTCCATCGGATGGCAATTGATAGCCTCCAAATGCACATCAATTCGGTTGGTGACAGCATGTGTGACAAGATGGGAAACAAAACCGCGGTATTGTGGTTTAATACCCAAAAGTGGATAGTCTGCCGCATCGATAATCGTGTAGTTGGCGCAGATTTTTGGAAGAAAAGCGGCTACACGAAGAGACAATGGACGGCTGGCATCCTCACTGACAAAAAGAGTGACAGGGGTATCTCGCGAAATGATTTCAAGCGTTCCATGGAAAAATTCGCCAGAAGACACAGTTTTTGTCGCCATCCAGTGCATTTCTTCCCAGTAGCACATACCGTATGAATAGGTGGATCCCCACTGGTTTCCAGCTCCGACAAAATAGTGGAGTGCATCGTTGTAATGTTTTTTCGCGAAAGACTGTGCAAAGGAATCGGAAGAACGCTCGACGGAAATGAGAGCATCTGCGAGGAAGTGATCGAAGTTTTCATAACAGTCCTCATAATAGTCAAACTCATGACGTAGAAATAAAATCCGGTCAGCTGCCATAAAAAGTTTGAGCTGTTCGTTTTGTGGATAGGAGATGCAAAGTTCACACAGATTGCGAAGCTGCGGATTGGGATTATCGAGAAAAGCAAGGATCGTAGCATGTGCTGCATGTGCTTTTTCAACGGCCTGAATTATCTCAGGTGTACTTCCTGTTACAGAGGAATAAATTAGAAGGGTACCTTCCATGATGCGCTGATTGCCGGTTGTGATATACTCGGCTGCATTTTCTGCAAACACCTCCATTGATGTAAATTCCTTCATATGGGAAACCGCTTGCAAAGCAGACGCGTATGTGCCGCCAATCCCAAGAAAGCACATATTTATAATGCCCTTTTCAAATGTGGCATCTAGAAAAGGATTGATTTGATGACGCAGAGCGAGTGCTCCAGTTACCGATTGACGTAGTGATTCCTCTTGAAACTTCAGCATAAAAATACCTCCATATATGATTGGGAACAATTCAAAGCCATAAAAGATGGTTCTGAATTTGGTCCTGAATTACTATTAAAAGTAATATAACATCATAATACAATACATAATAATAAAAGGCAAGAAAAAAATTGCAGTGACTGCAATTTTTTCTGCCATCTGTTTTGTTGTCTGAAATAGGCTGCGAAAGTTTCATCGGTGGTAGTTGGACTTATTTAGCTGTTGATATTCGAAGTCATTTGAGTGCCCGGACTCTGCGTGCGGATGGTATAGGAAATTCGATCACCGCGCACAAGAGAACGAGAGTAATGGATTGGTGTGCCATCGGCTGCGTAGCAAGTCTTTTGCATCAAAAAAAGTGGATCGCCTGCCTGACAATGGAGGATGGAGGCCTGCTCGGCGTTTGCAATACGGACAGAAATCTCACATACAGATTCACCGCGGGATACATGGTAATATTTGTCCAAAAGCTCATAAAAAGAGACATCGCCTGTCATGCGGTCAAGAAAATCTGGGTAATTCAAAGAAGAAACATAAATTTCATCTAGGGCAAGCGGCGAATCATCCTCGAAGATCAATCGCTGTACGTAACAGACAGGCTCATTGGACTGAAGTGAAAGTGTATCACATAAAAATTCCTCAGCAGGCTGCAGTTCCTTCTTTAACAAAAGATGATGAGACTGATGTCCAAGTGCGGATAGATAATTGGTAAAACCAGCTTGATCCTTTAAATCAACGCTTTTTGGCTGAGTGGAAACAAAGGTACCTTTTCCACGATGCTTTTCAAGAATATGCTGGTCAGTGAGCTGCTGGATGGCCTTGCGGACGGTAATGCGGCTTACTTGATACTGTTCACATAGTTCTTCCTCGCTAGGAAGGCGGTCACCCGGCAGATATTTTTTTTCGTTCAATGCTTGACGGATCTCGGCTTCAAGCTGTATATAAAGTGGTTTCAGACTATTTGTGTCTAACATAAGTTCCCCCTGATCATAGTATTGTTAGGATAAAGACATTATATGATGTCATATTATGTGTATCAAAATTTAGTATAGTAAAAAGAGAGAGAAAAGTCAAGATTTGCTGTTTTTACATTGCGATTTGTTCATGCATATGCCAATATGTATGGTTTTTCATAACTCTACCTGTGAACAGTAAAAAAAATTTGCTACTTTAATGCGGTAATTCAAAAAAACACTTGACAAATGAATAAACTTGGTATAACATAAAGCAAAACGTTATATAACGTTATAATACAAAAGGTCATTACATGATGTAATGTTTGAATTGAAAATTTTGATAAAAACATCATGATATAAGACCAGAATACAAATGGAGGGTTACACATGAAAGCAGAACATCTTTCCCAGATCCAGGCTGCAGTAGCAGCTGTTAAAGAGAGAAAAACAATCCGCAGATTTTATTTCGTTGCATGCGGAGGCTCTCAGGCATCCATGATGCCAATTCAGTACATGTTTGACCGCGAGACCAGCATTCCGTCCGCTATTTACACTTCCAATGAGTTTGTAAAGGCAACGCCGAAGGTGCTGGATGATACCTGCGTTGTATTAACAATTTCCCATTCTGGAAATACACCAGAGACTGTCAGAGCAGCAGAGCTGGCAAAGGAAAAGGGAGCTGTCTCTATTTCCCTGACCAATCTTGTTGATTCTCCGCTGTGGAAGGCTTGTGAGTATCCGATCCATTATGAGCATGGTCCGGAGGCTGACCCGAACGACCTTAGCAAGGTAATTCTGTATACACTGGCATTTGAAATGTTGAATATAGTTGAGCCGTCTGAGAAGTGGACAAAGGGCGCAGAGTCTTTAAAGAACCTTACAGAAGTAACCGAGCGCATCAAGGCAAAGTATGCAGATTTTGGTTTACAGTGGGGCAAGGATTACAAGCGTGAAACTGTAATCTACACAATGGGAAGTGGCGCAAACTATGGCGAGATGTATTCCCTGGCAATCTGTCTGTTTATGGAAATGCAGTGGATTCATTCGAATTGCATTCATTCAGGAGAATATTTCCATGGACCGTTTGAGGTAACCGATTTTGATGTACCGTTTGTACTGGTTAAAGGCATTGGAGCAACCAGAGAACTAGATGAAAGAGCATACAATTTCTGCAGTAAGTTTTCACAGAAACTGGCAGTAATTGATGAGGCAGAGTTTGATCTGACCGGAATTGAGCCAGGCGTACAGGAGTATGTAGCACCGCTGTTAGCTGGCACAGTTGTTCGTGAGATGATTGATTCTCTTGCACATGAGAGAGGTCATGCACTGTCTGTCCGCAGATATATGTGGCAGATGGAGTATTAATAAGTAAGGTCTCCTGCTTTTTCTGCATGAAGCAGGAAAGCAGGAGATCGCTTTTTTTTACAGACAGGAGGACGCACAAATGAAGCTGATTGCAGTTGGAGATAATGTGACAGACTGTTATCTGGATGAGGGTATTTACTATCCGGGTGGAAATGCAGTCAATGTAGCAGTAGATTGTAAAAGAGACGGCGCTGAGAAGGTAAATTATATTGGCGTGTTTGGAAATGACGAGAGAGCAGATTATATCAGAGCGTGTATGGAAGAGGAAGGCGTAACTTGTGAGCGATCCAGAAAGGTATTTGCACCAACCTGTCAGCCAGGCGTAAAGATCAATGAAGAGGGCGATCGAATCTTTGTCGGAGGAATCCGTGATACCTGCCAGCACTTGTTTTCAATCAGACTTCAAAGAGAGGATCTGGAAGTGATCAAGGAGTATGATATCTGTCATACGAGCTGCTATTCCAATCTGGAATATGAGCTAGAAACCTTAAGCCGTGTCTGTGATGTTTCATTTGATTTTTCAGATGAGCATGATGATGAGTATATGAAGCGGGTATGCCCGTTCGTCACCTATGCATTTTTCTCTGGATCGGACCTGTCTGAAGAAGAAATCCATGCGCTTGCAAAAAAAGCAGCAGGATATGGTACAAAAATTATTGGTATTACACGTGGCTCAAAGGGTTCCGTATTTTATGATGGAACACAGTTTTACACACAAGGAATTTGCAAGGTAGACGTAGTAGATGCAATGGGTGCAGGTGATGCCTTCATCGCGGCATTTTTACGCCACTATGCAGACAAGAAAGATATGAAGGAAGCACTTAGTTATGCAGCAGAGCGTGCCGCATATGCTTGTACATATGCGGGTGGATTTGGTCATCCGCACAAGGCATGAGAAGGAGGAAGGCTATGAACAGAAGAGTAATGGCAGTGACAGCAGCGACAGTAATGAGTATATCTGGTTTTGCAGTGCCGGCAGTGGCAGATGAGGAAGAAGTTGTTTCAATTCAGATCAGTGCTTCAATTACATCAATGGATCCATTGATTGGTGGAGATTCAACAAATGTTGCAGTTATTTCGAATACGATGGAAGGATTGTTTGTTGTTGATGCGGATGGGCAGATTCAAAATGGTCTGTGTGATTCCTATGAGGTATCTGATGATCAGAAGACGTATACCTTCCATATTCGTGACAATGCAAAATGGAGTGATGGCACACCAGTAACGGCGCAGGATTTTGAATATGCTTGGAAGAGAAATGCAACGGCGCAGGGGGATTATAGTACCTTTACCTATCAGATTGAGATGGCTGCAATTAAAAACTATGAGGCAGTTACTTCAGGTGAAGCAGATGCAAGTGAGCTTGGCGTAACAGCAGTAGATGACAATACCTTACAGGTAGAGCTAGAATATCCAGTGCCATTTTTCTTAAATCTTTTGACCTTCTCTCCGTGGGCACCTGTAAAAGAAAGCAAGCTGACAGAAGAGGGTGATCAGTTCGGTGTGGATAAGGATAGTGTCTTGTATTGTGGTGCTTATACACTTGATCAGTGGGATGTCGGCGGAAATACCATTGTGCTTAAGAAGAATCCAGATTATTGGGATGCAGAGAATGTAGATGTAGATGAGATTGATCTTGTTGTTATCAGTGATACACAGCAGGCGGTTATGGCTTATCAGAATGGGGATGTGGACAACGTTACGCTGACAGGCGATATGGTTAGCATGTATCAGGACGATCCAGAGTTTTCGAATGTTTTAGGTGCGTTTAATTACTATTTGATGGTTAATACATCTCTCGATGGTTATGACAATAAAAACTTACGTCAGGCAATCGCTTATGCGATCGACAGAGAGAGTCTTTGCAATAATGTATTAAATGATGGTTCTGTTCCTGCTTATAATATGGTAATGAAAGGTCTTGTAAGCAACTCAGATGGTGAGGATTTTGCAGAGGCAAGCGGACAGTACTTCCAGTATGATACCGAGAAGGCAAAGGAACTTTGGGAGAAGGCAAAGGAAGAGACTGACTTAAGAGAAATTAATATTGTTTATGATGAAGAAAAGGATTTTGCAGCCAATACTGCCGCATTTATTCAGTCTGAATTGGAGAGTACACTGGATGGCTTAACTGTAAATATCGCCAGTACACCAAAGAAAAATAGAATTCAGTTGGCACAGGATCATGACTATGAGATTGAATTGTGGGCTTGGGGACCAGATTATGCAGATCCTACTGCAATCTTAGCGATGTATGAATCCAATCATCCATCAAATTATTCTCTGTGGTCAAGTGACGAGTTTGACAAACTGTACAACGAGGCCAACACCACACTGGCAGGTGACGAGGCTGCACGTTGGGATAACCTGATCAAGTGTAATGATATTTGCACTGAGAATGCAGGCTGCATTCCGCTCTTCCAGACCGGCTCTGCAACACTTACAAAGTCAAATGTAACTGGAATTACGGAGCATAACACCGGTGTTCCGTGTTACTACAAGTTTGTAGAGAAGGATTGATAAAAGAAAAAAATAGGTGCAATCGTATCTGCACACAAAGAGGATGTGCCCGGGGCGAAGCAGCTTTGGACAGATCCTCTTTTAAAAAGGCTACTATTTCGAAAAAAATAGTGGCAAAAAGTCTTTGACAGGAGGAAAATCCGAATGAAAAAATTTGTGTTAAAGCGAACCTGCATTGCATTGCTGACAGTCTTCCTGATCTTGTTGCTTTTATTTTTGATGCTTGACTTTATGCCGGGTTCGCCATTTAATAACGAAGAAAAAATGAGCGCAGAGCAAATCGCAGATTTGTATCATAAATATGGACTAGATCAGCCAATCATTACAAGATTTTTCTTATATTTGAAAAATATGCTTCACGGTGATTTTGGTATTTCCTATAGTCTTCAGGTTAATATGAAGATTAGCGAGATGATTGGACCAAAAATTTTAGTGACCATTCGTCTTGGCCTTCAAGCTGCGATTGTTGGAACGATTATCGGTGCACTGCTTGGAATTATTGCTGCACTGCGAAAGAATACATGGATAGACACGGTTACTACCATTGTCTCAGTACTTGGTGTCAGTCTTCCATCATTTGTCTTTGCGCTTTTACTGTCTTACTTTTTTGGATTTAAGTTTAAGATGTTTCCGTTCATTTACAGTACAAAAAATGAATTTCAATCGACAATTCTTCCAACCATTTCGCTTTCTATGTTTACAATTGCAAGTGTTGCACGTTACACCAGATCGGAAATGGTAGATATTTTAAATTCGGATTATTATCTGTTGTCAGATTCAAAAGGACTTCCGAAGGCAAAGCTGATTCTTCATCATGCCATTCGAAATGCGATGATTAGCGTTATTACGGTACTTGCACCATTGATTGTAAATTTAATGACAGGAAGTTTGGTAATTGAAAAGGCATTTAGTATTCCAGGTCTGGGAAGTCTTTATGTCAGCGCAATCCAATCAAATGATTTTAATGTTGTTTTAGCCATTAGTTTTATCTACAGTTTGATGTTTATCTTTACGATGCTTCTGGTTGATATTCTCTATGGTGTGATTGATCCTAGAATACGACTGGCGAAAGGAGAATGATTATGAATCGATTTGAGTTCAGTACAGAAGACCATAAAGAGGAAGAAGAGAAAGTTCTTGTTGGTCGTTCCTATGGAAAAGAAGTTCTTTATCGTTTTCGCAAGAATAAAGGTGCATGGATAAGCTTTTTTATTATCATTCTTCTAGTTGTCATTGCACTTATAGCGCCGGTTACCAGTCCATATTCTTATAAGGAAGTGCATTCTGAATATAGCAATCTGCCACCAAGAGTTCCGGGATTGGAAAAGCTGGGAATTTTTGATGGTGTCAGTCATGGGCAGAACATGTATGAGGCAAAAAACTGCACTGACAAATATTTCTTCTTTGGAACGGATAACTTGGGAAGAGATATTTGGACGAGAGTATGGCAAGGTACTAGAATCTCTCTTTTGATAGCAGCGCTTGCAGTTATCATTGATGTGTGTATTGGTGTAATTTATGGTCTGATATCGGGCTATTTTGGCGGAAAAATTGATATGATCATGCAGCGAATCACGGAAGTGCTAAGCAGCCTTCCAACGTTAGTCGTTGTGACATTAATGCTAGTTGTCATGAAGCCAGGTCTTGGAAGTATTATTATTGCTTTGATGCTGACAGGATGGATCAATATGAGCCGTATTGTGCGTGCGCAGGTGCTGAAATTAAAAGATCAGGAATTTGTACTTGCTGCGAGAACGCTTGGTGTGAGCAAACGAGATATTCTGTTCAAAGAGATCCTTCCAAACTCACTCGGACAGATTATTATAACCTTTATGTTTTCAATTCCAAATGCAATTTTCTTAGAAGCATTTTTGGCATTTGTTGGTCTTGGTGTTCCGGCACCGATGGCATCTCTTGGATCGCTAATCAATGATGGATATAAATCAGCAATGACGTATCCTCACATGGTAGCAGCACCGGTAATTGTATTAGGTATTTTGATGCTTGGATTTAATCTATTTGCAGATGGATTAAGAGATGCAATTGATCCTCAGCTGAAGCAGATGTAACGGGAGGTAAATGGAATGGAAAAAAGAAAACCAGTACTGAGTATGAGAGATTTGGCAGTTTCCTTTCAGGCCTCATTTGGAAAAATACGTGCGGTACGTGGCGTGAACATGGACGTCTATCCGGGCGAGACCGTCGCCATTGTAGGAGAATCTGGAAGTGGAAAATCTGTTTCTGTTAAGACAATCATGGGTATTACAGCGCCAAATGCAGTCATCGAAAGCGGAACGATTCAGTTTCGTTTTCAGGAAAATGGAAAGGAACAGGTTGTCGATCTGTTAAAGCTTTCCAAAAAGGAAATGCAGCATCGAATCAAAGGAAAGCGTATTGCGATGGTATTTCAAGATCCGATGACCTCACTTGATCCGACAATGACGATTGGACGACAGTTGACAGAAGGTATGCGTTATCATCTTCATTTGTCACAGACAGATGCAGATAAGCGTGCTGAAGAATTGCTTGATATGGTAGGAATCGAATCACCAAAGGAGCGAATGAAAAACTATCCACATCAGCTTTCAGGAGGAATGCGCCAGCGTGTTGTAATCGCAATTGCATTGTCCTGTAATCCGGATCTTTTGATTTGCGATGAGCCGACAACCGCGCTTGATGTTACGATTCAGGCAAGAATTTTGCAGTTGATACTTGATTTACAAAAAAAATTGGGAATTGCCGTTATTTTTATTACGCATAACCTTGGCGTTGTAGCAAAAATTGCTGATTATGTGAACGTCATGTATGCAGGAAAGGTGGTGGAGACTGGAAAGGCAGAGGATATCTTTTTTGATCCGCGTCACCCATATACGTGGGGATTGCTGTCTAGTATGCCAGATCTGACAGGAGACAAAAAAGAACGTCTGTATACCATTCCGGGAAATCCACCAAATCTTGCAAATGAAATTAAGGGTGATGCATTTGCTGTGCGAAATCCGTACGCACTGAATATTGATTTTGAGGAAGAACCACCGATGTTTGAAATCAATGAGCATCATCAGGCGGCTACTTGGCTGCTTCATCCAGATGCGCCAAAGGTAGAGATGCCGGCAGCACTAAAAAGAAGAATTGAGCAGCTTCGAAAGGAAGAAGCGCGATATGCAGAGGAGGGATCTCATGGTACAGACAAATGAACCACTGCTTCGTGTGAGAGGCTTAAAGCAATATTTTCCGGTCAGCAAAAAATTTACGGTACGCGCTGTTGACAATATTTCTTTCGACATTTATCCGGGAGAAACCTATGGATTAGTAGGTGAATCAGGTAGCGGAAAATCGACAACAGGTCGTTCAATTATTCGTTTGTATGACCCGACAGAGGGCACAATTCTTTTTAATGGGGAAGACATTAGCAAAAAGCTGACAGCAAAGCAGGAAAAGATGCTTCGCTCAGATATGCAGATGGTCTTTCAGGATCCGATGGCTTCTTTAAATCCCCATAAAAAAATTTTGGATACAATTGCGATGGGACTTGATGCCCATCATCCTCATATGAACCCCAAAGAGCGCGTAGAGCGAGTGGCTAAAATGATGGAAATGGTCGGTTTAAATCCAGCTTACATGAACCGTTATCCAAACCAATTTTCCGGCGGACAGCGCCAGCGAATTGGACTAGGAAGAGCGTTAATTATGAATCCAAAGCTGGTAATTGCAGATGAAGCAATCAGTGCACTTGATGTTTCGATTCAGGCACAGGTCGTTAATTTAATGAAGGACATTCAAAAAGAGACAAATGTTGCGTATCTGTTCATTGCGCATGACCTTTCTATGGTTCGCTATATTTCGGATAGGGTAGGCGTTATGCATAAGGGACATTTGGTTGAGACTGGATTGACCGAAGAGATTTTTGAACATCCGGTTCATCCATATACAAAATCACTTTTGTCAGCAATCCCAATTGCAGATCCAGTGATTGAACGAAGTAGGAAACCGATTGTATATCAATATGAGAAGAGCGGTTTCAAATATAACGATTGTGTCATGGTAAATGTTTCAGAAACGCATCAGGTTTTAATGGAAAAGAAAAGTTGACACATGCCAGAGGGGTACAGGGAAAAAACACTTTCCCTGTACCCCTCTGTTTTTTAATCTTAATTAAGTCTTAAGGAAAAGTAAAAACTAGTTTGTTGACGTCTGTACTGGTAAGTGGTAGGATGGTAATGATGAAAGGAAGTTAAAAAGGAAAGGGGCATGATATGGGAAAAGCAGCACCAACAGTCTATGAGATTATGCATGGAGATCGAAAGGTTGCACAGATCGATCAGTACGGACATTCAAAAATTTATTTTGAATCATTTATGCCGTATAATCTATACCTTGAAGACGAAGATGATAATGATATTGATACACTTGTCAATAACATCACTAACTTTTATTATTGGTGCTCCACTAGAGTATTGACTTTAGACAGAAAATACGCTAAGGAAATTTTAAATAGTGTGGGACTGCAGCAGGCGGTTACAGATAAGGACCGTGCTATGGTAGCCTTGACATATCGCTGCGCATCAATTACTGACATTTATTGGGTAAAAAACAAGGATGATAAAGTCAGCTTTTCAGAAGTTAATTTATATGAAAATCATTTAGATAATACATTTATTGATATTTCATTGAGGGGAAAACAATATACTGTTCAGAATGATTCACTTGCCAGAGATCTTGCGACAAATGGCTGTTTCCCAAAGGCATGGCAGCGAAGAGATGATGGATTTTGGCTGTTAAAAGATGGTGGAAGCGATTTTGTCGAGCGCGAACTGTTGGCAAGTCAAATCTGCAGATGCTTTAATGTAGATCAGGTTCTTTATGAAAGAGGAAGTTTTGACAATGAAATTGTTAGCATAAGCAAGAATATTACATCTCTTGAGTATTCTATTTCATCAATGGAGGCGACACAAATTTTTGCGCTGAACCATGAAAAAGATCTAAAGCAATTTATCTTAAAGCTTGATCGCCACAATTATTATATGATGAATATCATTGATTATTTAATCGGAAATACTGATCGTCACTGGGGAAATTGGGGTGTTCTGGTTCATAATATTTCGAATAAACCAGTTTCACTGCATAAATTAATGGATTTCAATCAGGCATTTCAAGCGTATGATACAATTGACGGAGCAAATTGTCAAACATTGTTTGGTGAGCATAAAAACCAGCGTGAAGCTGCTGAGGAAGCAGTCTGTGAAATTGGTTTGAATCAGTTATGCGAAGTAAAGAAGGAAGTGTTTTGTGCATTGCCGCAATATTTTGAGATGTTTTCGATTCGCCTTAATCATTTAAAAGAAATTTAACTATCCCAAATTAGATAAAACGAGGTTATATATTATGAAAGAACTCAAAAAAGAAGATCTCCAGATCACAGAGCTGATACATCGTTTTGTACGAGAACATGTGGAAGCTGGGGATATCTGTATCGATGCAACGGCGGGCCGTGGAAACGATACGCTGTTTTTATGTGAGCTAGTAGGACCAAGAGGCGAGGTTATGTCATTTGATATTCAGCCTCAGGCACTAGAGGAGACGGCAACGCTTCTTGCCGAGCATGAATGTATGGCAGAGTTGGTGCTTGATTCTCATGCAAATATGCTTGATTATATGACAGAGGGCAGCGCAGCGTGTGTGATGTTTAATTTTGGCTACCTGCCGGGCGGCGATCATGCGATTCAGACGAAGGCACAGACAAGCATCGAAGCGATTCAGGCTGGTCTTTCCATTTTACGAAAGGGTGGCATTATGACGCTTTGTCTTTACGGCGGAAGCGATGTTCAGAAAGAGGAGAAAGAAGCGATACTAACAATGTTACAGTCACTTGATCCAAAGACCTATCTTGTCATCACAGGCTGCTATTTTAATCGCCCGAACAACCCGCCGATGCCAGTGTTTATCCAAAAATTGGAAGGCAAAGACAGCAGTTGCATTTCCGGTTTTGGATTGCTATAATGTAGCTATTCAGGGTTTATGTAAAAGTCGAGTATACTTTGAATAATACACTGCTTGTCAGAAAAGTTATGGCACAGCAAATTGAAAGGGGTACGACAATGAATTATAAAAAGCGCAGAGACGAAGTATTATCAAAGATGGAGAAAAATTCCATTCTTGTTCTTTATTCTGGAGTAAGACATCATGTGAGTGCAGATGAGTATGCACCATTTGAGGCAAACAGAAATTTCTTCTACCTGACAGGAATCCGTCGCGAGAATATGATGTTAATTCTGGACAATGCGACCGAGGAGCCGAGCGAGATGCTTTTAATCGAAGAGGCCGATCCAGACCGCGAGCGTTGGATGGGCAAGAAGATGACCGTCGATGAGGCAAAGGCACAGGCCGGAATCGAGAAGGTTGGCTTTATCGACACCGAGAAGAGTGTGCTAAACCGTATGTTAACAAGAGAAGACGTCTATGCGGTATACTTTGATACCTATCGTCATGACATTGATGATCTTGAGGATTACAACATGATGAAGGCACGCGAATTTGCACAGAAGTACCCGGGTGTGCGTGTAAAGGATTGCGCTCCGATCATCGCTGAGATGAGAATGCAAAAGGACGAAGACGAGGTTTCCTTAATTCGTGAGGCAATCAAGCTGACCGACAAGGGTCTGAAGAATCTGATGACAAATTTAACACCAGGTCAGATGGAGTATCAGGCACAGGCGGACTTTGAGTATAGCATCAAGAGAAATGGTGCAGACGGCGTTGCATTCCATACGATCGCAGGAAGCGGAATCAACGGAACCATGCTTCACTATGTAACAAATGATTGCGAGTGCAAGGACAATACACTGCTGTTACTTGACCTTGGTGCAAAGTACAAGGGCTATTGCGCGGATATTACAAGAACCTATCCGGTAAACGGTAAGTTCACTGAGAAGCAGCGCATGGTTTACGAGGCTGTTCTTGCTGCAAACCGCGCAATTGCAAAGACGGCAAAGCCAGGCATGACGCTTCGCGAGTTAAACGATGTGTGCAAAAAGGTTCTTGCAGAGGGCTGCATCCGCATGGGTCTGATTGAGAAAGAAGACGAGATCGGAAAATACTACATGCACGGTGTATCCCATCATCTTGGAATCGATGTCCATGACGTAACTGTTGCCGCAAACAGCAAGCTTCGTCCAGGCGCTGTCATCTCCGACGAGCCGGGTCTGTACATCGACGAGTGGGAGATCGGAATCCGTATCGAGGATGATCTTTTGATCACAGAGGACGGATGCGAGTGCCTGTCCGAGGCCGTAATGCGTACACCGGATGAGATCGAAGCTTTCATGGCCAAGGCGCATAGATAAATGCACTGGTAAGGGAACTTTTTGTTGCGAACGGTCCCAATCTTTGCTAAAATGAAACTATTCATAAGCCAAGGAGGCGCCAAAGGTGAAAAAGTATAAAAAGGTTTTGATAGACGCTGTCCTGTTTTTTGCAATTATAGGATTGACACTGTATGGCGTTTTTCATGGAGAGGATCTTTCAGGACTGAAAGATGCAATTAGGGAGTGCAATATCCTGTGGCTACTTCCAGCAGTCCCACTGGTACTATTTTTTATTGCCGGTGAGAGTATTGTCATCTGGCATATGCTGGACTGCTATGGGATTTATATAAAGGAGCGGCTTTGTTTTCTTTTTTCGGCAGTTGGATTTTTCTTCAGCTGCGTCACACCGTCTGCAAGCGGCGGTCAGCCAATGCAGATTTATTTTATGAAAAAGGAAGACATACCCGTTCCAATCGCAACGGTCATTTTGCTTATTGTCACGATTACCTACAAGTTTGTATTAGTTGTTGTCGGCATCGGACTGTGGCTGTTTGCAGGGGACTTTTTAGCTGAGTATGTAGCAGAGGCAAGATGGGTCTTGTATTTGGGGATTTTGCTGAATGTCGGCTGTGTGGCTTTTATGTGCGTGGTGGTATTCCATCCTTCATTTGCCAAGAAAACATTGATGCTCGGAGCAAAACTTCTGGAACGGATACACATTTTAAAACACAAAGAAGAACGTCTGGACAAACTAGAACGCTCCATGAATCATTACCATGAGGCGGCAGAGTTTATGAGCAGCCATTGGGGAATGATTGCGAGAGTGTTTGCAATCACGGTTGTGCAGCGATTTGCGATGTTTGCGGTGACTTATTTTGTCTACCGGGCGTTTTCTCTAAACAGTATGAACTTTTTTGAGGTCATGTTCCTACAGGCTGTCATATCGGTATCGGTCGATATGCTTCCGCTTCCAGGTGGAATGGGCATCAGCGAAGGATTGTTTATGGTCATTTTCCGAAAAGTATTTGGGGAAGCCCTTCTGATTCCTGGACTGGTGTTAAGCCGTGGACTGGGCTATTACAGTGAGCTGTTTTTATCGGCAGTCTTTACAATGGTAGCGGTAGTCGTATTTCAGGTGCGTGAACGAAAAAAGGCAAAGACAAATTAAAATAAGAAAATCCGGACTCAGATATGCGATGACAGTAATGGCAATTTACAGGATGGATTAACGAGGGGTACAATGATAGGATTTTATGATTATACGGTAATATTGACGTACATAAGCATGGCATCGGCGATCTTGGGAATGATCAGTGCCTGCTACACAAGAATCGGCTGGGCTGTCTTTTTTCTGGGTATGTCTGGTCTTCTTGATACATTCGATGGCAAAGTAGCCAGAACAAAGAAAAACAGGACAGAGGATCAAAAGCGATTTGGCATTCAGATCGACTCGCTTTGCGATATTGTCTGCTTTGGCGTCTGCCCTGTGATTATCTGTTGGTTTTCAGGAATGCAGGCACCGTGGGAAGTTGCAATTTTGATTTTTTATTGTTTGGCAGGACTAATCCGTCTGGCCTATTACAATGTCATGGAGGAGAAGCGCCAGCAGGAGACTGATGAGAAGCGAAAGTATTATCAGGGTCTTCCGATTACATCAATTGCTGTAATTATGCCGTTTATGTATGCAATTTCAAATCTGTGCCAGGAGCATTTTGAGATGGTGCTTAGCATTGCGATGTTGATTACTGGTCTTTTGTTTGTGATTAACTTTAAATTTCCAAAGCCGAACAACAAACAGCTTACTGTGCTGATCATTGTTGTGGCAGCAGTTGTGCTGTATCTTTTGTTTTGCTTTAACTGGAAGGAATATTATGGCTGGAATTTATCCGATCTGATTTTCTGGAAGCGTAAAACAACTTAAAAATCCAGTAACGATTCAGATGATTGCGTGTACCGATATCAACATTTGCAGAGAGAGGGGATTCACAGACTTATTATGAAAGAAAAAACAAGTGGTTTTTTATCATTTTTATATACAACGCCAGTTGGAAGAGGACTGCTTAGCATTCTTGTCAGTCCGGCCGTGTCACAGGCTGCAGGAAAGGTGATGAACAGTGGTGTATCATCACTTGCCGTTCCAGGCTTTATCAAGTCTCATGATATTGATGTGTCGGAGCTTGAAAAGACAAGTTTTTCATCCTACAATGACTTCTTTACAAGAAAGCTAAAACCGGGCGCAAGACCATTTGAGGCAAGCAACGAGGCACTGATTAGTCCGTGTGATGCGAAGCTTACGCTGTATCCGATTATGAAGGATTCTCGCTTTTGGATTAAGCAGGGTCAGTACACGTTGAAGAGTCTGCTGCGCGATGAGAAGCTTGCAAAGCAGTTCGAGGGTGGCATTTTGTGGCAGCTTCGCTTAAGTGTGGATGATTATCATCGCTACATTTATCCGGTGAGTGGCAGACGTTCCCATGAGCGCACGATCCACGGCGTGTTCCATACCGTTCAGCCGATTGCACTCGAGCATTGTCCGGTCTACAAGGAGAATACCAGAAAATATTGTTTGATTAAGACAAAGGAGCTCGGTACCGTCTTGATGATGGAGGTTGGTGCGATGATGGTCGGACGAATCACAAATCATAAGGATACGCCGGGAATGGTAGAATTCGGTGAGGAAAAGGGCTACTTTGAGTTTGGTGGCTCCACAATCATTTTGCTGACACAAAAAGGCACGGTAGTGCCGCGCAAGGATATTGTTTATCACAGCATCAGCGGCGGTGAGACACCGATCAAGCAGGGCGAGAAGATCGCACGGAAAAATACACAAAAATAAGCACATATTTTCTCATAAGAGGCAGGGCGAAAAGCCTTGCCTTTTTTGGCAAAAGACAGTAAAGTGGAAGCTGTAGCATCCGTAACGAAACGATAGCAAAAGGGAAAGCTAGGGGATTCATAACAAAACTGAGACGTGAAAAAATTTATCAAAAAGGAGATTACGATGAATAAATTGATGAAATCCGAATGGAGGGACCGCATCAATCATTGGGTGCGTACGCTCAAAGATGATTTTTATCAACCGCTAGGGGAGATTCATTGGGAGGCATTTCGCACAAGTGGACAGCTCTCGCTAGAGGAGGCAAAAAAAGAGCAGTTTGTTTCGGTAGAGCCAGGCTTTACCTGGGGCAATACGTATGAATATTGTTGGATGAAGGGACACATTCAGCTGGGTGAGGAAGCAGCAAGAAAGCGCATTGTGATGAATCTAAAGCCGGATGGCGAGGCGACATTGTTTGTAAATGATGAGGCTTTTGGTACATACCGTGCTTCCTGGGTCAATGAGCCGCATCATTATATTGTGGATAATGTGTTAAGTCGCTGCGCAAAGGGTGACGAGCAGTTTGACATTATGATGGAGGTCTATGCGGGTCATTATCTGCCGGAAGCGCCGACAGGTGGCTGTGCGACAGGACCAGTGCTTCCAGGCTCCTATACGGACCCATTAGAAGAGGGAAAAAGACGTACATTAGGGCGCTGCACCTATGGAATCTGGAACGAGGATGCCTACCAACTCTTTATGGATGTAGATACACTTGGACGATTACTTGAAGTGATCGATAAGACAAGCCTTAGAGCGGCAAAGATCGCAAAGGCCTTAGAGCAGTTTACGCTGATCGTTGATTTCGAGCAGGAGCGGGACGCGAGAATCGAGTCCTATAAAAAAGCGCGTGAAGCATTAAAGCCGGTGTTAGAAGCTAAGAACGGTTCGACAATGCCAGTCTTTTACGCGGTGGGAAATGCTCATCTGGATCTTGCGTGGCTGTGGCCGATTGCAGAGACGGGCCGGAAAACGGCACGTACGTTTGCAGCACAGCTTCGTCTGATCGAGGAATATCCAGAGTACAAATTTATTCAGAGCCAGCCGGCCGAGTATGAGATGTGCCGCAAGCGATATCCTGAGCTGTTTGAGAAAATTAAGGCGGCTGTCAAGAAAGGTCAGTGGATTGCAGAGGGCGCCATGTGGGTTGAGCCTGACACGAACATGGCAGGCGGTGAAGCATTGGTTCGTCAGCTGCTATATGGAAAACAGTATTATAAAGAAGTATTTGATGTGGACAGCGAAGTGCTGTGGCTTCCGGATACGTTTGGCTACACAGCGGCTTTGCCACAGATTTTAAAGGGCTGCAAGGTCAACTACCTGGTAACACAAAAGATTTTCTGGTCGTACAACGAGGGTGAGCAGTTCCCATATCATTACTTTAACTGGGAGGGCATGGACGGAAGTAAAATTGTATCATTCCTTCCGACAAGCTATACCTACAAGACCGATCCAAAGCAGCTTGACGAGGTATGGAAAAATAGAAGTCAGTTACAGGATCTGGATGCCTTTTTGCTGCCGTTTGGCTATGGCGATGGTGGCGGCGGTCCAACAAGAGACCATATCGAATATATAAAAAGAGAACAAAATTTGGAGGGCGCACCGAGAGTCGAGTTGTCCGATCCAAAAACCTTTTTCAAAAAAATGGATGAAGAGGGCGGTCCGGTCAATACTTACGTCGGTGAGCTGTATTTTAGTGCACACAGAGGAACCTACACCTCTCAGGCAAAGGTAAAGCAAAATAACAGACGTGCCGAGTTTGCGCTTCGTGAGATGGAAGTGTGGGGAGCATTTGGCCTTTGTAAGGGAAATATGTATGACAGCGAGAAAGCAGATTCCCTCTGGAAAGAGTTGTTATTAAATCAGTTTCACGATATTCTTCCGGGTTCTTCAATGGGAAGAGTTTACGTGGAAGCAAGAAAAGCCGTTGGCAGCGTGATCGAGACAGCAAGGGAACAGGCAGATGCGTATATGCGTCAGCTTGTGACAAAAGAAAGTAAAAACGCTGTGACGATCTTTAACTCATTTGGTTTTGAGAGAAAAGCAGTAGTAAAACTTCCAGAAGCATTTGCAGATGGCGCAAAGACCTTTGAAGGTGAGGAGATCTTTGTCGAGAAGACACCATTTGGTGTAAAGGCATGGGTGACAATCCCATCATGTGGAGCTGTGACACTTGTTCCATATAAGAAGCAAGATGGAGAGCAAAATGTAGAGAAAAAGGCGGTATCCGCAGAAAAGATAGCAGACGGCTTTGTACTGGATAATTCACAGGTACGCGTCAAGATAAACGAAAAGGGCGAGGTGACAAGCTTTGTCTTAAAAGAATCTGGACGGGAGTTTGCAGCAGATGCACTGAATCGCTTCCATTTTTATAAAGATGTGCCGCGCCGGTTTGATGCGTGGGATATCGACTCCAATTATCGGGAGCAGGAGCTTGATGGCGCATTTGACGTGAATACCGAGCTTGTGTCAGATGGAATTGAGGCCGTCCTTAAAGTGACAGGAATGATTGGAAATTCTTCGTATACACAGTACATTCGTCTGGCAAAGGATAGCAGACGTCTCGAATTTGACACGACCATTGACTGGAAGGAACTTCATCGTTTGTTAAAGACGGCATTTCCAGTGACGGTATATGCAGAAAATGGAATCAACGAGATGCAGTTTGGCTATGTGATGCGCCCAACGCATCGCTCAAGAGAATACGAGAAGGATCGTTTTGAGGTTTGCAATCATCGCTATAGTGCACTGTGCGATGCATCTCACGGTGCAGCCGTATTAAATGACTGCAAGTACGGAATCAGCATGAACCAGAATGCACTAGAGCTGACGCTTCTTCGTGCGGCGGCAGCGCCAGAAATGCGTGCAGACAATCAGGTTCATCATTTTACTTATGCGTTTACCGCTTGGGAAGGTGATTTTGCCGGATGTGATGTGGTACAGCAGGGCTATGAGCTAAATGAAACACCAAGACTGGTGCCAGGATGTGTACCGACATTTTGCATGGCTTCGGTAAAGAGCGGCACGGTTGTTTTAGGTACGATAAAGCCGTCATTAGACAGAAGTGGTGATCTGATTCTTCGTCTGTATGAGTGCAAAAAGGCAGCAGGAAAGGCACAGATTTCGCTGAACTTTGATATAAAGAAGGCTTGGATTTGTGATATGTTGGAAAATAAGGAGCAGGAGATTGTGATAAAGGATGGCATGCTGGAGCTTGACTTTGGTGCATTCCAGATTCGCACGATTCGCCTGTCTTTGAAAGGAGAACTATAATGAACATTCCATTTGATGAGAAGATTCTGACGAAAGGCGCATCCCTTTTAAAGAAAGAGTCTGGCGCAGAGGGGGCAGTATTAAAACTGTCAAAAGATGGTGCAGGAATTGTACTGCCGTGGAATGTCACTTCGGATGCGCGCTATTTTCTGTTTCAGATCGAAACGCTTGAGGAACACAGTGAGGCCTTTAATGTGTACGTGTATGGCAAGGATGAGGAACCGACGATGACAATTCGTTTTGGTATTCTGCCACAGATCATAACGCAGATTTGCCTTGATAAGGAGTGGTTCAAGGCAGATGTGCTGTTTCCGGAGGCACTTCCGGGTGAGCTTAAGATTGTATGCCACGGCGGACGAATCACACCAGAAGAAATCACACGCATTGAACTGAAGACAATTCCGGTGTTCCACGATATTACCGTGCGCATCAGCGACATGAAGCTGACAGATGAGTATCCAGAGAAGGTGCAGCTGCCGGATATCAAGCTTGTCGACCGTCTGGGCCAGAATAAGCGAAAGGACTGGAAGGGCAAGACAAAGGATATCGAGGAGTTAAAGACGATTCTGGAAAAACAGGTCAAGGACGGTGAGCAGGGGTATCCATTTGACAACTGGTCCAAGTGGGGCGGCTGGAAAAATAAAAAGATAGCCGAGGGTACTGGATTTTTCACAAAGTATAAGGTAGATGGCAAGTGGTGGCTTGCAGACCCAGATGGCTATGCGTTTTTCAGTGCAGGACCGGATTGCGTCAATGTACCAGTAGACTGCCGTGTGGATGGCGTTGAGAAATGGCTCGACTGGCTGCCAAATGAAAAGGAGCCCGCTTACACCGAGATGTTTTCACCAGAGCGCGTCTTTAAGGATCGAAAGCGAAATGTGAAGATGTTTTCCTATGCAGGTGCAAATCTATATCGTGTTTTCGGTGCAGACTGGTATCCGATTTGGAAACGAATGATGGCTGGACAGCTGATGCAGATGGGCATGAATACGCTCGGCAATTGGAGCGATCACAGACTCTTTGAGGATACACCGATTCCGTATGTGACATCGCTTCCAGAGTTTCCGGAGACTGAAAAAAAGATCTTCCGCGATTTTCCAGATGTACTGAGTGATGAGTACAAAAACAATGCAGATAAGAATGCACAGGCACTCGCCGTAAAGAAAGACGATCCGATGATGATTGGTTATTTCCTTCGCAATGAGCCAAGCTGGGCATTTGTGGACAATTTAGTGCTCGCGGATGAGGTGCTGTATAACCCGGAGCGCACGGTCTGCAAGGAAAAACTGATTACAGCCTTACAGGAAAAATATCAAACTGTGGAGGCATTAAACGCGGCATGGAACACATCATTTTCTGGCTTTGAGGATCTGTATCAGCCGATTCGCGATGCGTCAACAAAGTCAGAGGCGGCCAAAAAAGACCAGAAGGAATTTTCAAAGAAAATGCTTCGCGCCTACGTCGAGATTCCAGCAAAAGCGTGCCGTAAAGTCGATCCAAACCATATGATCCTCGGTATGAGATGGGCATGGATCTCTGACCCAGATCTGGTGACCGGTTGGGAAAATTTTGATGTATTCTCGATCAACTGCTATGCAGTTGACCCGACAGCGGCAATCGATCATATCACAGAGTTAGGTGTTGATCTGCCGGTAATGATCGGGGAGTTCCACTTTGGTGCACTTGATGCAGGACCAAATGCGACTGGTTTGGAGGGCGTGCTGACACAGGCAGATCGAGGCAAGGCATATCGCTATTACTGCGAGCGTGTAGCGGCTCATCCAAATGGTGTCGGCTGCCATTATTTCCAGTGCTACGATCAGTTTGTATTAGGTCGTTTCGACGGGGAAAATTATAACATTGGTCTGTTTGATATTTGCTCGCGCCCATACGAGGATATGGCATACGAGGTAAAACGGTGCAGTGAAAATGTGTATGCGATTGCAGATGGAACAAAAATGCCTACAGAGGAAAAGGCAGAAAGCATTCCGATGATTGCATATTGATTTTGATGGGGGCAGGTAACTGCCCCCTGTCTGGTGATAAGAGTATGTGATCATTGATGTGGTGGGCAGGCAGGTAAGAAAGCGGCTCGACGATTGTTAAAATATAAAAATTGGAGATTTACAAGAATATGGAAGCAGAAAAATTGATAGAAGCACTTCACACAGTAGAGAAACTCAAGAGAACCATGCGTCATTGCTATACATTCGATGACCGAAAAGAGAGTGTGGCAGAGCATAGTTGGCGTGTGGCACTGATGGCGTATTGGATGGAAGATGAATTTCCAGAAGTGGATATGAATAAGGTAATCAAGATGTGTCTCATTCATGATCTGGGTGAATGTTTTACTGGGGATATTCCGTGCTTTAAAAAGACAGATGCTGATGAAAAAGTAGAAGAGAACCTGCTGTATCAGTGGGTAGCGACACT
This sequence comes from Lachnospiraceae bacterium, assembly GCA_052273485.1. Taxonomy (GTDB): domain Bacteria; phylum Bacillota; class Clostridia; order Lachnospirales; family Lachnospiraceae; genus Anthropogastromicrobium. Next base: position 22,019 of record DAVZID010000032.1, read on the forward strand.
TCCGGCTCCATTTAATGAGCAGATGCGTTCACTCTATCAGGAGATGAGTGAACGAAAGACGTTAGAGGCGCAGATCTATAAGGCACTCGACAATATGGAAGGTGCTATGGCACATAATGAATCAAGCATCAAAACCTGGGAGCCGCATGAGTATGAGCTGACAAAGAATTATGGACTTGATAAGACACAGTTTCATCCGTATATCAAGCATCTGCGCGATCTCTTAAGAGAAGAAACTGTGGATAAAATCATCGCAGCAGGAAGAAATATTACGATGGCACAAGAATCCGATAAGGATGAGCTGCTGAAACTGTATCGCTCAATGATTGGCGGCGCAGCAGACTGGAATGAAGAGTATCCTTCCATGGAAACGATTGCGTTTGACATTGCGCGTGACAGTTTATTTGTCATGAAAAATCAAAAGGGTGAGATCATCGCAGCGATTTCAATTGACCATGACGAGGAAGTGGACAAACTTGCCTGTTGGAGTAAAGAACTTCAGCCATCAGCAGAGGTGGCGCGTTTATGCGTCCGAAAGGACTTGCAGGGACAGGGCATCGCAAAGATGATGATGGAATACGCCTTTACCGTGCTTCGCAAGCAGAACAAAAAGAGTGCGCATATCCTTGTAAGAGATCATCATAAAGTAGCGCTTACGTGTTACAACAACCTTGGATTTGTTGCAGTCGGAGAATGTGAGCTGTTTGATCTGCACTTTGTTTGTATGGAAAAGAAATTATAAGATAGAAGAAAAAAATCTTTTTGGCACGCAGAATTTGTTGTATAATGACAATAGATTCTGCGTGTTTTTTTGCAATGAAATGACAGCAAAATGATTGACATGGAGGGAACCGGAAATGGGACTGACAATCTTGCTGGTGGACGATGACCAGCTTTTGACAGAGAAAACAAAAAATTCATTAAATTGGGATGGACTTGGCATTGGAATGGTATTTACCGCAAACAACATCCACGAGGCAAAGGGCATTTTAAAGGTGTATAAGGTGGATATCCTGTTATGCGATGTGGATATGCCGATGGGAAGCGGATTGGAACTGGTGGAGTGGATTCGTGAGTCGAAAATGGAGATGAAATGCATCTTTTTGTCAAGCTACGCGAACTTTACCTATGCGCAGAAGGCACTTCGCTTAGGCTCTATAAACTACCTGCTCAAGCCCATTTCCAATAAAGACTTGGAAGCGGAGCTGAAAACGGTCTGTGAGGAACTGCTAAAGGAATATACCAATTTGAATACGCAGGAGAAGAAGAAACGTGAGGAGGTATGGAAAACGGTGCTGGTGCAGGCGCTCTCAAATAGCAATGAGTCGTCTGACAGCGCTGCCTCTGCTACTACGTATACGCAAACTGGCGAAATGCAGTGTGATGCGAAATGTAGTACACAATATCCTTCTGCACAGCCGATTACACTTGTCCTTGCAGGACTTCTCGACAACAGCGAAGAACGTCAGAAGGTAAAGGATATTTCATTATATAATTATTGTATGCGTACAGTGTCAGAGAAATATTTGCGGGAGCTTGATCTTGACGTGATTGTATCATATAAGGATGCCGAGTGGCTTCTCGTATTAAAAAATTTTGCCGATTATGATCGCCTTGAGGAGCAGCTGTCAAAAATGCAGCAAGAGTTAAATGAACAGACTGCGCATAGTTATTGTTTTTATATTACAGCAGGGCGCCCATATGCAAGCAGCGCAAAGGCAATTCGTATAATATCTGATATGCGCGAGCATGCAATTCCGAATAAACGATTGATGATTGAGGAGTGGGCATGGGAACTTCGAAAGATTTCTTATTCAGAGCCTTCTTGGGAGAAATGGCAGGAAATGTTTCATAAGAGTACAGCTTCAGGTGATTCATCTTACAATACTGCTTACATGGACGTTATGCAGGAAATGCTTACCTATGTTGATCACGCCTGTGAGAGCGGAAGCTGGTACTTATCGGACTTAAAACGCTTTGTGAAGCATATGGGCGATTTGCTGTTAAAAGTTTTGCGTGACAACAATGAGACATTTGAAGAACTGTTTGACTGGCAGGAGTATGAGCGAATGAGCTTTCTGGCACGCCGCTCCGAGCAGGGATGTATTGATTTTATTGAAAACGTCTGGAAAAAGATGGATAGTCTGCATAAAACAGAAGACAAGGCGGAGGCAACAATTGCCAAATTAAAAAGATATATTGAAGAAAATTTAGGCGGTGAATTGACGCGTTCTGTTCTGGCAGGACAGGTGTATCTGTCAGAGGATTATATAACAAGGCTTTTTATCAGGGAGACTGGACAGACACTGCCTGTATATATTGCAAGACGGCGCATGGAAAAGGCAGCAAAACTTCTAAGGGAATCCGCAGATCCAATTAGCAAAATTGCGATGGAGGTTGGATACAGCAATTTTTCATATTTTAGCAAGACATTTCGTGATTATGTGGGCAGCACACCGAATGAATATAGGGCAAAGTATAGGAAATAAGTTATTTGTTAACAAAAAAACGATAAAATAACAAAATAACGATTTTTATGAAAAAAGATATCACAAAAAGATATCTTTTTTTTGTTATTTCCTATCAGAAATTTTGTAGCAGAAAAAATATAAAAAATGTACTATAAAACCATAAAGAAAAAAGAAATAATTAGTAAAAAAGGAAGGAGAAAAACGTGAAAACGAAAAAGACTCAGTCAAAAAGCAGCAATCTTAGTGTATGGCAAAATCTGAAGCAGAGCAGTCAGTTATACCTGCTGATGCTTCCATCCATCATCATTTTTCTGATCTTTACCTACTATCCGATGTATGGTGTTATCATTGCATTTAAGGATTTTAAACCAGCACTTGGAATTATGGGAAGCAAATGGGTGGGCTTTAAGAACTTTATAACATTCTTTAAGTCGTATCAATTTTCCGTAACAATCAAAAACACGATTGTAATTAGCTTGTATACGATTGTTGTTACTTTTCCACTGCCAATCATCATGGCGCTTATGGTCAACCAGATTCGTTCAACGAAGTTTAAAAAGTTTTTGCAGGTATCTACATATCTGCCGCATTTCATATCAGTCGTTGTTATGTCTGGTATGATCATTCTGTTCTTATCACCAAGCACTGGAATTATTTCAAAGCTTGTTGGCCTGTTTGGATTCAAGCTTCCAAATCTGATGGGTTCTGCACCTGCATTTCCTCACATTTATGTGTGGACAGAAGCCTGGCAGCATGTCGGCTGGGATTCCATCCTCTACATTGCAACCCTTTCCTCCGTTGACCCTAGCCTTTACGAGGCAGCCACGATGGATGGTGCAAATAAGTGGCATAAGATTTTAAACATTGATCTTCCATCTCTGATCCCGACCGCGACAGTTATGTTTATCCTGCGAATGGGAAGCGTCATGAGCGTCGGATTTGAGAAAGTGTATCTGTTACAGAATACGTTAAACAGCAGCTCGAGTGAGATCATCTCCACTTACGTGTATAAGATGGGTCTTGTCAGCAACCAGTACAGCTTATCCGCAGCGATCGGTCTGTTTAACAACATCATCAATCTGGTTCTTTTGGTAGCAGTCAATATGATATCCAAAAAGGTCAGCGATACTTCATTAGTCTAATGGAAGGGGGAAAAACAGTGAGCAAAGCAGCATACAAAACAGCAAAGAAAAATAAAATCAAGCGTTCAAGAGCCGACTTGATTTTTGATATCATTCTGTACACGATTGGAACAATTCTGATCCTGATTACGCTCTATCCGATGTACTTTATTGTGATTGCATCCATCAGCGATCCACAGCTTGTATCAAACGGCGAGATTATGTTTATCCCACGCGGTGTCAGCTTAAAGGCATATAAGCAGCTTCTTGGCTACACAAGGCTTTGGACTGGTTATCGAAACACCATCATTTACGTAATCCTTGGGACAATTATCACACTGGCAGTCAACATTCCAGCTTCTTATGCACTGTCCAGTAAGAAGCTTTATGGAAAGAAATTCTTTAATATGTTCTATCTGATTCCAATGTTCTTTACTGGTGGTCTGATCCCTACCTACATGGTTGTTAAGAGCTTAGGGTTAACCGATACTGTGACAGTTATGGTACTTCCATTTTCCGTTGTTACCTACTATATCATTGTAGGACGTACCTTCTTCCAGAATAGCATTCCAGATGAACTGTGGGAGGCAGCTCAGCTAGATGGCTGCGGTTACATTTCTTTCTTCTTTAAGATTTGCCTGCCACTTTCAAAGGCGATTATCGCAGTAATCGCATTGTGGGCAGCAGTTGGACAGTGGAATGGCTATTTCAATGCATTGATCTATTTAAGAAGTGAGGCACTTCAGCCACTGCAGATCGTTCTTAGAAACATCTTAATCAGTAACCAGACAATCAGCTCTATGATGACAGGTTCAGCAGCAGTAGAAGCAAAGCAGATGGCCGATCTGATTAAGTATGCAGTAATCGTTGTATCATCAGCGCCAATCATGTGCATGTATCCATTTGTACAGAAATATTTCAATCAGGGCGTTATGCTCGGTGCTGTAAAGGGCTGATATAAAAAGGCTGTAAAGCCTATAATAATAAAAATCCAAAACAAAAATAATCATAAACAAAAAAAGGAGATTAAAACTATGAAAAGAAACATGAATCTGAAAGCAGCCGCTGGCATCCTTCTTGCACAGGCAACCATGATCGGCACCATCGCAGCACCAACAATTACCGCACTCGCAGATGATGGCGATGCAAAGCAGTTTACCGTAGCAACTGTTCGCTGGACCGATGCCTGGCCAAATGACTTCTTAAAGGAAGGTGTTATGGCAGAGATGGAAGAGAAGGCAGGCGTTGACCTTGATTGGCAGATTTATTACAATTCAGACTGGTCCGAGCAAAAATCCCTTCTTCTTGCATCAGGAGAACTGCCGGATGCATTTGTTGGAAGTATCTGCTTGAATGCATCGGATATGGCACAGAACAAGGATTACTTTGTTGATCTGACACCATACATTAACGAGGAGACCATGCCGAATCTGACAAAGGCAATGGAAGAGTGTCCAGAACTTCGCGCAGCATGTACGGATCGTGATGGAAAGATTTATTCTCTTCCGAAAAAGCTTCCGCTTCGTCCAACGGTATGTGGCAATAGCCAGTATATCAATCAGACTTGGTTGGATAATCTTGGTTTAGAGGCACCAAAGACAATTGACGAGTTGACCGATGTGCTTCTTGCATTTGCAAAGGAGGATGCAGACGGTGATGGCGATCCGACAAATGAGATTGGTCTGACGAACAGTGCAGGAAACAACCTTCAGGGAGATTCTCAGAATATTCTTTCCGCTTGGGGCTGCATGACAAGCCGTGTTGGCAACTATATGGGCCTGAACAATGATGGCGAGGCTGTTTTCGTTCCAGCACAGGAAAATTATAAGGAAGCCGTTGAGTGGATGCATATGCTGTGGGAGAATGGTGTAATTGACCCAGAGTATTTTACACAGGATAGCTCCGCTGTTACTGCAAAGCTGCAGGCAGAAGGAGGCTCTAAGGTTGGCATCACCTCTGGATGGACAGCTGACTCTGTGGCTGGAATGAATACAAAGCAGTACTCCTTACTGGAAGCAGTAGAGGGCTACAATGGTGTTCATTATGTAGAGGCTGCACCAACCTATCTTGATATTGCAGACAGAGAGCTTGTTATCACAACTGCATGTGAGGATCCGGAAGCACTGTTAAAGTGGGCAGATGGTTTCTATGATGATCTTGTTTCTCTTCAGACTTTCTATGGCTCATTAGGAGTTACCGTTACTGCAAATGATGACGGAACCTACAGTGTTCATTCCACCGATGATGATACCTCACTTGATACCGCAGCATGGTCGAACGCACTTAGAGATTTCGGCCCGAAGTACATGAATCCAGAGTTCTATGACAAGGTTATCATCCCGGATGATGTATCTGATGGTATCAAGTTAAAGGAAGACGAAGTAAACGCAAAGTATGTTACTACCGATAAGAACACTGGAATGCCAGTTGTTCAGTACACAGAGGATGAGTTAAGCCGTATCACTGCAATCGGAACTGATGTTTACAGCTATGTTGAGGCTATGTATGCTCACTGGGTAGTAGACGGTGGTGTTGAGGATGAGTGGGATTCCTATATCGAGCAGTTAAATGCAATGGGTCTGGAGGAATTTGTATCCTTACAGCAGGGTGCATATGCAGCTTATCTTGAAAGCATGGAGTAAATAAAATTTCTCTGTAGACAGGCAAAATGAAATAGACTACAATAAAAGCAGACAGATTTTCTGGCTGCTTTTGTTGTAGGACGTGATAAAGGAGGTAAGCCAATGCATATTAAGGTAAAGCAGTTCAGTTTAAGAAAGATCGTTTTTTCAATTCTTTTAATTGTAATGCTTTTGCTGTCATGCTTGGCAGGAACACTTCTTGTCAGCACTAATCAGAATAGGAACCTGGTAAATCAATATGTGTCAGAGACGGTAGAGCTGTATGTTAGTCAGCTTCGAGAAGAGATGGACGTTATACGTTTAGAGTTGATTAACATTCTAGAGTCGAATGAGGCGACAAATGAGCTGCCGGATTACTTTAATTCAGAGAGTTCGAAAGCTATTCCAATTTTGAAAAAAATTTCAGAACAGCTTCGGATTCAGGCAATTTGGCATGATTCTGTATATGGCTATTATGAGTATATTGGCACATCAAATGCCTTAATTACTAGTACGGGAACAAAGTTTTCGAAGAGTGTAAAAACATCAATAGAACGTTTTTTAATGGTCTATCTTTCTGCAAATATGACAAGGCGACAGAACTCACTTTATCATGAGTTTGTAAAGATAGAAGATCAGATGTACTTGTTAACCTGGTATATGAAAGGGCAAAAGATAGCAGGAAACTTAATCCCATTGGAGCGCATTTTTGAGGATCTTGAAAATTGCACGAAAGGCTACACGATTTTGCCATACATATATGACTCTGATAATGAAGATAATATTTTTCCACAGAATGTCAGTGAAAAGGAGATTAAAGATTTTGAGCAGGGAACTGTAAAGCAGGCGAATATATATCGTTATGCGATTAGCGGTCTCGGTGATTTGTGCATCTATGTTGTGCCGGGAAATGGTGTGCTTCAAGCCGCAAATAGGTGGGAAGTTATTCTTATTATAATGCTGGTAATTTGTATATTTGTCTGTGCTGTCATTGTATCAATCTATGTTCGTCATATCTTATTTCCACTCCAAAGCTTTGTCAATAGCCTTGACGAACTTGACACAGACAAATATCTGCATGACAATTCCTCTAATAATCTTTTAGAGCTTGAGAGTGCAAATGAGCAGTTTAGGAATCTGATTCGAAAGATCCAGGCACTGAAAATTACGATTTACGAGAAGGAACTTAATGAAAAACAGATTGAGCTTGAGTTTGCGCAAGAGCAGATAAGGCCGCACTTTTTCTTAAATTGTATAAGCCTGATACATGGAATAGCAGACAACAAGGGTGAGACAGATATTGTAACTATCACTTCCATCTTGTCTGATTATATTCGCTATATTTATAAGGGTTCTCAAGTGCTTCGCCCTCTTTCTGAGGAGATTGCCCACGTGGAAAACTATATCAGCATTCAGCGCTTTCGCTACGGTGAAGACTATTTTCAATTTGACTGCATGGTAGATGATGGACTTGGAGATATTGAAATTCCGGTGCTTCTTTTGCAGACACTTGTGGAAAACTCATTTTCGCATGGTTTAACACCAGAACGAAAAGGAGAAATCTCTTTATTTATCACAAAAGAAAAACATAATGATGCAGAATGTCTTTATATCTGTGTGTCAGATAACGGCAAAGGCTTTTCAGCGGAAGTACTTGAAAAAATTGAAAATAATGGCGAAATTTATTACAATGACCGCCGCCATGTTGGCCTTCAAAACATCAAAAAACGTTTAAATCTGATATACGGTGAGCAGGCAGCATTCCATTTATCCAATATGGATGAGAACTTTGGCGCAATCTCAGAGGTGTGGATCCCATTGAAAAATAATAATTAGTTTGCTTAAGCGAGGCTTTCGGGTTGACCACAACACAGCAGGATCGTGTTATAAATTGGAACAATATTGCAAGAAAAATGTAGAATTATGCTTTATACTCAAAAAAGAATCAAGAATTTATAATAGAAAGCAAAAAGCAAAAAGTAAAAAGAAGCAAAAAGTAGAAGAAAAGAAAACAGGAGGTCACAGAAAAAATGAGCACAAAAACAGCAGTCGTACAGGGCGAGAATTATCGCTTCACCATCTTAACACCAAGCATGATCCGTATGGAATACAGCGAAAAAGGCATATTTGTGGATAAGAAAACCCAGATGGTCGTAAATCGAATCTTCGACGTACCAGAATACACCGTGAAGGAGAAAAACGGTGAGCTGATCATTGAGACTGACAAGGCAAGACTTGTCTACACTGGAGGCAGATTTGCTGGAAACAACCTGCGTATCGAGCAGAGAAATCAAAAAGTCATCTACGAGTCCACATGGCATTACGGCGATACCGGACATAACCTGAAGGGAACCACCCGTACACTCGATCAGGCAAATGGCGAGATTCCACTGCAGGACGGTCTGTTCTCAATTGAAGGCTGGGCTGTTATCTCTGATAAAGGTTCCATGCTGCTGACAGAAGACGGTTGGATTGAAAGAAGAGAAGATATTGACGCAGAGGATCTGTATTACTTTGGATACGGTACCGACTATTTAGGCTGCCTGAAGGATTATTACAAGCTGACAGGTGCCACTCCGATCCTTCCAAAATATGCGCTCGGAAACTGGTGGAGCCGCTATTACAAATATACCGAGAAATCCTATTTGGAGTTAATGGATCGCTTCGAGAAGGAAAACATTCCATTTACCGTTGGCGTTATCGACATGGACTGGCATGTAACCGACGTTGATCCAAAGTACGGAACTGGCTGGACTGGCTACACATGGAACAAAGAGTATTTCCCAGATCCAAAGCGCTTTACCGACAACCTGCATAGAAGAGGCATGAAGGTAACGTTAAACGATCATCCGGCAGACGGTGTCAGGGCATTTGAGGATGTGTATCCAGAATTTGCCGCCTACATGGGCGTGGATCAGGAAAAGGGCGAGCCTGTTTTGATGGACTTCACAAACAGAAAGCTTTTGGAAGGCTATTTTAAGTATGTCTATGAGAAGATAGAGAAAAAGGACGGTGTTGACTTCTGGTGGATCGACTGGCAGCAAGGAACAAATACCGCAATCCCAGGCCTTGATCCACTGTGGATGCTGAATCACTATCACACCCTGCACAGCCAGAAAAAGGACGGCAAGGGACTCATCTTCTCCCGCTATGCCGGTCCGGGAAGCCACCGCTATCCAGTCGGATTTTCAGGTGACACCGTGATTACATGGGAATCATTAGATTTCCAGCCGTACTTCACCGCAACAGCCTCCAATATCGGCTATGGCTGGTGGAGCCACGACATTGGTGGTCACATGATGGGCTACAAGAACGATGAGCTTGCACTTCGCTGGCTGCAGCTTGGTGTATTCTCACCGATCATGCGTCTTCACAGCACCTGCTGCGAGTTTAACGGCAAAGAGCCATGGCGTTACCGTAAGGAAGTGGAGCTGATCATGGACAAGTTCCTTCGTCTGCGCCATCAGATGATCCCATATCTTCATACGATGAACCGCAGAGCAAGCGAGGAAGGTATTCCGCTTATTCAGCCGCTTTACTATCAGAATCCTGGCAAGTGGGATGCATTTAGAATGAAGAACGAGTACTATTTTGGCCCAGATCTTCTTGTCAATCCGATCACGCAGCCGATGAGCGCAGCCACCAGAATGGGCAAGGTAATGACGTTGCTTCCAGAAGGTGTTTGGATCGATTTGTTTACAGGAACAGTTTACAATGGAGATCGTAAGATCGAGCTGTACCGTAGCCTTGACAGTATTCCGGTACTGGCAAAGGCAGGTGCCATTGTCACACTTGATGCACGCACAACAGGCAATGCGATTGATAATCCAGAGATTCTTAAGGTTATCGTAGCAGCAGGCGCAGACGGAAGCTTCAGACTTGACGAAGAAGCAACAGATAATGTTTGGTGCTCAACCACATTTACATATCAGTGGGGAGATGAGGCTGTTCTTACAATTGCACCAGAGCAGACAAAGAAAGAAGGTATGCCAGAAAAGCGTGCTTACGAGCTTGTATTTGCGGGTACAGCACCGGGCATGACTGCACAGTTAAAGGCAGCAGACGGCACATATGAGACGCTTGAGACTTCTTATGACAGCGACAAGCAGTGCACAACAGTAATTCTTCCTATGCAGGATATTGAAAGTGCGATTACAGTTGTTACATATAATACTGCACTTGCTGATAATCATCAGGTTGAGCGTATCTTCGAACTGTTAAATCGCGCAGAGATCGAGTTTAGCTTAAAGGAGCAGATCTATGCAATCGCCCAGAAGAAGGGAGCAAGAAATGATGCATATTTGCTTGATCAGCTCACACTTCTTAATGCACCAGAGGATGTATTTGGAGCAGTGAAGGAGATTTTGACAGCATTAGATTAAGAATGAAAGTTAGAATCAAAGCCAAAGCTCGTGTTAAATCGCGAGCTTTGGCAAGTATCCTGTTAAAATAAAAGACAGTATTTAGTAGAAGGAGGTTATAAAATATATGAACGAAAAATGGTGGAAAAACGCGGTAGTATACCAGATCTACCCGCGCAGCTTTAAGGATTCAAATGGAGATGGAATCGGTGATTTAGAGGGTATCTATGAGAAGCTTGACTATCTGGCAGAGCTTGGCATTGACGTAATCTGGATGTCTCCAGTTTATAAATCTCCTAATGATGATAATGGATATGACATCAGCGATTATCAGGATATCATGGACGACTTTGGAACCATGGACGATTTTGACCGTGTGCTTGCGAAGGCTCACAGCTTAAATATCAAGATTATGATGGATCTTGTTGTTAATCACACCTCAGATGAGCATAAGTGGTTTATTGAGAGCAAGAAGAGCAAGGATAACCCGTACCACGATTATTATATGTGGGCAGATCCGGACAAGAACGGCAATCCGCCTAACCGCTGGGAGTCATGCTTTAGCGGTTCAGCATGGGAGTATGTAGAGAGTGTAGGTCAGTTTTATCTTCACTCATTTTCCCGTAAGCAGCCAGATTTAAACTGGGATAATCCGAAGGTTCGCGATGAAGTCTTTAAGATGATGACCTGGTGGTGCGACAAGGGAATCGATGGCTTCCGTATGGATGTAATCAGTATGATTTCCAAGTATCCTGGTCTGCCGGATGGACCAGAAAATGGAAATGGCTACACTGGAAACACAAGCTGTGACGGTCCAAACATCCACAAATATCTGCGTGAGATGAACGAAAAGGTGCTTTCTAAGTATCGCTTGATTACTGTAGGTGAGTGTCCTGGCGTAAATGCTGAGCAGGCAAAGAAATATGCAAACATTGATGGCAGCGAGCTTGATATGATTTTCCAGTTTGAGCATGTTTCAGGAAGTGCGCTGAAACCGTGCCATCATGGAAAGTGGGACGGTGAGGCAATGACTATGCCGGAGCTGCGTGCAAACTTTACAAAGTGGCAGAAGGACTTAGAGGGATGCGCATGGAACAGCTTGTTTTTGTCTAATCACGATCAGCCAAGATGTGTTTCACGCTTTGGAAATGATAATGAGCAGTACCGGGAGCTGTCAGCCAAGATGCTTGCAACTATGACCCATTTCCAGAAGGGTACGCCATATGTATATCAGGGTGAGGAGCTTGGCATGACAAATGCCTACATGGAAAATATCGCAGATTATCGTGATATTGAAAGTCTCAATGCTTACAAAGAGCTGACAACAAAAGAAAATATCCCGGCCAAAACAGTTATGGGCTATATCAAGGCAGTTGGACGTGACAATGCACGTACACCAATGCAGTGGGACACCTCTGACAATGGCGGCTTTACATCAGGCACACCGTGGTTAAAGGTAAATAAAAACTATACCACAATCAATGCCGCTGCACAGGTAAACGATCCAGATTCTGTTTTTGCTTATTATAAGAAATTGATCGCGCTTCGTCACACAAATGACGTGATGGTAAACGGCGTGTACGATGTGCTGATTCCAGAGCATCCGCAAATTTATGCCTACACCAGAACCCTTGGCGATAAGCAGCTGCTTGTACTTTGCAATTATGCTGATCACGAGACTACGATTCCAGAAGAGATTCAGGAAAAGATTCGCGCAGCAAAGAACATCTTAATCCAGAACTATAAGGATACGGACGAATCGGTATTCAGACCATATGAAGCCATCGTATACGAGATCGGCTGATCACGTATAAAATTTCCTGTTTTCCACATACTACCCATACAACGCAAAATATGGAAGTAAACGATAAAAACTATAAAGAAAATGTGGAAAAAACGAGGAACCCCCTTTTTGTCCGCAAAGGCAGCCACATTTTCTTTCGGAAAACAAGGAGGAAATCATGAAAGCAACAGGAATCGTGCGTCGTGTGGACGAGCTTGGTCGTCTGGTAATCCCAAAGGAGATACGCAGAACGATGCGTCTTGCGGAAGGAACACCGCTTGAGATTTTTACCGACCGGGAAGGTCAGATTATCTTAAAGAAATATTCACCGATGATGGAGTTAGGGAGCTTTGCAAAGCAGTATGCCGAGTCTGTAGCGCAGACAATGAATCAAAAGGTTGCAGTCGCAGACCGCGATCAGATCATTGCCGTGGCAGGTGGTGGCAAGAAGGAGCTTCTTGGCAAACCGATTAGCTGCCAGCTCGAGGAAATGATCATCAATCGCGAAAACAGCATTCAAGCCGGACTCGAGAAAAAGACGATTCCGCTTGTAAATGGGGATGAGGACAGCTACAGCGCCCAAGTCATTTACCCAATCTGCTGCGAAGGCGACTGTATCGGCGCCGTCATTCTCTACAGCCGAGAGAACCAAACTCGCTTTAGCGAGACCGAGTATAAGGCCGCTGCCTGCGCGGCCTCCTTTCTAGGAAAGCAGATGGAAAGCTAAGAGTAACAGTTACAGTTTTTTTCTTTTAGGACTTGAAAATCATCATAACGTGTGCTACAGTAAAAAAGCATTAAAATCTATATGCAAAAAGAGGAAAGATAGCGCATAAGAGAAAGCAGATAAGAGAAAGCAGATAAAAGCTCTTTTATCTGAAATGAATTTGTCGCATGAGATTTAAGGAGGAGTTCTGATGAACAAGAAGGAATTAGTAGCAGCAGTTGCAGAGAAGGCTGAGCTGAAGAAGGTTGATGCAGAGAAGGCAGTAGAGGCTTTCGCAGAGGTAGTAGCAGAGGCATTAAAGGCAGGAGATAAGGTACAGCTGGTTGGCTTTGGAACCTTTGAGGTAGCAGAGCGCCCAGAGAGAGAAGGAAGAAATCCGAGAAGTGGTGAGACCATGACAATCGCAGCTTCCAAGAATCCGAAGTTCAAGGCTGGAAAGGCATTAAAGGACGCGATCAACGCATGAGATTAGACAAATATCTTAAGGTTTCCCGTCTGATTAAGAGAAGAACCGTTGCCAATGAGGCGTGTGATGCAGGCAGAGTGCTTTTGAATGGAAAGGCAGCCAAAGCATCCGCAGAGGTAAAGCCAGATGATATCATTGAGATTGGTTTTGGAACCAGAACCGTCAAGGTACAGGTGCTTGCCGTTGAAGAAACGGTTCGAAAGGACGAGGCAAAAGAGATGTATAAGTACGTATAAAATGAGTGCAGTATCGTATGAATATAGTATCATAGGAATACAGTATTGCATGAGTTTGTGACGGACGTATAATTTCGAAGACTTCCTAATATATTGGAATAGACCGGTATACCGGAAATTCCGATAGTTAGGGGGTCTTTTTTTGGAACAAAATCGTGACCAGGACTATATTGAGCGGGAACACTGCCTGATTTTAGAGCACAGAAGGAGCTTAAAAATTACCGGAGTGACAGATGTCATTGCCTACGATGAGCATATCGTGCAGATCAACACGACCGACAAAGCACTTGAGATACGCGGAGATGGTCTGCATATGAAACAGTTAGCGCTCGATAAGGGCATCATCGAGGTGGAAGGCTGTGTGAATAGTCTGGAGTATCAAGAGCAAAAGGGCCAGAGTCAGGGGGAATCATTTTGGAAGAGGCTGCTACGGTAATTAGAGGCGTCACCGGTGAACTCTTATTTTTTGCGCGGTCGTTTCTGCTTGGATTTTTGCTGCGGCTAGGCTATGAGCCGCTTATTCTGGCGCGAAAGCTTTTTCGGCATCCGAAGCTGCTTGTGGATGTGCAGGATATTGTGTTCTGGACAGCGGGCAGCTTTTTGATGTTTGGTTTGCTGTTTCGGGAAAATAATGGCACGCCAAGATTCTTTTCTATTATTGGAATTTTGGCGGGGATGGCGCTGTATCAGCTTGGCCTGGGACAATTAACAAAAACGCTTTTTAACCGGCTTCAAAAAAAACATCGTCAATGGCAGAAAAAACAGCGCGCATGGCGAAGAAAACGATGGGAAGAGCGGGTAAAAAAGCGCGAGGTGCGGCAAAACCGTCGAAAATTGCAAAAAAAGAAAAAGGAAGCGTCCAAAATAGAAAAAAAGAGGTGTCAAGCGTTTTTGAAAATGTCCCAAAATAAGTGAAACATTAGCCCCGGTTT
>DAVZID010000033.1:0-36012 GCA_052273485.1 Lachnospiraceae bacterium
ATAAATGTCATCCCAAAATCTTTAAGCGTGTTGCAAAGATTATTACATCTAAAGCGGGTGTGATAGAATAAATAACGCGAATACGCTTACGCCCAAGCTTAGTCTCAGAAATAATATTATGTATCATAATATGTAAAAAAATAATATTTAGGAATCTTAAATACATTATTGACAAATAATAAAAAATACGATATATATAAAATATAAATAACGTGTGTATATTTTTTATTCAGAATCAGTGCACGGAAGGCTAGATAAAAATTATATAAAATAAATTTAGAAAAGGAGATAAATGATATGAAGAAGCGAATTAAGTTGACATCCAAAAGAAAAGTAATAGTATTTATGTTGGTAGCGAGTATGATATTGAGTATTCCGGTATCTGCCGAATACTTTTAAATTTGTAATTAGAACGACAACAGAAGGATATAATGATGAATGATAAGCGACATTTGCCGTGCTGAATAGAATATGTTTTTTATCTCAGCACGGCAGAAAGGAATTTGCGTATGAGAAAAAAATATAAAATATATTCAGTAATATTAACAGGAATAATTTTGACTGGTTTGACTGGTTGCAAATCAGTTCGTATGACAAGTCAGGATCGTCAGCAGTTTATGCCAAATGGAATATCAGTAGCACAACAGCTATTAGAAGAAACAGGAGAAGCAACGCAAGCTGAATCTCCCGAAGCAATAAAAACAACGCCATTTGCGAACAACACAACAAGCGAAAGCAGTGTTGAAGAAAGTAGTATGAAAGAAAGCAATCAATCTCAGGATAAGCAGGAAAACAACGTGAATATATTAGCACTAGAAATAGAACCATATGAATTGTCTGATGTTTGTAATGCTATATTTGAAAAATCGTTAGATCAAGTTGAGCAAAGTCAAAATCAATATGGCATGTATTATTTGACGGATGGGGACAGAAGAGTGCGCCAGTATGATATGTTTGGGTTAGAATATGAAGTAAAAGGCGTGTCAGGAAGCTATTCTGCAATCGCAGAGATGGCGACCAATACACTTCGGTGGCAGGAAATTTTGTTAAGGGAATCATTTCCGAAGGATAAAATTGATAGTGAAATGAAGCCTGAAGATGCAGAAAAAAATTGCAGAGAGATTGCAGAAAAAATAGGATATTCCTATACATACGTTAGAACATATGCAATGGATTTGCAGAGTATTAAGAAAATTAATAAAAATGCAGGAGATAGTGTATCTGGTCCTGGTTATGAAAATAAAGAAGATGAATATGATGGTACTTGGTCAGGTGTATTTACAGGTGGGAAGCCGTGGACACAAGAGGACGAGGCATATTTAGTTGTAATGAAAAATCCCCTAATAAATGGAAGAACATTAGAAAACAATGGAAATTCTGATATTGCGTGGATGGTTTATCATCCAGTGAAGGGATTATTATATATGAAAATTCCTCCACGTTATCGTATTTGCAGCGAACAAAAGAAAAATTTGATTGACAGGACACAGGCAGCAGATTATTTGGATAAGGGAATAAATGCGACAAATATTGATGGAAAGAGTATACAGATTACGGATATTTCATTGGTGTATGTAGTAGATCAACTGTCATCTGAAGGAATTCAATGTTCACCATATTGGCGCTTTGGCTTTCAAAAAAGAAAAAATTCTGAATCTGTATGGCTATACAAAGACTTGAATGAGTATGATACATATAGTGATATAGATATAAAAGATGGGAAACAGCAGGAAAATGGATATTTTTTGATTAATGCAGTTGATGGATCAATCATGTATTAATAGGAGACACATATGAAGGAATTAAAAGCGGAATTAAAACGTGGTATACTGCACGGAAAAATAATATATGTGATGATGATGGTAGCAATACTATTTGCACTTGGGTGGACAGAAAATCTGTCGCAGGCGATAGAATTTAGAGAAAATGCTAATGTCGTATTTAGTAGTATTCAGCATGTTTTATACGTGCTGTATTTTGACCGTTTTAAAGCAGTTATGATTGCTGTATTATCATTACTGTGTGCGGGAAGTGTTTATGAAGATATCTCCAGTGGTTTTTTCCTGTTTCAAAAACTTCGAGTAGGAACGATAGAGCGATACGTGATCTCAAAGATTGTTTCGAATATGTTTCTTGTAACAACAGCAACGATTGGTGGGATTTGTCTTTTTGTGGCTTTCGTAAGACCGATAATGCCTTTAGTAAGTAATAATCCACAGCAAGATATAATTGAATACTACGATATTTATCAAACACTAGGTCCTATTATTTATTTGGCAGCGATGGGATTAATTTTTGGATTATCTGCATCATTTTTTACTTCTTTTGGGTTATGGATTGTATTTTATATGCCAGATCGCTTTGCAGCACATACAATTTCCTTTTTGGTTTATTATGGATTATTATCAATTACTGATTTTTTGCCGAGAGAGTTGGATATTTGGAATCTTACGAGTGCAGCAAAAATGCTCAGAATGACGGATAGTTCATTTTGGAATTATTTATATTCTGTTAGCTTATTACTTGTGTTAAATGCAACTTCGGGAATTGTATTATGGAAAAAACTAAAAGGAAGGTATGAAAATGGGTAATTTGAAGAAAGGTTGGTATGTTTGCAAAAGCAATTTTATACAGTGGCGTAAAAATTATAGAATATGGATGATTGCGGCAATAGAAACAATATTGATTTTTCGATATCTTCATGGATTATCTGAGTATGGGCAGGCAACAGGAAAAACGATTACGCCGTTTGTTCTTCCAATTGTTTTTGCGGAGGCAGAAAATAGTAATGGATTATTAAAAGTATTAATCTACTTAGGATGTGTTATGCTATTTTGTAATGCCCCTTTTTTGAATAATCAAAAACCATATATGATTTTACGATGCAAGCGGAAAGGCTGGTATTTGGGTGAAAACATGTACGTGTGGCTGGCAGCATTTCTCTATATGTTGTTTATTTCGCTTATTTCGCTGATAGCAGTTCTTCCAACAGTTTCAACAAATCAACTTTGGGGAGAAATTGCAGGAGATTTTGTTGTAAATCAAAAAAGTTTAATTCCAGTTTATACGTGGGGACTAGTAATGCCAGTAAGAGTAATACAAAATTATTATCCCTTAGCCGCATTTATGTACACTTTTATTACTGGATGGTTAAGTATAGTTTTCATTGGTAAGCTGATGTACCTGCTAAATTTAAAAATTGGCAAAAAAACAATAGGAATTTCAGCAGCAGTCTTTTTTATTATGTTGGATCCAGTAGCTGTATATTTTACAAATTTTAAAAAATATGGTTTGTTTTATGTTTCTCCGATAAATTGGAGCAGTCTTGAAAACATAAATACCGTTTCAGGTTATCCGCATTTGTCGGGAGAATATATGTTTATAATGTATATCATTTTGATTGGAGTAGAATCTTTGCTAAGCTATATATGTTCAATTAAGATGGATATCGAAATTAAAATAGTATAAAACAGTAAGTGACTTATCCGTGAACAGTAGTTTATTTATCGTTAAAATATTCGTCAGGATCAAAGGTTCGAGCTTCTGCTGGAGTGAGGTGGTACACGGGCGGTTCAAAATATCCTTCGTCAGCCAGCTTATTTAAATATACACGATAAAGGGACAAACCGACTAAGAATAATATGGCTATGATACATAGTGAAGCCCAAAATAATTTCTTTTTATTGGTTGTTCGCACTGCAGGCTGCACATGAGAAATATCAAGCTGAGAAAGAAATGCATCAGCTGTTGCCCTGGGAGTATCAAATTCGGAAACTAAATCCGAGTAAGAAATCGGCAAAGTTTCCTGATCAGCCTCAAAATCTTCTAATGTCTGCTGAAATTTAGAAAGAAATTGTTGTTTTGTCGCTTTATCGCAGCAAAGTAAATCAGACAGCTCATGAATATATTGTTCGATAGCGGTATTCATAATTAAAGACTTTTGCTCCTTTCAAAAATGCAGCGAATGCTGTCGTGTACGATATCGTATTCTTCCTTAAGCTGAATCAGATGTTCTCGTCCTTTAGGTGTGATAGAATAAATAACGCGAATACGCTTACGCCCAAGCTTAGTCTCAGAAATATCTTCCTGAGAAATAATATAGCCCTCGTCAGATAACTTATACAAAATTGGGTAAAGAGAGCCTTCCTTGATGATCAGACGGCCATCGCTTCTGTCCTTAATTTCCTGAACAATACGGTAGCCGTGAGCATCATCTTCATTTAAAATAAGGAGGGCAAGCATCTCAACAGACCCTCGTTTAAACATTTCTATTGCCATGTGTTCCTCCCTTCGCTAACTTTTTTGAAGATGCATGAGTGTAAAGCACCTTTTAACTCCAGCATCATACTAAGCATTTATTTATTATGAATGAAAAGATAATAAAAGTCAAGAGTTAAGATTTATAGAGTGGTAGTAATCACGAAATATTGCCGTGAATATCACATGACATGTTTATGTTAAGTGTTTTGTTGGAACCTTGATAAAGGACAGTAGCAGTACCATAAGCTGTATTACCAGAGACATAGCTTTTTCATTGTAGTGAATCTCCTTTGTTAATATGTTCGATAATTGGTAATACCAATTTCTTCGGGACCCGGTACATTTGTACCGTCATACATAGTTTCAATGACATACCCATTCTGAAACACATAAAACCAATAAATTCTGTGGATTGAATAGATAAGCAAAGCTGCAAAGATTAATATGCACGCAGTAATAATGCAAAAGTGCTTTATTTTCCTGCGCTTTACCAAATTATGTAGCTGTGTTGAACTATATTCGCCTAAAAAGCTGTTAGCCACTTCCTTGGGTGATCCAAATTGTTCAACGATATCCTCATATTTAAGAGCAGTTGGATACTCTGATTCAAATTCTGATAGTCGATTTTTTAAAGACGACAGTATTTCCTTTTTCTCTTTTTCGCTACAGCACAGCTGCTTGGAAAGATCCTTTAAATATGTATTAATGGCATTATTTTTCAAAATGTACCTCCCTCTTGCAAATGAAATATTGTTTGATCATAAGCATCTCCTTTTTAAACGAGTATTTGAAATTCATTTGAACGTGATAGACGGTTAAAAGGCAATAAAAAACAACTATGCCAAATGAACTTTTTAAGTAGTATGAACTATGGTATATAAAAAGTCAATACTTAGGATTCTTAAATATACTATTGACAAGTAATAAAAGAAATGGTATATATAAAACATAAATACCACACATATAATTTTTATTCAGAATTAGCGCGCGGAAGACTGGATAAAATTTATGTAAAATAAAATTTAGGAAAGGATACAGAATGGATCATCACCCAAAAGAATACTAAACTTTTGGGTGATGGGATTTATTAAATATTTAAGAATAAAATTTTCCTTTTGTAAGAAATTCGCTTATAGAATTTGTCTTACATGTATAGAAGTGACGAAATAACAAAATAAAAAGACAAGGAGCGAAAAAAGTATGAAAAGAAGGGTAATATGCATTGCGGCGACGGCATTGTGCATGGCAATGACCAGTATGACATATGCAAAAGAAATCGAGACAGCTACAGAAGATGATGAGACTTACTATACTTTAGAAGTAAAACGAAAACCATACGATATCGAGAAAATAGCTTCTGTAGTTTTGGGGGAAGATTATAAAAGAGATAAAGAGTATGAAAGGTACTGGTATAATGAAGAGGGTACGCTTGAAGATGAGATTGAACATGTGGAGTATTATAAGACAGGCTATTATCGAGCATATCCGATGTTTGGCTATAGTAACTGGAATTGGCAGTATGAGGATATTTATTTGGAATCAAAATTTCCAGAAGAAGGAGATGAGAAAGATAAGAAAAAGGCGATTGACTATGGCGAGAAGCTGATGGGAGAGCTTGATTTTTCCTATAGTGAGATTTCTACATATTTTATGGGAATCGAAAGTGTTAAAGCGTTGGATATGGACATTGTTGCACCAGGTTATACAGAAGTAGGCTATGAAGAGGTAAATGATAGGGAATGGAGTGAAGAAGATGGTGCATGGCTGATGCTTTTTCGAGGATTGGACGAAGTGGAAGGTTTTCCATTAAGCACACAGATTATAGATAATGTTACTGTTATGATCTGGCATCCAGAATATGGTCTAATTTATTTGGAAGCTCGCCCAGAATTTGAATTAATAAAAAAAGAACCAGTACAGATTTTACCAGAAGATGAGGCAATGGAGTATTTCGACAAAGTTACCGAGCGATATCAGGTAGAGGCAGAGGAGGCAGATATACAGGATATTGATATTGTATATATAGTTGATCAGACGGCGCTAGATGAAAAAACATCAGTGTTAGTACCGTGTTTTCGATATAAATTCATATGTAAGGGGGAAGCAGAAGATTTCTTCTGGGATAATGAATTAATTTTAGGCAGTTCCCAAAAACAAGGAGAAATGCTGGTGAATGCAGTCAATGGCAGCGCAGATTCCATATTTGGATCGGAATTTTTAAAGTGAAAAAGAAAAGTCATCTCTTAAAACTGCTGAAAATGGATTTGCATCGCTGCATCGGTGCAAAGCGATTTCCTGTGATTATTGCTCTAATAGTAGTATTACTGATTGCAAATGTATGGGAATCGGTAATGATAGAATTACAATATAAAATGCGTATGATGGGAAGCTTAGAGAAGCTGATGGAACTGCTGATATTTGATCGCTTTAAGGCGGCAGTAATTGTTCTGCTTTCAGCGGTATATACATTTGGATTATGTGATGATCGAAACAGTTCGTATGACAGATTGATTTTGTTTCGATGCAGGCCAGGAGAGTATCTGCTGTCAAAGCTGATTTCCAATGCAATAGGGGTTGTGTCAGCAGTCTGTATAAGCTTTGTACTATTTTCAATTGTACTATTGCCGATTATGCCGCTTGTAGGTGGAGATGGTATGACGCAGTACTTTGGTTACTTCGCATGTGCAATGAATTTTGCAGGGCCACTTGCTTATAGTATATTAGTAGGACTTTTGTTTGGATTGTTTGCAGTCTCAGTGACATCATTTGGAATTCTTGCTGTATCTATATTTCCAAATCGGTATGTAGGAATTGCGGCCTCTTTTGTTGCATTCTATGTGATTTATGCATTTACAGGAAGCTTTCCATTTTCCGTGAATGTGTGGTACTTAAGTTCAGGCGTACAGGTGTTAAATGTAAACGGCTTTGCAGTGAATTATTTTTATGCGATTGGAATAATGCTTTTATTTTGCATGGTTCCATGGTGCTTGTGTTTTTGGGCAATGAAGAGGAGGAAACATGAAGGATGGATTTAAGAGTGCAACAATTATTGCGACCCTAAATCTGTTAAGTTGGAAAAAGGACTACAGAATCTGGTCAGTGGGTACAGTGATAATGGTCTTAATTATTCGTTATTTGATTGGAGTACCACTTTACGCGTTGCCAAATGGAAAGACTTCGACAGCACTTTTGCTCCCGGTGCTGTTAGCTGATGCAATGAACAGTAATGGACTACTAAAAGTGCTGATTTTCTTTGGCGGAATTTTATTGTTCTGTGACGCTCCATTTTTAAAGGATAATAAATGGTTTTTAATTCACAGAGCAGGGCGAAGAGGATGGTGGAAGGGAGAATGTCTATACATTGCAATCGCATCCTTTATTTATATGGCATTCATCGCGGTATGTAGTTTTCTCATGGTGCTTCCTTGTCTGGAGTGGAATGGCTGGGGAAGCATATGGGAAATATCCTCGAATAAACTGATGAATTATGTTTTGTATTCTAAGGTATATCCGAAAAATGTCATTTCGAGTACAACTGTATGGAATGCTGCATTTTATTCGTATATGGTAAGTAGTCTTACGGTGATGCTGTTAGGGTACCTTGTGTACGCATTTAATGTGGTAACAGGAAAAAACTGGCCGGGAATATTGGCAGCAAGTTGTCTTGTCCTGGCTGATCCAGTCGTTATTTATTTTTATCATGAACAGACAAGTTGGATGATGCTGTTTTCGCCAGTAAATTGGAGCAGTATTGAAAATTTGAAGAAATATTCAGGAGAAGGCATGCTGACTTCGGTGTATGTTTATGCGGTGAGTTTGAGTATTTGCGCCATATTGATGATGGTGATTAAAGAAAAAACTCAAAAAATGGATTTATAAATTTAAGTAATGCGTCTGGCTGTCTCTGACATAAAGTCAAAATGTTACATTAAATGTTACAGAATAATTTAAATAAAAAAGTTTTTGTAACAAAACATACATAGAAATGTATCAGAAATGTAAAGGAAATGTAAATGCATTTTAGACCTAATGCTGATAAAATAGGGATAACATAAGAAAAAGTAAAAAATAGTCAAACAATAGTTATTGAATTGACTGCTTTTGAAATTTCAAAGACATTAAAAAAGTGCAGTTAACGGGGAGAGCGGAAAGGAAAACACGCATGAAAAAAGTATGGAAAAAGCTGTTGGCAGCGGCAGGGATGACAGCGGTACTTGTCTCAACATCAGGTTGTATGGTCTCAATTCAGTTTGACAGATCTAAAAGACAGCTTCCTCAAAAACTGTCGTCAGCAGATGAAAAGACATGGGCAGCAGAACCAGTTTGGGTATCATCAGGGGAAGCAGGAGTGCTTACAAAAGAGTCGAAAGAGTCACAAGCTTTTGAACCAGAGTCTGAAAAAGAAAGTGAATCTGAACAGGGAACAGTAGAGACAACAGAAAAAGAGTCAGAGTCGCCGACAGAAAGTACAACAGCAGATAGCTTTGTAATTCCTCTGCCGCCGCAGGTAGGCTGATTCGCATTTAAAACAGGACAAATTAGGAAGGAGCAAAATAAATGAGAAAATTATTATGGAAGAAAGCGGCGATTACCGCAATGGCAGGAACAATGATGATGATGACGGGATGTGAATTGCAGGGCACTGTAAATAAGAATCAAACGACATCCACAGCAGCACAGACGAGCAAAACAGCGGAGTCATCTGCAAATACACAGCCGTCAAGTGTGACACCTAATACAACTGTGCAGGTATCAACAACAGAACAACAACAGCAGGCAGTAACTGAGTCGGCGGCATCAGAGTCAACATCACCAGAGTCAACAGCGCAGAGCCAAGCGCCAGCCAGCAGTTCGGAAGCCGGCAACGTGACGCCATCAAGCGAGGAGCAGGAAGTCAGCTTTTCATTTGAGTGGATCACGGGTGATGTGCCGGAAGGTGATGGTGATGTTGCCTGGTTTACAGTGGATCCAATCACAGAAGATAATTTTTGGGTGAAATTCCATGGCTCTGCAAACGAAGAAGGAATTAGCAATGTAAGAATTGCAGTGTGGACCGAAGCGAATGGTGAGGATGATATCGAATATATCGATGCAGAGAGTCTTGGAAATGAGACGAAAGCATATCCAGTATATATTCAGAATCATAATAATGAGAAAGAGGGATATGTTCTGAAGGTATCATATACTAACAAAGCAGGCGAAGAAAAAACGTGTGAGAATTACACACGAATTTCATTAGAGTGAGATAAGCATATGAGTACAATTGAAATAAAAAATCTGACAAAGCGTTATGGAGAGGCAGAAGTATTAAGTAATATTAATATGAAGCTAGAGTCTGGAAAAATCTACGGACTTGTAGGCAGAAATGGTTCCGGAAAGACTATGCTTATGAAGCATATCCTCGGATTTGTAAAGGCAACGCAGGGAACAATTTTGATAAATGGAAAAGCAGTCGGAGAAAATGACGACATGCAGGAAAATATCGGTGCTATCATCGAAAATCCAGGTTTTCTGCCAGAATATTCTGGCTTCACAAATCTGAAGCTTCTTGCTATGATTCGGGGAAAAATCAAAGATGAGCAGATAAAAGACGCGATACGTCTTGTTGGTCTTGATCCAGAAAGCAAAAAAGCGGTAGGAAAATATTCACTAGGTATGCGTCAACGCCTGGGACTGGCGCAGGCATTGATGGAAAATCCAGATATTTTGCTGTTAGATGAACCTCTAAGCGGTCTGGATAATGACGGCGTACAGGAAATGTGGAAGCTTTTCTTGAAACAAAAAGAAGATGGAAAGCTAATTGTTCTGGCAAGCCACAGTAAGGAAGATATAGGAACGCTTTGCGATGAAATCTTTCGCTTTGATAAGGGAAAAATGGTCGGACATTCGTAAATCAACCGCAAAGAAAAAGGGAGGGTGACAACCTCCCTTTTTTATGGTATGATACGAGAAGCATCGCGACATTAATTGCAATTGCAGAACAGGGCTATTTATAAACCCTGTCAGAAAGGAAAAGTTATGGAATTACAGGAATCCACAAATCGTCTGGTTGAGTTGATCCGCCACTCCCAGTCACCGTATCATACAATGAAGGAGGCTATCAGTCAGCTTGAAAAAGCAGGTTTTGAGCGCATTTCACTCGCAGAGTCTGCAGCGCTTGAGCCTGGAAAGGCATATTATGTGTCAATTTATGATCGTTCACTTGCTGCATTTCGTGTGCCGCAGTCTGGCTTTAAGGGATTTCGCATTATCACATCCCACATCGACAATCCGTGCTTTATGATTAAGCCAAATCCGGAAAGAAAGAAATCTGACTGCATCACTTTAAATGTAGAGCGCTATGGTGGTCCAATCTTAAATACATGGCTGGATCGTCCGCTGACAATTGCAGGACGTGTATGTGTGGCAACAGATGATCCGTTTAATCCGCAGACCATTCTGTATAATTCTAAAAAGCCAGTTGCCGTAATCCCGAACCTGGCAATTCATATGAATAGAGAAGTAAATAAAGGTGTTGAGTTAAAGGTTCAGACTGATCTTGAGCCGATTGTCTCTTTAATCGGAGCAAAGGAAAATACACAGGGATGGCTTCTTGGAAAGATCGCTGCAGAGCTTGGCATTGAGGCAGACAGCATTCTTGATTATGAGTTGTTTTTATGTAATGGTGAGGAGCCATCAATTACAGGCTTTGATGATGAGTTTTTATCAGCGCCAAGACTTGATAATTTGACATCCTGCCAGTCATGCTTAAATGCAATCATGGATACAGAGGCACTTTCTGATATCTGTAATCTTGTTGTACTGTTTGATAACGAAGAGTGTGGTTCAAGCTCAAAGCAGGGTGCAGGCTCAGTAATCTTGTCTTCCATTTTAGAGAAGATTTATCTGAATACACCAGATACAGACAAGAGCCGCACAGCATTCATCGATGTAATGCTTCACAGCCTGACAGCATCACTGGATGTAGCTCATGCTATGCATCCGAATCATCCAGAGAAGAACGATCCGACCAATCCGATTCCAATGGAGGGCGGTGTTGTTATCAAGATGAACTACAACCAGAGATATGCAACAGATACGAATGCAGTATCAATTGTAGAGGGAATCTGCCGTGCAGAGAAGATCGCTCATACAAAGTTTGTTAATCATGGAGATGCTGTTGGCGGCGGAACACTTGGAAGTATCTTAAGTACTTCAATTCCGGCAATGACAGTAGATCTTGGCGTGCCGATTCTGGCAATGCATTCTAGCCGTGAGCTTATGGCTCGTTCTAGTCAGCTTGCAATGGATCAGTTTGCTGAGGCATTCTTTAAATAATAGCGATTGTAAGCAGATTCAGCCCATGTAAGAAGTGCATACAGCACAATAGCTGCCGTACATAAAATTACTATGGATGTAACCACGTAGTCCATTTTAAAGGTCTGGCTGCCATAAATTATCAGGTAGCCAAGACCTGCGCGGGCTGCTAAAAACTCACCTATTATCACACCGACAAGACAAAGGCCAATGTTGACCTTCATGTTGTTGATAAAGACTAGCACGGTGCTGGGAAGCAAAACTTTTGTGATGATGTGCATTTTTGTGCCATTTAGCGTTTGTATTAGCTTTATCTTTTCTGGGTCAACAGATTCAAATGCGTGGTAAAGCGTTAATATTGCGCCAAATACGGCGAGAGAAACTGCGACAACAATGATGGTGCGCGGTTTATTGCCAAGCCACACAATTAAAAGTGGTGCAAGTGCTGATTTTGGCAGGCTGTTTAACAGAATCAGATACGGTTCAAACAGCTTGTAGATCCAGCGAAAACGCCAGAATAAAAGAGCGGCAAAAAGGCTTATGATCATAGTCATAAAAAAGCTGAGTGCTGTTTCTTTTAGTGTAACAGAAACATGAAGCCACAGCGTATTATTGGCTGCAAAGCTTTGTATTGTGCGTATGACGCGTGACGGACTGCTGAAAATAAAATCATTTATAATGCCAAGTCGGGCACAAAGTTCCCAGATGGCAAAAAACAAAATCCCAATCAGAAACCGTCCGGCAGTTAAAAGCTTGCGGTTTCTTTTTTGACGTCTGGCAAGCAGACGCATCAATTCTTCATTTTTCATGGGCAAATGCCTCCCAAAGCTTTTGAAAATATGGATTGAATAATGGATGGTTCCTGCGGGCGAGTGGTGAGAGTGCAGTAAAATCAGGATCAAATACGAGTTCCATTTTTATTGTTGAAGGCCGTTTCCCTAAAACAAGCACTCTGTTTCCTGTACTGACAGCCTCTGCCAGATCATGTGTGACCAAAATGGCAGTTTTCTTGTTTGTGCGGATGATCTCACAAATGTCATTGCAGACAGTGAGCCTTGTCTGGTAATCAAGTGCTGAAAATGGCTCATCAAGAAGCAAAAGCGTGGGCTCCATGATCAGTGTGCGAATAAGCGCAGCTCTCTGGCGCATGCCGCCGGATAATTCAGAAGGCTTTGCACACAAAAAGCCGCCAAGATCATAACGAGTAAGCATTTCAGAAGCAGTTTTTCGTGCGTTTCTTTTATCTTTATGGGAGGAGTGCTGTATTTCAGGGCCAAGAAGTGTGTTGCGAAGAATGCTTCTCCACTCAAAAAGCTGATCTCTCTGCAGCATATATCCAATTTCCTTTCTCGGTTTTATGACAGGCTCACCTAAAAAGAAAACCTGTCCGGCAGATGGCGGCATCAGACCGGCGAGAATATCAAGAAGCGTTGATTTTCCACAGCCAGACGGTCCGACAATCGATATGAAATCGCCTTCAAAAGCCTGAAACGAGATATTGTCGATTACAGGTAAGCAAGATGATGCAGAAAGATAATCAAAGGAAAGATTGCTAACATCAAGCATCGGTTCCATAGTTGCCTCCTTTTAATGAAGCTTAAGGGCATATATATTCACGGAAAAAGTGCATTTTGTATAAGAAAACCCGTGAACATGACCCCCCAATATAGGATATGATACCATTTTGAAAAATGAGTCATTGACGAAAGAAAAAGCAAGTGCTATACTTTAGAGTAACAAAGTGATAAAGGAGGATGACATGTCTTTTTTTGATCAATTTTCAAAGGTAACAAAGGACTTTGGAAACAAGGCCCAGGAGATGACGAAAGATATCAAGGGCAAGCTCGAAGAGCAGCAGGCCATTTCTCGTTTGAATGCTCAGATTAGTGAGGCAAAAAATCAGATAAAAAATACATACACGGCGATTGGAGAACGGTATTACAATCAGCATAAAGATGAAGCAGAGAACGAGATGGCTAGCCAGTTCCAGATTATTGCCAATGCGATGGAGAAGATTGCACAGTGCGAACAGCAGAAAAAAGAAATTAAAAATGAGAATACCTGCCCGAATTGTGGAGCGACAATCTCAAAGGAAGCACTGTTTTGCCCGAACTGTGGAACAAAAATAGAAAGACCACAGCCAGAATCGCAGGAAGAAGCAGAGCCAAAAGAGAAAGAAACAGCTGTTGCTGAAGAAGAATCGACAGAGGAGTTAGAGTCGATTAAAATGGAAGGTGATGAATCAGAGTTAGATGAGACGTTAGTAGAAACAGAGGAAGCTGCGAAAAGCGAGGAAAATCCAGCTGACAAATGATCAATTGCTGTATCGCTCATTACGAGCATAGTGCAGTTATATAGTACAGTCAGCAGGATTTTTATATAAACAAAAGGATTATGAAAAACAGAGAGGTAGAGGTGCACAGATGGAGCAGAAATTAAAGGTAGGCGTACTGGGCGCAACAGGAATGGTAGGACAGCGTTTTGTAACACTTTTGGAGAATCATCCGTGGTTTGAATTAGCAGCAGTTGCAGCAAGCCCGAGATCCGCAGGAAAAACCTATGAGGAGGCTGTAGGCGGACGTTGGAAGATGAAAACTCCAATGCCAGAAGCTGCAAAGAAAATGGTTGTCTTAAATGTTAACCAGGTAGAGGAGGTTGCCGCACAGGTTGATTTTGTATTCAGCGCAGTTGATATGTCAAAGGATGAGATCCGTGCGATCGAGGAAGCTTATGCAAAGGCAGAGGTTCCGGTTGTATCCAACAACAGCGCACATCGCTGGACACCGGATGTTCCGATGATGGTACCAGAGTTAAACCCAGAGCATGCAGAAGTCATTCCGTATCAGAGAAAGCGTCTTGGAACCAAGAGAGGATTCATTGCAGTAAAGCCAAATTGCTCAATCCAGAGCTATACACCAGCACTTCATGCGCTGCGTGAGTTTGAGCCAACACTCGTTGTTGCCACCACCTATCAGGCAATTTCCGGTGCAGGAAAGACCTTCAAGGATTGGCCGGAGATGATCGACAACGTAATTCCTTACATCGCAGGTGAGGAAGAGAAAAGTGAGCAGGAGCCGCTTCGTATCTGGGGTAAGCTTGAGGATGGCGTGATCAAGAAGGCAGAGGGACCGTTAATCACAACTCAGTGTATCCGTGTTCCAGTTGAGGATGGTCATACCGCAGCGGTATTTGTAAACTTCAAGAAGAAGCCAACCAAAGAAGAGATCATTGATCGTTGGAACAACTTCAGCGGTGAGCCACAGAAGTTAAATCTTCCGAGTGCACCGAAGCAGTTTATCCGTTACATGGAGGAGGACAACCGTCCGCAGGTACACTTAGATCGTGACTATGAGCACGGCATGGGTATCTCCTTAGGACGCTTAAGAGAGGACAGTGCATTTGATTATAAGTTTGTTGGTCTTTCTCACAATACTCTTCGTGGTGCAGCAGGTGGCGCGGTATTAACAGCAGAGCTTCTGACTGCAAAGGGTTATATCACACCAAAGAACGCATAACGTGTATAGCGTGTAAGAAACATTGACGACTCAGGGCGACACAAACTAGTGTGGCTCTGAATTGCTCTATTATAAAAATTACATGTAACGATTCAGAGCAGAGGCGATTTTGCGAATGAAGCTTTGAAACATTACAATGTGTAGAAATCACAGAAAGGGGATAGAAGATAAAATGTCAGTTGTAAAAAAGTTTTATGGTTATACATCGGATCAGAAGGAGATTTCCTCCTACACGATCACGAACAAAGCTGGTATGAAGGCAGTGCTGCTGGACATTGGTGCTGTTATTGAGAGCCTGGTTGTGCCGGACAAGGATAAAAATCCAGTGGATGTTGTATTAGGATTTGGTGATCCAGCGCTTTATCTGGAGAATGATGGCAGCCTTGGCGCTATTGTAGGACGTCATGCAAACCGCATCGCAAATGCCACCTATACCTTAAACGGAAAGACCTATCAGTTAGAGGCAAACAATGGACCGAACAACCTTCATAGCAATCCAGGCAGCTACTACAAGCGCCTGTGGGATGCAAAGATTGGTGATAATTCGGTTGCGTTTACGCTTCATAGCCCAGATGGTGATCAGAACTATCCGGGTAACTTTACCGTTACCGTTACCTATACACTGAGCGAGGAGAATGGCCTTTCTCTCAAGTATGAAATGGAGAGTGATCAGGATACCTTGGCAAATCTGACCAATCACAGCTATTTCAATCTGGATGGACATGATAGCGGTGATGTTCTTTCTCAGAAGGTGTGGATCGATGCGGATGAGTTTACACCATCGGATGCGACGCTGATTCCGACTGGCGAGTATAGAGATGTTACTGGTACTCCGTTTGACTTCAGAACAGAAAAGACCATCGGTCAGGATATCCATGACGATGACGAACAGCTCAGAAACGGCGGTGGCTACGATCACAACTTTGTTTTAAAGACCGATGGCAAGTTTGCAAAGGTGGCTTCAATGGCTGGCGCAAAGAGCGGCATTGTGATGGATGTTTATACGGATATGCCTGGTATGCAGGTATACACCGCAAATGGAACGACAATCAAATGTGGCAAGAATGGCAGCTCCTATAAGCCATACTGTGGCGCATGCTTTGAGACCCAGTTCTTCCCAGATTCCATTCATCATGAGAACTTCAAGAGCTGTGTATTAAAGGCAAACACAAAGTTTACAACCGTTACCGAGTATCGTTTTCATACAGTATAAGATTTGATATAGGAAACTATGCGATACGTAACTAGCAGAGAAAACTTCGCAATTTCGTAATTGAATTTGTAATTAAATTGCAAAATAGGCAAGAAGGAGGCAGCAGCAAAAACTACTGCCTCTTGTTGCGTTTTGCGCGATAAAAAATATAGAAAGGTTTTATTCATGGGGAAACAGTTGTTTATTGCCGAGAAGCCAAGTGTTGCGGCTGAGTTTGCCAAGGCACTCAAGGTAAATGGCGGGCGAAAGGACGGCTATCTGGAGTCAGATCAGTATGTGATTACCTGGTGTGTAGGTCATCTGATTACCATGTCCTATCCGGAGGTGTACGATCCGGCACTAAAGAAATGGAGCTTAGCTACCATTCCCTTTTTTCCAGATGAGTGGAAATATGAGGTGATTGGCTCTGTCAAAAAGCAGTTTGGCATCGTAAAAGGTCTGCTTACCCGCCCAGATGTGGATACGATCTACATCTGTACGGATTCTGGACGTGAGGGAGAGTACATTTATCGTCTGGTTGATCAGATGGCAGGCGTCAAAAACAAAACGAGGCTGAGAGTATGGATTGATTCTCAGACAGAAGAGGAAATTTTAAGAGGAATCCGTGAGGCAAAGGACTGGAGCTATTACGATCATTTAAGCGATTCGGCGTATTTACGGGCAAAAGAAGATTATCTGATGGGAATCAATTTCTCCAGAGCGCTGACACTTAAGTTTGGCCCTTCGGTTGCTTCCTTTATGAATACAAAATGGTCGGTAATCTCGGTCGGACGTGTTATGACATGTGTCCTTGGTATGGTTGTTCGAAGAGAGCGAGAGATTCGAAATTTCGTAAAGACACCGTTTTATCGTGTCATTTTGTCGCTGCCGGTGACGGATGGCGAGAATAAAGGTGTGATTGAATCGGAGTGGCGTGCAGTGGAAGGTTCAAAGTATTTCCAGTCGCCAAAGCTTTATAAGGAAAATGGCTTTTTAAAGCGTGAGAGCGCGGAAGAACTGATTCGCTATCTGGAAGCACCAGAAGCAAATGCTGACTGTGCCTTAATTAAAATTGAAAAGAAAAAAGAGCAAAAACAGCCACCACTTTTATTTAACTTGGCAGAGCTGCAAAATACCTGCTCTAGACGTTTCAAGATCAGCCCGGATGAGACACTAAAGATTGTTCAGGAGCTATATGAAAAGAAGATGGTAACCTATCCAAGAACCGATGCGCGCGTGCTTTCCACGGCTGTTGCAAAGGAAATTTATAAAAATATTCGTGGTCTTTGCAGCTTTGGCCCGGTCAGCGGTTTTGCAAATGAGGTTTTGTCGGCAGATGCATGGAAAACGATCGCAAAAACGCGTTACACAAACGATAAGCAGATCACCGATCACTATGCGATTATTCCGACTGGACAAGGTGTTGGCGCGTATGACAAGCTGTCTGGCGTAGCAAAGGGTGTGTATGAGACAATTTGTCGCCGTTTCTTAAGCATCTTTTACGGACCGGCCATTTATCGCAAATATTCATTGGAGTTTCAGGTAAAGACAGAGCATTTTTTCACTTCTTATCGTATGCTTGAGGATGAAGGTTATTTAAAAGTGACGGGTGTGCCACAGGAAGCGGCCATGCCAAAGGATGGCGAAGAAGAGTTTGCTGTCGATGAAAAATCCTTCTTAAGCAGCATTCTTGCCAGACTGAAAAAAGGGATGATTTTTGATCATCCGACGTATGGTGTAAAAGAAGGCGAGACATCGCCGCCAAAGCGTTACAACTCTGGTTCGCTGATTCTGGCAATGGAAAATGCTGGACAGTTAATCGAGGACGATGAGCTTCGTGCACAAATTAAGGGAAGCGGCATCGGAACGAGTGCCACAAGAGCTGAAATTTTAAAGAAGCTTGTGACGATCAATTATCTCTCATTGAATGCAAAGACGCAGATTATCAAGCCACAAAAGCTTGGCGAGGCTGTATATGAGGTTGTAGTGGTATCCATTCGACAGTTGCTTAATCCAGAGCTTACTGCCAGCTGGGAAAAGGGACTCACCTATGTTTCGGAGGGAGCAATTACCTCTCAGGAATATATGGATAAGCTGCAGGCATTTGTTACCAGAAGAACGCAGGGTGTCAAGCAAGTGACAAACCCAGGTGCGATTCGGGGCAATTTTGCAGGTTTTGAGGCATTTTATGATGTGAAAGCAAAGAAATGATGGGGCGTAATCGCAACAAGCGATGAGACGATTGTTAAAAAACATAGTTGCACAACGGCGTAAGATCATGTAAACTAGGGGTAACATGCAGTTGTGCAGCGACATCATAGATTCGTATGACACAGGCTGCGGAAAGGTAGGAGTAAACGATATGGATTCAATTAAAGTATCTGCACTTTATAACACAGAGGAGACAATTGCAAAGGCGCTTTTTCAGACGGACTGTTATCCGTGGGAGCTGCTGCCAAAGATTAAGGAGTTTATTCTTCAGCTAGGACCAACACTTCCGAAGGATCGCTTCGAGGAGATCGCAGAGCATGTGTGGGTGGCAAAGTCTGCAACCGTTGCACCGACCGCATCCATCACGGGTCCGTGTATTATTGATGAGGAGGCAGAGGTGCGCCACTGTGCATTCATCCGCGGAAATGCGATTGTCGGAAAGCATAGCGTAGTTGGCAACTCTACCGAGCTGAAAAATGTAATTTTATTTAATAATGTACAGGTTCCGCATTACAACTATGTGGGCGATTCCATTTTGGGCTATAAGTCTCATATGGGAGCAGGTTCCATTACATCCAACGTGAAGTCCGACAAGAAGCTTGTTGTTGTGAAGTCTGCAGAGGGACCAATTGAGACTGGTTTAAAGAAATTTGGTGCAATGCTTGGCGATCATGTAGAGGTTGGATGTGGCAGTGTCTTAAATCCAGGTACGATTATTGGTTCGAATAGCAATATCTATCCACTTTCCTCCGTCAGAGGAATCATTCCCGCCGGAAGTATTTATAAGCACGCCGGTGAAGTAGTCACAAAGCAGGTGGAAGAGTGATTCATCTTCGAAAAAAGAAACAGGAAGAAAGCCAGGTAACGCAAGAAGATTCGACAAAACAGGAAAAACAAGTAGATCAGGAAAAGGAAGGAAAAAAGAAAAAACGAATTGGCATTGTTCAGTCTATTCTAAATCCGATTGGCTTTGCCAAAAAGCTGTATGATGACGATCAAGTCATGACAAACGCAGCAACGATCACGCTCTTTATGGTCATGTCGCTGTTTCCAATGCTAATGATTTTACTCTGGCTGATGTCACGCATGACGTTGTCACCAGAAGTTTTGCTAAAGATTGCAGCTTCTGTCCTTCCAACGGAGATGATGGAGCTGGTAGAAAGCGTGGTGGCGGATCTATACGAGAAATCGCTTAGCGTGTCGGCGTTGTCGATCACCATTATCATGGCATTGTGGTCTTCCTCGACAGGAATTTCATTTTTGGTCACAGGGCTAAACCGTGTCTATAAGAGAGAAGAGCAGCGAAATTGGTTTGTCCATCGCGCACTATGCCTCTTATACACAGGAATTTTCTTGTTGATCATTTTGCTTGTCATGGTTTTTCTGGTATATGGCAGCAAGTTCCGTGTCTTTCTTGTTTCAATGTGGCCGGTACTTGAAAATTGGACGGTTTTGATCACAATTTTGCAGAATGGTATCGCAATCGGCGGCATGATTTTGTTTTTCCTTGCTGTCTACAATATCTTTCCGCAAAAGCGTCTGCCGTACCGCAAACAGATGCCGGGCGCCATTACCGCAACGATTGGATGGTATAGCTTTTCGGCGATCTATGCAGTTTATATTCGCAACAGCAAGAATCTTGCGTTCATGTATGGAAGCCTTGCATTGATCATCGTTTTCCTTGTCTGGATGTATGTCTGCATGAACATTGTATTGATTGGCGGTGAGATCAATTTTCTATACAATAACCGCTATTACTACAAATTGTATCTACTGACCGAAAAACAGATCGATATTCAAGAATATTTTATGCATGCAAATCGGGAGGCAGAGGCTGAACACCAGTTACAGTCTGAGCCAGAAACGGTTGATGAGGAAGAAAACAATCGTGAATGGGAGCAGGAAACGGAGTCTGCTTCAGTGTCGGATTCTGCTTTGGTGTCAGATTCTGATTCAGTGTTGGATTCTGCTCCGGTGTCGGATTCTGCTCCGGTGTCGGATTCTGAACCAGATTTGGAATCCGAACAGGAATAAAATAATTGACCATAAATTACAAATATTCTATGCACTCAAGCAGTTTTTTGCAAGCTGCCTGGGTGCATTTTTTAGTTTGCCAATCAGATGTTACACGATTTGTACGCATTTTCTGCCTTCTTTGCACGAAACAGAAGAATAAAATGAATCCATAATAGGGCAAAAAATAAAATTTAGAAAAAAGCAACAAAATAAACCAAGTATTTTTGTACAATAGGACATCGCTTTTTTTGAAAAAATATGGTATAATTTAATTGTATGCTAAGTGAAAGAGGGGATTTTAATCATGGCAAAAGAAATGATTGCAATGCTGCTTGCGGGCGGACAGGGTTCACGTCTGTACGCACTGACACAGAAGCTTGCAAAACCAGCAGTACCTTTCGGCGGTAAGTATCGTATCATCGACTTCCCACTGTCAAATTGTGTGAACTCAGGTATTGATACCGTAGGTATTCTCACACAGTATCAGCCGTTAGTATTAAACGAATATATTGGAAATGGACAGCCTTGGGATTTGGACCGTCTGCATGGCGGTGTTCATGTTCTTCCGCCGTATCAGCAGGCATCTGGCTCTGACTGGTACAAGGGAACCGCAAATGCGATTTATCAGAATATTTCCTTTATAGAGCGTTACAATCCACAGTACGTCATCATCCTTTCCGGTGATCAGATCTGCAAGCAGGACTACAGTGATTTCCTTCGTTTCCATAAGGAAAAGGGCGCAGAGTTTAGTGTAGCCGTTATGGAAGTTCCGTGGGATGAGGCATCCCGTTTTGGTCTTATGGTAGCTGACGAGGATTCTCGTATTATGGAGTTCCAGGAGAAGCCGAAGAATCCAAAGTCCAATCTAGCTTCCATGGGTATTTACATTTTTAACTGGGACATTTTAAAGAAATATCTGATCGAAGATGAGGCCGATCCGAACTCTCAGAATGATTTTGGAAATAATATTATCCCGAATCTGCTTCGTGATGGCCGCAAGATGTATGCATATCGCTTCGACGGCTACTGGAAGGACGTCGGAACCATTCCTTCTTTGTGGGAAGCAAACATGGAGGTTCTCGATCCGGAGCACAGTGGCATTAATTTGTTTGATGAGAACTGGAAAATCTACAGCCGCAACAGTGGAAAGACCGGACATCGTATCGGCGCAGACGCAGTGGTTGAGAACTCTATGATTACGGATGGCTGCCGTATCCATGGTATCGTTAAGCACTCCATCC
Source organism: Lachnospiraceae bacterium (assembly GCA_052273485.1). Classification (GTDB taxonomy): domain Bacteria; phylum Bacillota; class Clostridia; order Lachnospirales; family Lachnospiraceae; genus Anthropogastromicrobium. The sequence continues at coordinate 21,732 of DAVZID010000033.1, forward strand.
TTTTTGCAGGTGTTCAGGTAGAGCCGGGTGCTGTTGTTGAGGACGCAGTTGTAATGGGCGGCACTGTTATTAAGGCAGGCGCACAGGTAAGACACTGTATCATCGCAGAAAACGTTGTGATTGGCGAGAATGCAGTGATAGGAGAGGCCCTTTCAGAGGGCGGCAAGGGCGTTGCAACGATCGGTGCAGGTGTCTATATTGGTGATGATGCAAAGATTGGTCCAAACGCGATGGTCAGTGAGAATGTAAAGGGTGGTGAAGAACAATGGTAAAATCAAATGTAAATGCGCTGGGAATTATCTTCCCGAACAGTTATGACAATATGGTTCCGGAGTTAGTAACGGAACGATTGATGGCTTCCATTCCCTTTGCAGGACGTTATCGTATGATCGACTTTATTTTGTCGAGCATGGTAAGCTGCGGAATTGATAATATTTCTGTGCTGGTTCGCAAGAATTATCACTCTTTAATGGATCATCTTGGCTCTGGTCGTGAGTGGGATTTGAGCCGTAAAAACGGTGGTTTAAACATCATCCCACCATTCGCTGAGAAGACCGTAAAGATGTATAACGGACGTGTTGAGGCACTTGCCAGCATTCTTGGACTTCTGCGTGATCAAAAGGAAGAGTATGTTGTTATGTCCGATGCCAACATCGCTGTAAACTTTGATTTTAGTGATATGCTTCGTGCTCATATTGAAAGCGGCGCTGATGTAACCGTAGCGTACAAGGAAGAAGAACTCGCCGAGAGCTTAAAAAATCAGGATATCATGAAGAATGACTTCTTCTATACATTGGCAATCGAGGACGGCAATGTAAAAAAGATTTATATCAACCCGGAAACATCAGGTCCACAGAATCTTTCAATGAATATCTATATTTTAAAGAGAGAACTGCTAATTGACCTGATTCACACTGCTTTCGTTCGTGGTTATGTTTACTTTGAGCGTGATATCTTAGCGCAAAGACTTGACAAGCTGAAAGTAAAGGCTTACCGTTTTGATGGCTATTTGGCAAGAATCACCGATATGAAGAGCTACTTTGATGAGAACATGAAGCTGCTCGAGGATGAGAATCTGGATGCACTGTTTGCACCAAATCCGATCTACACAAAGATTCGTGACGATAACCCGACTCGATATATCAATGGTTCTAAGGCAAAGAATATCATGGCGGCAGATGGCTGTATCATCGAGGGCGAGGTTGAAAACAGTATTCTCTTTAGAGGGGTTAAAATTGGAAAGGGTGCAAAGGTAAAGAACTGTGTGCTGATGCAGGACACCGTCGTTGGCGAGGGCTCTAGCCTAGAGTATGTCATTACCGATAAGAATGTAACCATTTCTTCAAACAAAGAGATTAAGGGTACCGATACCTTCCCGGTATATGCAGCGAAATTTCAGAAGATCTAAAATCATCGAAAATAAGAGAACGTGAGCGGATGAGTTTGGATCATTGGGAGTAGAATTGTAAGATAAGATTTTTGAATGTTCAGTTTTGAGAGGAGTGGTCGGAATCGACACTCCTCTTTTTTTGAAAACTACTTGTAGGATCGTTTGAATTTTGGTATGATAGTAAAATATGGGGAGATTAGCCATTTTGCGTTTCTCCATTTTGCTTGAGCAGTTGATACAGACAGACCCGAAGGGTCAGGAGGTTACGATTTTATGAAACATGCCCATCAGATCAAATCGGTGGCGCCGGGCTCGATTGCAGAGGAACTGGAGTTAGAGCCGGGTGATAAGATCCTACAGATCAACGGAGAGGATATCGAGGATGTCCTTGATTACCGTTTTTATATTCAGAATGAAGAAATTGATATGGTTGTCCAGAAAAAGGATGGCACAGAAGTGGAATGGGAGTTTGACAAGGACTTCTATGAGGACCTTGGCATCGAGTTTGAGAGTGGTTTGATGTCCGATTACCGTTCCTGTACCAACAAGTGCATTTTCTGCTTTATCGACCAGATGCCGCCGGGAATGCGCGAGACGCTTTATTTTAAGGATGATGATGCGAGGTTGTCTTTCCTTCAGGGAAATTATATCACGTTGACAAATATGAAAGAGCATGATCTTTCACGAATCATCAAGTATCATTTGTCCCCGATCAACATTTCCGTCCAGACAACCAATCCGGAGCTTCGTGTGAAAATGCTTCACAATCGTTTCGCTGGAAAGATTATGGATACTTTACAGCGTCTGCGCGATGCAGACATTGAGATGAATGGACAGATCGTTCTGTGTAAAGGTGTAAATGACGGCGCCGAGTTAGAGCGTTCCATTCGCGATTTGGCAGGACTGTATCCGCAGATGCAGAGCATGTCTGTTGTCCCAGTTGGGTTAAGCAAATATCGTGAAGGACTTTATCCACTTGAGCCGTTAACAAAAGAGGATGCAGCAAATGCGCTTGATATCATCGAGAAATTTCAGAATGATATGTATGAGCGCTTTGGCACGCATTTTGTTCACGCGAGCGACGAGTTTTATCTGCTTGCCGAGCGTCCTCTGCCGCCGGAAGAAAATTATGACGGCTATGTGCAGCTTGAAAATGGTGTCGGTATGCTGCGTCTTTTAATCGAAGAGACCGACTATGCATTAGAGCCGCTTGAAGGTGATGCGCGTGTCCATGAGCTGTCTCTTGCCACTGGAAAACTGGCATTCCCATTTCTTCGGGATATCGCAGCAAAGGTCCATGCGAAGTTTCCAAATGTGAATATCACGGTCTATGAGATTGTAAATGACTTCTTTGGTCATGGCGTCACCGTGTCGGGTCTGATCACTGGACAGGATTTGATCAAACAGCTCACCGGCAAGCCGCTCGGAGAAGTCCTTCTTCTTCCAGCGAACATGTTTCGAAGCAACGAAGAAGTATTTTTGGACGATCTGACAAAGCAGGACGTCGAAAAAGCTTTACAAGTTCCGATAAATATTGTAAAATCAGACGGGCAAGATCTGATTCGTGCAATGTTAATGGAAGAAAGTGAAGAAGCAGAGCAGCTTCATTCTCCGTATGAGCTGTAATCAATTTTGTTTTAAATAAAAAGTAAGAAAGGCAGAAAAATATGAGCAAACCGATCGTTGCCATCGTAGGCCGCCCAAATGTAGGAAAGTCTACGCTGTTTAATGTAATCGCTGGTGATTCTATCGCCATCGTAAAAGATACACCAGGTGTTACAAGAGACCGTATCTATGCGGATTGTACCTGGTTAAATTATAATTTTACCCTGATTGATACCGGTGGTATCGAGCCAGATTCAAGTGACGTAATCCTGGCTCAGATGAGAGATCAGGCACAGATCGCCATCGACACCGCAGATGTCATCATTTTCCTTGTTGATGTAAAGCAGGGACTGACCGATGCAGACGGCAAGGTAGCCGATATGCTTCGCCGCAGTAGAAAGCCAGTCGTTCTTTGTGTCAATAAGGTCGACTCCTTCAAGAGGATGGAGGCCGATGTCTACGAGTTTTATAACCTTGGAATTGGCGATCCAATTCCGGTATCCGCTGCAAACCGTCAGGGTGTTGGTGATCTTCTTGAGGCAGTTAGTGATCATTTCAATAAGGACGGCGCAGCAAATGATGACGATGACCGTCCGCGTATCGCAATCGTAGGCCGCCCAAACGTAGGAAAGTCTTCTATTGTAAATCGTCTGGTTGGTGAGAAGCGTGTGATCGTATCTGACGTTGCCGGTACGACTCGTGACGCGATTGATACTCCGCTTAAGAGAAATGGACGTGAGTATGTTTTAATTGATACCGCTGGTCTTCGCCGTAAGAGCAAAATTCATGAGGATCTGGAGCGCTACAGCATCATTCGTACCGTTACAGCAGTTGAGCGTGCCGATGTCGTCGTTATGGTAATCGACGCAGCAGAGGGTGTTGCCGAGCAGGATGCAAAGATTGCCGGTATCGCACATGAGCGCGGCAAGGGTGTTATCATTGCAGTCAATAAGTGGGATGCCGTTCAAAAGGACGATAAGACCATCTACAAGATGACCGAGAAGATCAAGCAGACCTTAGCATATATGCCGTATGCCGAGTTTGTATTCATCTCCGCAAAGACCGGACAGCGATTAGACAAGCTGTTTGAGTTAATTGATATGATCATCGAGAATCAGTCCATGCGTATTGCAACGGGTGTCTTAAACGAAATTTTAGCAGAAGCTGTTGCCATGCAGCAGCCGCCGTCTGACAAGGGCCGCCGTCTGAAGGTCTTCTATATGACTCAGATTTCCGTAAAGCCACCGACATTTGTCGTTTTCGTAAATGATAAGAAACTGATGCATTATTCCTACACCAGATACATTGAAAATCAGATTCGTAATGCATTTGGTTTCAGAGGTACGCCGCTTCGCTTTATTATCCGCGAGAGAAAGGAAGACAAGTGATGATACGTGTATTATTGCTGGTGATCGGATACTGTCTGGGTATGATCCAGACAGGCTATCTTTATGGACGAATGAAGGGAATCGACATTCGAAAGGAAGGAAGCGGAAACTCAGGTGCAACCAATTCGCTTCGTGTCCTTGGCAAAAAGGCAGGTCTGATTGTATTTGTCGTGGATCTGTGTAAATGTTTGATCCCATGTCTGATTGTAAAGGCTTGGGCTGTATCGAGTGGCCAACAGCACATGGAGGATATCTATATGCTGTATCTGGCATTCGGCGTTATTTTGGGACATAACTATCCGTGCTATTTACATTTTAAGGGTGGAAAGGGAATCTCTAGCACGTCCGGTTTTATTTTAGCATTTGATCTTCGCATTTCTGCCGTATGCTTGGCAGCGTTTATTGCAATCGTATATGCAACCCGCTACGTATCCCTCGGCTCTCTTGTCGTTGTTTCCATCTGCTTCGTGATGGGTGTGATCTTTGGTGTAAACGGAATGCTTTCTGTACAGCCGGCACAGATGGCCGAGTTTATCATTTTGCTTGCACTGATCACGATTCAGGCATACATTCGTCACAGAGCAAACATTAAGCGTCTGTTAAACGGTACGGAAAATAAGATTGGTGCAAAGAAGAACTAAGATCGTTCACGGTTCGTTCATTCATAAAACGGAACCGTAATGAAGATAAATGAAGACAAGGGAAAGGAAGGTTTTGGTTATGGCAAAAGTCAGCATTATAGGAACGGGAACATGGGGCATTGCCCTCGGCATGGTGCTGGCGCAGAATGGCCATGAGGTTACGGCATGGTCTGCGCTGCCAAAGGAAATTGAAGCGCTAAAGGAAAGCTATACATGCAAGAATCTCCCAGGCGTTCAGATTCCGAGAAGCATTGTATTTACAGCAAACTTAGAGGAAGCATGTGCCGATAAGGAGATGCTTGTGCTTTCAGTTCCTTCGGTATTTACCAGAGGAGTCGCAAGACAGATGCATCCTTTCATAAAAGAAGGACAGCTGATTGTCAGCGTGGCAAAGGGCATTGAGGAGGCAACACTTATGACAATGTCCCAGCAGATCGAGGAGGAGCTTCCGATGGCAAATGTCGCCGTCCTTTCCGGTCCGAGCCATGCAGAGGAGGTTAGCCGCGGCATCCCGACAACCGTTGTTGCAGGAGCAAAGGATAGACAGACGGCAGAGCATATCCAAAATTTGTTTATGTCTCCAGTCTTTCGTGTGTACACAAGCCCAGATATTTTAGGCATTGAGCTTGGCGGTTCACTCAAAAATGTCATTGCGCTTGCAGCAGGTGTCAGTGATGGTCTTGGATGTGGTGACAACACAAAGGCCGCTCTGATGACAAGAGGAATTGCAGAGATCACAAGACTTGGTGTAGCTATGGGTGGCCGCCCGGAGACGTTCGCTGGACTTTCTGGTATCGGTGATTTGATTGTCACTTGCACCAGTATGCACAGCAGAAATCGCAGGGCTGGTATTTTGATTGGTCAGGGAAAGACCATGAAAGAGGCCATGGATGAGGTGCAAATGGTCGTAGAGGGCGTTTACTCCGCCAAGGCTGCACTTGCACTCAGCAAAAAATACAACATTTCCATGCCGCTTGTGCAGGAAACGAATCTTGTTTTGTTTGATGGAAAGCCAGCGGCCGACGCACTCAAAGATCTGATGCTTCGCGATAAGACGATCGAGAGTGAGAATCTGCTGTGGGAAAATAAGTGATCGCTAGGCTATGAAAGCGCCCACTCGGTGAGGTGACTTTGCTTTGTAAAGCACAGTTACTTCGCCGCTTTTCAAGTAATACATCGGGGCACGTTTTGCTCATATCTTACGAATAACTTCCTTCATATATGCATAGACTGACAGTAGTACAGTGCCCGGACTGTCCGGGGATTATGTCAGGAGGCGTGTATGAAGGAATTTCACATTTATAAGGATATTAGACAGCGAACAAACGGAGAAATTTACTTAGGGGTGGTCGGCCCGGTGCGTACCGGCAAGTCCACCTTTATCCGCCGCTTTATGGAGGAGATGGTCATTCCCCACATGGAAGACGGACCGGCGAAGACACGATCGCGCGATGAGCTTCCACAGGCGGCATCCGGCAAGAATATCATGACAACCGAGCCCAAGTTTATTCCAACCGAGGCGGCAAAGATTTGCTTGGAGGATAAGACCGAGATGAAGATTCGTCTTGTGGATTGTGTGGGCTTTTTAATTCCGGGTGCGGCAGGGGCCATCGATGAGGAGAAGGAACGCCTGGTACATACGCCATGGTTTGATTATGACATCCCATTTTCACAGGCTGCCGAGCTTGGCACGCGAAAGGTCATTGAGGAGCACAGTACCGTCGGAATCGTTGTTACAACGGACGGCAGCGTCACCGATCTTCCAAGGGAGGCCTATGAGGAGGCCGAGCAAAAGACCGTCGCAGAACTAAAATTACATAAAAAACCATTTGTAATCGTATTGAACACAAAGACTCCATATGCGCCGGCCGCCAAGCAGTTAGCAAGAAAACTTCAGGACACCTATCAGGTCACAGTTACACCGATGGATTGTGCATCAATGGATCTTGAAGATATCAGCCAGCTGATGCAAAAAATTTTATTTGAATTTCCCGTGTGTGAAGTCGATTTTGAGACACCGAGCTGGTTTGATGTGTTAGAACTTTCGAGTCCAGTGAAAAGGGCAGTGATCGACTTTGCGCGCAAGATTATGGCGCATATCAGCTGTATGCGCGATGCAAAAGAGGCGGCAGAGGAGAGTATTCCACCGCAGATTCGTCGTTTTGTGCTTGAGGAGACAAATCTTGCACAGGGAAGGATCGTTTATGAGATCAGTCTGAAAGAAGAACTGTATTTTTCGCTTGCAAGCGAGCAGGCAGGTTTTTCTTTGTCCTCGCAGACGCAGCTTTTTCATGCGCTTTCTGAGTATGCCAGACTTCGATCCCAGTATCAGAAAGTGCAATCCGCGATGGAATCGGTTATGCAAAAAGGGTATGGTGTCGTCACACCAGAACGCACCCAGATCAGCATTTCCGAGCCCGTTGTTGTGCGCCATGGAAATCGCTATGGTGTGCGTATGAAAGCGACCGCACCGTCCGTTCATATGATACAGAGCATAGTCGAGACTGAGATTGCACCGATTGTCGGCAGTGAGCAGCAGGCAAAGGATCTTGTCGACTACATCGAATCTGCCGCGCAGAAAGAGCAGGACGGCATCTGGAGCACCAACATTTTCGGCAAATCCATCGAGCAGATCGTTGAGGATGGAATGAATGCTAAGATCAGCCAGATGACTGACAGCTGTCAGCAAAAGCTTCAGGATGCCTTAAAAAAGATCATAAACGACAGCAATGGTGGGATTGTTTGTATTATCATTTAACGATACCTTGACGATACGCGCAAAAAAAGGTATAGTACTAAAGATAAGGCTTTTCCTGAAAAAGCCAAAGAAAGGTAAGGAGATTATGGACACAACGACACTACTGTATATCGGGCTTGCCGCGATTGTAGTCGGTGTTCTGGTGTATCAGGTTGTCACCAGTAACAGCCGCCGCAACAAGCGCTTCTTAAGCTCGATCATCAACTCATGGGGAAATCTGCCAAAGAGAGAGTATGATTACGGTGAGCTTGAGCATATTGCAAAGTATTATCAGGCAACCAAGGGGGAAGAGTTTACACTTGACGATATCACATGGAATGATTTAGACATGGATTCCGTGTTCTGTATGATGAACCAGTGCCGCAGCAGCAGCGGAGACGATTATCTGTACAAGCTTTTACGTACCCCGCTAACCAATAAAGCCGAGCTTGAGGAGCGAAATCGCATCATCACGTTCTTTCAGCGAAACGAAAAGACAAGAACCGCCTACCAGATGGAGCTGTCAAAGGTTGGTCATTCCAAAAAGTTTGCATTGATTGATTACGTCAATAACATCACAAAGCTTCTTCCAGACAGCAATCTGGACAACTACATGCATCTGTTCTTGTATCTTGTCGTAATCGCAGCGATCATCGTTCAGCCCGCTACCGGTATTCTTGCCGCAATCGGTGTCCTGATCTACAACATTTATACCTATTATAAGAAGAAGACCGAGATTGAGCCGTATTACGTGTCCGTTGGTGCGATTGTACACTTAGTATCCTGTGCCCAGGGACTCTTAAAGCTCAATGTGCCGGAATTAAAGGATTATACCGAGAACTTAAAAGAGGCAGTTGACGCCCTTTCTTCTGTAAAGGGAAATGCAAGATTCTTAGGTTCAACCGATAAGTTTAGCGGAAACATGGGTTCCATGATGATGGACTATTTAAACATGTTCTTCCGTATCGACTTGATTATGTTTAATCGCCTGTTAGCAAAGGTTCAAAAGCACAAGAAGGAAATGTTAGTTTTAATGGACGAGATTGGTCGTCTTGATGCTTATATTTCCATTGCCTCCTTCCGTGAGTTAATGCCATTCTACTGTGAGAGTGAGCTTACCGAGACAAAGGAAGGCTTTATCGAGGCAAAGGACATGTATCATCCGCTTCTGACGGAGCCTGTTGCAAACAGCATCTATGAGCATCATCCAGTGCTGTTGACCGGTTCTAATGCATCTGGTAAGTCCACCTTCTTAAAGACCGTTGCGATCAACGCTGTACTGTCTCAGACCTGCGGCATGGCGCTTGCAAAGGAGTATCGTTCCTGCTTCTTCCGCATTTACTCCTCCATGGCGCTAAAAGATAACCTTCAGGGCAGCGAGAGCTACTTCATCGTAGAGATTAAGTCCTTAAAGCGTATCCTCGATGCCGTCAACAAGGATAAGACACCAGTTCTTTGCTTCGTTGACGAGGTTCTTCGCGGAACCAACACCGTAGAGCGTATCGCAGCATCCAGCCGTATCTTACAGAGCTTTGCAGAAAACGGTGTTATGTGCTTTGCCGCAACACACGATATCGAGCTGACCCATATGCTCGAGCATCTCTACAGCAACTACCACTTCAAAGAGGACGTCAAAGACAATGATGTCATCTTCAATTACCGCCTGTACGAGGGCAGAGCCGTATCCCGAAATGCAATTAAATTGCTTGGCGTGCTCGGCTACAACGAGGATGTCATCACAAAGGCCGACGAGACGGCAAAGAGATTCTTAGATACGGGTGTATGGAGCCTGGAATAAAAAGATCTTGCAGTATTTTTCTATTTATACTATAATAGGTACGATAAAGTCGCTTGTAGTCGATAATGGGTACAAGCGCAGATAGAGTTTGGAGGAAACGATTGTGGAAAAGTATGGAGTAAACGAATTACGACGCATGTTTCTTGATTTCATGGAGAGCAAGGGACATTTAAAGATGAAGAGCTTTTCACTGGTGCCGCATAACGACAACAGTCTTCTGATTATCAATTCCGGTATGGCTCCGTTAAAGCCATATTTTACAGGTCAGGAGATTCCGCCGAGACGCAGAGTTACCACCTGCCAGAAGTGTATCAGAACTGGTGATATCGAGAACATCGGAAAGACCGCACGTCACGGTACCTTCTTCGAGATGCTTGGAAACTTCTCCTTTGGCGATTACTTTAAGAAGGAAGCCATCGCATGGAGCTGGGAGTTTTTAACTCAGGTTGTAGGCCTGGATCCAGATCGTCTGTATCCGTCCGTATATGAGGATGATGATGAGGCATTTGAGATCTGGAATAAGCAGCAGGGCATTCCGGCTGAGCGAATCTTCCGTTTTGGAAAAGAGGACAACTTCTGGGAGCATGGCTCTGGTCCGTGTGGTCCATGTTCTGAGATCTACTACGACAGAGGCGAGAAATATGGCTGCGGTAAGCCAGGCTGTACCGTAGGCTGTGACTGTGACCGTTACATGGAAGTATGGAACAACGTATTCTCACAGTTCAATAACGATGGACATGGCCATTATACCGACCTGATTCAGAAGAACATTGATACCGGTATGGGTCTTGAGAGACTGGCCGTAGCTGTTCAGGATGTAGATTCCATTTTCGATGTGGATACGCTGCGTGCGCTGACCGATCACGTTGGCGAAGTTGCACACACCGTTTATCATCAGGACGAGAAGAAGGACGTCTCCATTCGTATCATCACCGATCATATCCGTTCCGTTACCTTTATGATCTCCGATGGTATCATGCCGTCCAACGAGGGCAGAGGCTACGTTCTTCGTCGTCTGCTTCGCCGTGCTGCACGTCACGGAAGAATCCTTGGCATCGAAGGTCTGTTCTTAAGCGAGTTGGCTAAGGTCGTAATCGCTACTTCTAAGGATGGTTATCCGGAGTTAGAGGAAAAGAAAGAGATGATCTTAAAGGTTATCTCCGAGGAGGAGAACAAGTTCAACAAGACAATCGATCAGGGTCTGACAATCTTAGAGGAGCTTGAGGCAAACATGAAGGCAGCAGGAAAGACCACTCTTGACGGTGCTGATGCTTTCAAGCTGTATGATACGTACGGATTCCCACTGGATCTGACCAAAGAGATTCTTGAGGAGAAGGGCTTTGACGTAGACGAGGAAGGCTTCAAGGAGAACATGGAAGCGCAGAGACAGGCTGCAAGAAAGGCTCGTAAGACAACAAACTACATGGGTGCAGATGTTACCGTATATCAGTCCATCGATCCGTCCGTTACCAGCAAGTTTGTCGGCTATGATAAGCTTACACATGACTCCAAGATCCTTGTTCTGACAACAGAGGATGAGATCGTAGAGGCACTGACCGATGGACAGAATGGCACCATCATCACCGAGGAGACTCCATTCTATGGTACTATGGGTGGCCAGCAGGGTGATATCGGTGTGATCGAGACCGAGAGCGGAAGCTTTGTTGTAAAGGATACCATTCATCTTCAGGGCGGCAAGATCGGCCACGTTGGAACCATGACAAAGGGTATGCTGACACAGGGCGAGACCGTTACCCTTAAGGTAGACGAGAAGAATCGTCAGTTAACCAGCAAGAACCACAGCGCAACCCATCTGCTTCAGAAGGCACTGCGTATGGTACTCGGAAGCCACGTTGAGCAGGCAGGTTCCTACGTATCAAAGGATCGTCTGCGTTTTGACTTCACTCACTTCCAGGCAATGACCAAGGAAGAGATCGCAAAGGTTGAGCAGATCGTAAACGATCAGATCGCAGCTGCAATTCCAGTTGTTACCAAGGAAACCACCATCGATGAGGCAAAGAAGATGGGTGCAATGGCACTGTTTGGTGAGAAGTATGGTTCTGCCGTTCGCGTTGTCTGCATGGGTGATTTCTCCTTAGAGCTTTGTGGTGGTACACATGTAGCAAATACCGCTGCTGTAAACTGCTTTAAGATCATTTCTGAGTCTGGTATCGCAGCAGGTGTTCGTCGTATCGAGGCACTGACCTCTGAGGGTCTGATTCATTACTATGAGAAGCTGTCTGAGGATCTTGTCAATGCAAGTGCAGCAGCAAAGACCACTCCGGATAAGCTGACCGAGCGTATCGAGGCTATGCAGGGCGAGATCAAGGCACTTCAGTCTGAGAACGAGAAGTTAAAGAACCAGATGGCAAAGGATGCTGTCGGCAACGTAATGGATCAGGTCGTTGAGATCAACGGCGTGAAGTTACTTGCTGTATCCCTTAAGGATACCGGTATGAACGAGCTTCGTACGCTGGGCGATCAGTTCAAGGAGAAGCTTGGAAATGGTGTCGTTGTCATCGCATCCGCAGCTGACGGCAAGGTAAATTTGATGGCAACTGCTACCGATGAGGCTGTAAAGGCTGGTGCACATGCTGGAAATCTGATCAAGGGAATTGCCGCACTCGTAGGCGGTGGCGGCGGCGGCCGTCCGAACATGGCTCAGGCTGGTGGAAAGAATCCAGACGGAATCCAGGCTGCACTCAAAAAGGCAGCAGAGGTTCTGAAGGAACAGCTGAGTAAGTAAAGACAAACAAAAGAGCTGAAGAAAAAGAGCCAAAGAAGAGCCGAAAAAGAACTCAGGAACTGAATAACAGAAGAAAAAGAACTGAATAACAGAATAAAATCAGAAGGGGCTGCTCGTTTTGGCAGCCCCTTTTGCAAAAGTAAGTTTGTATTGATTCAGAAGATAATTGTATTAGAAGATGATTGTATCAAAAGATATATATCAGAAGATAATTGTAAAGGAGACAACATGACAGAGGGAGAGGAAAGAAGAGAGAAAATCGTCGAGTTGCTAAAACAGACAAAAAAGCCGATTTCCGGTACCGAGTTGGCACATCAGCTAAGGGTGAGCCGCCAGATCATTGTGCAGGACATTGCACTGCTTCGCGCGTCCAATCGAAATATTCTCTCAACAAACAAAGGCTATCTCTATGACCGGACCGATGAGAAAAAAGTTTGCCGCCGTACCTTTTTTGTCTATCACACCGACTCGCAGATGGCAGACGAGCTGTTTACCATAGTGGATAACGGCGGACGCCTTCGCGATGTCGTCGTCGAGCACGAGATTTACGGTCAGATCACCGTCGATTTGATTCTCGAAAATCGATGCGACGTGGAAGAATTTCTTGAAAAGATTAACAAAAAAACAGCCCGCCCATTAAATATTCTGACAAATGGAATGCATTATCATACCGTAGAGGCAGACCGCGAGGAGATTTTAGACCGCATCGAGTTACAGCTTCGCAAAAAGAATTATCTGAAAGATCTCAAAGAGCGAAAAGATTTGAAAGAAACTACTTGATTTGAAAGAAACTACTTGATTTCTTAGGTAGAATGTGGTAAACTTCCATCTGTTTGACACGTCAGCTGACAAGACAGCTAACAAGACAGAAAGAAAGGTATGGTTGTTTCCATGGAAAAAACAAAGAAAATATTAAACCGAATCTTTATTGACGGTCTCAGCGGAATGGCACTTGGTCTATTTTCCACTTTGATCATCGGAACTATCATTGCACAGATTGGAACCTTGATTGGAGGACCACTCGGCGGTTACTTAAAGGCGATCAGCAATGTTGCAAAGACGCTTACCGGTGCCGGCATCGGTGTTGGCGTTGCATGCAAATTTAAAGAGGGACCACTTGTCACCGTATCAGCAGCAGTAGCTGGTATGATTGGCGCATTCCCGGCAGCACCGGAAGCCATCACACTCGGCGCACCTGGTGAGCCTCTTGGCGCATTCGTAGCTGCTTATGTTGCCATCGAGATCGGACGTCTTGTCGCAGGAAAGACAAAGGTCGATATCCTCGTGACACCGCTTCTTTCCATCTGCGCAGGTGCCGCAGTTGGCCTGATTGTCGGACCGTACATCACCGACTTTATGAAGTGGCTCGGTGGCCTTGTCAATGTCAATGTTGAGCAGTCACCGGTATTCGGCGGTATTATCGTCTCTGTTTTAATGGGTATGATCTTAACCCTTCCGATCAGCTCCGCAGCCATCGGAATTTCCATGGGACTGACTGGACTTGCCGCAGGTGCTGCTACCATCGGCTGCTGCTGCCAGATGGTTGGTTTTGCCGTTGCCAGCTACCGTGAGAACAAGGTCGGCGGTCTGATTGCACAGGGCGTTGGAACTTCCATGCTTCAGATCCCAAATATCATGCGCCGTCCGATTATTTGGGTACCGGCTATTTTGTCCAGTGCCATTCTTGGACCGATCGCCTCTGCCGTCCTCCATATGGTCAGCACGCCAGTTGGTTCTGGTATGGGTTCCGCAGGCTTCGTCGGCCAGATCGCTGCATTTGGTGCAATGACCGAGGCAGGTATGTCTACATGGATGGCACTTCTTCAGATTGTCATCATGCACTTTGTTCTTCCGGCACTTTTAACACTTGGAATCTCCGAGTTTATGCGCAAAAAAGGCTGGATTAAGAATGGAGATATGGCACTGAACATTTAATACAAAAAAATTGAAAAAAAGTAAAATTTCTAGTTGACGAA
>DAVZID010000034.1:0-35794 GCA_052273485.1 Lachnospiraceae bacterium
TCTGGGACATTTTCCCTTGGGGTATATTAGGACATTATCATAAATGAATCATAAAACTGAAATTGTTAAAAAGTGATTGCATTTTTGAAACAAATGTGTTATATTACAAACAGCGCATTTTATTGCGCATGCCTATCCACATCTAGTGATGAGGATTAAGCCCATACGGACAGGCGGGGCAGCTGCCGATTGTGGTTTTTAAAACCGCGTTATTGATTGAGTTAGAAGCTCAAATTTTATAAGTTGACGGGACATGGCACAGTAGTGTGCTCATCCGGTCGAAACATCACTTGTGAAACGGTCAATAATAATCGGATGCACACCTGGGCAAAAGCATGCGTGCGAAAAAACGATACATAGGACTTTACGGAACAGGTGATGCAGCCTGTTCTTTTTTTTGTTTTATAAAAGAAACAGGTCATCAAATTGAGAGGACTGTAGGCAAATGGAAAAAGGACAAATGCGTGCGCCAGTTTATGAGGCGCTTGAAAAGCTAAAGAAACGAAGAGTGGTTCCGTTTGATGTGCCAGGACATAAGAGAGGACGTGGAAACCCGGAATTAGTCGAGCTTCTTGGTGAAAAATGTGTCAGTCTTGATGTCAATTCCATGAAGCCGCTTGACAATCTGTGTCATCCGGTTTCAGTAATTAAGGAGGCAGAAGAGTTAGCGGCAGAGGCATTTCGTGCCGATCATGCATTTTTTATGGTTGGAGGAACAACGTCCTCTGTTCAGGGTATGGTGCTTTCTGTCTGCAAGGCAGGAGATGAAATCATTTTGCCGAGAAATGTTCATAAGAGTGTAATAAATGCACTTGTGCTTTGTGGTGCAATTCCAGTATATGTAAATCCGGAGATGGATAATCGTCTGGGAATCTCACTTGGTATGCAGGTAAGCGAGGTAGAAAAGGCGATTCTTGAACATCCAAAGGCAGTAGCTGTCCTTGTCAATAATCCGACATACTATGGAATTTGTTCGGATCTTCGTTCCATCGTAAAGGTGGCACATGCACATGACATGAAGGTGCTTGTCGATGAGGCGCATGGAACGCATCTGTACTTTGGTGAAAATCTTCCTGTCTGTGCGATGGACGCAGGAGCCGATATGGCATCGGTTTCCATGCACAAATCTGGCGGAAGCTTAACGCAGAGCTCCCTTCTTCTGACCGGGAAAAATGTAAATTGGGAATATGTCAGCCAGATTATTAACCTGACACAGACAACCAGTGCCTCCTACCTTTTGATGTCAAGTCTTGATATTTCAAGAAGAAATCTGGCACTTCGCGGAAAAGAATCCTTCGCAAAGGTTGCAAAAATGGCAGAATACGCCCGCGATGAAATCAATGCGATTGGCGGTTATTATGCCTACGGCAAGGATTTGATCAATGGAGGAAGTGTTTATGATTTTGATGTCACAAAGCTTTCTGTTTACACAAGAGATATTGGTCTTGCAGGAATCGAAGTCTATGATTTGCTTCGTGATGAGTATGATATTCAGATTGAGCTTGGTGATATAGCAAATATTTTAGCTTATATTTCTATCGGAGACCGCATTCAGGATATAGAGCGTCTTGTTGGTGCACTTGCCGATATAAAGCGTTTATATTCAAAGGATCCGGCTAGTATGTTAAATACAGAGTACATTAATCCTAAGGTACTTGTATCACCGCAGACAGCATTTTATTCAGAAAAGACACGACTGCCAATTAGAGAGACATCTGGCCGCATTTGTGCCGAATTTGTCATGTGTTATCCGCCGGGAATCCCGATTTTGGCACCAGGCGAGCTTATTACAGACGAAATTATTGAATATG
Source organism: Lachnospiraceae bacterium (assembly GCA_052273485.1). GTDB lineage: Bacteria > Bacillota > Clostridia > Lachnospirales > Lachnospiraceae > Anthropogastromicrobium. The sequence continues at coordinate 1,812 of DAVZID010000034.1, forward strand.
TGCTTTATGCAAAGGAAAAGGGCTGTTCTATGCAGGGAACGGAAGATCCGGCAGTAGAGTATTTAAATGTATTATAAGGCTGCAAAATAAAATGTGGCAGCTGAAAGGATAAAAAATGGAGCTTTGGTTTTCAGATTATCATACTGACAAGGTAAAAATGTCAGTGAAGGTGGAAAAGCAGCTGTTCGGCGAGCAGACCGATTTCCAGCGAATAGACGTGTTTGATTCAAAGGAATTTGGCCGATTTATCAGCTCCGATGGAAGTATTGTATTTTCCGAGAAGGATGAGTTTGTATATGACGAGATGATCGTTCATGTGCCTATGGCAGTTCATCCAAATGTGCGCCGTGTGCTTGTAATTGGAGGCGGAGATGGCGGCGTAGCAAGAGAGCTTTCTTATTATAAAGAGATTGAAGAAATTGATGTTGTTGAGCCAGATGAGGTATTTGTAGATGTCTGCAAGAAGTTTTTCCCAGATAATGCAAGAGGTCTGGATGATCCGCGTGTGCGCGTCTTTTACGCAGATGGTCTTCGTTTTCTTCGTTCAAAGAATGATCAATATGATCTGATTATAAATGATGCAATTGATCCGTTAGGTCATACGGCAGGGTTGTTTACGAAGGAATTTTATGGAAATTGCTATCGCGCTTTAAAAGAGGATGGCATCATGGTTTATCAGCATGGAAGTCCATTCTATGATGAAGATGAGGATACATGCCGCGCCATGCACCGAAAAGCAAGCCACAGCTTTCCAATAAGCAGAGTATATCAGGCACATATTCCAACATGTGCATCAGGTTATTGGCTGTTTGGATTTACGTCAAAAAAATATCATCCGCTGACAGATTTAAATGTGGCACGCTGGAAGGAGCGCAATATAAAAACGTGGTACTACACTACGAATCTGCACAAGGGTGCATTTATGCTTCCTCGATATGTTGAGGATATGCTGGAAGAAGAGGAAAACTAATACAAAACAGGAGGACAAAACGATGGGAAGACTTTTAATTATTGGATGTGGTGGAGTAGCAGGTGTAGCAATTCATAAGTGCTGCCAAAACAGCGACACCTTTACAGAGATCTGCATTGCAAGCCGTACAAAATCAAAGTGTGATGCATTAAAGGAAAAGCTTGAGGGTACCACAAAGACTGTAATCACAACAGCACAGGTAGATGCAGACAACGTGGAAGAGTTAAAGGCATTAATCAATTCCTATAAGCCACAGGCTGTTTTGAATGTTGCACTTCCTTATCAGGATTTGACCATTATGGATGCATGTCTTGCATGTGGTGTTGACTATATTGATACTGCAAACTATGAGCCAGAGGATACAGATGATCCAGAGTGGAGAGCTATTTATGAAAAGCGCTGCAAGGATGAAGGCTTCACAGCTTACTTTGATTATTCATGGCAGTGGGCATATAAGGAGCGTTTTGAAAAGGCAGGTCTGACTGCACTTCTTGGAACAGGCTTTGACCCAGGCGTAACAAGTGTTTTCAGTGCATATGCATTAAAGCACTATTTTGATGAGATCGAGACAATTGATATCTTAGACTGCAACGGTGGTGATCATGGCTATCCATTCGCGACCAACTTCAATCCGGAAATCAACTTAAGAGAGGTTTCTGCAAATGGCTCCTACTGGGAGAATGGTCACTGGGTAGAGACAAAGCCGATGGAGATCAAGCGTGTATATGATTTCCCACAGGTTGGTGAGAAGGATATGTATCTGCTTCATCATGAGGAAATCGAATCTCTTGCAAAGAATATTCCTGGTGTAAAGCGCATTCGCTTCTTTATGACATTTGGTCAGAGTTATCTGACTCATATGAAGTGCCTTGAAAACGTGGGTATGCTTTCCACATCACCGATTAACTTTGAAGGAAAAGAAATCGTTCCGATTCAGTTCTTAAAGGCATTGCTGCCAGATCCTGCTTCCTTAGGACCAAGAACAGTAGGAAAGACAAATATTGGCTGTATTTATACAGGAACTAAGGATGGAAAGAAGAAGACCATCTATATCTACAATGTATGTGACCATCAGGAGTGCTACCGCGAGGTAGGTTCCCAGGCAATCTCTTATACAACAGGTGTTCCGGCAATGATTGGAACAGCACTTGTTATGGATAAGGTATGGAAAAAGCCAGGTGTATTCAATGTAGAAGAGTTTGATCCAGATCCATACATGGATATGTTAAACCGCTATGGTCTGCCGTGGGTAGTAGATGAAAACCCGCAGATTGTGGAGTAAGGAAGTTATGTGGGAAACAATCAAAACACCAGCCTATGTGGTTGATGAAAAAAAGCTAAGAGAAAATCTGGAATGTCTGCATCGTGTCGAAGAAGAGACGGGTTGTCATATCCTTTTGGCACAGAAAGCTTTTTCAATGTTTCGTGTATATCCGCTGATCGGGTCGTACTTAAGTGGTACGACCGCCAGCGGTCTTTATGAGGCAAGGCTTGGATATGAAGAGATGAAAAAAGAAAACCATGTCTTTGCACCAGCGTACAAGACAGAGGATATGAAGGAGCTTGTAACGATCTGTGATCATATCATTTTCAATTCCTTTGCGCAGTTTGAAAAGCACAAAGAAATCATTTCTGAATATAATAACAGTCAGAGAGAAAACAGGAATCGCGTAAGTATCGGAATGCGTGTCAATCCAGAGTTTTCCACACAGGAGGGTCATGCAATATATGATCCGTGTGCGCCAGGTTCACGTCTTGGTGTAGTGCGCGCAAAATTCCCAAAGACGCTTCCAGAGGAGATCGAGGGACTTCATATGCATACGCTTTGCGAGCAGGACTCCGACGATTTAGAGGCCACCTTTCATGCATTTGAGCAGTCCTTTGGCCCATATTTAAAGAAAATCAAGTGGCTAAATCTTGGCGGTGGTCACCATATTACAAGACCAGGCTATGACATTGATCGTTTAATTCGCTTGATCAAACGAATCAAGGAAACCTATCATCTGGAGGTGTATCTTGAGCCGGGCGAGGCCATCGCGCTCAATGCAGGCTATCTGATCACAGAAGTTCAGGACATCGTGGACAATGGTCTTCCAATTTTAATTCTGGATGCGTCAGCGGCGTGTCATATGCCCGATGTGCTAGAGATGCCATATCGTCCGCCGCTTCAGGGAGGAGACGAGGCTGGCAAAAAGCCATATACGTATCGTCTTTCTTCCATGACCTGTCTGGCAGGAGACGTGATCGGTGATTACAGCTTTGATCATCCAGTTCAGGTAGGCGACCGCCTAGTATTTGAGGATATGGCGATTTATTCCATGGTAAAAAATAATACCTTCAATGGAATTGGCTTGCCGGATATTTGTCTGCTGCATGAGGATGGCACAATCGAGACGGTAAAGCGTTTCGGGTACGAGGATTTCAAAAATAGACTTTCTTAGTGGAGGTTACGAAACGACATCGGTGTAATGTTTTCGTCAAACATTGACACGTATAGAATTCATCTGAGGAAAAGGAAGGAATCAGAAATTTATATGAAATTGATAAAGCAAATTCCGCGCGAGGATGGCTTTTACATGCCTGGCGAGTTTGAGCCGCATCAGGGCTGCATTCTAATATGGCCAAAGCGACCAGGTTCGTGGGGATATGAGGCAAAGGCGGCAGGGAATGCATTTGCAGCAGTGATCAAAGCAATAGCACAGAGCGAAAAGGTCTACGTTGCAGTCACGAAAAAAACACTTCCAATTGCACAAGAAAAGCTGTTTGGAGAAAATAAAAACGTGGACATAATGCAGCAGGACAATATTGAGCTTTTCTTTGCAGATACCGATGATGCATGGGCAAGAGATGTGGCACCTACTTTTGTCAAATTAAATGCGCATAAGCCTATTATTCGCGCCGTAAATTGGGAATTTAATGCGTGGGGCGGAAATGTCGATGGTTTGTATGCTTCCTGGGAAAAGGACAATGCATTTGCCAGTGCATTTGCAGATCAGTTTGGCTTTGACTGGTACGATGCTGCGCCATTTGTATTAGAAGGTGGTTCCATTCACAGCGATGGTGAAGGCACACTTTTGACAACAGAAAGCTGTCTTTTAAGTGCCGGGCGAAATCCGAAGCTCTCAAGAGAGCAGATCGAAGAAGAACTTTCTCGCTTCCTTGGAATTAAGAAGGTTTTGTGGCTTCCGCGAGGCATCTATCAGGACGAGACAAACGAGCATGTAGACAATGTGTGCGCGTTTCTTCGCCCAGGAGAGGTGGTGCTTGCATGGACGGACAATCCAGAAGATCCGCAGTATGAGCTGTCAAGTAAAAGCCTTACCTATTTGGAAAATGTGCGCGATGCAAAAGGTCGCAAGCTAATTGTTCATAAGCTTCCGATTCCAGATCATCCGATCTGCATCACGAAGGAAGATCAGGACGGCTACACCTTCGAGGAAGGTGAAGATATGCGTGAGGTTGGAGAGCGCCTTGCGGCATCATATGTCAATTTTTATTTTTCCAATGATGCGATCATTTTGCCAGTATTTGGAGGCGAAAATAAAGAAAGCGATGAGCGTGCTGTAAAACTGATGCAGCAGTGGAATCCAGATCGGAAGGTAATTCCAGTTTTTGCGAGAGATATTTTGACAGGCGGTGGAAACATTCACTGCATTACCCAGCAGATTCCAAGATGATTGGTAAGGATTGGTAAAGAAAGGAAGATTAAGGAAAATTCATGAGTAAAATAAAAGTGGCGGCAATTCAGATGAAATGCAGCACAAATCCCAAAGAGAGCCTTGCGCATGCAGAAAAAATGGTAAGAGAGGCCGCAGCAAACGGCGCCAATGTGATTCTTCTTCCGGAGCTGTTTGAACGCGAGTATTTTTGCCAGCAGCGCCGTTATGATTTTTATCAGTACGCACAGACAGTAGAAGAAAATAAGGCAGTTCAAATGGGCAAGCGCCTTGCAAAAGAGTTGCAGGTTGTCCTTCCAATTAGCTTTTATGAGAAGGACGTCAACAACCTATATAATTCGATAGCATGCATTGACGCAGACGGAACACTGCTTGGCGTATATCGAAAGACACACATTCCGGATGATCATTATTATCAGGAAAAGTTTTATTTCACACCGGGCGATACCGGATTCAAGGCATTCAAGACACGGTTTGGAACAATCGGTGTCGGCATTTGCTGGGATCAGTGGTTCCCGGAAACCGCACGCAGCATGGCACTTTTAGGGGCAGAAATTCTGCTCTACCCGACTGCCATCGGTTCTGAACCAATTTTAGAGTGCGATAGTATGCCACACTGGAGACGCGTCATGCAGGGACACGCGGCAGCAAATCTGATGCCAGTCATCGCGGCAAACCGCATCGGAAAAGAAAGTGTAGAGCCATGTGAGGAAAATGGCGGTCAGACCTCTTCCCTTATTTTCTATGGATCCTCCTTTGTAGCAGATGAGACCGGAGAACTGATCTGTTCGGCATCCCGCGATCAGGAAGAGATTCTTTATGGTGAATTTAATTTGACAGAACTCGCACAGAAGCGCCTCGAGTGGGGACTTTTCCGTGACAGAAGGCCGGAAATGTATCATATCATATCAGGGAAGAAATAATCACAAAAGATTCACAAAACAAGTTGCGTTTCTTGTTGACAGATAAAATAATAAGTGTTATAGTACAAATAGAGCAGAAGAAACATCAATCGTATTCTGCCATTTAGAATAGAAACAAGCAACAGTTAACATGCCAGTGCGGAGCACTTGCGCACGAAGCTTCCTTCGCTTGTCACATCGAAAGCGAAGGGGCATTGTATAAAAAAGGAGTGAGAACTGTGATGAAAAGAGATTACTATGAAGTATTAGGCGTCAGCCGCAGTGCAGACGCATCTGCAATAAAGAAAGCATATCGAAAGCTCGCAAAGAAGTATCATCCAGACAGCAATGTCGGTGATGCATCGGCAGCAGAGCATTTTAAGGAAGTAAATGAGGCTTATGATGTTCTCGGTGACGAGAAGAAGCGTAAGCTTTACGATCAATATGGCCATGCGGCCTTCGAAGAAGGCTTTGGTCAGGGTGCAAACGGTTACTCTGGCGGTTATTCCGGCGGAGCAAGTGGCTTTGGCGGAAGCGGAGGCTTCGGTGGCTTTTCCGGTTTCCAAAATGCCGGTTCCAATGGCGGTTATCAGGAGTTTCATTTTAATGGAAACGATGCCGACATGGACGATCTGTTAAAGAATTTGTTTGGAGGCGGTCACTTTAGTGGTGGCTTTGGTTCAGGTTCTGGAAGCTCAGGCAGAAGAAGCTATTCATCTAGCGGCTTTAACTCCAGTGGCTTCGGTTCTGGATTTGGTCAGGGTGCAAATGACTATAGCAGCTATTCAGACTTTGGCTCGGACTACGGAGCAGGCGCTGGATCTTCCTCCGGCTTTGGCACCGGAGCAGGAACCGATTCCCTCGATGTCAACGCAGAGGTTACCGTCAGCTTTGACGAGGCTGCCTTTGGTGCCAACAAGAGGATTCGCTTACAGGGTTCTGATGGTAAAATTCAGACACTTGAGGTTAAGATTCCGGCAGGTATTGATTCCGGCAAGACGATCCGTCTTAAGGGAAAGGGAAGTATCGGTCGAAACGGCTGCACCGGTGATCTGTTATTAAAGGTTACCGTGCAGGATAAGCCAGGTTTCCGCCGTGAGGGAATGGACGTCTACACCACTGTGCAGATTCCATTTACCACAGCTGTATTTGGCGGCGAGGCTCGTATCCAGACAATTCACGGCGATGTTATCTGCAAGATAAAACCAGGTACTCAGTCAGGCAGCAAGATCCGCTTAAGAGGCAAAGGTATTGTATCAATGAAGGATTCCAAAGTCTTCGGTGATCAGTATGCGGTTGTCGAGATTCAGGTGCCGACCACACTCACACCGCAGGCCGCAAAGAAGCTGCGTGAGTTTGAGGCAGAATGTGCAAAATCCTCCCAGAGCACATCAAATGGCACACATGCAGCATAATCGCCTGCAAAAGAATTTTTAAAATTGATAGAAAAAAAGACTCTCATCATCCGAAAGGAATGGTGGGAGTTTTTTATTGCGCTGAGGGAATCCTTTCGGTATAATGGATTTGTAAAAAAACAAGGGGGACTATTTTATGTCAATGCAAATTGTGTTTGAGCAGATTCTTGTCATTTTCGGCTATGTGATCATCGGTTACGCAGCTGGAAAGCTGAATCTGATCAACAAAGAACAGCAGCGCTATCTTTCAAAGCTGATTTCGTCACTGATTTTGCCGTTTACCGTCCTGTCTGCGAGCAGCATGGAGGCAAGTGGAAAGGATCTGGCGAATGTTGCAATCGCAGTAGCGCTTTTATTTTCCTGTATGGCGGCCACTTCAGTTGGTTGTTTGATCTACGCAAAGGTCAAAAATCTGCCAGAGGAAAAGCGTGCTGCCTACACCGGACTGTGTACCTATCCAAACTGTACTTTTATCGGCATGCCACTGTGCATCGCATTAATGGGAGAACTGGGAACGCTTTATGGTGCAGCAGGAATTATTTCATTTAATTTATTATTTTTTACGCTTCAGATATCGCTCTTTACGAGACAGAAATTTCACCCAAAGGTATTTCTTACCCCATTAAACATCAGTACATTTGTATTGATTTTGATGTTAGCATTTCATGTGCATTTTCCGAAACCATTGCAAATTGTGTGCTCGAATGTCGGCGGCATCACGACACCGCTTGCGCTGATCATCGTCGGTGTCATGTTAGCCGATGGAAATCTTGCGCAGATTGTGACCGAGAAGCGCTCGTATGTGATTTCGTTAATCCGAAACCTGATCTGCCCACTTGTGATGTTAGCGATAATGGCGGTGCTTCCGCTTGATCAGAATCTTCGCATGGCTATATTAATTTACGTGGCATGCCCGGTCGCAAACTTGACAAGTGTGTATGCAATTCAGCACGATATGGAGCCGGCACTTTGTGCGAGGGCAACGCTTTTGTCCACGATTCTTTTTGTTGGAACCATTCCATTTATCATCTGGCTCGGTCAGATGGTCTACGGTTTCTGATGTTTTCTTAAAGTCAGTTAAGTGTCGTGTTAATTTTTTAACAAAAAGGGACAAAAACAGGCAAAAAGTCCTGCCTAATTGGTGAAAAAAGCGATTGACTTTTGGTGAAAATTCTGGAATAATATAGATAGATTGGGGTGCTTTTTGGATAGGCCAAAAAGACGTCAATTATATACAGATATTTAAGAAAAGAGAGGTTAATGTAAAATGGCAAAAGTGGATTTAAGCCAGTATGGTATTACTGGAACTACAGAAGTTGTATACAATCCTTCTTATGAAGATCTGTTTGCAGAGGAGACAAAGCCGGAGTTAGAGGGCTATGAGAAGGGACAGGTTACCGAACTGGGTGCTGTTAATGTCATGACTGGTATTTACACCGGACGTTCTCCTAAGGATAAGTTCATCGTTATGGATGAGAACTCCAAGGATACTGTATGGTGGACCTCTGATGAGTATAAGAACGACAACCATCCGGCTAGTGAAGAGGCATGGGCAGCTGTTAAGAAGATCGCTCAGGAAGAGCTTTCCAACAAGAAGCTGTATGTCGTAGATGCATTCTGCGGTGCAAACAAGGATACTAGAATGGCAGTTCGTTTCATCGTAGAGGTTGCTTGGCAGGCTCATTTCGTAACAAACATGTTCATCCGTCCTACAGCTGAGGAGCTGGAGAACTTCAAGCCAGATTTCGTTGTTTACAACGCATCCAAGGCTAAGGTTGAGAACTACAAGGAGCTGGGTCTGAACTCTGAGACAGCTGTTGTATTCAACATCACAAGCCATGAGCAGGTTATCATCAATACTTGGTACGGCGGCGAGATGAAGAAGGGTATGTTCTCCATGATGAACTACTTCCTTCCATTAAAGGGTATGGCTTCCATGCACTGCTCCGCTAATACCGATATGAACGGTGAGAATACCGCTATCTTCTTTGGTCTGTCTGGAACAGGTAAGACTACTCTGTCTACCGACCCGAAGCGTCTTTTGATTGGTGATGACGAGCACGGATGGGATGACAACGGCGTATTCAACTTCGAGGGTGGATGCTATGCAAAGGTTATCAACCTGGATAAGGATTCCGAGCCGGATATCTACAATGCAATCAAGAGAAACGCTCTTCTTGAGAACGTTTCTGTTGATGCAAACGGAAAGATCGACTTCACCGATAAGAGCGTAACCGAGAATACTCGTGTATCCTACCCGATCACTCATATCGAGAAGATCGTTCGCCCGATCTCTGCTGCTCCAGCTGCAAAGAACGTTATCTTCCTGTCTGCAGATGCATTCGGCGTACTGCCGCCAGTGTCGATTCTGACTCCAGAGCAGACTAAGTACTACTTCCTGTCTGGTTTCACTGCTAAGTTAGCTGGTACCGAGCGTGGTATCACTGAGCCGACCCCAACCTTCTCCGCTTGCTTCGGACAGGCATTCCTTGAGCTGCATCCGACCAAGTATGCAGAAGAGCTGGTTAAGAAGATGGAGAAGAGCGGTGCAAAGGCATATCTGGTAAATACCGGATGGAATGGTACCGGAAAGCGTATCTCCATTAAGGATACTCGTGGTATCATCGATGCAATCTTAGATGGTTCCATCACAACAGCACCTACCAAGAAGATCCCGATGTTCGACTTCGAGGTTCCGACTGAGCTTCCAGGTGTAGATCCGAAGATCCTTGATCCTCGCGACACCTACGCTGATGCTTCTGAGTGGGAGGCAAAGGCAAAGGATCTTGCTAGCCGTTTCGTAAAGAACTTCAAGAAGTACGAGGGCAACGAGGCAGGTAAGGCTTTAGTAGCTGCAGGTCCGAAGGCTGAGTAATTAAACAATAATAGCAAGGATTATCCCAACTCTATAGGTGGCGAGATGAATTGCTATTGGAAAATTAACGGCAGTGGATTGAAACAATATGTAGATTGATTAGGCAACTGATTGATTAAGTGAGAGTGGGTCATGCGTATGCATGGCCCGCTTTTTTCGAAGGAGAAAACATGGCTAACACATACGAAAACTATTTAGAAAAACCAAAGAGTCTGACACTTGATCAGATGAGAGAGCTGCATCGAAAATTGCTTAAGGAAATCGAAAATGATCCAGTTGGTCAGGAACTGTACGATGAATTGATAGGAGAAGCAACAACATATGCTGAAATCCGTGCAAAATGGCTGAGCTTAGATCGCAGCCAGAAGATGGAGCAGGACTCTTTTCGTACAGCCTGCCACAATAGCGTTATCACTCATTTTAACATGATGGCGCGCTACTTAAAAACGCAGGGAAAAAACACTGAGTGGAGAGATGCACTAGGATATGAAGAAGACGATAAATATTTTCGAAAAACGATAGGTGATTTTGGTTGCTATATTGTCTTCATCAATAGCCTTTGCGCGAGATAACACTTTATTGAGAAGTTTTGAATAACATTAAAGTATCAGTAAAGTGAAAGTAAATGTCATCTAAAAGAATAAAAGACAGATTATTCAAGAAAATTGATTTTATATGTCTTGACATTTCAGCAGAAATAACCTTATACTGAAAAAGCACAACTCATCTTTTGCAAATTTTAAGATTGGAAAGGGGAAGGTTACTAAATGCGAGGAAAATTTTCAAAAAAACAAATAGGAGTATTAAGTGTTGTTGCTTTAATGGCGATGCCAGCATCAGTTATGGCATCAGAAGAATTACAAACTCAGCAGGAAGAGACAGTAGCAGTTCATGAAGTTGAGACTGAACTAAGCGATTTGATGGAGTCATTTATAGAAACAGAAAGCGTTCAGACAGAATCATTGTTAGAGATTGAGACTCAGGCAGAGACATTAGAATCAGAAGTAGAGGAATCACAAGTAGAACAATTACAAGTGGAGCAATCAGAGGTAACAGAGACCGTATCTGAGGAAAACTTACCTGAAGAGTTAGAGTCAGAAGCTGAGTCTGAATTACAGTTGAAAACAGAGTCGTTAAATAGCAATGCTGAAGATAATGAAGCAAGATCAGCAGATGGTTGCTGGTGGGAACAGGCAGCGAATGGAAAATGGAGATATGTGTATCACTATGTGCAAGTCTATAATCGTGTGCTAAAAATAGATGGCAGTTATTATGGATTTGATTATAATGGTTACATGTATCAGGATTGCGAGTTTCGAGATCCGTATAATGGAGAACACAGGGCGAAGGCAGATGGAACTTTGTATGTATCAGAATGGTATCAGGATAGCGATGGCTACTGGTATTATTATGATGAAACTTCTTGCAAAGTAAGGGGAATTGTTGAGATTCAAGGGAAAAAATATGCGTTTGATAATTATAATGGGTATTTAATAATAAATAGCTTCGCATATATTAACAATTCTTATTACGGGGCAAATGAGAATGGCGAATTAATTCAGACAGTAGGATGGCATAAGATAAATGAAAGATGGTATTATATACAGGAAGATGCTAGTGCAAAGTATGGACTTATAGAGGATGATGGTTATACTTATTACATGATCCCATATATGTTAACCGGGTTCAATTTTATTGAGATTGATGGGGTAGCTTACAAAATTGATTTCGCGGGACATGTGACATCAATTAAAGAAGATGGATTATATGAGCATTTTCGGTCTAAGGTTTATGTAAGCAATGGACAAGTACTTAAAAATAGTTGGAAAAATATTGATGGCAAATGGTATTATTTTAATGAGTATGGCTATATGGAAATCTGTGATGCAAGAATCGACTATGATGGTCCTCGTCCAATCAATATTGATGGGAAATATTATTACTTTGATTCAAATGGTGTAATGGAGGATCATGGTTGGGTCTATTTGTGTATTGGCACTTGGTGTTATGCAAAGCCATCTGGTGAACTTGTGACAGGAGATGCTTGGATTGGAGAAAAGTTATATCACTTTTCTGAAAACGGCATTTTAAAAGAGGGCGCCTGTGAAGAAAATGGAATCTGTGCGATCTATGATGAGGAAGGCACCAAACTTGGAGAGATTTCTCATGATGGATGGGGATTAGTTGACGGAACGTATTACTATGTTGAGAATGGAGTTGCAAAGGCAGATGGCGCTTATAAACTTCCAGATGGCAAATGGTATGTGTTTGACAAGAGCGGAAGAATGCTTAGTTCCGTGAGATCAAAGAAGCGCTGGCTTAGTGAAAGCGGCGATGCAATTACTGGATGGATTAAGCGGGCAGGTGCATGGTACTATGCAGATCCAGAGACGGCAGAGACGTGTACTGGTTTTAAAGAGATTAATGGTGTACAATATTACTTTAAATTAGATGGGACGATGCTTGAGGGGGAGGCAGTTGTTTATAACGAGCTAATCATGACTGATGAGAATGGAGCGATTAAAGGTCGCCTTTCTCTGGAAGATGGCTGGAGTTATCATGATGGCGAGTGCTATTATACCAGAAATGGTGAGCCGTATACTGGTTGGGTAGGTGTTTATTATGTAGAGAATGGCTGTATGCTTCGTAATCAGATTGTACAGGATCCAACATCAAAAAAATACTATTGGGTAGATGAATATGGTGTTTACCAGACAAATAGATGGATTAGCGACGGTTATGGTTACAACTATGCAAAGACCGATGGTACGCTGGCAAGAAAAGAATGGTTGACGATTAATGGAACACTCTATTATTTTGATAAACCTGAATATGGTCGAGCACTTGCAACAGGTGTTCAGACGATTGACGGAATAGAATATTTGTTTGGAACAGATGGCTCTTACTTATGCAAAGTTGAGGAAATGAAGGAAGGCTGGTCGCTAATAAATGGCTCTTACTATTACAAGGCTGGTGGACAACTTATAGCAGGCTGGAAGGTTCAGATAGATGGTAAATGGTATGCATTTGGTTATAATAACCAATTGATAAGTGGTGATTTCACGGCATTGACTAATATTCAAGAATTTACGGATACGTTTACCAGAAACAGTTACTACAAGCCAGATGGAAGTATGGCCGAGTTTACTGGCTGGCAGTTGATCAATGGCAAATGGTATTATTTTGATAATAATTCCAAATGTTTGGAAGGTTGGGCAATACTAAGCGGAAAACGATATTATTTCATGTCTTTTTATGATACTGGTTACTGGAGAAAAACAAAATCAGTAGCAGGCGAAATGGTTACTGGCTATCGAACAATTAATGGAGTATTATATTATTTTGATAAGAGTGGAGCATGCCAAGGCGCTTGTGGACCACAAAATGGCTGGTATTATGCCGATGGTGATTGGTATTATATGAAAGGTGGAAAAGTAATTACCGAGGCAATCGGAGTAATGGACTATGTGGAGAGACAAGTAGCAGTCATCGCTACAATCAATGGAGCAGAATATGCCTTTGATAATCTCACAGGAAAAATGCTGACAGATCAAATCGTAAATAGTGATGTGGTAGCAGAGAGTCAATTTGTTGATAGTCGCGCAAAAAGCCTTCGCTATGTCAATGTCGATGGAAAGGTAGTGACAACAAAAGGCTGGATTTTAACGAAGAACGGTTATATCTATGTTCAGTCAAATGGAACACTTTGCACGGGGGTACATATGATTGATGGTATTGTATATTACTTTGGCGCAGATGGCATCTGGATTTTGTAATTATAATTTGAATATCAACGATTAAGGGAAGGAAGGGGGCTGTGAAAAAATAAGAAATTATTTTTTCACAGCCCCTTTTTACGAATTGTCTGTATCTTATAAAATAAGAGAAAAAATTGTTGGGTATATTGAAAAAAGAAAACTGAGAGGGTATAATAAAGAAAACTTTTAAAATGATGAATTCAAAAATAACGATCATCTTCAGAAAGGGGAAGGTATACGCATGAAGAAAAATTTATCCAAAAAACAACTTGGAGCAGTCGGACTTGCAGCGATAATGGCAGTCCAGACACCAGCAATGGCAGCAGAAGTGCAAACATCACCAGAGGCTATTGTTCAGGAGACAACACAGGAGCAGCAGGAAGAAACGGCAGAATCACAAGCTGAAGAAGTAGAGACGGTGGCTCAGACTGCAGAAACATCACTGGAAGCAGAGAGTGAAACTCTAACGCAGGCAGAAGTATTAGAGGGTGAAACCGAGGCGCAGGCAGAAGAGTCTGTGGAGATAGAAACCTCAGAATCAGCTGAACAGAAAGAAATCCAGTCTGAGGAAGCCTCGCAAGCAGAAGAATCAACAGAAACAGAGACAAGCGAGAGCGAAGATGTTGTTAATGAGTATGTGTTAGCGGAGAATCAGGAAGTATTAGCAGATGGTTGGCATCAGGATGAAAATGGAAGGTATAGTTACGTGAAAGATGGCCAGCTTTTGAAAAACTGTATTGAGCAGATAGATGGTAGCTATTATGGGTTTGACGAGTACGGAATTATGTATGCAAACACAACTTTTAATCTTATATATTCTAAAGATGATGGTTTCTATCGAGCAAAAGAAAATGGAATTCTTTATATAAATGAATGGTATACGATTTCCAGTAGTACATATTATTATGGAGAAGATGGAAAGGCATATACAGGAGTTCGTATAATAGACGGAGAACAATATTGTTTTTATCCAGCGGGTGGTCTCTGCAAGGATACTACATGGACTGTTGATGGTAAGGTTTATTACTGTGATAAAGAAGGTGTTGCAACAGAACTAATGAATAACACTTGGTCAAAAATTGATGGGAAGTATTATTATGTAAAAAATGGAAGCCTCTTAACTTCATGCGTTGAGCAAATAGACGGTTCTTATTATGGCTTTGACGGATATGGAGTTTTATATGTAAACCAAGAGTTTTCATTTTATGATTATGAAACACGAACTACTAATCGTTATAAAGCAAAAGCGGATGGAAGTCTTTATATAAATGAATGGTATCAGGATTCAACTCTTACCTATTATTATGGAGAGGCTGGAAAATTATGCACAGGTCTTCAGACAATAAATGGAAAACAGTATTGTTTCTATAGTTCAGGTATTCTTTGTTGTAATAACGTAGTCAAGCTAGGAGATGGAACTTGTTATTATGGTAATTCAGAAGGCATTGCAACCGAAATTGCAGATAACAGTTGGATGCAGCGTGGCGAGAAATGGTATTATGTAAAGAATGGAAACCTTCTAAAAAAATGCGTTGAAAAAATCAATGACCATTACTATGGATTTGATGAAAATGGAGTGATGTATGTCAATGTAGCATTTGATCAGAAAAATCTGTTTACTGGATCATATGGCTATTATATGGCATCGGCTGATGGCTCTTTATATACGAATGCATGGTATTCAGATTATAATAATTCCTACTATTATGGAGAAGATGCAAAAAGAAGCACAGGATTGCAGACGATCGATGGCGTTCAGTATTTGTTTGATGCGAGTGGTGCGCTTGCTGTTTCTCGAATGGTTGTATTGGATAATGTCAATTATTATTGTGATACAAACGGCGTCGTTCATGAGATGCCAAACAATCAGTGGTACAAGGGCGACGATGGCAATTGGTATTATGTAAAGGATGGAGAAGTATTGAAAGAATGTACCGTACAGATTGACGGAAAATGGTATCAATTTGACTATGCCGGACGTTTAAATACCGATAATTTGAGTACCGATGAAAGCGGAGCGCTTCGTGTGAATAGCTGGGTATATGATGGCACCTATTGGTATTATTATGGGGAAGATGGTACGGCATATACATATGGTGTCTATGAAATTTCAGGCGCGCAGTATTACTTTGATATGTATTCAAGAATGGCTGTGTCTGAAGTTTGCACGGACGATACAAACTGCTATATCGCAGATTCAAATGGTTGTCTGACACAGATCACAGAGGATGGCTGGAAGTTGGTTGACGGGATCTATTATTATGTAGAAAATGGTCAGCTCAAAAACAGTGGAACCTATAAGATTAATGGCGTCTGGTATGGGTTTGGTTATGATGGAAGCATGTTTGTAAACAGAAACTTTAATTGCCATTGGCAAAGTAAGTATTGCCGTGCAAAAGCAGATGGAAGTTTGTATTGTTCTGAGTGGTATCAGGATGACGAAAAAAACTGGTATTACTATACGGAAGATGCCAGCATGGCAAGAGGAACCACAAAGATTGGGGAAACTACCTATTATTTTGATGTGGACGGTGTCTTGAAGGCGAATGGTGCAGTAGAAGTGGGAACTTCCTACCGACTGGCAGATGAAAATGGAAGTTGGATACAGACTCCAGGTTGGGTTTGTGTGTCTGATAGTTGGTACTATGTATTGAATGATGGAACTTTATATACAGGTATATTGGAAGAAAATGGAGCAACCTATTATCTGAGTCCGAAGATGGCGAGGAATGTTGGATTGTTAGAGGTAGATGGTGTTGCTTATCAGATTGCAGAAAATGGATTGGTAACGAAAGCTGCTGACGGATTTTATCGAGGAGATGTACTGAACCACTTATACTATGTATCAGATGGAAGGATTGCAACAAAGGGTTGGTTGAACGTTGACGGAAACTGGTATTATTTTGCAGAAAAAGATTATTTGGGCATCTACTATGCAGTAGCCGGAACAAACGAAACAATTGATGGAAAACTTTATCATTTCAACTCAGAGGGAACAATGGCTTCTTCTGGTTGGGGTCTATACGAGGATGGAAGCTGGTATTATGCATTTGCATCTGGTGAACTCGCAACAGGGGATGTAACCATTGGTAGTACTACATATCATTTTGATGAAAATGGCAAAACGCAGCGTGGTTTGGTTGTAGAAAATGGAATTTGTAAGTTATATAGTGAGGATGGAACTTTACTAGAGACTGGAAATTCAGATGGCTGGAGTTTACTTGGTGGAAACTATTATTATCTGAGAGATGGAGTTATCTTAAAGAGTTGGGGTTATAAGCTTCCGGATGGAAACTGGTACGGTTTTGATACAACAGGAAAAATGAGAGTCAACACAATAGAAAACGGTCGCTATTACGGAGCAACAGGAGCCGCTCAGACTGGATGGTTTACAGTTGCCGGAAAATGGTATTATGCGTCATCAGTGAATGCTTTACTGCAAAAGGGACTTCATGTGATCAATGGAGCTGAGTACTATTTTGACCAAAATGGAATCATGCAGACTGGTGCGTTTGTGGCAGATGGAAAACTGTTTACAACCAATGAAAGTGGAGCGGTGATTAGTAAAAAGTATATGGAGAACGGTTGGAGCAACTATCAGGGTAAATGGTACTATTATCAGAATGGAATTGCATATACTGGTTGGGCTGGCGCTTACTATGTTCGCAACGGTGAGATGGTTTGCAATAGTATTGTAGAATGGAAGGGCAAAAGATATTACGTCGGAGAAGATGGAAAATATTTTGTCAATACATGGTGTAATGATGGATATAGCTATGCAACCGAAGATGGTTCTCTTGTATGCAGTGAATGGAAAACGATTGATGGAAAGCGTTATTATTTCTATTGGGAAGGCGTGCTTTACCCATATTTCTATTATGGAAGAGGTGTTTACACAAAAGAAGGTGCCTATCTGTCACCAGATGGCTATACACAGGGTTGGCAACTGATTGATGGAATCTACTACTATAAAGAGGGAAGTCAGTTTGTAAGAAATCAGTCAAAGAAAATTAACGGAGGCTGGTATCTGTTTGATGCACATGGAAATATGGTAACAGGATTCTCATCACCAGAGGTAATTGGATATGATACATATACGTATGATGATGCAAAATTCTATTACGGAGCTGATGGTAAACGTGTCAATTATACTGGATGGCAGGTGATTGATGGAAATTGGTATTATTTCAATTCTAAGTCAGAGGCGGTAGATGGCTGGAACATCATTAATGGTGTAAAATACTACTTTGGAAAGACCAATCACTTCATGTACACTGGCTATAAAGTAATTAGTGGTGAGTTGTATTACTTTAATGCAAGCGGCGCTTGCCAAGGCGTTGATAACACATTTACTGGCTGGCATCAGCAGGATGGAAAGTGGTATTATATTAAAAATGGTCAGGCAACGACAGGAACCATTTATGTAAATGGCACTTTGTACGAGTTTGATACAAACGGAGTTTGGATTTGCGATTGAGAAAATTTGTTGAAAATGCTATACTAAAGAAAATGTCTAAAACTGAAGACAGTTAACAAGACAATTTCTGGGAAGGAGACAATTTCATATGAGAAAGTTCTCGAAAAAGCAAATCAGTGCAGTTAGTCTTGCTGTGTTAATGTCAGCTCAGGGACCGGTAATGGCAGCAGAGGTGGAAGGGTCACAGGAGGCAACGACACAGACATCTGAAACTGCAGAGCCAGTTGGAACAGAAGAAACTGTATCAGATCCAGTTTCTGTTGAAGAAACAACAGAAGCAACGGAAGAAGCTACTGAGGAGTCTACTGTTTGGTCAGAAGTGACTGAACCAGAAACGGTATCAGAAGCTGCAGTTAGCAAAACAGAAGAATCTGCGACACAAACAGATGCAGAGGAAGAAGAGACAAAAAGTCCTGAGTCTGAATATACACAGTCAGTAGATGATCAGATTGCAGTTCAGGCTGCAAATGGCTGGCAGTTGGATGCAGCAGGTAATTACACCTATGTACAAAATGGCCAGATCGTAAAGAATTGCATCATGCAGATTGATGGTGCCTATTATGGATTCGATGAGAATGGAATCATGTATGCTGGAAAGAGTTTCCAATATAATTACAGAAACTATCGCGCAAAGGCAAGTGGAAGCTTATACATTTCCGAGTGGTATCAGGATAGGAGTGGAAATTGGCATTATTATGACCAGACCGGAGATGAGGTACGCTATAAGGAAATGACCATAAATGGTAAAATTTATTATTTTAGCTGGAATGGTTTGGCTGTAAATGAAGTTTATGTATTGAATGGAAACTATTATATTACAAACCAGAATGGTGAGCGCGTTACAACTGTCGGTTGGTATCAGCAAAAGGGCAATTGGTATTGTGTAAGAGACGATAGTGTTTTATGCACTGGCTTTTTATTTGATGGTGATTATGTTTATTGGCTGAACCCGGCTATGGTAGTTAATACAACATTTGAGGCCAGCTATGATGGCGGCGAGAAGATGATCTATTCAGCAGATGCAAGTGGCCATGTAACTGGTTGTGTTGAAAAAGAAGGTTTTTGGGGTGCACCAGAGGGCGGACCAACCTATTACATAAGGGATGGAAAGACTGTCAAAGATAAATGGGTCAATGTCAATGAAAAATGGTATTATTTTGGACCGTTGGGACTTATGGTGAGAAATGATGCTGTTCGTATCGATGGTAAGTATTATTATTTTTATTCAGATGGAAGCTTAGCAGTAAATGGTTGGACCTATGATCAATACGGCGAATGGTATTATGCGTATGCATCAGGTGAGTTGGCTGTTGGTGATGTTACACTTGGTGGAACTGAGTACCATTTTAGTGAGCGCGGTTCCCTACAGACTGGTGCTGTAAAGACAGAAAATGGCTATACTCTGTACGGAGACGATGGAGAAGTCCTTGGAAC
The DNA here is from genome assembly GCA_052273485.1 of Lachnospiraceae bacterium. Taxonomy (GTDB): domain Bacteria; phylum Bacillota; class Clostridia; order Lachnospirales; family Lachnospiraceae; genus Anthropogastromicrobium. The sequence continues at coordinate 21,320 of DAVZID010000034.1, forward strand.
AATTAGTTCTGAAGGTTGGAATTTAGTTGACGGAAATTATTATTATTTAAAGGACGGCTCTTTGATCAAACAAACCGATTATCAAACTCCAGATGGCGCTTGGTATGGATTTGACTATTGGGGAAAAATGAAGAAAAACGAGTTTGATTTTAATTATGCTCGTTGGTACAGCGATGGTGGTTGGGCTTATACTGGCTGGTTTTTGAAGGGAGGAACCTGGTACTATGCCGATCCACAGACAGCAAAGATAGCTACCGGTTTCCAGACAATCAATGGAACCGAGTATTATTTTGACGGATATGCTGGTGCAATGTTGGTCGGCGAAAAGGTTGTAGATGGCAAGGTGATAACAACAGACGCATCAGGAAAAGTTTTGTCAAAGGACATTGCAGCAGATGGTTGGAGCTGTCATGATGGTGCGTACTATTACTACAAAAATGGAAAGCCATATACTGGATGGGTTGGCGCATACTATATTAACGAGGGTCGTATGGTGCGTGATACCAGTATTTTAGATGCAGATGGCGGCGAGTACTGGGTTGATACATATGGTGTATATCAGAAAAATACCTGGGTTAATGATGGAAACAGCTATGCCAAGGCAGATGGTATATTGGCAAAGAACGAGTGGGTAACAATTGGAGGAAAGTCCTACTATTTTGATGATATAGACAAGAAAACAGAGAGTTTCTGCAAAGATGGCTGTCTCTATGTGTTGGATGCAGATGGTGCTTATGTCCGTACAGTAGAATTGAATGCTGGTTGGAATCTAGTAGATGGTGAGTATTATTACAAGGCAGGAAATAGATTGCCAGTTGGAAGAACTGAAATTGACGGAAGCAAGTACTATTTTGTAGATGGAAAGATGCAGACAAATTTTGTGACGAAAGATGGACTTTTTGATCACTATTTGGATTTCTGCTATGGAGCAGATGGAAGAGGCATCACAGGTCCTGGTTGGGTATCCCTCAATGGAAACTGGTATTATCTGAATGGTCAGTCTCAGTATGTAAAGGGCTGGGCAGTTATCGATGGCAAGAAATACTATTTTGCAACTGGAACCGAATATGCAAATGAAAATGATGTATGGGGGACAGTGCGCTTTTCGGAATGCGGAATAATGGTTACTGGATACCGCGTGATTGATAATAAGATGTATTATTTTGACCAGAGCGGTGCTTGCCAGGGTGTATGTGGACCGAAGGAAGGATGGTTCTATGTAAACGGCAGCTGGTATTTCATGAGAGGTGGAAAGATTTCCACAGGAATCACAACTGTAAACGGAGTTGACTATATCTTTGACGCGGATGGAACCATGTATACAGATGAAGTTGTTCAATGCAATTATAGCTATTACTATGTAAATTCTGATGGTGCAGTTGTCGGAAAGCAGGGATGGATTTTGACATCCAAAGGATATGTATATGTTAAGGCAGACGGAACGGCATGCACAGGAGTACAGGTCATTAACGGAGTTACATACTATTTCGGAAGTGATGGAATTTGGATTTCCTAATTAGTCAATTTTATTCGACCGAAAAAATTTATCATGATCAGCAAAAAACAAGGTAAGTGAAAAGCTTGAATGATGAGCAAAAAGGAGTCGGGAGTAAGTTACCCGACTCTTTTTGTGTAGGAAAAAGTTTTGTGGTGCTGCGCGCGGTTGTGCTGTAAAAGTGTGCCCAAATAATGAAAAAAAATGTCACAGAAATTGTCGCGGATTGCTAGATTTGGTAATAAAAGGTATAATAAAAAAAGCGGATCCGAATCGTTTTAGAATTGCTAAGTTCATCATAACAGAGCAATTCGTGGGTATCAGTTAGGGTCAAAATTTCAGGAAGAGGAAGGTAGACGCATGCGAAAAAACTTATCAAAAAAGATGATAGCAATGGGACTTGCGGTGATGATGGCAGTCCAGACACCGGCGATGGCGGCAGAGGTGGAAACACTACCAGAGGCAAGTGCACAGGAAACAGTACAAGAGACAGTTCAGGAGGAGACAGAATTACAAACAGAGGAAACAAAACAACAAATTGAAGAGACACAGCCACAGACTCTTGTACCGACCGAGGCCACAGAGTTTGAAACACAGGGTCAGACTGAAGAACAGATGGAGACAACAGAATTAAAAGAGATAGAAACAGAAGAACAGACAGAGCCAGAAGCACAAAACACGCCAACACAGGAAGAGATCATAACGGAATCTGCAACTGAGACAGAGGCTGAACTAGAGTCAGAAGCAACATCGTTAATAGAAGAATCGGAAGAGCTAGAAGTGTTGTCAGAGGTACAGACATATGCAATGCCGACAGAAGAACAGAATAAGGAGCTTGCAGATAAGGTAGAAGAGATTATTCAATATCTTAATTTAGATGGAAAAGCTGATTATGATAAAATATTTGCAATCTATAACTATGTCTGCCAGAATGTGGAATATGATTGGGCAGCTACAGACGTTGATCCTTCAAATTGGGATGGAGGATTAGGATATGGTCAGCTTGCCTATGAGGCATTATGTGAAGGAAAAGCAGTATGTGCAGGTATCGCAAGGGCAGTGAATTTGTTATTAGATCGGGCAGAAATTTCTAACTATTATGTGTCTGGAACAGAGTGGGGAGTTGCACACGCTTGGAATTTAGTAGAATTAAATGGAGAATATTATTTTGTGGATGCAACATCTGATCTGAATCAGGATGCCTACAAATATTTTTTAAAATGTGAAGCTGATTTTTCAGAGCATGTCTATACATCAATAGAAGGATTAGACGATGTATCTTCTATTAAATGGGCTGAAAAATCCTATTGTGATACGGTGGAAGGAGGTTATGAAAAAGTAGGAGATTTTTTAATCAATGGTGGAAAAGGAGATATCACGATTCATTCTTATATTGGGCATGAAGAAAATGTAGTGATACCAGCCGAGATTAATGGACGTAAAGTGAAATCAATTGCTCAGTATGCAATTCAATATAGTCCTGAAATGAAGACTCTTACAATTAGTGAGGGAGTAGAGAAAATTGCGAGCTTGTTTGTAAATTGGGCTCCCAATCTTGTGAAAGTATCATTGCCGACTTCAGCAGGTCTTTATAGTGCTTCGTCGGGGAGCTTTCATACGGGAATTAGTGGATTTATACAGCAATGTGAATCATTGGAAGTAATAGAGGTTCCAAAAGAAAATCCGTATCTAGCAGTGGTAGATGGTGCATTGTATGATAAGTCATTGACAACCCTTATAACATATCCAGCAGGTTCAAAAACAGAGTGTGTAAAGATTCCAGAAGGAGTAACAACTATTTCGTCAGATGCATTTGGATGCAATCAATATTTGAAAAAGGTGGTATTTCCTGATAGTGTTGTTGAAATTGATTATTGGGCATTTAACGGATGCAGTGCACTTGAAGAGATTAATATTCCGAAAAATTGCAAATTTATAGGACAATTTGCATTTTGTGGAACATCAATAAAACATATAAAAATTCCAGCAACGGTGGTAGATGCAATTTTTAGGGAAAGTTTTATGGGATCACCAGTGGAGACGATTGAGGTGGAAGAGGGAAATCCATATTATCGTGTTGAAAATGGTGCTTTGTATGCCGAAAATAATCTTATTATGTATGAAGTTGGAAGTCGAAGAAGTGAGTTTGTAGTGCCAGAAGGAACTGAATTTATTTGGGATGGTGCATTTTATGGGGCATCGAATTTGAAAAAAGTAACAATTGCATCAACTGTAAAAAGAATAGAACAAGACTGTTTTTATGGATGTAGTCAACTTAAAGAGGTGTCTATAAAAGGAGGCGTGTTAGAAGAAATTGGAGTGCATGCTTTTATGAATTGCAGTAAGTTGAAAACAATAAACATCCCTGAGACAGTAAGCGTGATAAGAGAATATGCATTTTGCCAATGCGATTCATTAACAGAGATTACACTTCCGAAAGGGTTAAAAGAAATAAGTGAGAGTTTGTTTTATTATTGCAAACAGTTAACAACGGTTGGAATTCCTGCTTCTGTAACAACAATAAAAGCAGATGCTTTCAGGCTAACAACTGAAAAAAATATTTATTATACAGGAAATGAAAAAGAGTGGGAACAAATTAATAAAGGAAATAACGACTTTGCTAGTAGCAAAATTTTCTTTGACGGAGAAGTTTGTAATCATATTTGGTCAGATGAATTTGCGGTAGATATAGAACCGACCTGTGAGGAGACTGGACAAAAATCCATTCATTGTACAGTATGTGGTTTAATGAAAAAAGATTCTGAACAAGAAATTCCTGCAAAAGGACATGAATTTGGGGAGTGGTCTACTATAGTAGGTGAATGTGAGACACCAACAAAAAATATTCGTTATTGTAAAAAATGTGGATATGAGGAGGAAGAATTACTCGAAAGTCTCGGCCATGAATTGAGCTATTACAGTGGTATGATGTCAAATGAGAACATAGAATTCTGGCATTGTAGCAGATGTAATAAAAACTTTGCTGATGAGCAGGGAACAGAACAGATCACACTTACCGATGGTTGGATCGAAATGTCAGATGGAATGCATTATCTGCAATCAGGAGTATTTTTAATCGACAGCTGGCTGACGCTGGATGGATATACCTATTATTTAGGTGACGATGGAGTACGGCTAAGTTGGATTACATGGACAAGCTTTGACCAGGATAACAGATTGATACAATATCAGTTTGATAACGAAGGCCATTTAATGGTAAATTGCTGGTTTGATGGATGTTATTATGGAGAAGATGGTAGGGCATATATCGGAATGCACGAGATAGAAGGGGCAATCTATTATTTTTCAGATTACGGAATCATGCAAAGCGATGTTGAAGTAGTTGAAAATGGCATTTACTATTATTTTGGAGCAGACGGAAAATTAACGTGGAAAGATGAGAAAGCTTGCAATCATATTTGGTCTGATGAGTTTACCATTGATAAAGAGCCGACTTGTGTGGAGGATGGACAGAAGTCTATTCGCTGCACGGTATGCGGTCTGAAAAAAGAGGGATCTGAGCAAGAAATTCCAGGGAAAAGCCACCGCTTTAGCGAAAGGGTAGATAAAAAACCGACTTGTGACGAGAATGGAAGGAAATATATTTACTGTACCGTATGTGAATATAAAGAGGAAGTATTAATTCCAAGTCTCGGTCATGATTTGGTACATCTTAGTGGCACAATAGCAAATGAGAACATAGAATTCTGGCATTGCAGCAGATGTAATAAAAACTTTGCTGATGAGCAGGGAACAAAGCAGATTACATTTACCGATGGTTGGTGTCAGGATGATGATGGAAACATCACTTATATCAAAGGCGGAGAACTGGTACAAAATCAGGTGCTTGAGATTGATGGAAACTATTATGGCTTTGATGAAAATGGAATTCTGTATGTGAACCAGTCCTTTAATATGTATAAGAGCGATAATGGTGTAGATTACGTGATGGCGTGCTATCGTGCAAAGGAAGATGGAAGTCTTTATGTAAATGAGTGGTATAATAATCAGCTGGGAAACCATTATTATTACGGACAAAAAGGAGAAGGTTATTCTGGTTTGCACGAGGTAGATGGGAAAACCTATTATTTTAGCTGGGGAGAGGTGTGCACAAATCAGTGTGTTTCGGAAAATGGAAAAAGCTATTATTGTGACCCTGAAGGCTATGTAAGTGACATTTCTGGTGATGGCTGGCATCAAGTGGGAGATTACTACTTCTATATAAAGAATGGTCAGTATTTATCAAATACAGTAGAAAAAATTGGTAATTCCTATTATGGCTTTGACTACAGAGGCGTTATGTATGCGAATAGAGATTTTTCTATTTGGAATTTTGAAAGCCAAATGAGTTCGTATTATCGCGCGAAGGAAGATGGGCGACTCTATGCAAATGAGTGGTATACCGACGAGAGGGAAGTTTTTATTATTACGGAGAGGATGGAAAAGCGTACTCAGGCTTACATGAGATAGATGGAATACAGTATTGTTTTTCCGAATATTGTCGAAGATATCAAGACCAAAGTGTTACCATAGATGGAAAGAGCTATTATTGTAAGTCAGATGGAAGTGCGATAGAACTTCAAAACAATGATTGGACCAAGATAGATGACCAAAATCTGTATGTCAAGGATGGTCAGGTTTTAATCAATTGCGTGGAAAAAATTGGAGATTCCTATTATGGCTTCGATGAGAAAGGCTTTTTGATTGTTAATAGAAGCTTTGGAATTTGGAATGAGAAAAACGAAAGATCCGACGAGTATCGCGCAAAAGAAGATGGGCATCTCTATAGAAATGAGTGGTATGTTGAGGAAGATAGGACTTATTATTACGGAGAGGATGGAAAAGCGTACTCAGGCTTGCAGGAGGTAGATGGAATTCGCTACTATTTCTATCCAGATGGTTGCAGGTATCAAAACCAAAGCGTTACCGTAGATGGAAAGGTATATTATTGCAAACCAGATGGAAGTGCGATAGAACTTCAAAACAATGATTGGACCAAAGTAGATGATCATTTTATGTATGTGAAAGATGGGCAAGCTTTAATCAATTGTGTGGAAAAAATTGGAAATTCCTATTATGGCTTTAACTACATAGGCGTTATGTATGCGAATGAAGATATTATTCTTAGGGATTTCGAAGGCCAAATTAGTTCGTATTATCGTGCAAAGGAAGATGGACGTCTCTATGTGAATGAGTGGTATGTTGACAAGCGAGGGAATAGTCTTTACTATTTTTATTATGGAGACGAAGGAAAGGCAGCTTCAGGCTTAACACAGGTAGATGGAACACTTTATTATTTTTCTGAAAATGGTTGTAGATATCAAAATGAAAAGATTACCGTAGATGGAAGGAACTATTATTGTAAGTCGGATGGTGAAGTGATTGAACTTCAGGAGAATGGCTGGATCAAGGAAGGTGAAAATGATAAGTATGTCAAAGATGGTCAGGTTTTAACCGATTGCGTGGAAAAAATCGGAGATTCTTATTATAGCTTTGACTCTACTGGAGTGATGTATCGAAATACAGTATTAACGAGATGGGACGAGGCAATCCAAAAATATACCTATTATTTCATAAAAGCGGATGGACGTCTTTATGTAAATGAGTGGTATGAGTATGATAAGTATGATAACCATGGCCATGGCAGTTGGTATTATTACGGAGGTGAAGGAAAGGCGGCTTCTGGTTTAACACAGATAAATGGAACACTTTACTATTTTTCAGAGGATGGCAGACTATATCAAAATCAAACTATTGCTGTAGATGGAAAGATTTATTATTGCAATCTGGATGGAATCGCAGTAGAGTTGCAAAATAATAGATGGACAAAAGTAGATGGGAAATACCATTATGTCAAGGATGGTCAGGCTCTAACCAATTGCGTTGAAAAAATAGGTGATTTCTATTATGGATTTGATAGCGATGGATATATGTTTGCGGATGAACAGTTTGATCTGTTAGATTCAGAGAGTGGAAACACCTGCTATTACCGGGCATATGAGGATGGCCACCTCTATAGAAATGAATGGTACATGAACTATAAAGGTTTATGGCATTATTTCGGAGACGACGCAAATATGTATTTCGGACTAAGAGAGGTAAATGGAATTCTCTACTATTTTGGCAGCAGAATGTATCAAGATGAAAGTGTTACTGTAGATGGCAAAAATTATTATTGCAAATCCAGTGGAGAGGCAGTAGAGCTTTCGAAAAATGGCTGGAACTTGGTAGACGGAAACTATCTGTATGTAAAAGATGGTCAGCTTTTGAGAGAATGTCTAGAGAAAATCGGGGATGCCTATTATTATTTTGATTATTCAGGAGTTATGCTTTCTGATACAACTTTCGGACTTCCGAATACAGAAGGAGAATATCGAGTACATGCGGATGGAAGCCTGTATATTTCTCAGTGGTATCAGATAAATGGTTACTGGGAATATTATGATGAGACTGGTCTTAGGAAAACAGGCTGGCTTTCTCTAGGCAATACTTGGTATTATTTAAATGAATATGGTTGGATGGTGACTGGCTGGCAGATTGTGGCTGGCACCTGGTATTTCTTTGATGGAAGCGGAGCGATGGTAGTTGGCTGGGTAAATCAAAACGGCGTCTGGTATTATATGACACCAAGCGGAGCAATGGCAGTTGGCTGGGTGAATCTAAATGGTACTTGGTACTATTTGTCAGAAAGTGGAGCAATGGTGACTGGTTGGTTAAATATAAATGGCAACTGGTACTATATGGGAGCCGATGGCGCGATGCTAACTGGAACACAAGTAATTGGTGGCACTACTTATATTTTTAATCAAGATGGCGCTTGGGTAGCGAATTGATAATTGTGTTAACAAATTGATATGATTTTATTTAATCCAATTTAAAAACATGGGAGAGAGCTGTGCGAAAGTGCAGCTCTTTTTTCTTTGCAGGCTACTAGAATTACAAACGCTTCAGAAATGTTAATTATGTTAAAACTTTTATTTTGCTTGACATAAAAACAATGAAGGAATAGAATGGTTTTCGAAAAATAAAAAAGGAGAAGGCTATGTTTAGAAAAAAATTTTTAGTGTTGTAATTCCCATAATTATTGTGATGTGTATAAGCGTAATACCTTATCAAGAAAATATGGCAGGTGAAACTTCAAACAAAAGCGTGAGTGTTCAATCGTCGGGAGAACCTAGTGGAGATGCACAGGTAATATCAGAAGAAACAGAAGATATAGATGAGATTGAGTTGTATGCAGTTGGAGAAAAAGATATTAGCCAGACCGAATTTATCAAGTCACTGTTATCAAAAGTTGGAAAGGGATACAGCCAGTCAAAGCGATATGAAGAAAACTATTACGATTGCAGTTCACTTGTCATGAGATGTCTTCAGGAATTTGGCTTAACTGGGATTCCGATTTCAACAGCCGGTTGGAACAGCAGATTGGCTGGAACAAATATTGGAGATATCATTACATTTCACGGTAATGGCTGTAAGGCATCTTATAAGTTAATTGCGAAAAATACAGATATTATAAGCAATCCCGATGCGTTTGTGGTACCTGGAACGTTGATGGTATTGATTCTTCCAAATGAGTCAAGAGGACATATTGCAGTATCATTAGGTGCATTTGATCGTCAAGAGGGTGAATATGATCCAGCAGAAAATCCGCAGGGAGTATTACAGACAACTATGGAATACGTAACAGGACTATTGGAACAGCGTTATGGTGTGGGACAAGATCTTCTTTTGGGATTAAATTCCATAACGCAGTATCCAAATACATGGATGGAGAAAAAATATTTAGGTACTGATATTTTGCTGGATGATGGAACGTATTCGGGTGAATATAATAAAATTTGGCGCGTAGAGGCATACTCTGACAGCACAGGAGTATGTGTGACAAATGCAGCAAAAGGAACCAATGGGTTAAATGCTAAATATGTTTTGCTTCCAGTGACTGAAAACACAAATTTAAATGGTAATACAAATTTAATTACATATCAAGAGAAGAATTCGATTGATGATATTCAGATTTCAGATATTACATCCGATGGATATCAGATTAACGTTACGGTTACTGCATCAAGTGGAATTAAACAGGTTTTAATGCCAACGTGGACTGTGAAAAATGGTCAGGATGATCTTGTATGGCATAAGGCAAGTGTAAATGGAAAGGTAGCATCTGTAAAGATTCCAGCATCACAACATAAATCGGAAGCAGGTGAATATATTACACATATTTATCTTTATACTAATAGTGGGAATGTATTAGTCAAGGGCGCATACGTAGATTTGACAGATTGCAGTCAGGTGGTATCATTTGATCATAAACACGGTTGGGAGTTTGTCGATGGAAAGTGGTATTATTATAATGCCAGAAGAGAAAAGAGCAGAGGTTTTATACATCTGCAAATAAATTCGTATTACCTTGATGATGATGGCGTTATGATGACTGGCTGGCAAAAAATCAATGAGGATTGGTATTATTTTCATGATGGTGGAGCAATGGTCACTGGATGGTATCCAGTAGGAGATCACTGGTATTATTTTGATGAAAATGGAAAAATGAAAACAGGTTGGCTTCAGTCAGGTGATGACTGGTATTATCTCCATGATAGTGGAGCAATGATTAGCGGCTGGCATCCGGTAGGAAATCACTGGTATTATTTTGATGAAAATGGAAAAATGAAAACAGGTTGGCTTCAGTCAGGTGATGATTGGTATTATCTTCATGATAGCGGAGCAATGATTAGCGGCTGGTATCCAGTAGGAGATCACTGGTATTATTTTGATGAAAATGGAAGAATGAAAACAGGTTGGCTTCAGGTAAATGGTGACTGGTACTATCTCTATGATGGTGGACAAATGATCATTGACTGGTATCTGGTAGGAGATCACTGGTATTATTTTGATGGAAATGGAAGAATGAAAACTGGAATTCAAGTAATAAATGGAATAGAATATAATTTGGGCACAGATGGAGCTTGGATTAAACCTGAAGAAAATGTGGGATGAGTTTTCATTAAAAGCAACTATTAGTAAAACAATATTGATAACTAAAATTTATAACAAGCTAAAGAAGGAGCCGCTACGTAGAATGTAGTGCTTCTTTTTTACAAAAAATGTGTGACAGGAAAACAGTCAAATTCGTCACATATTTGAGCACAGTTGAATTAAAAATTGGCAAATGCTATAATAAAACCAAAGTAATGCTAAATAGTACAAATTTTTGTGAAAAATAAAGGGAGAAAAGTTATATGAGAAAAATTTCAAAAAAGCAAATTGGAGCAATAGGACTTGCAGTAATGATGACAGCGCAGAGTCCGGCAATGGCTGCGGAAATTGAAACATCACAAACAGAGAATACAGTAGTGACGCAGGAAGCTACTCAGGAAGACTCTCAAGAAGAGGCAACAGTCGCAGAAGATGTATCAGCCGCAGAACAGGAAACAGTTACAGAACAGGAGACTGTTTCAGAGCAAGATTCTGTTATGGTACAAGAAACAGCGTCAGAAGAAAATGCAGTGGAAGAAACAGCTATTGAGGTAGTTACAGAGGAAACAGATGAACTGACGACGGAAGCTGTGGAAGAAGGAAAAAATATAGTAGCAGCTCAGAGTGCCATTACAGATGGATGGCATACGGACAATGATGGAAACCGTACCTATGTAAAAAATGGAAGTCTCGTTACAGAAGAAGTGATTTTTATTGATAATGCGTATTATGGATTTGATCAGGATGGAAAATTATATGTAAATACGGAATTTTTTATTGATAGTAGTTTTGTATGGGATGGAGATCAATTTGTACCAATTGGAGCCGCTGGTTATTACCGAGCAAAATCGGATGGAACACTTTATCAGAATGAATGGTATGAAGATTCAGATGGAAATTCTTATTATTATGGGGAGGAATGCACTGCCTATGAAGGAATTCAACAGGTTTCGGGGAACTACTATTATTTTAATGGGGGAAGAGTTTCAAAGAATGCGTTGTTGGAAATAGAAGGGGCAATATACGTAACTGATTCAGATGGAAAAGTGACTGAACTATTAAATAATCAATGGACACAGGCAAGTGGAGATTGGTATTATGTGAAGAATGAAAAGTTATTACGATATTGTGTTGAAAAAATTAACGGAAGTTATTATGGATTTGATTCAAAAGGAAAACGATATACAAATACGTTGTTTAGTATTGAGTCTAATACGTATCGTGCTAAGTCAGATGGAAGTCTTTATGTGAATGAATGGTACAGGAATGAAGATGGAACTTACTATTACTATGATGAAAATGGCCATAATATTAGAAATAAAGTTCAAAAAATTGGAGACAGTTATTATGGATTTGATTTAAATGGAAAAATGTATGCAGATACTACATTCAGTGATGAAAGCGGAGTGTATTATCGCGCTAAGTCAGATGGAAGTCTTTACATGAATGAGTGGTATTATAATTACACTTATAAGTGTTGGATGTATTATGGGTCTGGTAGAACGTACTATACGGATGGAATATATGAGATAAATAATACGTTATATTATTTTGATAAATTTGGAAGCATGGTAACATCGGGCGTTTATACGCTGAATGATGAAAAGTATGTTGCGCAAAAAGATGGAAGCCTTACAAAAATGCCAGAAAATGGCTGGTTTTTAAACGAAGGAAAATATTACTATATAAAAGATGGAGAAATCGTAAAGAAAAAAATATTGGAAATAAATGGTGCGTATTACGCATTTAAAGCGGATGGTGTAATGGTTGACGCATCTGACAATAAATATGAGGGAAATGAATTTTACTTTACTGATGAATCTGGAAAGTATATATATTGTCGTGCAAAAGAAGATGGAAGTTTATATACATCATTATGGGTTCAGGACGATTTTGGAAATTGGAAATATTATTGTGAGGATGGACATCGAGCAGTAAGCGAATTGGTTACCATTAATGGAAATACGTATTATTTTAATTATAATGGAGAAATGATGCAAGGGGGTTCAGCAGGAAATGATCTGTTTGATGAAAGCGGAATACAGATAAAAAATGCGGGATGGAATCAAACTGGTGGAAAATGGTATTATCTGAATCAAGATGGAATTATATATACAGGTATTTTGACAGAAAATGGTCATACCTATTATTTGAATCCAGAAATGATTACGGGAAAAGATTTTATAGAAATAGATGACAGTTATTATAAAATTGATTCAAATGGATATTTATCCAAGCTATCAGATGGATTTTATAGCGTAGCTCAAATGCAGTCTTGGAGAGATCCAATTCGCTATTATTACTATCTCATCAATGGAAAATTAGTAGATGACGGTTGGAAGATTATCAATAATGAATGGTATTATTTTTCTAATGGCGCGGCATATTGTGGAGGAAGTTATAAGATTGATGGTAAGCTGTATTATTTTGATTCCAATGGAATATTGAAAAATAATGGTTGGTTTACAGATGGAAGCGGAGTTTGGTGTTATGCATTTTCATCTGGAGAATTAGCAACTGGCGATTGTACAATTAATGGAGTATTGTATCACTTTGAAGAGGATGGGCGTCTTAAGAGCGGAACAATTCAACAGGACAATGCAATAATTCGTTATGGGGATGATGGAAGTATAGCAGAAACGATTAAATTTCAGGAAGGCTGGAATCTGGTTGATGGAGTGTATTATTATCTAAAGGACGGAAAGTTGTTGAAGAATACAACATGTAAATTGTCCGATGGAAACTGGTATAGCTTTTATGAATCTGGCAGAATGAGAAATAATATAGAATATGAAGGCAGATATTACAGTGAGTCTGGCGCAGCTATGACAGGATGGATTTATGATACAGGAAAGTGGTATTACGCAGATCCAGAAAAAGCAACATTGTATTCAGGGTTCCAGACAATCAATGGAGTGGAATATTACTTTATGCCAAAAATGCTGGTAGGAGAGAGAGTCGTTGGTAATGATGTAATAACTGCGAATGATAGTGGTGAAATTGTGAGCATTGCACCGATAGAAGATGGATGGAGTTTTCATGATGGAGACTGGTATTATTACCAGGATGGAAAACCATATACGGGTCAGATAGGAACATATTTGGTTGAATACGGGAAAATGGTAGAAACGGATGTTTGGATTGAGGATCTGCTTTATCGAAAAGCAGATGGAAATATGGCTTATGGTTGGACACAGATTGCTGGAGATTGGTATTATTTTACATCTGGTATGACAGCGTGCAAACAAGAATATTCTTGGGATAGCAATGGAAAGATTTATGTATTTAATGAAAAAGGCGTATACATACCTGCTGCTAACTATGCACAGGGCTGGAATTTGATTGATGGGTATTACTATTATAAAGAAGGCGAAAGCTTCTTATGTGGAACAATAAAGCAGATTAATGGAGACTGGTATGCATTTAATACCCGAGGAAGAATGATTACAGGTTTTACACATAAAGAATATAATGGTATTTTTTATGATGCGGGTTGTCGTTATGAAGATAGCGGAAAATACTATTACGGAAGCGATGGCAGAAGATGCTATTATACTGGTTGGCAGATGCTTGAAGGAAATTGGTACTATTTTAACAATTATTCTGAGGCAACTAGTGGTTGGAAAATGATAAACGGTGTGAAATATTATTTTGACACTGAAGATCATTATATGTATACTGGTTATCATGCAATAAATGGTGAACTGTACTATTTCAATGCTGATGGAAGTTGCTGGGGTAAGTGTGGACCGCAGAGTGGTTGGTATCAGGCAGAAGGAAAGTGGTACTTTATGAAGGGGGGATATGTTACAACGGGAAGTGCCTATATTAATGGTATAACATATCAGTTTGATAAAGATGGTGTAATGCAGGAATGAATTAAAAGATAAAAGCGAATAGCGAGTAGAAAAGAGAGGTATTGCAGAAAATGCAATGCCTCTTTTTCGTATAATAGGAAATTCCTCCGACCAGAGGAATCACGATGAAAAAAGCCCGCATAA
>DAVZID010000035.1:0-35695 GCA_052273485.1 Lachnospiraceae bacterium
ATCTCTACAGAACAAGCTGTAAAACTCAGACAATGTCTTAATCACATCGATGAATAACAAAATACGACCCGCCTCCCTGTGTGCCGGAAACGAGCCGTACATGGCAAATGATTATCTGCGTTTATATTTACTCTTCTGCAAGCCATTCATCAAGCTGTCTCTGCTCTTCCTCGATAATCTTATCGATTCCGGCATCCTTAAGCTCTTCAATAAATTTGTCAAGATAAGTATCAACATCAACCAGACCATACAAAAGCGCCGGTCTGTACTCAGCCACTACTGTTGAGCATGCTGCCATCTCATCAAATACCTCTGAGCTGTCAAAAACAAATCCCATTGCGTCAGAGTATTCAGCATTGTTCGGTGCTTCTAACATATCTGTATAATATGTAGTCATGTCTGTTTCAAGAGGAATGCTTAAGCACTGATTCGGATAGTACCACGGGCAATCCTGATTCCATGTAGCTGTCTGTCCTGTAACACCTTCCGGGCGGCGGGCAATTCCATTTTCGTCTACAGTGTAATGAACACCCTCCAGACCGAGGATAAACATACGTGCAACAGTTTCATCTGTAGCCATCAGGTACAGAGCCTTCATCGCAGCGTCAGGATTCTTACATACAGATGAAATCATCCATCCTCCCAGCACAGATGCACTGTTTCCAACCAGGTCCGTGAGCTGGAACTGTACCGGCTTATATGGGCTGTATGCCATAAGCGCCTTGATGTAGTCCTTGCTGTACCCTCCAAGATAGCAGCCTGCTGCAACTCCATTATGCCACTGGTCAATATTCATGGTATTATTCAGCGGATCGTCGCAGAGAAGACCATTTTCATTCCATCTCTTCATACGATGACAGAAATCTTCCCACTCCTGTGTCTCATACAGATTTACAACCTCTGTCGTTCCAACACCACGGTTCATCAGTACGCCAAGCCAATCACCATTACCAAAATTGTCTATTCCGATTACCGGCGCGTCATCTGTATTAATCATGTATGCATACTCAGGATGAAGTGCTTTCGCGTCCATCATGATCTGCTCCATCTCATCCATTGTGATTCTCTCGCCGTCTCTGTCAGCTATACCAAGTTCCTCTGCAATATCCTCTCTCAGAGCATATACCTCATATGTTCCATAGCTGTCTACAGATGGCACAGCATACTGAACGCCATCGATCTGCTGTGTCTGCAATACCTTATCCGGATAACTCTCCCACAAATCCGGATATACCTCCATATAATCATCCAGCGGAATACACTGCTCATTCTTTACACACCCATCCACTGTAGAATAGAATCGCCAGCAGAAAACATCCAGTGGCTCTTTGTTATCAGAAAGCATCAACGTCAACGTTGTTGACATATCTCCCAGCGTGATCTGAGTCATATCAATCTTAACACCAGCATCAATAGATACCAGATACTCATTCAGCGCCTCCTCAATCATTTCTTCATCCGGACTCATATTAATTGCTGGTGTCTGAACGGTTACTACCGGCCAGTCATCAGGATTGTCAGCAACCTCCAGAGCACCTCCGGCAAAGGCTGCTGAACTAAGCATACCCGTCAGCATGGATGTTGTTGTTAACACGGTCACTAATTTTTTTCTCATGATCCTTTCCTCCTTATTGATTGATCAATTACCTTTTGTGTCTTTATTTTATCATCTGATTTTCATTTCTTCTATTCATTTTCAGACCTATTGTATTGCACTTTCTGACCTAAATGAACTGGCTTTATCCGGCCTCTTACACACGGTCTTTGTAAACTCTCTGCATAAAGGCATCTGCCAGCGGCAGCCATAATTCAAAATTCGGATAATCATAATTTCCCAGTACAGAAACACCCGCCTGTCCGTGCGGCACTCCCATAAAGGTGTGAACCTCAGCACAAATGCCATGAGCTAAAAGATCACTGTACGTAAAGTGCAGATTATCGAGTGCCTTATCCTCCATGCCAACTGCAAACATAACAGGCGGATACACAACTGTGCTGTAGTCCATCTGCTCTCCGCGCCATCTCGGACCGTACACACAGATAAATGCATCCGGCGTCCCATAATAGCTGTCAAGCTCATCCTCTTCATATTCAGGGAAGTAATCTGATATTTTCTGCTTTCCTGAGTAGTATTGGATACACTGCTCACCCGTCAGGCCTCCGTTGGAGAACCCTGCAAATGCAACCTGATCCTCCCTGATTCGGTAGCGTGAAGCTGCTGCGCGAATCATCCGTATTGCTCTCACAACATCTGCCCCACACTCCTGCCCTGTATACGGCATTCGATTTGTCCGATTGAGAAGCATGAAGCTCTGATATCCCATACGATTAAAGTCAAGGCAGCTCTGGTATGCCTCATGCAGAACACAATCACCGTGATCTCCTCCCGCACAGAGTACAATTGCTCCCTTTGGAATAATCTCTTCCGGAAGCAGAAATTCATACATATAAGGGGCAAAATCTGGATCATGGTTATAACGATATTCCGAATTTTCCTGGTACGCACCTGACTGCGGCATTTTGCCCTCCGGCCACAGATAAATCCGCTCAGGCGCCCCCGGAAGCTTTTTCAGCGAATCCATTGCCTGCGTAAGCTCCTTAAGAAACTCCTGCTGCCTTTGTTCGTCCGTCTCCTCTCTTAGCTGCCTTACCAATCCATGCAGCCTCACCAGCTCACTCGTCTGGTAGCATGGTGCATCCTCAAAATAAGTAACACTCCTGTGCTGCACTTTTTTTATTTCATTCATAACATTTCTCCCTCGAATTTATTTTTCTGCTTCATTACTTCCACTGATCTTTTTGATCCATTTGCCGCTCTTTAATCTGAAAATACACCATACTGCCTTGATTACCTGATCAATTTTTAAAAAGAAATAGATCCAGAATGCGGGTAGTTTCCAATAAATTCCTGCTAAAGCTCCTAGCGGTATGGAGACAATCCATAAGAAAAGAATATCGGCGACCATAAGAAATTTTGTATCTCCGCCTCCACGCAGCACACCCTTTGTCAGAATACTGTTCGTAGACTGGAACACAACAATAATTGCAATGGCTGACATCAGCTGCCTTGCAAGCTCCTTTGTATAATCTGTAATGTTATATGCATTAATTACAGGCTCACTGATCATCTGAATCACAAGTCCGGCAGCCGCTCCGATAATCAGGCCAAGTGTCATAAAGGTCCATGCCTGCTCCTGGGCTTTCTTCGTTTCTCCCCTTCCAAGCGTATGGCCTGTCACAATGCAGCCCGCATGGCAAACTCCCTGTATCAGCACCGTAGACAGCTGCTGAGTAACAAATGTGATTGAATTAGCTGACACAAACTCCTTACTGATTCGTCCCATAATCATAGCAACCGCTGTGCTTCCCAGTGCAAGCAGACCGTCAGATACAAATACAGGAATGCTGACAGTTATGTATTCATGCATGAGTCCCTGGCATTTCATTCTCAGATCACCAATACGATACTGTATCCTGGAATCCTTAAAGAAAAAGTACCCGCAGATTACAGCAAACTCAAACAGTCTGGCAAGCAGTGTACCGATAGCCGCACCCTGAATCTCCATTCTTGGTGCGCCAAACTTGCCGAAAATAAACATATAGTTAAATAGTATATTAATAAAAAATGCTCCGATTGAACTGTAAAGCGGTATCTTAACCTGTC
Organism: Lachnospiraceae bacterium; assembly: GCA_052273485.1. GTDB lineage: Bacteria > Bacillota > Clostridia > Lachnospirales > Lachnospiraceae > Anthropogastromicrobium. Next base: position 3,665 of record DAVZID010000035.1, read on the forward strand.
CGACACTGCGCAGCACAATGGTGCAGGTTAAAGACAGACCCTGCAAAACAAATGTCATCCAGATCCAGCGATAATACAAAATTCCCTGCGCAATCACATCACTCTCAGGCGTATACAATTTCATCAGCATTCCCGGCGCGGCGATTGCAGGTATCATAAAAATCAACGCAAGACCAACGCAAAAACGCAGCATCAGCGTAATTGTACGCCTGAGATCCTCCATGCGCTTCATGCCCCAGAATCTGGCTGTCAGTACGCTTGCTCCCATAGCAATACCCATGCAGCAGATGTGATACAGACTGATAAATTGATTGGCAAGAGATGTTCCTGACAAAACCGTTTCGCCAAGCGACCCCACCATGATATTATCCATCATATTGACTCCGATGGTAATCATACTCTGCAAAGATACCGGCACCGCTATGGCAAGCGTCTGCCTATAAAAATCCTTATCTCTTACAAATAGCTTCAATCCTTTTCCTCCGTCTATTCTTCTCTTACAAACACATCAGCAACCGCCGCCTCAATCATCGCAAGATTCGCAGCAATTTGTCTTGGTGAGAGATTCAGAATCTGTTTTCCATTGTTGAGTGGTATGATACACTGGCTGTAGCCACAGAAATCCAAATTGTTGTCCACCGCTACCAGAGGCTCCATTTTTTCCCAGAATCCCATTCCAAGCTCAGAATTTGCAAAAATCTGCGAAAATCCTCTTCCTGATACAAGAATAGTGCCATTCACTCCACCCTTATCAATCCATGCAACGTACGGAGTTCCCGTTGGGTAGCTTCCATCCACAGCAATCACTGGATTTCCCATAAACTCCGGATCTCCCCAGTCATCCATGGAATCTGAAATTCTGAAATACACAGGAATACGATCTTCATTTACCATCTCATATACCATAATGTACTTTTCGTTCGGAAGATAAGCAACAATCGGCATACCGGGGCGAAGAACTCCATCAGGAAATGCCACATCAATCTTCTCCTCACCCCAGGTGTACCCTCCGTCTTCTGATACTTTGTGGGCAAGCAGCTGATTATAATTTCCGTTTTCTTTGTAACGTTCATCCGAATAATAGCAATACAGTTTTCCGTCCGGCGACTGCAAAAGGAATGGTTCCCAGACAGGCATGCCAAACTTTCTTTCCTCTGTTCTCTGTTCACCTCTTACAATTTCACTGACATATTCCCAGCTTTTTCCTGCATCACTGCTTTTGTACATCTGCAGCGATGTAGATGAAAAATCATCTGGAATAATATTACCTGCACAAAGAATTGTTCCTTCCTTCAGTTCTCCCATATCACACGGAAGCTCAAAAAGATGTGGCTGAAAACGGCATCCCATGCCTGATCTTGTATCCTTCACATCGCTCAGCCAGTGCCAGCTGTGAGCCTGATCCTCACTTTCATAAATGGGGAATACAGGCGTGTCATGAGTATAGCACTCCATTGTTGCGAGAAGAGTTCCGTTTTTCTCTCCATTATGTTCCAGACAAATACATCTCGGATACATAGCTCCCGGACGTCTCTGATCCTGCGCCGGACAGTACACCAGGCTGGAATACCTCTTTTTTAACAGAATGTTACAGCTTCCGCCCTCTTTAGGAATAAACCCTCCATTTGCTGCATAAAGAGCATCATGATAACTTTTATTGTTCATTTTCTCTTCCTTTCAATTATGTTCAAAGAAGCGCACGTTTGTGCGCTTCTTTGTCTTAACCTTCCAAACCCTTTCACCGTTCCCTGACCTCGTCAGAATCACCCCTTCACTCCGCCAATTACGATTCCTTTGACAAATGCCTTCTGGAAAAACGGATATATTACAAGAATCGGGATTACCGAGATAACTGCTATAGCCATACGAACACCCTGAGTCGGAATCTGATTCACGATAGCCGAAGCTGAGCTGTTCAACGCTGTATTCTTTAAAAACTGAACATTATTCATCATACTGTTCAATACATTCTGGATTGAATACAGATCCTGTCTTCTCGGCAGATAATACAAACCGTTAATCCAGTCGTTCCAATATGCCAGTGCGGAAAACAATGCAACTGTCGAAATCATCGGCTTTGACAACGGAATTGAAATTCGAAACAGAATTCCAAGCTGACTGCAGGAATCCATTTCGGCAGCTTCCAATATGTTTTGAGGCACATTCGTAGTAAAATACGTTCTCATCAGGATAACATTGTATGCACCAAGTGCAAGATTGGGCAAAATCAGTCCCAACAAAGAATCCCCAACATCCATATACTGACTCCATACGATGTAGGAGGGTACCATACCTCCGGAAAACAGCATGGTAAAAAAGATAAAAAACGATAAAAAGCTTCTTCCCGGAAGATCCTTCTTTGACAGCAGATATGCCAAAAAAAGAGTCATTGTAACATTGATCACGGTTCCGATCAGAGTAACAATAACCGTAATACTATATGCCCTTGCAATCTTTCCTATTGATTGAAACAGATACTCATATGCCCTGAAATTAATCACTCGCGGAATAAATGAATATCCGTACTGAGTTAATGTTGCCTCATCCGTAATAGAAGCAGAAAAAAGCAAAATGAAAGGCAGTATACTGCATAGGGCAAGAATTATCATTATTATGTTCGCAGCAATGCGAAATGCTTTATTTGTACCGGCCATTTTATATACCTCCCTGTCCTAAAACAATGCGCTGTCCGGCTCAATCTTGCGAACAGTCAAATTAGTGATCATAACCACGCAGAATCCGAGAATGGACTGCATAAATCCGGCTGCCAGAGATCTTCCTATATCATGATCCTGCATCAACGCGCGATATACGAAGGTATCAATGGTTGTAGTCGCTGTATAGAGCAATCCGCTGTCCTGCGGAACCTGATAGAATAACCCGAAGTCAGACGCAAACATTCTTCCAAGTGACATGATCGTAAGAATAATAACTGTCGGCTTCAAAAGCGGAAGCGTAATTTGGGTGATCTGCTTCCATACAGATGCGCCGTCCACCACAGCTGCCTCATAGTAAGATTTATCAAATCCGATAATTGTTGCAAAATAGACAATACTCTGGAATCCAAAGCTTCTCCACAGCTGCACGATAGTCAGAATAAACGGCCAGTATTTTGCCTCTGTATACCATTCAACACCTTCATATCCCAAAGGCTCCAAAATTCCCTTATTTACAAACCCATTGGTGCTGGAAAGAAAAGCATATACCAGATATCCGATCAGAACCGTACTCACCAGATGAGGAATCAAAATGATTGTCTGGTATGCCTGCTGTGCAAATTTCTTTCGAATCTCACCAAGAATAATCGCCACAAAGACTGCAAAAGCAGTTCCGGTCACCAGAAATACCAGATTATATCCGATCGTATTGCGGAACATAATCCCAGCCCATTTTGATTTAAAAAGAAATGTAAAGTTACTTATGCCATTCCATGGACTGTCAATAATCCCCTTTGCAAAGCTGTACTTCTTAAAAGCCAGAATCAGGCCTCCCATCGGAAGATAATTGTTGATAATCAGGTATATAAATCCCGGAAGCGCACATAGATACAACGGCAAATATTTAATCACCCGTTTTCTGATACTTTTACGTTTCAATACCCGTTCCTCTTTTGTTAACTTACCTGTTTTTGTCATAAATCCATCTGTCCTTTCCACGAATTAACTTCAGCATTGTCATATAAAAATATTACGTTCCCCATGCCGTTGTCTGATACATCCAATTATATTAAAAGGTTTTCCGGATAAATATAAAAAAACAGATATATTATGTTGCATTTTCTGTTTTACTTTTGCTTTCTGTACTCAAGCGGAGTCATACCGGTTATCTGCTTAAAGCTCCTGGTGAAATTACTATAATTACCGTAGCCAACATGGCTTGATATTAGCGTTATAGGCAGCTCAGTAGTAGAAAGCAGCGTTTTTGCTGCTTTCATTTTTTCATTTACAATATACTCCTTCAGGGTATATCCGGTGCTCTTTTTAAACAGCTTCGTGCAATACTCCTTGTTCATTCCCACATGATCCGCAATCTCTGCGACAGACAATTCCCTGTCCAGATTTTGTCTGATATAGTTTGTTGCCTCCTCCACTGCATTCCTGTTATCCGGCACACCTGAAGATTCCTGCATCTTTTTTGTGATATGCGTCAGAGCTCTTTCAAATTTATCCAAATCCTGCCATGATGTCATATATGTCAGATAAGGAAGACTTTTATCAAATATCATGTCACTGCTAATCTGATGGTTTACTAAATACACAAGAAGAAGTTCTGTTATCTGTTGATGCATTTTTATCATGGTGTCAGCATTCATACTGCTCTGAGTGCTTCCCTCTCGAATATAATATAAAATACTTTCTTTGAATGAGAAAAACTGCTTTTCATCAAGAAGCTTCTTCCATGTCTTTATCTGTACTTCAAAGGAACGGCTTGGTATGCTATCCTCCATCTCGCTGATGTGAAATACTCTGCTTCCTCTGCGAACATTATTTTTAAGCGCAGAAAACAAAGGTCTGCTTTTTTCTGCAAGATTTTCTGCCTCACAAATATCGCCGCAGTACACAGCAATCTGTGTCTGCAGCAGCTTATAAAACAACACGCGAAAGCTTTCCAGACGTTCCAGAATTTTTTCCACAGTGTATGCTCTCTTTCTCTGCCAATACATCAGCACAAAGAAATCATTCTCCTCTTCTTCAAGCAGCACTATTTCAGAAACCAACAACGATTCAAACAGCTCACTAAGGATATTCTGATATATACTTCGCATCAGCGGATGCTCAATCTCCTCAAGCTTTTTCTGAGATTTCTGCACCTGTACCAGGACAGGCATATATACACAATCTTCAGGAGCATATATACTGTTTTTGGTGATGAGTCTCTGGAGATATCCCGAATCTTCCTTTTTCCCCTCCAAATAACGAATTACCCTTGCATCAAGAATTGTATCCTCGCGTTCTGCAAAAAATCTTCCCTGGCTTATCAGCTCCTGATTCTTTTTTTCTATTTTTATCTGCGTAATTGCCCGCTCTACTACACCTCTCAGTTCTTCACTGCTTATAGGCTGCAGTACATAATCAAAAGACTGCATTGATATTGCTTCTTTCATATAGTTTATATCCGCATACGCTGTCAGAAATATAAATTTAATTTGGGGATGCCTTTCTAATACCCACTTTGCGAAATGAATTCCGTTTTCTTCAGGCATAACGATATCGCAAAGAATAATATCATACATGTATTCTGCCATTCTGGCTCTTGCCTCTCTCGAACTGTCCGCAGTATCAATCCGCTCCATTCCAAGATTCATCTCCATCAGCTGCGAATACACCATCCTTCGAATCATACCTTCGTCATCAACAATCAGTAAATTCATATTTCCTTTCCGGCAGCAGCATTTCAGTCACTGCCCCTCCCAATAGCTTATTGTAAAAATATAGTTTTGCCTCTCCACCATAAATCAAATACATTCGATATTTAATATTATCGACTCCGACCTGTGTGGAATTGTACTGAAATTCTGTTACTTTCTGATTCAACACCTGCAGTTTTTCCTCCGGAAATCCCGGTCCGTTATCAGCAATTGAAATCTTCAGGTAGTTCGTACCATCTACTTCTACATGCATTACCTTTACCTCAATTGAAAGTACACGGTCTGACCTAAGTGCATACTTAATGGCATTTTCCACAAACGTCTGTATACTCAAAATCGGCACCCGGATAGACTTTTCCAGTTCACCGATGTACATCTGCAGAAGAATCGGCATACTGTTTCGAATCATATATATTTCAGTGTATGCACGAATTTCCTCTGTCTCCTCCTCCAGCGTAACCATACTAGAGGAGTCGCGAAAGGTATAACGGATATGATCCGACATCAGATATATCATCTGCCTTACTGTATCAGTATTATTTTCGTTCAGCAGCGAATCCAGTATAGTCAGACAATTCAGGTAAAAATGCGGACGAATCTGCAGCTGATAATATTGCAGCCTCGCTGCATTCGCTTCTCCCTCCTTCCTGTATTTCTCTCTTTGCAGCTGTTCTATTTCTAAGAACAGTTCATCTAGTTTTCTGTTAATCAGCTCAACCTCTTTGAGCTTCACTGATTTTGCTACAGTCTCTGTTTTTATTTCCTGATCCTTCATTTGTTCCAGACGACCAACTACATAGTCAATCGGCTGATAAATTGTTTTTACAAATAACTTGTATATTTGAAACAACCCTGCAAAGCACAAAACAGGAACCAGCAAAAAAAGAATTAAAAATTCTTTCTTTTTCCCTATGGACAATTCCTCTTCTTCTCTGACAAAGGCAGCATACAGATGACATGCATCGACCTCTCCCCCTGCAATCAGATAAGGCATCGGAGCACTCCTGTTCACAGAAGATAAACTGACATCTCCCTCTATCAGCAAATTTCCTTTGGAAAGAATCTGTGATCCGTCCTCCTGAAATATCAACAGCTGCATATTATTCGGGAGGCTGAAATAATCAGACAAACTGATCATATAACCCAGACAAATATTTCTGTTTTTAAACAGATACAGCAAAAAGGTTCTTTCTTTATATTGAAAAATCTCATGCACATACGATGCATCTGCTGTCTTTGCATGCACTTCATCTTTCAACGCTTCATTCAGCCGATATTCAAAGATATCTGTCGGCATCTGGCTGAACTCACTGCGCATCATGTCCAGTGAAGTATCATAAAAAAACACCCCGCCAAAATAATCAAGTATATCTGCTCCTGCACGAAATACTTTGTTCAGATGATACGCTGCTGACATCCACTGTGCCTGAGTTATACCCGGCCTTCGCAATGTCTGATACATCTCATTGTCTGTAAAAACATTGTTCAGATACGACTGCATAGAAGCAATGTCCTTATTCAATCTCTGTATATTACTTTTTGTCTGAAGTTCATGCTCCTTTTGATAGCTTCCTTTATATTGATGGATTGTATAAATTCCAAAAGTTAAACAACCAATTAATATTATTGCAGAAACCAAAGCAGACCCCAGATACATATATTTCTTTATCGAACACGTCTTCATATTGCCTCCCGATGATTTCTGACCTCACCCTCTCAGTACCGGAATCTCGATACAGGATGCACACTTTCCCCCGAAGAAGATTCTGTCATGGGCAATCTGCCAGGTGCTTCCCAGTGCAGGCGGTTCTGTCGTGTTAAGATTCCTGTTTATTGCAGGGAACAGACTTCCCATCACCTGTACTCCGATAGCATGCCCCTTCTCCATACAATACCCGGTATGACCAAGCCCAAACTCATAGCAGACAGTCTCTCCCGGTGTCAGGAAATCATTTTGAAACAGTCCCTTGCGATGACGTGCCCGAACATATCCGACTGCTATCTGCCTCTGGTATCCGTCCGGTGCAATATCTGTAAGTCTGCATACAAAGTCCGTATCCGGCACATCTGCAGCTGCATACAGACACATATTCAGACTTCCGGCTATCGTCATATCCTCCTCAAGAACATCAGACGCAAACTCAACCACATCTTCACGTCCCGATATCTCAGACCAGTCAGCCATAAGCGACCGTTTTTTCTGATCAACCAGTGCCGACGGAGCGGGATTCTCCGGATCATAAATCATTTTTATCTCACCTGCCTTCGGAATCGCTTTTTCAAGCTTTCCTCCTTCAGACAGATACCATCTGACAGGATCAGCTTCACGCGGCGGCCATTCCTGCGAAGTATGCCAATCGTTGCTTCCCATAATAAAATAGCGAACCCTGCCATCAAAGCAATCATCTTTCTCATTCTTCAAATAGCGATTAAACCAGCGCAGCATCATTCCGGCCACATCCTGATTTTCTCCGGTATTCTCATCCCCGAAATTGATATCCTCGATCTGTGACGGTAAAACGCCGCCATGTGTCCACGGGCCAATCAACAGACGAGCATTTTCTCTTGTATATGCGTCCTCTGATCTACGGGCTGCCATGAAATTTTCAATCGTGCTGTTGCAGGCTCCGTCCATCCATCCTGTTCCGAAAAGCATCGCTGTGTGCATTGCATCATAGGACATCGGACTGTTAATGCTGTCCCAGAACTCTTTCTTCTCGACCCCCTCTACCAAATCAATATAATCCCTCAGCATAGGCACTCCTGAAATAAGCGCCGCCGGATTCTGATTCATCGGAAGAACTCTGCTGTATTCTCCCAGCTTTTCATAATTCTCTCTGAGCACCGGTACAATCTGTTTTCTAAATTCTTCATCCGGAAAATAGGTATCTGCTCGTTCCAGAAGCTGTCCGTATGCCCATCCCAGATGGAAGCTTGCAATCGTCTGCATCCTGCTCGTTCCAAAAGATGCCAGGGAACCGCACATAAACGGGCAGGCAGCCTTCAGATGAGGCGGTGTCCCAAAGGCTGCTGCCGCCTGAGTATACCCGAAATAAGACAGTCCAAATGTTCCTACATTCCCGTCACAGAAAGGCTGTGCAGCCAGAAACTCTATCGTATCATAACCGTCATCCTTCTCATTTCCTCCGTTCAGATTAATCTTTCCTTCAGAAGCACAAGTTCCTCGGCAGTCCTGAATAGCAACTACATATCCTTTTGCAACATACTCATCATAGTGACTGTACAGCGGATCATTGCAAAAACCATTTTTATTATACGGCGTCCGCATCAGAATCACCGGATATGCTCCCTCCTCATCCGGCAGATACAAATCTGTTGCCAACAAAACTCCATCTCGCATCAGACACTTGAAATTTTTTACTGTTCTCATTCTTCAGTCTCTCTCCTTTCATTTTTATGCCTACTCAGGCGTTTGCGAAACGCCACAAGCCGCATAAATACGGTATTTTTTGTTACCGAAAACAAATAACTCCTCACCGGATATGGTATAATAGAGTTGCCAAAAACTAAAATCCACTATCCAGGAAAGGAGTTATTCTGATACCTATGATACCATATAAACAGCTTTCTTTGGCAGATATTTTTTCAGATTGCCGGGAAAAATTTGGAAATGACAAACCTGCGTTTCTTTCTCTATTGGAAACCCATATCGATATTGATGAGTTTATTCCGATTTCTTTCAGAAATCATTTCTATGCATCGACGGGCAGAACCCGTAAATACCCTTTGCAAGCTTTCCTGTGGGCTTTGATTATACAACGTATTTTCTCTATCCCTACAGATCAGCTTCTCTTGACTTTTCTCACTTATTCAAAACCGCTTCGTGAGTTCTGCGGCTTTACCAAAGTCCCTGACGCTTCCAAAATCACACGTTTCAAACAGGACTTTTTAGATGACTTACAGTTCGTATTCGATAAGCTTGTTGATGTTACCGAACCTATCTGCCAGGCAATTGACTCTGCGAAAGCTCATGGCTTTGATAAATCTTATGATCTCTACAAGGCTGCCTATGGCTCCATGCCTTCCCATGCCTCTGCTAATCCTGAGATCAAACAGCTATATATCAATGGGCATTTTTGCTATGTCTTCAAATTTGGCATTGTCACTAACGGGCTGGGCAGTATCCGACATATCTCTTTTTATAACAAAGAACTTATGCTGTCTCATCCGGATATCATTGTCAAAAAGAAATCCGATTCCCCTGACGAAGATAAATATGTTCATGATTCAAAGCTTTTGATTCCAACACTGAAAGACTTCTTTTCCAAACATCCGCTAATTAATCCGAAAACCTTCCTAGCAGATGCGGCTTTTGATACCGTTGAGCTTTATAAGAGTCTCCTTACCGGTGACACCTTTGGTGATGATAAACATTTCTCGAAAGCTTATATCCCTCTGAATGCAAGATCGGGTCTTGAAAATAAGGATTATTCCATTAATGAAAATGGTGTTCCCTGTTGCCCTCACGACCCTTCTCTGCCTATGAAACCCGAGGGCAGTAAATCAAACTTACGAAGCGGTATACCAACTTTCAAGTTTGTCTGTCCAAAAATGAAATGGGTCTATGACAAGACGACTCGAAAAGCACATCGCCAATGTTTTTGTGAAAACCCGTGTACTTCCTCCAAATGCGGTCGCATGGTATACATATATCCTGAAAAGAACCTTCGTGCTTATCCCGGGACAATCCGTGGAACCGAAGAATGGGATGATACCTATAAAATCAGAACTGTAGTGGAAAGAGATATCAATCACATCAAGGATAATCTGTGTCTTGCAGGGCGCCGGACTCAAAATGAAAAGACTCTGCATGCAGATCTAATTCTTCCCTGTTTAAGTTCAAGAGTACAAACGAGCATCGCAAGTTTCGCAATTACCTATTATGCCTACTTTTCAGGCATCGTGAAAATCTTTTTACCCTTAACATTATTTTAGCATATATGCAAAATAAAACTACCAAAAAACAGATAACTTTTATATGATTTTCTGATTTTCTTTTCAAAATTGGAGAAAATATTGAAATGCAAACAATATCACCATTGGATAATAGCCAATCGCTGATACCACACGATACCAATAGCATTCAGTTGATACGAATAGATGTGTAATTGACTCCACTGTACTTCCACTTCTCACTCCTGAAACCAAAATCAAGCACAGTGCAAAAAATAGCAATACGCTTATTAGATAGAGCACGACTCCACCAATCACTGCTGATACAATCTTTGCCATACAATATCGAAATCGCCCTGAGCGCATTTGCATCAGCCAATCGTAGTGTCCCTTTCGCTTATACAAAATATCGCTTTCCATAAACAGCACTTCCTGCCGATTTAATGGCACGTTCACATCCAGTTTTTCCTTAAAGCTCTGAAAACTTTCCCATGCGTTATCCCATTCTTCGCGTATAATGAAGTCAACAATTTCCTGTCTATGGTGCAACACTTCCAGCGAATCAGTCTCAAGTAACAGCTGCCCTTCTAGTCCCGTCTTATGATAAAACTGCATGAGCATTTCATAATTTCTGCCAGAAGGTCTGTGCGTTCCCGCCTCTATTTTCTCTATCTGTCGCGCAGTCAGATGGTCTGGATTCGCAGCCGATACCTTTGCCGCTGACAATCCCATTGCTTTTCTAAGCATTTTGAGTGTCAGTCCAATTTCAATCTGAACCTTTGGTTCAAACTTTGCCTGTTTTACATAGTCGGCAACCTTTTTGTGCATCTGCATAGCTTCCTCTGTCTTGCCGATAAGAAACAGACAATTTCATCGGGTAATGTACATAGTACCGTCTGCCGTGCGCTTTCCACCAGATTTTCTCCCTCTGATTTTTCATGTTCAACATCAACGTTCTTGCTCTCAAAACGTTTTTTGTACGCCTGCATCAGAAGAATGGTCTGCATTTTCTTTAAAAATTGTTCCTCAAGTTACGATTTTTTTCGATACTTTTTCTGATACGCTTCTAGTAATTGCCGTGCTTTCTGCGGTTGCTCAAAAATGATCAGACAGATATCATTTTCTTCCATGGTATATTGCCATTTTCCATTTCCCTAAGCTCAGTTCTGATGCAGACACCTCTTGATATTTTTTGCTCAGAGATGCCGCGGCGGCATCTCTCCTTATACATGAATTTTCCGCAATATTGGTTATACCGCCGCAGCCATAGTAATTTCTCTTTGTTGACATATTACGATATTGGGGTCAAAAGGTATTTTACCCCCAACTGATACCCACGAATTGCTCCGTTGCGATGCAACTTTCGCAATTCTAAAAACATTCGGATTCGCTGATTTTCTTTGAAAATCGCTGCATCCTCATGTTTTTGCGGGTCCCAAGCTCCAAAACCTAATCGTGCAAGCACGAACGGCTTTTGGAGCTTTTGCCCCTGGTATCATATTACTATTCAATCCACACTCTTTTGTCTAATGCCTGGCAGCTGATGCATACCTTTACATCTTCTTTTGGCTTTACATAGACAATCAATCTGCCGTTGTGTGTCTTTCTGTGTGACTCGCAGTATGGAGTTAGGTCTGCTAAATCACCGTTTTCCAGTCCGAGAAGTGTTCCTCCGATGACCTCTGCCGTGATTTCCAGATCTTCTGCCGCAAGAACACCATTTTCATCGGTGATTGAAACCTCGATTTGCATCACTTCTTCCTTATTTATAGTTTCTTCTACATGCCATACATTTGCAGACACCTCGACTGCTTTTCCTGCTGTCTGAATGCTGTACTCTGCCTTGCCGCACACTGCCTTTAGTACACCTGGCTCATAAGCAAAACGCCATTCGGTGCAGCCTTCTTTTTCAAGATATGTTCCATCGTGCAATGACTTTTCACCATCAATACCAACTATACTAAGAGAAATAGTTTCTTTTTGCACATTTGTGAATACGCGTACAACGACATTTTCTCCGTCCGTATAATTCCAATGTGCATTCCACGGTCTCCACTCATGCTCATCACCATCATCCGGACGCGTCAGGATGCAAACGTACGGTTCGGTGCTCCAAAATGCCTTTCTTCGATAAAAGCCCGGCTTCTCAAAGCCTGCAAGATCCATTAACCCAGCTGATGAACCGTGAATCGGCCAGCCATGCGCCTCACCAAGATAATCAATTCCAGTCCACAAGAACTGTCCGCTAATATATGCATTATCGCGCACCGCACACCACTGCTCATAGCCGCCGCCATTTTCGCTGCCTAAAAATGGCTTGTCTGGGAAACGTTTGTGGCTTTCCTCATACAAATGCTCCTTATAGTTATAGCCAACAACATCAAGTGCATCAAAAAATCCAATATGAGATGATAGTTCCGGGAAAGCTGCTGCCAATGTAACTGGCCTTGTGGTATCCTGTGTACGCACAATCGCTGCCAGCTCTTTTGCAATGACACTCAGACGCTCTGCATTTGGCTTATCTGGGTCATACTGACGCTCCTTTGCTGGCTTGTTTGCATCGTTATTTCCGGTCATTGACTCAAACAATGGATGACAATATGGGTCATTCGGATAGTCGATCTCATTTCCAATGCTCCACATCACAATGCTTGGATGGTTGCGGTCACGACGTACCATATCAGCGAGATCACGCTCATGCCACTCTGGGAAATCTTCTGCGTAGCCCTCATGCTTTGGCGGATATACATTATGACCGGTAGACCATTTATTCTTCGGATTTTCCCACTCATCGAATGCCTCATCCATCATCAAAAGTCCAAGCTCATCGCACAGATCATACAGCTCTGGCATATGTGGATTGTGACTGCAGCGAATCGCATTGCAGCCTGCCTCCTTTAACTTTAGCAGACGACGAAGCCAAACCTCGCGGTACATCGCTGCACCCAGGCAGCCACCATCGTGATGAACGCACACACCCTTAAACTTCGTTTCCTTGCCATTTAAGAAAAATCCATAATCGGGATCAAACACAAAGGTACGAATACCGACACGCTCTTGATCCAATACAATCGCATTTCCCTCTTCCGTCTCAAAGGAAATGCAAAGCTCGTATAAATCCGGCTTCTCGCAGGACCAAAGCTTTGGCTGTGCGATCATTCCATTTAAATAGAAGGTTTTCTTTTCGTGTGCCTCCATTGCAGCTGGTACTCTCGCAAAGACAACTGGTTCATCCTCGCTTCCACAAAGCTTCAAACTAGCAGTAAGCGTTCCAATCACACGCTCATCCATCTCATTTGCAAGCTCAGCATCTGCATGCACGGCGGCAGACTGCTCATCCGCTCTGGATACGCGAAAGGCAACACCATTCCATACAGCATGAATCGGCTCCTCCACTACAAGGTATGCCTTGCGGTAAATACCAGAGCCTGTAAACCAACGTGAATCTGCTAAATCAGTATGGCATACACGCACAGTAATCTCATTATCAATCGCACCGAACTGAACAAAGTCAGTAATATCATAGCTGATCTGTGTATAACCATAAGGACGCTTTCCGATGTGATAGCTGTTACACCATATTCTACTATTTTTATAGATTCCATCAAATACAACTCTTATGCGCTTTCCTTTGTATTCCTCTGGCAGAGAAAAACGCACGCGATACCATCCAATGCCTCCGCTTAAATATCCAGTTCCGCTGGAATTAGTCTGCTCAAACGGCATGTGTACAGACCAGTCATGCGGCAGCGTAACGCTCGTCCACGCACTGTCGTCATAGCCCTTGTACCAGCCTTCCGGCACCTCGCCGTAGTGAAATTTCCAGTTCTCGTTCAGTGTAATATATGTTCTATCCATGATTGTTTCCTCCTATTAAAAAAGGGCGAAACACATTACAATGTCCGCCCCAGCTTCATCAGCCGATATCCGGCTCATCTTTTAAGGTTATTGTTCCCGGCTGTTTGCCGTCTGTCTCGAATACGACGATTTCATTTCGCCCTTCTTTTAACAGCGGTGCCGGAATATAAAGTCTTTTCTGTGGTCCGATCTCCCAGAATCGTCCCAGGTTAAATCCGTTCAAGAAAATGCATCCTTTGCCCCAGCCTTCAAAATCGAGGAAGGTATCTCCCTTTTCTTCTACATCTAATGTAAAATGATAGAACGCCGGAAGTCCTTTAGTATAGCCCTTTGTATAATCGAGCTTTTCGATGTTGTCAAGCGGCAGACAATATTCTTCCCAGTTCAGATGAGTATGTCCATTAATCTGAACATGGCCATCAATACCCTTTCTCTGATGCTCCATTCTTGGTCCGAAGTTTACACGTCCCATGTTCTCAACAAGAATATCAAGCGGTGCACCCTTCTTGAAGGTAACTGGCTTTCCATCTTCCTTAGAAAAATCCTCTCCTGCCTTTGCCTCAGAAAGCAGCTGTCTGTCATAAAGCGTTATAAGCGGTTTCTGATCGACAAAGAGATTTGCACGGTCATTTGCCTCATACAAACGAATCCGCTCGATGTTCTGCTCTTTTTCAAGCTTCGTGTGATACAAAATATATCCATAATTTTGTCCTAAACGCTCCATGGAGGTAGGGAACTTGCATTTCACTGGTGCTGAAAGATCCTCTAAGGACTCAAACAGACCAACCTTTGCATCTGCTGTCAGTGTTCCATATGCCTTCTTCTCAATCTTTGTGCTGTATGTAACTTCTGGAATTGGTGCATACTTGCGGATAACTTCCTGATAGCGACGATATTTCTCTGTGATATCACCAGCCTCTGTAAGCACACCATCATAATCATAAGAAGTGACATCTGGTGTCAGCTCATCATAATAATTAGATCCATTCATAAAACCAAAGTTTGTGCCGCCCTCAAACATGTAAATGTTGACATGACCAAGCTCAAGCATCTTATCCAAATCCTTGGTGCTCTCCTCAAGATTTCCTCTCATATGGCCGCCATTGCCCCAATGGTCAAACCAGCCAACCCAGAACTCGGTACACATTAAAGGACCGCCATTTGTATACTGCTTCAATATTTCAAAGCGTTCCTCGGTGCGTGAACCAAAGTTTCCAGTCGCAAGAGCACCTTCTAAGTGACCACAAGAAAGAGACTCATGCATAGGTCCATCTGAAGTTACAAGCGGTACAACAGTACCAAAATCAATCATGATCTGCTTCATTGTCTCAAGATACTCTGTATCATCACCATAATAGCCATACTCATTTTCTACCTGCATCATGATGACTGGTCCGCCATAGTTTACCTGAAGCGGTGATAAAATCTTGAACAGCTCTTTATAATAAGAACGAATATGATCTAAGAATGGCTTGTAGCAGCCGCGAAGCTTCATGCCATCCTCTGCCAAAAGCCAAGCCGGCAATCCGCCAAACTCCCACTCTGCACAGATATATGGTGATGGACGAATAATCACCCACAGACCTAACTCCTGTGCTGTTTTTACAAATTTTGCAATGTCAAGCATTCCGTCAAAATGGAACTCGCCCTTATTTGGTTCATGCATATTCCAGGGAATGTAAGTCTCAACCGTATTGCATCCCATTGCTTTTAATTTTTCCAGACGATCCTTCCAGTACTCCGGAACAACACGGAAATAGTGAATGCCACCGGAAATGATCTGAAATGGCTTGCCGTCCAGATAAAAATTATCTTTAATTTCAAATGTATGTGTCATCATTACTCCTCTTTCTAAAGGTTCTCGACGCTGACTTTTGCCTTCGTAAAGATCAGCCGTCTCGTCCCATTTACATTATTATAACAAAAAGGAGCAGGATGACCAAAGGTCACCCCGCCCTTTACGCGTTTACTGACCCATTACTGTGGGTAGTTGCTATTTCATTTTATTATTCTGCATCACCATAAACTTCATTTAACTGCTTCTGAAGCTCTTCGATAACGATATCCATACCTGCATCCTTTAAAGCCTGCTGATACTCAGCAACGATCTCTTCTGCGGTGCCAGTGTACTTACCGAATGCGATCTGCTTCATGTAGTTGGTGTTAACTTCGTTGATATTGTTGATGTAGGACTGGATATCATCAACATTGGCAACAAATTTACCATATGGATAAGTAATAGTTACTTCATCATATTCCTTATACAGCTCATCAATCTTATCCCAATCCTTTGTGGCATCACGAAGCTCTAAGAGATCATTACGTCCCCACCAGAAGTTGGTTACGATCTGCTGTGTATCTGGATCATAGGAATCTGGTGTAATACGAAGACCTTCATCATCAAGATCCCACTGAACACCCTTCTGACCATAGTTGATTAAATCATAGCACTCTGCATCATTTCTAAGTAAATCATAAACCATAAGTGCTCTTTGTGGGTTCTCAGAACCATAGGAAACAGCCATTGCACCATGAGTGATATTCAGAGAAACAACATTTTGTTCTTCCTCACCAAACCAGAAGAAGCCTACCTCAGCACCCGGTACATTCTCTGGAGTCTTACTTACCAGATCGGTCCAAGTCTGAGTATGATGCTGCTCAGCTGCGGTCTTTCCAAGCTTGAAGTCTTCTCTGTTATCGGATGAAGTGTTGTTTAAAACGTCTGTCTTCCAAACGCCCATCTCATCCCATTCTTTCATCATCTTTGCAAACTCAACCATCATATCGGTATCGGTATACATTGGGCTGATAATCGTATACAGATCATCCTTTGTACCACCCCAGTAAGCTGCTGCTGCAAGACCATCAATTGCTACAAAGTCGCTGTGGGAAGAAACCCAACCACCTGCCATGGTAGCATACTGTGTACCATCAGAATCCCAAGGTGTTACAACACCAAGCTCATCCTTATGCTCGCACACATACTTAAAGTATGTTGTCATATCTTCCCAGCTGTGAACACCATTCTCAAGACCAGCTTCCTTTGCCCAGTCAAGACGATATGCAAAACCATGATTAGTCCACTGTGCATAATTGTCCTCTGGCATCAGATAGATATTATCGTTGTACTTACACAGATCCCAGTCTTCCTGCGGAACGGTCTCATATGTAACTGGTGCGTACTTTTCAAGCATCTCATCACTTAACTCAAGGAAAGCACCATTCTTTGCATTTGGCCATGCATCCAGCCAGTCAGTAGCAGTACCAACTAAATCTACAGAACCATCCATACGAGCCAAAGTCAGGTTGTAGTTTGAAAGATAATCGGTCCAGCCAATGTAGTAGATCTGCAGCTCTGCATTAACCTTCTCGGTCAGGATTGCATTCAGCTCATCTAACATCTTCTGTGTTGCATCATTTGTCGGTGCATCACCAGTAGTCATGTAATTGATCACTACATGCTCAGATGTATCAACGTCTGCCCACTTCTCTGCCCAGACATCATCATAATTTGGTGTTTCAGCAGTCTCTCCTGCTGCACTTGTACCCTCTTCTGCTGCGCTAGTAGCCTCCTCTGCTACTGCGCTACTAGACTCTTCCTCTGCGAATGTCGGCATTGCAAACATTGTTCCAACCATAGATGCTGCCAATGCGGATGCAAGAAACTTCTTCTTCATATTAAAGTCCTCCTTCTTTGTGCGAGCCTTTAGCCTCGCTTGCTCTCTTTTTAAATTAAGTATCTATTAATGCAGGTTTTCCTGCTATTAATCATAACAAATGTGCCGTCTATTAACCCTTTACAGCTCCGACGGTAATACCACCAATAAAGTAGCGCTGTACAAACGGATAGATCAAGATAACCGGTCCGGTTGCCAAGATTGCATTTGCCATCTTCAGTCCATTAGACGGAAGGTCGGACAAATCTACATACTGACCTGCTACGGTACTCTTTAAGCTGTTTACCTTATTTACAACCTTATACAGTGTGTACTGTAACGGATAAACGCTCATCTTCTCACTTAAGAACAGAGAGGACTGATACCACTCGTTCCAATAACCGATTGCAAGGAACAGACCGATTGTTGCAAGTGCCGGCTTTAACATTGGAAGAATCAATGCGGTGAAGATCTTCATATCACCTGCACCGTCGATCTTACCAGACTCCGTGATCTCGTGCGGTATTGACTTTACAAAGTTCTTCATCAAAATAATCAGCCATGAAGACATCAAAAGCGGTAACCATACTGCTAAGTAGTTATCCTGCAGCTTGTAGGTCTGTGTCATTAACAGGTAGTACGGAGCCAGACCTGCTGAAAACAATGTAGTAAAGTAGATGTAAAACGAAATTGCATTGCGGAATGGGAAATCTTTTCTCTGCAAAGCATATCCTGTCATGGAAATGATGCCCAGACCAACAAGTGTACCAGTTAAGGTCATCGTGATAGTCAGTCCGTATGACTTCCAGATTGCACCTCCCTGAAGAACCATCTCATATGCCTTTGTTGTAAACTGCTTCGGAAACAGCTGTGCACCCTCTGTACGAATAACTTCCTCTGCTGTAAATGATGTTCCGATAATGATCAAAAATGGAAGCACACAGGCCAGTGCATAAAGTGTAACTACTACATATCCTATTGTACGGATGATAATATCGGAGCGATCCAGCTTGATTTTCGTACCTTTTACTGTCGATTTTGCCATTTCTTTCTCCCTCCTTAGAATAATGCGTACTCAGGATCGATCTTCTTAACAGCAAAGTTGCTTGCCATAACGATACAGAATCCGATGATTGACTGATACAAACCTACTGCAGATGCCGTTGAGAAGTTAAAATCTGTAATTGTGCTTCGATACACATACGTTTCAATAATATCGGTCGTATCATATAGAAGCGGGTTTGTACCAACAATGTTGTAAAATAAACCGAAGTTTCCTTTTACGATACCGCCAAGTGCGAACAAAAGTAAGATAACAATCGTACTTCTAAGACTCGGCAGGATGATGTAGCGAATCTTCTGAAAACAGTTTGCACCATCCACTCTTGCTGCCTCGATGATAGAAGTATCAATACCGCAGATAGATGCGAAGTATACAACTGAGTTATATCCAGTTACCTGCCACAGGTATACAATAATCATGATCGGCGGCCATGCACTCTTATCTGAATATGGCTGCCATCTTTCAAATCCAAGCTTTACTAAAATACCATTTATAAATCCGGTATCATAGTTTAACAGGTTGAATACAAGGAATCCAACAAGAACCTGTGAGATAAAGTACGGAAGGAACATCAATGTCTGTGAAACCTTCTTAAAATACTTATTGTGGATCTCATTTAACAAAACTGCCATAAACATCGCAATTACATTTCCAAAGAAAATGAAGGCCAAGTTATAGAGCACTGTGTTCTTAGTCAGACCAAGCAGCTTTCCGGACTGCATCAAAAACTCAAAGTTCTTCAGACCCACAAACTTACTTCCGAAAATACCGTCTCTGTAATTGTACTTAACGAATGCCACATAGATACCTGGAAGCGGCATGTAGTTAAATGCAAAGAAGAATACGATTGCCGGCACACACATAAGTGTCAGTACACGGTATTTTTTCAAATTGTAGAAAAAACCATGCTTTTTCTTGTACTGATACTGGGGTAAAGTTGATGTTGTCTTTCCCATGTTACCCTCCTTAATAATAATAAAGAATAAAGTTTGAATTTCAGCCCCTGCTGCGCTCATGGTTTATAAGTTTATTTTGACGCATTTATGAAACCGCTTTCATCTTTCTCATAAAAAAATAAATTCGTGTCACATTATGTATATTTTCTATCAGAAAGGTGAGGCTTCATTCGTGCATTTCAACTATCCTTGCTGAAACCCTTTTCATAGCTTTATTATATATTTTTTACCCGATATGTCAACATATTTTTGCGCATTCTCACATTTTTGTGAGAACTTGCCAATATAAAAGTCTCTTAATTGTGCATATTTCACAATTAAAATAGGAGTGAACATATGTCACTCCTTGATTTCTTGTTATACTAGCCTATTTTATCTATTTTCCGTCTTCCTTCAGCCTTATGAAACCACTTTCATATTCCTCAAAGATTTTCTTCAGGCACATGTGCGCAGGAATCCCTTACACTGATTCCAACAGGAACCATATAGTCCTCAGGGCATGTCTCGTTCTCTGATGCACGGATTGCTGCATCTACAAGATGCTTTGCAAACTCTGTATAGTTGGCTCCTACTGATGTCAATGCTGGTGTCAATGCACCTGACAAATACGTATTATCAAATGCTACTACTGAAATATCCTGCGGAACACGAAGTCCCTCATCATGAATTGCCCTAAGCACACCTGCTGCCGTAAAATCGTTGATTGCCACTATTGCTGTTGGTCGATCTGGATTTTTTAAAAGTTCTTTCGTACAGTCGTAACCGCTCTCATTGGAATAATCAATGGAATCGAATATATAATCTTCACGATATACAATTCCTCTTTGCCTAAGCATTGTGCGATATCGCATACGCTTTTCCAGTGTAGATTTCGCATCCTTTCGTCCGCCAATTGTTGCAATCTTTTCATGGCCAAGGCTAAATAAGTAGTCCATCGCCAGATCCATGCTGCCGCCCTCATCAAGATGAATTTTACAATTTCTGACTCCTACAGGGCGATTTGTTGCAATGATCGGTGTACTTTCCAAGATATGATTAAGCTGTTCTACATATTCTTCATCCACTGCAATACGGTCAATCACACCACCTACAACAATAATTGCATCCACCTGCTGCTCATATAACTTCATTAACTGCTTTTTTTCAAGCTCTGGATCACCTAAGGATGTAAGCATCAGCAGCAGATAACCTGCTTTATCTGCTGCTTTTTCACATTCTGTTGCTACTGCCGAATAGAATGGGCTGTAAATATCAGCAATCATCAAACCAATTGATCTTGTTTTCGAGTTGCTTAATCCTTGTGCCAGCGCATTTGGTGTGTATCCATATTTCTGTATCACGCTTTGTACCTTTTCGCGCTTTTCTTCACTGACTCTGGCTTTATTGGTCAGCACGCGCGAAACTGTTGCCGGGGATACACCGGCTTCTTTTGCGATTGTGTAAATATTCGCACGCTCTTTTGCCATAAATGTACCATGCCTTTCTGTCACCCGCTGTGCAATTTTTATTCAAGCTGTCAATTGCAAGCGGTTTCAAATCTCTTTTCTTTAACTATACATGATATTTTTTTCGTTGGCAATGGGAAATTTACCTGTTTTTAAGGAAATTTTTTGTTACAACAGTTCACAAAACGTGCGGTTTTGCGAATGGGCATCCAGTGAACTGTAGCAAAACGTGTCATGTTACGAAAGCCCTTCGATGCAATGGTTTCGTCGTCGAACCAAATAATAGCCAAAAACCTCTTAAGTAGATTTTGGTTATTTGCCTTGTCTACTTAAGAGGTATCATATCATTCCCCAATGGTTTTTTTGCAAATTATTGTTTTTTATGCGTTCTTATAACGATTGTACTCGTCCACGCAGAGAATCTTTCTTGCAAGCTCAACCTCTTCCTTTGTAGGAGTTGGAACACCCTCAAGACCGTACTTGATACCAAGTTCCTTCCACTTGAATACGCCGAGCGTATGATATGGAAGAACATCAATACGGTATACGTTGTTTAAGGTGCTGATGAACTCATGCAGCTTTGTCAGTGACTCTTCATCACTGTTGATGCCCGGTACGAGCACGTGACGAATCCAGATTGGCTTATTGATATCCGATAGATATCTGGCCATTTCAAGAATATTCTCGTTTGTCTTGCCAGTCAGTGCCTTATGCTTTTCTGGATCAATATGCTTTAAATCAAAAAGCAGTACATCTGTGTTTGTCATTAACTGCTCTAACTGTCCGAAGAATGGCTCTTCTCTTGTAAATGGCTCTCCTGCCGTATCAATGCATGTATTGATCTTTAACTTCTTTGCCTTCGCAAACAGATCGTTCATAAACTCCATCTGCAAAAGCGGCTCTCCTCCGCTGACGGTGATGCCGCCCTTATCGCCCCAGTAATTCTTGTAGCGAACTGCCTTTTCCAAAATTTCGTCAGCTGTTAACAGCTGTACATCCTTCTTTGCCCATGTATCTGGGTTGTGGCAGTACTTACAGCGCAAATTGCAGCCATTTAAAAATACGAGATAACGAACTCCTGGTCCGTCTGCAGAACCAAAAGATTCCAAAGAATGAATAACGCCCTGAATCATAATATACTTTTCCTTTCTTGTTTTGTAAACTTCATATTTTCACGTTTGCCATTGTTTTTTGTTTGTAGTAAAACAGGCGGGAGTGCCAAAGCACCCTCCGCCTGTATTATTTTTTATAGATTTACAGAAATTTATTCAACTCTGTCAAGATCTACTCAGATCGATTCAATCAAATCTGTCACTGCTCCTAATTACAGGAAGGAATGGCAAGTTCTCTTGATAACGTCGTCCTGCTGCTCCTTGGTCAGGTCGATGAACTTAACTGCATAACCAGATACACGGATTGTGAAGTTAGCGTACTCTGGCTTCTCCGGATGTGCCTGGCAATCCAGAAGCTTCTCAACACCAAATACGTTTACGTTCAGATGATGAGCACCATTTGCAAAGTATCCATCCATAGCCTGTACAAGGTTGTTTACGCGCTCTTCCTCAGTGTTTCCAAGTGCACTTGGGTTGATGGTCTGGGTATTGGAAATACCATCCAGAGCCCACTCATATGGCAGCTTAGCAACAGAGTTCAGAGATGCAAGCAGACCGTTCTTCTCAGCGCCGTAAGACGGGTTAGCACCTGGAGACAGTGGCTCACCAGCCGGACGACCATCCGGAAGAGCACCAGTAGCCTTACCATAAACTACGTTAGAAGTAATGGTCAGGATAGAGGTGGTCGGCTCAGAGTTACGATAGGTGTGACGCTTCTTGATCTTTGACAAGAACTGTCCTAACAGCTCTACAGCGATGTCATCTGCACGGTCATCGTCGTTACCGTAACGTGGGAAGTCTCCCTCGATCTCGTAATCAACAACCAGACCACTCTCGTCACGTACAGTCTTAACCTTTGCGTACTTAATAGCACTCAGAGAGTCAACAGTGTGAGAGAATCCAGCGATACCAGTAGCGAAGGTACGACGTACATCGGTATCGATCAGAGCCATCTCAGCTGCCTCATAGTAATACTTGTCATGCATATACTGGATCAGGTTCAGAGTATTTACATACATTCCTGCCAGCCAATCCATCATAACATCATACTTCTTAACAACTTCATCATAATCAAGATATTCAGAAGTGATCGGCTTATACTCTGGACCTACCTGAACCTTGCTCTTCTCATCAACACCACCGTTGATAGCGTAAAGCAGACACTTAGCCAGGTTTGCACGAGCACCGAAGAACTGCATTTCCTTACCAGTCTGTGTAGCGGATACACAGCAGCAGATGGAGTAGTCATCGCCCCATACAACACGCATAACGTCATCGTTCTCATACTGGATGGAAGATGTCTTGATGGAAACCTCTGCAGCATACTTACGGAAGTACTCTGGCAGGTTCTTGGAATACAGAACAGTCATGTTCGGTTCCGGAGCCGGTCCCATAGTCTCAAGAGTATGCAGGATACGATAATCGTTCTTAGTAACCATGGAACGTCCGTCTACGCCAAGACCAGCGATAGCCAGAGTAGCCCATACCGGGTCACCAGAGAACAGCTCGTTGTAAGACTGAATACGAGCGAACTTAACCATACGCAGCTTCATTACGAAGTGGTCAATGATCTCCTGAGCCTGGGTCTCATTGATAACGCCATTCTCAAGGTCTCTCTGCATATAGATATCAATGAAAGTAGATACACGTCCGATGGACATTGCAGCACCGTTCTGAGTCTTGATAGCTGCTAAGTATCCGAAGTACAGCCACTGAACTGCTTCCTGAGCGGTCTTAGCCGGCTGGGAAATATCGAAGCCATAGCTTGCAGCCATAACCTTCATATCCTTCAGTGCTCTGATCTGATCAGCCAGCTCTTCTCTCTGACGGATTACATCATCAGTCATAGTACCGTCGCCACAGTTAGCCAGATCCTTCTGCTTCTCAGCAACAAGGAAATCAATTCCGTACAGAGCGACACGACGATAGTCGCCTACGATACGGCCACGGCCGTAGGTATCCGGCAGACCAGTGATGATCTTATTCTTACGTGCAGCACGAATCTCTGGTGTATATGCATCAAATACGCCCTGATTGTGGGTCTTGTGATATACAGTAAAGATCTTGTGCAGCTCTGGGCTTGGAGTATATCCGTACATCTCGCAGGACTCCTCTGCCATTCTGATACCGCCGTAAGGCATGAATGCTCTCTTTAAAGGCTTATCAGTCTGAAGACCTACAACCTTCTCAAGATCCTTATCCAGGTATCCCGGGCCGTGGGATGTGATGCTGGAAACGATATCGGTATCCATATCCAGTACGCCGCCCTTTGCTCTAGCCTGCTTATTTAACTCCTGCAGCTCTCCCCAAAGCTTATCTGTAGCCTCAGTAGCATCTGCAAGGAAGGATGCATCTCCATCATATGGAGTATAGTTGTTCTGAATGAAATCGCGGGTGTTAACTTCCTCTTTCCAGAGTCTGCCCTTAAAACCAGCCCATGCTTCAAACTGTTTCATGATTCAAAAACCTCCTTTAAATTTGCTGACACCCCCGGTCAGGGGCCCTATCATGTGCCGCATCACCCGAAACCGAATTAATGTTTTTTATTTCTTCGATTCCCGGCGATGCTGCACATCCACCTGTCGCCGTTTGTGTCTTAACCTTTGGTCTGACATTATAATAGCATATCCCCTAAAATCTTACAAGCACACAAATGCGTTTCTTTGCACTTTTTTCAATACATCGGGAGATTCCAGCGTCAGCTTTTTGGAAAAGCTATTGATGTGATTTATATATTCTATTTTCTTTGTGTTTTATCGACATCCTATGTATACAATCATCGCTAACGAACAGCTTTTCAGTGCATGACCAATATACCATTGATCTGAAAGAAAAATCGGTATTTCCGCACACAAAATGCTAAGGAATGCTGGCATTACTTTTCCAAACAGAAAACAAAAACAGATCGTGCAGATTCCTACTGCTAATGCAGCTTCCACCGAGTGTCCTATTACAATCACCACACTCATCAGTAATCTTATTTCTATCATTTCCAACAAAAAAATACCGATACTATTCGCATACTCATTATTTGCCTGCTGTATAATAAGCCACATTGGCAGACAAAATATGACATACCATGCAAAAGAAAATAGATTCCATCCAATAAGCAAACGCTTTCGATACACAAAACTGCTTTCCCGCCCTCTTAAATGGAAATACACAAAAAAATCTGTTGCAAAAAACAGTACTGATAGAATCGCAGACTCATATTGAATCATGAAAAAAGCCATTCGCAAATGCTCTTCAGATGCATTCCCTCCAGTGAGAAGTTTTGAACTGATAATCGCGAACAACACAAAAGCCATTGTTGCAAAATAAAAGATTTTCCATTTACGTACTTGAAGGATCTTTGCATGCCAATAAAAATAAATTCTCATTTCTACCTCTCAAAACTTCTTAATATATGCAAAATATCCATCTTCTAGCGTTGCTTTTTGCAAAACCCCCTCATCTGGTTTTCCATCTGAAAGGACTCTTATTAAGCTTTCTGCGCCATTCGTCTCTGTATTCATAACAAAACAATGCTCATTTTGAATATTTTTCGACGCAGGAATCAAGTATACTTTTCCCTGTGCATATCGAATAATGTCGTTTTTATCAGAATTAACCAAGATACGTCCATTATTCATTATGATAATTTGAGAACAGATATCTCGGATATCTTCCGTCTGGTGAGTCGATATCATTATCGTACTTTTACCTTGCAATGCAGTAATCACCTGATTGAAGCGAAGCCTCTCCTCCAAATCCAGTCCAACCGTAGGCTCATCAAGCAGCAGTAGTCTGGGCGAACCCAGCAGTGCCTGCGCAATTCCCACTCTTCGAATCATTCCTCCAGATAATTTTTTACACCGAATATCTTTCTTGTCAGTAAGATGAACCAATTTCAATACCGAATTTATCTGTTCTTTTTCTTCCGTGACCGAAATATTCTTTAAAAAGCAAAAATATTGCAGTTGCTCATACACCGTAACATCTGGAAAACAGCCAAAACGCTGTGGCACATATCCTATACTTTCTTTCTTTAAATCTTGCGAAATACTTCCAGAAGTGGGTTTTAGTACTCCCGCTAACATTCGTATCAACGTTGTTTTTCCTGCGCCATTCGGACCAAGAAGTGCATATGTTTTACAATCCAATGACAAATCCACCTCATCTACTACACTTTTCTTGCCATATTTTTTTGTTAATCCTCTAATTTCCATTTAACACTCCATTCTGCAAATATTCTATGAACTCACTATCATTTTGGTAAGCACTTTGATTTATTGCATACCCTGTAAGAATTTGCATCAATTCGAGTTCTTTTTTCTGATTTATATACGAATTACATATTGATTCAAGTGTCTCTAATTCCACAGACAATATCTCATTATCTTCCTGTGTCAGAATATTCTTCCACATAGAAAGTGTATTTGAAAAATCAATCACTGAATCTGACGGATTTTGATATAGAGAAATATGATTTAGAATCACATCTGCCAATTTTGTTCTATGAGCATTCTCCTGTGCTAGGTAATAAAACAAATTTCTTGCAGAAAAATATCCAGCTGAGCATAGAATATAATCATCAAAAATGGCTATGTTATTATTTGAGAAGTTGCGTCCCAAATCTTCTGTCGAATAGATAATCTTCATTCCTCCAAAATCCAGCTGCTCATTTTGAAAATACTGCTTAAATATCTCTATTTCTCGTTTTATATTCTCATTTTCCTGCTCAACATATTTTTGCTCTGTCTGCCCCTTATAAAGGTTCAAAGGCAGATAATCAATCAAACTTGGCATATTATCTGCAACATTTTGCTGCATCTCTAGTAAAACAAGATTTCCTGTCATAAGTGTAATGCTATCTACCTTGTCAGAATAATAGCCATCTCGCGTTTTATTCAAATTTGTAACTGCTTCTTTATTCACTTTCAAATAAACCGTTGTCTCTTGAATCCGATTGTATGGATTATAGCCATATGCGCCGCTATCATCATAAATAAAAATCTCATGTCTGCCCGGCATTGGATACCATGCAAACCATCCTGGCAAAAGACATGCCTCTGAATTTGAATAAAATCTACTGCTATGCCCGTGATAGCTTATACACACTATCAACTCTGAAACAGCCTTCTCTGTATTCAGCACAAGTTCATCGCCATTTTGTATCCAACTAATTGAAACAGACTCATCATTAGCATATACCGAATCAACCCGATATCCTCTATAAAGAGTAAAGAGGAAATTATCAGTCGGAGTCTCTGCACAAATACGCATATTCAAATCGACTGCCACTTCTCTCTTTAATTTCACATCCAACTGATATTCTGTTACTGTAAAATTGGCATCAGAGGAATCAGCGCATGTTTTGTTTCCGTTATCTGATTCATTGTTTGAATCTGCATAAATTGTTCTATCATAAAAAATACCATTCCAATTTGCATTCAACCGATATGCAGAAAATGGAATAAAGGATATCACAAGCATGCTACATGCAAATATCAAACCTATATACCACAAACTTTTCCTTGTAAAACGAGCGAGCAGTATGAATACAATTGACACTAGCCAAAATATTTGCAATTCAATGCGAAATGTTTCCGTCTGAAGACCATACATTGAATCAGGTGCCCATTCTCCATTTTGGTATAAAATCAAAAAAGGGTGCCTTATTATTTCCCATATTTTTTCGATTTTTAATCCTGTAGGAGATACCCACACAATCTGCTCTGCAAATGGGCTAATCATAAACAAAAAGAAAATCAAACCAAAAAACGCGACATATTGTCGTGAAGAAATCACTACTGCAATCGTAAGTCCTATGCAAATCAGCTGTGGAAATACTACATTAATAAAGTAGCTTTTCCAAAACCAAGCACGAAAAAATGAAGTTCCATCATTTTTTAAGGAACAAAAAAGCAAAATTCCCACTACACATACATTCCAAACTACATATACAATCAATAGGAAAGTCGATGCACTCATCTCATACGAATAATATCTACCTGCATATGAATCTGAAACTTCACGAACCGACGCATTTACCGCTCTTGAAACAAACCCAAACGTGATGCACACCCAGGCAAAGCACGTATAAAATTCAAACCGGCACAATGTATGGAGTACTTCAAATGCTGTCATTCCCAAAATTGAAAAAAAAATGCAGAAACCTATTGATATTAAAAATAATGCGGCAGTAATAAATATTATGCTTTTTTGTCGAAAAAAATGCTTTGCTACGATATTATTCATATAAACATACTCCTTTCTATATTCTTCCGATTTTTTATGCTATATATTATACACTTTGTTTGTATGTTTATCAATATTATTTTTGTGCACTTTTATCAAAGTAGCTATTTATTACACTTTTTTTGCTATTTTTAATACTTCAAATTGCACATATCAAAAAGGCTATTCAACATTTCTCCATATTGCTCTGTGCAACACTTTCCAAAACGTTCCATATTTTCTGGGCAGTATTCAATTTCCTTTGAAAAGCGTCGTACTAACTCAATGCGATCATGCTGTGTATAAACACCATTTTTCTGAAAACACTGTAAGTCCATAAGAAATAGCAGGCAAATGGAGGCAGCCGCAAAAAGAATTTTTGCTTCAATCTGACCATCAAATAAAATCTCTGGATAATAGCGATAGACTAAGTACACCGCAATGTGTTCATACTCGTATAAGCGATTCTCGCCCTTCATGAATTGAATGAACTCTGCTGCTTTATCAACATCTATTAAACTATCAATATTTTGTTCAAGCTCTTTCATCATGGACGGCCATGTTTCGTCAAGGGATTCCATACCACCGAAAAAGCGAATTAAAAATAGCGCACTGTTTTTGAGTGTATTCGCACTTGGCTTTGCTAATTCTGGGATAGACTCCGGATCATTCCGCTTCAAGATCGGGTCTGTCAGTGATAGTATTTCTTCTGCATCTGGCAACAGCAAAAGCAATCTATTTAAGCGTGCACCGATGCCTTCTGTACGATTTTGTAAAATGAAAAAGACTGCTTCACGCTCTTTTAACATCTGCTCACATTCTTCTGATTCATCCAACTCGTCATCAAAAGACTCATCTAATTCGTCAGAAACATCCATATATTCATCCTCATCACTGTCATCTTGTTCTTCGCTTGCAGATGTACAGACATCCTCTACCTCATGCCACATTTCTTCCGATAACTCATCATCTTCATCCCGCGTATCTTCTTCAATAAACGTAAGTGGTTTGCTATCGGAAAACAAAAGTCTCTCGGCTTCTTCACAGCAAAGTCCTAAACCGACTTCTGTGTAATCGCCAAACCAGTTATAAAATCTTGGATGCTCACGACAGATATCGCAAAGTCTGTCCTCTCCTAAATTGATAAAAATATCGCATAGGTTGTCTCTATTTAAAAATGGACAGCGATTGTTTTTTAATTTGAAGAAGTATTCTCCCGGCTCGCTTCCAATCTCACTGCGCAAGCGATCACCAAATGCGCCCTTTTCGGTAAGATACCCTTCGGCCGTTGTCTCATCGACTTCGATTTCCCATCCGGCGCAGCAGGTATCTGTACAGGCAGATCCAATACACTTAAATTGATCGAAAAATGCTGGTTTATGGTATTTCATAATTTTCCCTTTCTTAAAAATGGTCCATACCTGTCAATCAGATACGGACCATTTAACTATATTATGCAACATCACTCTTGGTTTGCCATCATAACGTAGTGGCATCCACACACTTCCGGGATCGCACTCACAGCGGCAAGCTCTCTACAGCCGCGCGCTCTACCGGCAGGCACTCCTTATATCTCTGAATGAACGCATCAAATCCAGCGACATCCTCTGCATTTGGCTCCATGCGAACACCAGTCTCGCCATGGAATACCTCCTCTGCAAGGAACGCATCTAACGGCTGATTCTTCTTCTTGTGAATCATATAGGAAGCAAGCAGTGCAATACCCCATGCGCCACCTTCACCTGCGGTCTCCATCAAAGATACTGGTGCATTGATTGCCGCTGCCATGATACGCTGTCCAACACCCTTTGTCTTGAACAGGCCGCCATGACCATAGATATTGTCAAGCTTAACGCCCTCCTCCTTAAACAGGATATCAAGGCCTACCTTTAATGCGCCAAGAGAAGTGTACAGATGCGTTCTCATAAAGTTTGCCAATGTGAAATGGCTGTCCGGTGTGCGGATAAACAGCGGACGTCCCTCCTCGAAACCAGTGATGCTCTCACCGGAGAAGTAATTATATGCCATCAGACCACCGCAATCGGCATCGCCCTCAAGTGCCTTATTGTACAGCACAGAGAAGAGCTGGTTCATGTCAACCGGAACGCCAAGTGCCTGCTGGAACTCCTTAAAGATACCAACCCATGCATTCAGATCAGAGGTGCAATTGTTGCAGTGAACCATCGCTACCGGCAGACCATCCGGTGTGGTTACCATATCAATTTCCTCGTGAACCTTCTTTAAAGTCTCATTCTCATCCATAACAACCATCGCAAATACAGAGGTTCCTGCGGATACATTTCCAGTATGTACAGTTACGCTATTTGTCGCTACCATACCTGTTCCGGCATCGCCCTCCGGCGGACACATCGGGATACCTGCCTCTAACTGGCCACTTGGGTCTAAGAGCTTTGCACCCTCATCAGTAAGAGTTCCTGCCGGCTCACCTGCTACAAGTACCTGCGGTAAGATGTCGCGCAGTTTCCAAGAATAGCCCTTCGGTGCGATCAGCTTGTCAAAGATTTCAACCATGTTCTGATCGTAATCCTTTGTCTTGCTGTCGATTGGGAACATACCAGATGCCTCGCCGACACCAAGCACTCTCTTTCCGGTCAGCTTCCAGTGAACATAACCTGCCAAAGTAGACAGATAGTCGATGCGCGGCAGATGCTCCTCACCGTTTAAGATTGCCTGATACAGATGGGCGATACTCCAACGCTGCGGAATATTAAAGGAAAACGCTGCTGTCAGTTCCTTCGCTGCCTGCTCCGTGATTGTGTTTCTCCAGGTACGGAACGGAACCATCAGTGTTCCCTCCTTATCAAATGCCATGTAGCCATGCATCATCGCAGAAAAACCAATGGCACCAATTTTCTTAAGGGTAGCACCGCACTGTGCCTTCACATCTGCTGCCAACTTTGCGTATGCATCCTGAAGACCGCCCCAGATGTCCTCAAGTGTGTATGTCCAGATTCCGTTCTCCAGACGATTCTCCCAGTCATGTGCGCCCTGCGCAATCGGTGCATTCTCTTCATTTGTCAGCACTGCCTTGATTCTTGTTGAGCCAAACTCGATTCCAAGAACGGTCTTTCCAGCCTCCACGGCCTCTCTCATTTTTACCGAATCCATATCAAACCTCATTTCCGCGTTTTATACGCTTTTCAGAAAGTACAGCTTTCTGTTTTTTCAAGTTTTTTACTGCGTATTCAGTATATCATATCGAACATCTAAATACAACCAATCTGGTATTTTTTAATTGATTAACGATTGACTGCAAGGTTGTTGAGCGATATACTTTTATCTATAAATTGAATAGGACACCAAACGAGGAAAAAATTTTATCTAAACCAAAAACAGCATAGCTTTATATCCCCTGTCATCTGAATCGTGATACTCCCACGCGCGTTCTTGCGAACGGGCGGGGCTTCTTGAGACATGGT
>DAVZID010000036.1:0-34410 GCA_052273485.1 Lachnospiraceae bacterium
AATTTGATTTAGATGTTTTGCACCAGACTATAAGTGATACTCAGTCAAACATATGTCAGGCTGTGATTGTGAAGGAAGGTGATAGCGGAAATGTTATTTATATTGATGCAAAAGACGAAATAGTTGTTGCTATAAGTGGTATAAAAGTATTAGTAAAAAAATTAGATTGAACTTACCAGTAAAGTGTGCTATAGTAAGATAAAATTAAATATGAAGTGTTCAGGTGTCGGAGCAATCAACTGCGATTGGCTCCGGTGAAAAGGGAAACAGGTGCAAATCCTGTACGAACTCGTCACCGTGATAGGGAGCAGGAGCCGCAAAATCACTGGGAAACTGGGAAGATGGCCGATGCGATGATCTTAAGCCGGGAGACCTGCCTGAACGCTGTACAGAAACGAAAGTTTCAGACCACGAGTAAAAAGGTTGTACGTTTGGATTTGTAAAATTGATACAGACATTAATTTTGCAGATTTATTTGTGTACGGCTCTTTCTCTGACAATGGATCAGAAAGGAGTCTTTCTTTTTGTATGCATTTTATCAGTTTGTTTATGACTGCTGGAAAATCATGGTTGGAAACAAATCGTTTCTGAATGCTTTATATTTAGTTTAAAGAAGCAGAAAAACTGCAAAAAAGAAAGGCTAGGTAAGCAAACATGAGAAGAAGAAATCTGGCAGTACTGGTATCCTTATCCCTGATGGGAACAATGAGCATGACAGGCTATGCAGCAAGTGAGAAGGAGACCACAACTGAAGCGGCAAGCACTGAGGCAGGATCATCTGAGGCAGAGAGTGAATCTGCAGATCAGGAGGCAGCAGACAAGGTTGCAGATCTGATCGATGCAATTTATGTGCAGGAGAGAAATGACAAGACCGATGAGCAGTGCAAGGAAGCAAAGGAAGCGTGGGATGCATTGACCGATGCACAGAAGGAGCTTGTTGAGGGCGAGAACGCTGATCCAGATTATTTCGGAAGAGACACTGGTGATGCATCTAAGGATGATCCGAGAAATGGTGATGAGATCGGTGACAACGAGATCCTGGTTGTAAGCTTTGGTACTTCCTTTAATGATAGCCGTGTTGCTGACATCAAGGGAATCGAGGATGCGCTGCAGGAGGCATATCCGGATTGGTCTGTAAGACGTGCATTTACTGCACAGATTATCATCAACCACGTAGAGGCTCGTGATGGTGAGTGCATTGACAATGTTGAGCAGGCACTTGACCGTGCAGTTGACAATGGTGTAAAGAATCTTGTTATTCAGCCAACCCATCTGATGCATGGTGCAGAGTACGATGAGCTGATGGATGTTGTTAAAGAGTATGAGGATAAGTTTGAGTCTGTAAAGGTTGCTGAGCCGCTCTTAGGTGAGGTTGGCGATGATGCTACTGTTGTAAACGATGACAAGAAGGCAGTAGCAGAGATTCTGACAGCAGAGGCAGTTGACAAGGCTGGCTATGACAGCTTAGATGCAGCAAAGGAAGACGGCGTTGCATTCGTATTCATGGGACATGGAACTTCTCATACGGCAAAGGTATCCTATAGCCAGATGCAGGCTCAGATGGATGATCTGGGATATGACAACGTATTTATCGGAACCGTAGAGGGCGAGCCGGAGGAGACCTCCTGTGAGAACGTAATTCAGGCAGTAGCAGACGCAGGTTACACCAAGGTTGTTCTTCGTCCGTTAATGGTTGTTGCTGGTGATCATGCAAACAACGATATGGCAGGCGACGATGAGGATTCCTGGTTAAGCCAGTTTGAGGCATCTGGTAAGTTTGACAGCGTGGATACTCAGATTTATGGTCTTGGTGAGATCGAAGGCATGCAGAAGCTTTACATCGATCATACCGCAGCTGTAATCGACGAGAAGTAATCAAAAGATAACATAAGACGAGGGGCATAGCAATTATATGAGAAGAAAAAATATCGCGGTAGTTGGTATGCTGTTAGTGACCTGTCTGGCATCCGTTGGATGCGGACAGAAAAAAGAAAAGCAGGAGTCTTCGGTAACAACGGGGACTTCTGCTTTCGAGACAGCATCCGAAAAGCAGACAGAAGAAAAGACGGAAAAAGAAACAGAGGCGGATACAAAGACAGCAGTTTCAGATTCAGATGAGTTAGCAGATGGTGTCTACATTGCGGACTTTAATACCGATAGCAGTATGTTTCATGTAAATGAGGCATGTGATGGAAAGGGTACCTTGACGGTAAAGGATGGAGAGATGACCATTCATATTTCACTGCCATCAAAGAAAATTTTAAATCTGTACTGTGGCTTGGCAGCGGATGCAGCAGCGGATGGAGCAAAGCTTCTAGATCCAACTACGGATACTGTAACCTACAGTGATGGCATGACCGAGGAGGTTTACGGTTTTGATATTCCAGTTCCGGCACTAAATGAGGAATTTGATGTTGCCCTGATTGGAACAAAGGGAACCTGGTATGATCATAAGGTAAGCGTATCCAATCCAGAGCCAAAGGAAGACAATGCATCAAGCACAGTGGATCTTGAGGATGGCACTTATATTGCAGAGGTTACACTTGAGGGTGGAAGCGGCAGAGCAACAATTGAGTCTCCGGCGAAGCTTACGGTAAAGGATGGCGAGGTAATCGCTTCGATCGTATGGAGCAGTCCAAATTATGATTACATGATTATAAATGAAGAAAAATATCTTCCAGTGAACAAAGAAGGAAATTCCGTATTCGAGATTCCAGTTGATTCTCTTGAGAAGCCGCTTGAGGTAATTGCAGATACCGTAGCGATGAGCAAGCCACATGAGATTGAGTATACCATCACATTTGATGCATCTACGGTGAAGGCAGAGTAATTGAATGATGAAAAGACATTTTATAGCGACTGCAGGCAGTGCACTGCTTATAGGACTAATGGGGCTGTGTGGCTGCAATTCATCAGAGGCTCAGTCAAATGATTTGGCGTCAGACATGGATGCACTCGGAGAGCCGACTGGCCAGTTACAGTTAGCGTATGCTGAGAACTTTTCTGTGGACTATTATGATGGTGGCTATAACCTTCTTACGACAAAGGATGGCATACAGATTTTAACCGTTCCAGAGGGAAAAAAAGCACCGGATAATCTTGATGAATCCATAATTGTGTTACAGCAGCCAGTGAATAACATATATCTTGTCTCGTCGGCTGTTATGGACATGTTTCGCGAGCTAAATGCGCTCGACACGATTGGCTTTTCTGCGCAGAAGGCAGAAAATTGGTACATTGATGAGGCAAAGGCTGCGATGGAAAACGGTGATATTTTGTATGCTGGTAAATACAGCAGCCCAGATTACGAATTATTAGTTTCCAAGAAGTGCACACTTGCCATTGAAAACAGTATGGTTCTTCATTCACCAGAAGTTAAGGAAATGCTAGAGGATTTTGATATTCCAGTCATGATCGAGTACTCAAGCTATGAGACGCATCCGCTTGGCCGTGTCGAGTGGATTAAATTCTTTGGCGCACTCACCGGAAAGGAAGACGCAGCAGAGAAAGCCTTTAAAAAGCAGACAGAGATTGTTGATCATGTGACAGTACAGGAAAAGACCGACAAAACGGTGGCCTTTTTCTATGTAACGTCCAATGGTCTGGTGCAGGTGCGTCAGAGCAATGACTACATTCCAAAGATGATTGAGCTTGCCGGAGGCCGCTATATATTTGAAAATTTGGGAGCTGATGACTCAAAGCGCTCCACAATGAACATGCAGGTTGAAGAATTTTACAATGGAGCAAAGGACGCGGACTATCTGATCTATAACAGCACAGTAGACGGTGGTGTGCAATCAGTTGATGAATTAATTGAAAAATGTCCTGTTTTAGCTGATTTTAAGGCAGTACAAAATGGCAATGTCTGGTGTACGCAAAAGGATGTGTATCAACAGTCCATGTCAATTGGTTTTTTAATTGAAGACATTCACAACATGCTGCAGGGTGCAGACGATACCAAAATGAACTACTTGTATCGCTTGGACTGACAAACATGAGATAAGGAGATCGCCTTACGATGGAACAGAAACGAAAAATAAGATATAGTACCGTGTTTCTCCTTTTGGGAGCCTGCACTGTGCTGCTTGGCATACTAAATGTTTGCATCGGAAGTGTTTCCATTCCAGTTTCGGATATTGTGGCATCCATTCAGGGAAAACGCATTGAAAATGCCAGGATTTTGTGGGATCTTCGTATGCCGCGAATGTTAGCAGCTTTGATTCTTGGTGGTGCACTTGGATTGGCTGGCTATCTGCTGCAGACCTTTTTTCATAATCCAATTGCGGGACCATTTGTGCTTGGAATCTCTTCTGGTGCGAAGATGACCGTGTCGCTTGTTATGGTCTTTTTAATGGGACAGGCCATTCGCGTAAGCTCTGGAATGATGATTCTTGCGGCATTTGTCGGAGCAATGATTTCCATGGGTTTTGTGTTACTCGTATCGCGAAAGGTGGACAGCATGTCTATGCTCGTCGTCGCCGGAGTGATGATCGGCTATATCTGCTCGGCGATAACGGAACTTGTTGTGACCTTTGCCGATGATGCGCAAATCGTAAATTTACATAACTGGTCCAGAGGAAGCTTTTCCGGAACAACATGGGACAATGTGGCAGTGATGGCAATCACCGTGGCAGTGGCATCAGCAGCTGTTTTTCTTTTGTCAAAGCCACTCAGCGCCTATCAGTTAGGCGAATCCTATGCGAAAAATCTTGGTGTGAATGTCAAGGCGCTTCGCAGTGCAATGGTGCTTCTTTCCAGCATTCTTTCGGCGTGCATCGTGGCATTTGCAGGACCAATTTCCTTCGTGGGTATTGCCGTGCCGCATTTAGCAAAGCAGCTTCTTTCCAGCACAAAGCCGATTTTGATGATTCCGGCATGCTTCTTAGGCGGCAGCGTATTTTGTTTGTTTTGTGATCTGTTAGCCAGAACGGTGATGGCACCGACTGAGCTTAGTATCAGTACGGTTACGGCAATTTTCGGTGCGCCGATCGTGCTGTGGATTCTAATTCGCAGAAACAAAGAGAGGGCAGCGGAATGAGTGGAAATAATGGAAACGATGGAAGCAAAGGATATCTTCGGACAGAAAATTTGCGTGTCGGTTATCAAAAGCACATCGTAGTAGAAAATATTGAAATTGTGCTCCAAAAAGGTGAGATCCTTACACTCATTGGTCCGAACGGAGCCGGAAAATCTACCGTGCTAAAGAGCATTGCAAAACAGCTTGAACGGATCGGTGGCAGCATTTATCTGAACCAGACAGAACTGTCCAGATTGTCAGGGCGGCAGTTGTCACAGAATATGGCGGTTGTAATGACAAAAAAGCTTCGCGCAGAAAAAATGACCTGTGAAGACGTGGTGGCGACGGGACGCTATCCGTATACAGGGCGTTTTGGAATCCTTTCCTCATCGGACCGGCAGGTGATACAGGAAGCAATGGCGTTAGTGCATGTAACACAGATAAAGGATCTTGACTTTAATCGAATCAGTGACGGCCAGTGCCAGCGCGTTATGCTTGCGCGCGCAATCTGTCAGGAACCGCAGATCTTAATCTTAGATGAGCCAACCTCCTATCTGGATGTCAAATACAAATTAGAATTTTTGTCCATCCTACAGGAGATGAAACGCCAGAAAAAATTGACGGTTATTATGTCGCTTCACGAATTAGACCTTGCCGAACGCATTTCCGACCGGATTCTCTGTGTCAATGGAACGACGTCAGAGCGCTTTGGCACACCACAGGAGATTTTTACAAAGGGATATATTTCGAAATTGTTTGGCATTTCATCAGGCAGCTTCGACGAAGAAACCATGAGTGTAGAACTGCCAAAACCTGTTGGAGCGCCAACTGTTTTTGTGATCGCCGGGGACGGGACCGGGAGAAGCATTTACAGACAGCTTCAGCGAAATGGCATTCCATTTGTCACCGGTATCCTTTTTGAAAATGACCTTGATTACCCAGTCGCAAAGGCACTTGCCGCCGAAGTAATCGCATCAAGAAGCTTCGAACCCATCACAAACGAGACGCTTGAAGCTGCAAAAACCAAACTAACAGAGTGCGACCGCGTGATCTGTTGCCGATCCCATTTTGGTGCCTTCGAGAAAGCAAATGAGGAGCTTCTTGCCTTGGCAAAGCACGA
Source organism: Lachnospiraceae bacterium (assembly GCA_052273485.1). Lineage (GTDB taxonomy): Bacteria > Bacillota > Clostridia > Lachnospirales > Lachnospiraceae > Anthropogastromicrobium. The sequence continues at coordinate 6,138 of DAVZID010000036.1, forward strand.
TAAACCTATTGACATGGTAGTTTATCAATGCTAAGATACGATAGGCAAAGATAGAGAAACATGCAAAAGGAAAAGGCAGGAAAGAAATGTTAAATCAGTTTTCAAGAACCCAGCTTTTATTGGGAAAAGAGGGAATGGATGTGCTTGCAGGAGCCAAGGTAGCCGTTTTTGGTATCGGCGGCGTTGGCGGTTATGTGGTAGAAGCGCTCGCAAGAAGCGGCGTGGGTTCCTTTGTACTTGTAGATGACGATAAGGTGTGCTTAACAAATATCAACCGTCAGATTATCGCAACAAGAAAGACCATCGGAAAATATAAGGTAGAAGTCATGAGAGATCGCATTCTGGAGATCAATCCAGATGCACAGGTGGAGGTGCGCCAGTGCTTTTATCTGCCAGAGAATGCGCATGAGTTTGACTTCTCCGAGTATTCTTATGTGGTTGATGCAGTCGATACGGTTACGGCAAAGATTGAGATCATCATGCGTGCGCAATCAGCAGGTGTTCCAGTGATCAGCTGCATGGGCGCAGGAAATAAGCTTGACCCGACACAGTTTCATGTTGCGGATATTTACAAGACAACAATGTGTCCATTAGCAAAGGTTATGCGCCATGAGTTAAAAAAGCGCGGCGTCAAGAAGTTAAAGGTTGTCTACTCAACCGAAAAGCCAGTGCGTCCATTGGAGGACATGAGCATCAGCTGTCGTACGCACTGCGTATGCCCACCGGGAACAAAGCATAAATGTACTGAGAGAAGAGACATTCCAGGAAGCGTAGCATTTGTGCCACCGGTAGCAGGACTGATTCTGGCAGGAGAAGTCATCAAAGACCTTGCCAATCCGCAGGCACTCCATCAAGAAAAAACAAATAAACAATTAAGGAAAGAATCGTAACGATTCCGATATGATAGCGAAACTCCCGTCAGCTTTATTTGCTGACGGGTTTTGTATTTGTAAGAACCGATCAAAAAACAAATTAGAAAAAATGGGGTAACTTTTTTTACAATATCACAGAAGTGGAATCGTTACCAGAAGGAGATTTCCATGAAAACAGAATTTGTGCTTCCGGGTGAGATCGAGAAGCGAAGCTTTGAGATTATTGCATCGGAATTAAAAGAGCGAAACATTGTCTTAGACAAAGAGAAAGCACCTGTTATCTGTCGTGCTATCCATACAACAGCTGATTTTGACTATGCGCATACACTTGTGTTCTCAGACGGCGCGCTTGACAAACTAAAAGAATTGATCCGAAATGGTGCCGGAATTGTGACCGATACCAATATGGCTCTATCCGGCATCAGCAAGAAAACATTGGCTGCTTTTGGCGGTGAGGCAAAATGCTTAATGGCAGATGAAACCGTTGCAAAGCTTGCAAAAGAGCAGAAAACAACGCGCGCTGCTGTCAGTATGGAGATCGCTGCATCTTGGAACAAGCCAACGATATTTGTAGTGGGGAATGCGCCGACTGCGCTTATGAAGCTATATGAAATGTACAAGGAAGGACGGTACAAGCCAGACTTTATCATTGGTGTTCCGGTCGGATTTGTAAACGTGGTAGAAGCAAAGGAAGAGATCATGGAGACCGACATTCCGTACATTATCAATAAAGGAAGAAAGGGTGGAAGTAACGTTGCCGCAGCCATCTGCAATGCAGTTCTTTATGAATTATCAGGCAGGAAGTGTGTATGAGATACGGATTTACGACAGGAAGCTGTGCCGCAGCAGCGTCAAAGGCAGCGGCCTACATGCTGTTAACGGGAAAGAAAAAGGAGACAATCTCTATTCTGACACCAAAGGGCATTGTGTTTGAAGCAAAGCTACTAGACATTACTCGAAAAGAGGGAAGTGTCAGCTGTGCGGTCGAAAAGGATGGTGGAGATGACCCAGATATTACGACAGGATCGCTTGTCTATGCAGAAGTATCCTATGCAGAGCGTTCAAAATCATCCCATGCGACTGTCGAGATTGATGGTGGAATTGGTGTTGGTCGTGTGACGAGACCAGGCATGGATCAGCCCGTTGGAAATGCTGCGATCAATCATGTTCCGCGCCAGATGATTGAATCGGAGGTGTTAGAGGTCTGCAAAATGGCAGATTATCGGGGAGGCTTAAAGGTGATTATTTCCATTCCAAAAGGTGTAGAGTTAGCAGAAAAAACGTTTAATCCAAGGCTCGGCATTGTCGGTGGAATTTCTGTGCTCGGTACGAGTGGCGTGGTTGAACCGATGAGCAGTCAGGCACTTCTTGACACGATTCGACTCGAATTAAATATGCAGCGCGCGCAGAATAGCTCGATTGCAGCGGTCTCGCCGGGTAACTATGGACTCGATTTTATGAAAGAAACCTACGGCTATGATCTTGATGCCAGTGTCAAGTGCAGCAATTTTATCGGGGAGACGATCGACATGGCGGTGGAATGCGGCTTTGAAAAAATGCTTCTTACCGGTCATATCGGAAAGCTCGTCAAGGTTTCCGGTGGCATTATGAATACGCATTCACGTGAGGCAGACTGTAGAGTGGAGCTTCTTGCAGCAGCCGGACTTCGCGCTGGTGTCAGTCATGCCAATCTGATGAAAATTTTGGACAGCGCGACAACCACAGAGGCCATCGCCTATCTGGAGGAGGAAAAGAAGACAAAGCCTGTCATGGATTACTTGATGGAGCGAATCATTTACTATACCAATCGCCGCGCCGGTGGCAAGATGCGCATCGAGTGCATTCTCTATGATAACCAATATGGTGAACTGGCAAAGAGCGAAGGGGCAGAAACGATGTTAAAGGAGTTGAAGAAATGGTATCATTTGTAGGAGCTGGCTGCGGGGCAGCCGATTTGATTACCGTGCGCGGAATGCGACTTTTGCAGGAGGCTGATTTGGTTATTTATGCCGGATCACTAGTCAATCCTGAGCTGCTTTCCTATACAAAGGAGGGCTGTGAATGCTTAAATAGTGCCTATATGACACTCGATGAGGTCATAGATGCCTTGCAAAAAGGTGAGCAGGAGAAAAAGAAGATGGTGCGCCTTCATACTGGCGACCCGAGTATTTACGGTGCAATCCGTGAACAGATGGATCGCCTTGAGGCGCTTGGAATCGGCTACGAGACCTGTCCTGGCGTAACGGCATGTTTCGGTGCGGCGGCAGCACTTGATTTGGAATTGACCGTGCCAGAGGTGTCTCAGAGCCTGATTATTACACGAATGGCAGGGCGTACATCTGTGCCAGAGAAAGAAAGCATCGAAAGCTTTGCCGCGCACCATGCAACGATGGCAATTTATTTGAGCGCAGGTCATTTGGCGCAATTGTCAGAGCGACTGATAACAGGAGGCTACAGCATAGATACACCAGCAGCAATTGTCTACAAGGCAACCTGGCCAGAACAGCTTTGCTTAAAGTGCACCGTTGGCACGCTGGCAGAGGCGGCTGAACCGCATGGAATTAAAAAGACAGCCGTTGTTCTTGTGGGAGATGCGATCTCACCGTCCGATTATGCGCTATCCAGGCTCTATGCGCCTGATTTTGAAACTGAGTATCGAAAGAAAAAAGACCAATAGCGTTTACAAAACAGCAGTCTATGCTGAAAAAGAGCAAAAGAAAAAGACAGACCACAAACAGAAAGTCAGAAGAGGCAGCAGATGGAAGAGACAAGTAATCGCATCAATATTATTAGTTTTACAAAAAAGGGTGAGGCTTTAGCAAAAAGGCTAAGTACTTATCTTTTGCAGTCACAAAACGGTCTCGCAAAAAAAAACGAGAAAATAGTCAATGACATAGTCGAGAAAATAGTCGATGAAAGTAAGCATATTTGGGTTCGATGCATCAACAAGTGTCGTGCATCCGAAGAATATTCCTCAATCCGTTTGTCGGAGTGTGCAAAGGAAAGCTTTGAAAAAAGACAGGGAATGATTTTTATTGGAGCAGCAGGGATTGCGGTGCGCACGATTGCACCATTTTTAAAGGATAAGCTGCATGACCCTTTTGTCATTGTCATTGATGAAAATGGCGATTATGTGATCCCAATTTTGTCCGGTCATGTTGGACGTGCCAATGAATATGCACGAATGATTGCTGCGTTTTTAGATGCGCAAGCGGTGATTACCACAGCAACCGATGTCAGCCATTGCTTCGCGGTGGATCTATTTGCACAGAAGAATCAGTATGTGATTCAGAACAAAGAAGGCATTGCGCGTGTTTCCTCAAAGACGCTTGCCCATGAAGCAATCACAGTGCATACGATGGGTGAGATCGTAACATTGTCCTTTGATGGAACTGTAGTGAAGAGAGAGCCGCTTCAAAAAAATCAAGAAGCAACGAGTAATTCAATGAAAATGATAGTGGCCCAAACAGATTTCGCAGCGTCCGATTCTGATTTTTCTGATATTATCATCTCACCTTTTATACAGGATCGCAAAAAAGGCACACTTTGGCTGGTGCCGCGCTGCATCGTGGTCGGTGTGGGATGCCGCAGAGGAAAAGAGACCACTTTTATCGAGCAGGCCATTTGTGAACGCTTGTCTGCATGTGGAATTGCGAAGGAGGCGGTCGGCCTGATTACCTCAATTGATCGAAAAAAAGATGAGAAAGGTCTGATTGAGACGGCAGCGCAGTTTCATGTCGAGTTTGCTACCTTCTCGGAAGAGACGTTAAAACAAGTGCCAGGAACCTTCAGCAGTTCTGCATTTGTAGAAAAAACAGTAGGAGTGGATAACGTGTGTGAGCGTTCTGCAATGGCAGCAGCGCCACAGGGGACTCTTCTTGCAAATAAATATGCAAAGGATGGTGTGACTGTGGCGATCGCAATGCGTGTATTTTCGCCATTCTTTTAAATCAACCATTCTATTGAAGGATTTTTAATAACGCGTTCGCGAACAGTGGCAGAATATCGCGAACAGTAGCAGAATAATGGGAATGAGATGGATAAATACGAAAGGCAGGTTAAACGTTTGGAACAGAAAATATATATAGTAGGAATTGGACCGGGGGCGCCTGAGATGATGACACCTCAGGCAAGAATGGCGCTTGAAGAAAGTAATGTGATCGCCGGCTATCCGGTGTATTTAAAGCTTCTTGGCAATTTGATTGAAAATAAAAAAACGATTGCCACACCAATGACAAAGGAGGAGGAGCGCTGCCGTCTTTGCTTTGAGGAGGCAAAAAAAGGCTGCACGGCCTCGATGGTGTGCAGTGGTGATGCTGGGGTATATGGAATGGCCTCTTTAATGTACGATCTTCTTCCTGAGTATCCGGACTGTGAGCTTGAAGTGATCCCTGGTATTACTGCGGCAGTCAGCGGAGCAGCAATTCTCGGAGCACCGATTGGACATGATTTTTGCGTGATCAGCTTAAGCGATCGCCTGACCCCGTGGGAGGTAATCGAAAAACGACTGTTAGCGGCGGCAGAGGGCGATTTTTGCATGGCCATTTACAACCCATCCAGTAAAGGCAGACCAGATTATTTAAAGCGTGCATGTGAAATTTTGTTGCGCAAGGTGGAGCCTGACCGCAAGTGCGGCTATGTGCGAAATATCGCAAGAGAGGGTACCTCGTATAAGATCTGTACACTTAGCCAACTTAAGGACGAGCAGGTTGACATGTTCACAACGGTATTTATCGGAAATTCCCAGAGCCATCTGGTAAAAGGAAAGCTTGTGACAGGACGCAAGTATCCTATCAATACTCATGCGAAGAAGGGAAACTGAGAAAACAAAAGATTCATAGAAAGCAGGTGATGTTGATGAAAAGAGTACTAGTATTTGCAGGAACGACAGAAGGACGCGAGCTGGCAGAAATTCTTGCGGACGCAGACCGTGCGCGTATCGCGTGCAGCGTGTGCGTGGCGACTGGCTATGCGCGTGAGCTGATGAATAAGGAGCGGTTGGACGTGCACTGCGGTCGTTTGACCGAGGAAGAGATGGAAGCACGTATGCGAGATGGAAACTTCAATGTAGTCGTCGATGCGACGCATCCGTATGCTCAGATTGTCTCGCAAAATGTTCGTCAGGCGGCAATGCATCAGTCCATTCCGCTGATTCGCCTGCGACGCAGCACAGAGAGCGCGGATAATGATTTTATATCGTTTCAGACGCATGAGCAGTGTAGTGCGTGGCTGTCCAAACAATCGGGAAATATTTTGCTTACGACCGGAAGCAAAGATTTGGGCATCTATGCGGCAGATGAAATGGTAAAAAAGCGCCTGTTTGTGCGCGTGCTTCCGGGAGAAGAAAGCATTCGGCTGTGTACCGCACAAGGCATCACGGGACGTCAGATCATCGCAATGCAGGGACCATTTTCGGAGCAGATGAATGAATGCATATTAAAAGAATATTCGATTGATTGGATGGTAACAAAGATAAGCGGGCATGCAGGTGGCTTTGAGGAAAAAATTGAAGCTGCGCGAAAAACAGGTGCTGGAATTTGCGCAATTTTGCCGCCGACAGAAGCTATGTGTGAAGTTGTGTGTCAATCAGAAAAAAACGCAGACAGCAAAATCGAACCATCTGTATTTCTATGTGAAAGCGTGTATGAAACTACAAAGAAATTAGAAACGCTTTTAAAGGAAGCCATTTTATCTTACCGCAGCCGAAAAATTACACTTGCCGGAATCGGAATGGGCAGCATGGATGGAATGACAAGAGAAAGTTTCCGTGCATTTGAGGAGGCAGAGGTTGTATTTGGTGCGTCAAGAATGCTTGAAAATCTGCCAGGTAAGGGTGTAAAAGTACCGTATTATCGTGCGGATGCTATTATTTCCTATTTGATTGTCCATCCTGAATACACGAAAGTGGCAGCTGCATTTTCAGGGGACAGTGGTTTTTACAGCGGTGCGCAGGCGATGGCGGCGGCTTTAGAAGCAGCAAACAAGGCAGGGGCATTAAAATGTGAAATCACGGTTTTGCCGGGAATTTCATCAATCAGTGCGCTTGCAGCGCGTCTTAAAGTCAGTTGGGAGGATGCGGCGCTTGCAAGCATTCACGGAAGACAGGCAAATGTTGTTCGTCTTGTGCGCGAGAACAAAAAAGTATTTTTATTATTGTCTGGAAAAAATGATTTTGAAAAGCTTTGCAGTACGTTTTGTGCAGCAGGGCTGGGTTATGTGAAAATTTATGCAGGGTATCGGCTTTCCTATCCGGACGAAATGTTGTTGGCATTTTCTCCAAATAAATTTTCTTCAAGCAAATTTTCTTCAAGTAAATTCAATGGATTGGAAGGCAATTCAGATGAAGCGAATACATTGGACAAATTGGAAACAGTTCTTCAGGATTTGCCAGAAGGCGTTTATACTTGTTTGATTGAAAATGAATCGACAATTGACAGAAATCCAATTTTAACACCGGGTATGGCAGATGAAGTCTTTTCACGCACCAAGGTTCCAATGACAAAAAATGAGATTCGTGTGCTCAGCATCAGCCGCTTGGAACTGACACGCCATGCAGTTGTGTACGATGTAGGCAGTGGAACCGGTTCAGTCAGTGCAGAGTGTGCACGCCTCTCACCGGATCTTCATGTGTTTGCCATTGAGCAAAAGGAAGAGGCAGCCAATTTGACAAAAGAAAATGTGGCGCTTCTTGGACTGAGCGATCAGGTTACGGTACTTCAGAAAAAGGCACCGGAAGGCTTTGAAGAACTTCCAATGCCCACTCATGTATTCATTGGTGGCAGCAGCGGTGCAGTAAGCGATATTTTATCGGCTATTCAAAAGAAGATGGAGAAAGCAGACAGCCGAGTGCGTGTGGTTATCAACGCTGTGTCACTGGAGACGATTGCACAGATTACCGAGCTGTTAGAACAGTATCCGGTGGAGAATGTGCAGCTAACTCAGATTCAGGCAAGCCGCGCTCATAAGCTTGGTCATTACAATCTGATGCAGGCACAAAATCCAGTGTTAATTGCATCCTTTGATTTAAAAGCTGGTTTTGCGAATGCGTGTTCCGTGAACAGTAACTTGATTTGACTGCGGTTGTAAGCAAAATAAAAAGGGAGACGGACAGATGGAGGTAGCGAAAATGCGAATACAAAACATAGCTGTACATGATAGAAATACATCAGATACAAACACAGAAAAGAAAACTATCATAAATTCAGGTGCGCGCATCATGATTGCGGCACCGCAGAGTGGAAGCGGAAAAACGCTGATCACCTGTGCGCTGTTACAGGCATTGAAAAATCTTGGCTATCGTCTGGAATCCTTTAAGTGTGGTCCTGATTATATTGATCCGATGTTTCACAAGACCGTTCTTGGAATTTCTTCCAGAAACCTTGATCCATTTTTTACAGAAGACAGCGTGACGCGAATGCTTCTTGCCAAAAGGCAGGAGAGTCGTGATCTTGCGGTGATCGAAGGGGTTATGGGTTTGTATGATGGGCTGGGCGGCATCCGTGAGGAGGCATCCTCCTATGCACTTGCAAAGGCAACAAATACACCGATTTTGTTGACGGTAAATGCAAGAGGAATGGGGCGCTCTCTTCTGGCGCTTTTAAGTGGTTTTCTCCAATATGACACGGCGCACTTAATAAAAGGTGTGATTCTGAATCAGACATCCGCATCCTTTGCAGCGGTGTTGGCAAAGGAGATCGAGAAGGCATTTGCGATTCCGGTCGTGGCCTCCTTTCCGGTACGGGAGGATGTGCGTATCGAAAGCCGTCATCTTGGTCTTGTGATGCCGTCTGAACTAGAAGACATCCAGAGTAGATTACAGACTGCGGCACAAGTCTTTTGCGAAAATGCCAATCTGAAGCAGATTCTTGAAATTGCACAGAGTGCGCCAAAATTAACATGCGATGTACAGGGCAGCATTTTGCCGCATATTACAGCAGATGCCGCTGTTGTTTGGCCGCCCGTTCGTATTGGTGTGGCAGAGGATGAGGCATTTTGCTTTTATTATGAGGACAATTTGGAACTGTTGCAATCACTTGGCGCCGAGCTTGTATTCTTTTCCCTTCTGCATGATACCACATTGCCACCAAATTTAGATGGCATACTGATTGGCGGAGGCTATCCGGAACTGCATTTAAAAGAATTGGCGCAAAATGAATCCATGCGTAATTCGATCAGGATGGCAATTCAAAATGGATTGCCGTCATTAGCTGAGTGCGGTGGCTTCATGTATCTGCATGATACAATCTGTGACTGTGACAAAACACCATACCCAATGGTGGGGGTGATTCATGCAGCGTGCAGCAAAAAAGAGAAATTGGTTCGCTTTGGCTATCTGACATTGACTTCGCAAACGGACAGCTTTTTGCAGGCAGGAGAAGCGATACGCGGTCATGAATTTCATTATTATGATAGTGAGGATAATGGTGCATGTGCACTGGCGCAAAAGCCAGTCGGGAAAAGAAGTTGGGCGTGTGTCCACGCCGACAAAACACACTGGTGGGGCTTTGCACATTTGGCATACTATGCGAATCCAGTGTTTGCCCAAAAATTTGTAAAAGCATGCTACGACTATCAACAGACAAGATCAAAGAACTAAAAATCCCAAAATAGGAAAATCAAATAACAAATTTAAAAAGATAAGAAAAGACACACCGCCAGAAAATAATTACGTTCTGACAGTGTGTCTTTTTCTTACAGATTTTTCTTTTCTTTTTTTACAGTTTTTTGTATTCTCTTGTCACACCACTCTTTTTTGCAGCCTCTGCAACAGCAGCAGCGACGGTCTGAGCAACAACAGGGTTGAATGCCTCTGGAATGATGTAATCAGCGCGAATCTGATCATCTGGGATGATGGATGCGATTGCCTTTGCAGCAGCAAACTTCATCTCATCGTTGATTTCTCTTGCATGGACATCAAAAGTACCGCGGAAGATTCCCGGGAATGCCAACACGTTATTGATCTGGTTCGGGTAATCGCTTCTTCCAGTTGCGATAACGGCAGCACCGCCAGCCCTTGCATCGTCTGGATTGATCTCTGGAGTTGGGTTTGCACAAGCAAATACGATTGCCTTAGGCGCCATGGTCTGAACCATTTCCTTTGTTAAAACACCAGGAGCGCTGACACCGATGAAGACATCTGCACCGCGTACTGCGTCGGCTAAGCTACCCTGTAACTTCTTCTTGTTTGTGATCTTGGCCATTTCTTCCTTAACTGGATTCATGCCCTTCTCACGACCTTCATAGATAATTCCAGTACGATCACACAGCGTAATATCGGCAAAGCCATAGGAGATTAACAGCTTGGAGATTGCGATCGCAGCAGCACCGGCACCATTTACAACGATATGAGTTTCCTCTGGTTTTCTGCCTGTGAGCTTGCAAGCGTTGATTAAACCTGCCAGTGTGACAACAGCTGTTCCGTGCTGGTCATCGTGGAAGATCGGAATATCGCAGCGCTCCTTTAATTTTTTCTCAATCTCGAAGCAGCGTGGAGCGGAGATATCCTCAAGGTTTACACCGCCGAAGCTTCCACAGATCAGGGCAACGGTGTTTACGATATCGTCTACATCCTTGCTCTTAATGCATAACGGGAAGGCATCGACATCACCGAATGCCTTAAACAGTACGCATTTTCCCTCCATAACAGGCATTCCAGCCTCAGGACCAATGTCGCCAAGTCCTAAAACTGCGGTACCATCTGTGACAACGAGGCAGGTATTCCAGCGACGAGTCAGGCAGAAGGAAAGCTCAGGATCCTTCTGAATTGCCAGACAAGGTGCTGCAACACCAGGAGTATATGCAAGGGAAAGATCCTCACTTGTTTTAACCGGAACGGTAGGAACAATTTCAATTTTACCACGTTTTTCGTAGTGCATCTGGAGACTTCTCTCTCCATAATCATGTCCATTAGCCATGAGTAAGTGTCCTCCTTAAAATTAGAAAAGTTTAAAATTGCACACAATAATCGGCGCATAAGCGGCAATTTGCCACTCAGCAATACCATAACATCGAATTTGCGAGAAGTCAATGAAAAAACGTTGGAAGAAAATGAGAATAAGTCGCAACTAACCGATTGCTTCAGGGCTTTGCCACAAACGAGCGAAATTCCTTGCATAACCCCATCTTTTATAGTATAATCAAACATTGACAGACGTGTTCGTGTATTGCATCAATCATATTCGTAATTCGTATGTGGAAACAGAGAAAAAGGGGGTGAAGCCGGTGGCAGTAACAAGGGATAACATTGTTCATTTTTATGAAAAATATAAGGAAAATTTAAAGACAGAGGAAGATGTCATCGAGCAGTTCACCAAAGCGGATACAAAAGAGGAGTGGGTTGCCAACTTAAAGAAAAAATATCGCTCCATGAGGCAGCTTTATATTGAAAATGAAGCACTGCTGAATTTATACATACGTCCATTCACAGATGGCCGTATGGAGTTAAATGATGAGGCTGCCGATGAATTTTTAAACCAAATTCGTGATGCACAAGCAGAAGGGTATGAGGATGACCTTTCGATGTTAGAGCTTGCGGAAGTGCTTGAGACGTATTTTTTTGAGCATCATGAGCGTGACAATTATATTTGGACGATCAATCTTCTGGGAGGCTTTTACAATGCGCTTCCGGATAAGGAAGATGGAGAAAAGGCAGTCAACTATTTCCAGAAGCTTCGCCAGCTTAAAGATACCTATTTTGAAATCGAAGATTTAAGTGTTAGAAAGAGGATTATTTATGCATTCTATAATTATCCCATTGTAAAAATTAATTTTAATTTGCTTAATCCACGGCAGCCGCAGGAAATTATCCAAGACGTAGATGAAGCACTTGCGTTCTATAATGATGAGCGTGTGCGTGCACTTGAGGGAGATGACTTTGATTTTGATGAACTGATTGATGAGCTAAATTATGATGTATTTGGAAATTATGTATTGAGCCATGAGCGAGATACGGTAGATCCAGAGATATTAAAGCGTGCAAAAAACGTGCTCGGTGTTTGTTATGAGAAAGCATTAAAGGAAAATCCAAATCCCTTAGAGATGCTTGATGAGGTTTATTGCAACTATAGAAGATGCCAGTTCTTTTTGGGAGAGATTGATTGTACAGAGTTTATTGAGGGGTATAAAAAGTTCTGCGATTATACGATTGCACATGATACAATGGAGCATGAGAATGGCTTTACCGAGAGTCGTCTGTTTCAGGTGGCCGTCAATCATCTTCCGAACATTATTGACAGCCTGAATTATTATGCAGATGAATACCACGGTGATACCGGGCTTCGAAAAAGCTGCGTGGATGAATATTTAAAGGTGATTCGCCAGATTCCTCGCACCAAAAATACTGCATTTGTAAACGATATTGTCAGCCGCTCTGTGTGTCAGTTTCTGGAAGTGCTTACGGCAAACGATGTTGACTCGACTGTTCTGATGAATGTTATGGTCAGCCGCGATGAGATTACGTTGATTCACTCACAGATGGTTGGACAGATCGCAGGGTGTATTTTGAAAAGTGTATTTGAGCATAGACCAGAGCTTATGATTGGCTCACTTGATTGTCAGACGCTTGTGGAGGTGCTTGAAAAGAGAGAGCAGATTTCGGATTTTCTGTCGCAGGCGGCCAAGATTTTTGATGTTGGAAAGCTGCAAAAAGCTGCTTTGGTCAACAAACAGTCGCGTCGATTGACCAAACGAGAGCTGCAAAAAATTTATGAGCATCCGGAATCTGGCGCGCGAATGCTTGAGCGTATTCCTTCATTAAATCGTTTTCATGATATTGTGATTGGGCACCATAAGTCTTGGGATGGAAAAATGGGCTATCCAGCGTCGTTTGACAATACAGTATCGAAGGATCGTATGTTTATCGAGCTGATTCATATCGCAGATTGTATGGATGCCGCGACCGATTTTATCGGTCGAAGCTACAAAAGTCAAAAGGCATTCGATAAATGTCTTGAAGAATTTGCGCAGGGAAAAGGTTCTGTGTACTCACCGGATTTGGTCGAATTGATTGAGACGGATGAAAAATTGCAATCAGATTTGAAACATCTATTAAAGGAAGGACGTATCCAGACATACTACGAGGTCTATGGAATTGTATTCGATCAGGATGAGGTTGCGAATGATACGGAATGGTATGAAAAGCTTGATCATGAATTAAGTGTGGATGGTGATGAAAAAGAGCAGCTAATTAGTATGCTCCATGAGAGCAACAGCGAGAGCCAGGAATTTGTGCGGGCAATGGTGCGAAAATCGCTTTTGGCGCTGTATGTTGATATGCGAAATGGTGAATACCGCGTGTTTGCAAACGGTGGTGTTCAGCTATTTGAGCATATGCCGGACGGTCTGTACGAAACTTTTTTAAAGAAATATCTCGAGCCGATTGTGTTTCCAGAGGATTGGCAAAAGCAGCGCTATAAGCTTCGCCTCTCCGAGCTGACCCATATATTCGTAAAAAACGATGGCAATTATGAGTGCGAGCTGCGTGTGATGATGGATGGAGCATATCGTTGGGTTCGCGTGGAGTGTATGCAGATCAATGAGAGCAATGCGATTCCGCGTACCATGGCAATGATTTTTACAGATGTTCATGAGGCACACAGCCGAAATGATCAGATGGCAGACGCATTAAAGGATGCCTATCAGGCGGCCGTAGAGGCAAATAAAGCAAAGAGCCTGTTTTTAAGCAGTATGTCACATGATATTCGAACGCCGATGAATGGAATCATTGGAATGACGCAGATTGCATTGCAGCATTTGGAGGATTCCGCGCGTGTGGAGGATTGCCTTCGTAAAATTGACGAATCTTCAAAGCATCTGCTTGAATTGATTAACGAGGTTCTCGATATGTCAAAGATTGAGAGCGGAAACACGAGTCTTCATAATGAGCCAACACGCCTGTATGAGATGGCGAAGATGGCAGTCGATTTGTGTATAACGCAGATTCAAAAGAAGCATCACAAGTTTACACTTGATTTGACTTGCTTGACACAAGATTACGTGCTTGCCGATCCGGTGCGCCTGCGCCAGATTTTTGTTAATTTGCTGTCGAATGCAATTAAGTATACGCCAGAGGGTGGCACTATTTTATTTCAGGCAAAGACGCTTCCGATGGAGCAGCAGGAAGAAGGCTGTTATCGTTTTGTCGTGCAGGACAATGGAATCGGAATGTCGGAGGAGTTTTTAAAACAGCTGTTTGAGCCATTTGCACGAGAAGATAATTCAATGACAAATGTCGAACAAGGAACAGGACTCGGCCTTTCGATTACGCATTCCATTATTTCGATGATGGGTGGAACCATTGAGACCGATAGTAAGCAGGGCGTGGGAACACGATTTACCGTTACGCTTTGCTTTAAGCGGTTAAAGGAGGAAGGAATCCAAGCCAAGCAGATGGATTTGGCGGCAGATGAGCAGACGAGCTTTGAGGGCTTTCGGATTCTGTTAGCAGAGGACAATGAGCTAAACACAGAGATTGCCTGTGAGCTTCTTAGTGCAACCGGTCTTGCAATTGATACGGCAATCAATGGACAGGAGGCGTTTCAAAAGTTAAAGAACAGCACAGATGGTTACTATGATCTGATTCTTATGGATATTCAGATGCCAATCATGAACGGCTACGAGGCAACAAAGGCGATTCGCAGTTTGGACCGAGCGTATGCAAAGGCGATTCCGATTATCGCCATGACTGCGAATGTATTCCAGGAGGATATCATGAAGGCAATCGAGAGCGGCATGAACGAGCATGTCACAAAGCCGATTGATATGAAGGTGGTGTGCCGCGTGCTGCAAAGCTGGCTGCATCGGTAAGCTTATTGTGACGCTCGGAAGTGTAATGAGGCGGTTCGACGATTGTTTTGATAAAATTTTAGCTTGTGATTCTTAGGGGGATATGGTATGATAGTCACATATGAAATCTGTGCAGACAGGAGAAAAACCGTTAAAAGACACAGAAAAGAAGGGAGAACCAATGGGATTTTTAACAGGAAAAACAGCGATCATCACCGGAGCAGGACGCGCCGTTTTAAGTGACGGAAGATGCGGTTCTATCGGATATGGAATTGCTACCGCTTACGCAAAAGAGGGAGCAAATCTGGTGATTACAGGACGTAATGTAAAGAAGCTTGAGGCTGCAAAGGAAGAGTTAGAGCGTCTTTATGGAATCAAGGTTTTAATTATGCAGGCTGATGTCAATGCAGGAGCAGATAATGAGGCAGTTGTAAACAAGGTTGTTGAAGAGACCGTAAAGGAATTTGGCGGAATCGACGTGCTGATCAACAATGCACAGGCATCCGCATCTGGTGTTTCTATCGCGGACCACACAACCGAGCAGTTTAACCTTGCTATGTACTCTGGTCTGTATGCAGCATTCTACTATATGAAGGCTTGCTATCCGTATTTAGCAAAGTCTAAGGGATCTGTTATCAACTTCGCATCTGGTGCAGGCCTGTTTGGAAATTATGGACAGTGCGCATATGCAGCAGCAAAGGAAGGCATCCGTGGTCTGTCTCGTGTAGCAGCTACCGAGTGGGCAAAAGATGGAATTAACGTAAATGTAATCTGCCCGTTAGCATGGACTGCACAGTTAGAGCAGTTTGAGAAGGCATATCCAGATGCATTCAAGGCAAATGTAAAGATGCCACCGGCAGGTCATTTCGGCGATGCAGAGCTTGAAATCGGACGTGTTTGCGTACAGTTAGCATCTCCAGACTTCAAGTACATGAATGGCGAGACCATCACCCTTGAAGGCGGTATGGGTCAGAGACCATAAGAAAGACCGATACAAGGCTTTAAAAATATTGAAAATGTATTGAAAATATATAGAAAATATATAAAAAAGGTGCAGTAGCCGGAAGGCGCTGCACCTTTTTGTAACATCATCTGTGAAGTGTAACTTGCTTTGTAATTTCTTGCAAAATAAACATAGAAAAAAGTAGCATAATGCATTGATTTGTGATAAAATCAAAGGTATAAAGAAGAAAAAGACACGTAACAGAAATGGTACGCAGCGGAGGAAATAGTATGGAAGCAGAATATAAACTTACAATAGAAGAAGCACGGAACGAGATTGAACAGTTAGAAAAAGTGTTTACGATTGTTCGTCTTGTTGATGCCAATAAGATTCAATGTCTGCTTCCAGACACGAAAGAGACGTGTGCGCAAATCAAAAAAGATCCCAAAGAAATTCAATGTGAAAAACAAAAGCTTTTGTCGAAGGCAGTATGTCCGTGTTACTATTTCTGGGGAAAGGATAAGCCGTGTGAGAACTGCATTTCTGCGCTGGCATTTCGTGACAAGAGTGAGAAGACAAAGCTGGAATTTTTAGATTCCGTGTTGTATCAGGTATTTTCCAAATATGTGGAGATTGATGGCGTTCCGTATGTCATTGAGATGTTGAAAACGCTTGATATGGATACCTTAATTGATACAAATGAGGGTGAAAAGCTAGTCAGTCAGATTTTTGGATTTGATGATAAAGTATATCGCGATGTGTTAACTGGTGCTTATAACAGACGCTACTATGAGGAAGAGTTAAAGACATCCACCGACACACAAGGTATCGCAATGATTGATCTGGATGATTTTAAACTCTACAATGATACATTTGGTCATGCGGCAGGTGATGTCGCGCTTCAGACGGTTGTAAAGCAGATCCGCAGCTGTATCCGCAGCACCGACAGCATTGTGCGTTATGGTGGCGATGAATTTCTTCTTCTTGTTCCGGGAATTGACGAGGAAACGTTTATCAAAAAGCTTTGCCAGATTCAAGAGCGCGTCTTTTGCGCGGATGTTCCAGGCTATTCCAAAATGCATTTATCTGTCAGCATTGGCGGTCTAATCTGTGACTATGAAATGTTAGAAAAGGCAGTCGAAAAGGCCGATAAGCTGATGTATCAGGCAAAAAACCGAAAAAATACGGTCGTAACAGAGAATGGGATCATTGGTGAAGATGGAAATGCAGATGCGGAAAAGAAGGAAAAGGTGCGCCAGCAAATTCTTGTTGTCGATGATTCAAAGATGAACCGCGAGATCCTTTCCGATATGCTTGGTCATGATTTTCGTATTCTGGAGGCAGCAGATGGTGAAGAATGTCTTCAGATGCTCAAGCAATATGGAACTGGCATTTCTGTCATTTTGTTAGACATTGTCATGCCAAAGATGGATGGCTTTGAGGTGCTTAGCATCATGGAGCGAAAGCATCTGATCGAGGACATTCCTGTTATTATGATTTCCAGTGAGGATTCGGATGCCTATGTGCGCCGCGCCTATGAGCTTGGCGTATCGGATTATATCAGCCGTCCGTTTGATGCGAAGGTCGTGTATCAGCGTGTATTTAACACAATCAAGCTCTATGCAAAGCAGCGCAGATTGACCACGTTAATTGGCGATCAGATCTATGAAAAAGAAAAGAACAATCGTATGATGGTAACGATTCTTAGCCATATCGTAGAATTTCGAAATGGTGAGAGTGGTATGCATGTCATTCATATTAACCGATTGACGGAAAAGCTGCTGGAGCGTCTTGTCCAAAAAACAGATCGTTATCAGCTTAGCTATTCCGATCGCTTCTTGATTACGACAGCCTCTGCACTTCACGATATTGGAAAAATTGGAATTGACGATGCGATCTTAAACAAACCGGGAAAACTCACAAAAGAAGAGTTTGAGATCATGAAGACGCATACGCTGATCGGTGCGAGAATGCTTGAGGATATGGAGGTTTATAAGAACGAGCCACTTGTAAAGATGGCCTATCAGATTTGCCGTTGGCATCATGAGCGCTATGACGGAAAAGGCTACCCAGACGGACTAAAGGGAGATGAGATTCCAATTAGTGCACAGGTGGTATCACTTGCTGACGTATATGATGCATTAGTCAGTGAGCGTGTCTACAAAAAAGCATTTTCACATGAAAAGGCAATGGAAATGATCCTTGCAGGTGAGTGTGGCACCTTTAATCCACTGCTGCTAGAGTGCTTGACGGATATTCAGGATACGCTGCAGGATGAACTCTATGCGGGGGGGGGTATAA
Organism: Lachnospiraceae bacterium; assembly: GCA_052273485.1. Lineage (GTDB taxonomy): Bacteria > Bacillota > Clostridia > Lachnospirales > Lachnospiraceae > Anthropogastromicrobium. Next base: position 24,036 of record DAVZID010000036.1, read on the forward strand.
TGCAAGCGCCAAACAGGAAAGTTAGAAAAGCCAGATGTGACATATGAAGAATTAGTAGATGAAAGAAAAAATAATAACTGGCCATAAGTATTTCCAATAATCACAGTTCCTTGGAAACCCTGAAATTACAGAAAATCCATTGGACTTTTCGAAAAAGAAGATGTATAATGAGAAACGAAATTCGATTTTCAAGGAGGAGAAACATGAGAAATATGCAGAAAGTGTGTGCAGCACTTCTGGCAGGTGTGATGACTGTTGGTACAGCAGCACCGGCAGTATTCGCAGAAGAGACGACAACTGAAAATGCGACAACTGAGAGCGCAACAACCGAGAATGCAGATGCAACGGAAGATGTTACATTGACCGATGAGCAGGTAATTAACGTAAGAACAACTGCGTTCGGAAACAATTACGACGTTCAGGATATGGGCTGGCGTTGGATGATGGCAGCTTGCTACGAGGGATTATACCGCGATGTAGCAGATGAGAATGGAGATCAGTTCATCTTAGCAGGAGCAGAGAGTGTTGACATTTCCGATGATGGAACCGTTTACACCTATCATTTAAGAGAGGATGCAAAGTGGTCAGATGGCGTTGCCGTTACCGCTCATGATTATGAGTACGGCTGGAAGCGTTTGTTAAATCCAGATTATGGATATGACTACGCATCTTTCATCTATAACGTAGTAGGAGCAGAGGAGTACAACTCCGGTGAGGGATCTGCTGATGACGTTATGGCAGTAGCACTTGACGATTATACCTTCCAGGTTACCTTAAAGGTAGCTGATCCGACCTTCGAGTCTAAGTTAGTAGCAACCCCACTGTATCCGACCCGTGAGGATCTGGCTGAGGCAGCTGGTGACAACTGGGGTAAGGATTGGACCCTTTGCGTATACAACGGACCATTCTGCATGACCGATCTGGTTGAGGACAACAAGATGGTATGGACAAAGAATGCAGAGTACTGGGATGCTGAGAATGTACATCTGGATACGGTTAACTGGTTTATCGTAGCGCAAGAGTCTACCGCAGCTACCATGTTTGAGAATGGTGAGCTGGATCAGTATCAGCCGACTGGCGACTATGCAATCAAGTTTGCAAAGGAAGCAGAAGAGGGCAAGTATCAGTATCTGGTAACCGATTATCCGGGAACTATTGGTCTTTGCTTTAACTCTGTAGACGGCGGTATGTCTGGTCTTATGAGCAATGTAAAGATTCGTAAGGCAATTTCTTATTGTATCGACCGTGATGAGATAATCGATGCCGTATATGGTAAGTATAAGCCAGCATACAGCTATGTTGCACCGGCAATCACCTTCAATGGTTCTTCTTACCGTGATCAGGTAGGAAACATCATCGAGGATGAGTATAATGAGTATGTAGGTGATACCGATAAGATCGTAGCACTGTTTCAGGAAGGTCTGGATGAGTTAGGTATTGAAACTCCAATCGAGGATATTACACTGACTTATCTGACAAGTGGTTCTACTACTGAGGGACAGGCTGAAAGAGAGTACATTCAGCAGTCCATCGAGGAGACGCTTGGTCTTACCGTTGATTTAAGCGTAGCTGGTGACAGCTCCCTGTTTATTGCAGATCGAAACGAAGGAAACTTCGACTTCTTCTTAAGTGGTTGGTATTCAGATTACAACGATCCGCTTGATTTCCTGTACACCTACTACACCGATGCATATGGCAAGTCCTTTGGTGGATACAGCAATCCAGAGTATGATAAGTTAGCTGATGAGCTGAATGGTGAGACGGATATGGACAAGCGTCTTGAGATCTATGAGCAGATGGAGAAGATCCTTCTGTTAGACGATTGTGCATTCGCACCGATCTATCATGCAACTAAGCAGGTGCTGCTTCAGAACTGGGTTAAGGATTACCGTACTTCTTCCTTCGGAGCAAGCGCAGAGTTTATCTGGACCTACATCGACGGCAAGAATCAGTAATCAAAATGGAAACTTTGAAGGAAATACAAGAGGAATACGAGAAACGTAAATCCTACAAAGGACACAGAAAACAAGATTTAAAAATAAAAACCCAAGCGTTTTGGAAGGGCTCGGTAGCGGGCCCTTCCTTTTCATAATCGTTACGATAACAGAAAAAGATGCAAAGAAAAAAACACAAAGAAAAAGAACAGGAGATCCGATCATGGGTAGATATTTGATCAGGCGTTTGGCCGAGCTGATTCTGACGATCTTTCTGATCGCAACAGCGACCTTTTTTCTGCTGGAAGCGGTTCCGGGTGATCCGCTGACCCAGAGAGCAGACCATTTGCCGGAACAGACGCGTACTGTTTTGTACCAGCGCTATGGCCTGGACAAGCCGGTAATGGAACGTTATTTATTGACAATGAAAAAAATGTGCAAGGGTGACTTTGGTGAATCCTTTGTCTATGCAGGTCAGACTGTAACAGGTCTGTTAAAGACAAAGCTTCCGGTATCAGCAAGACTTGGTATTCAGCAGATGTTACTTGGTGTAACAGTGGGATTGCTGCTTGGAATCGTGGCAGCGATGAAGAGGGGAACTTTCGTAGATTATCTGATTGTCGGACTGTCGGTACTATTGATATCCGTGCCGCATCTGATTTTTGGATTGCTATTACAGAAGATTTTTGCAGGTAACCTGCGATGGTTCCCAACAATCGGATGGCCGGAAGGAAAGGATCTGTGGTTTGGCGGCTGGAAGTATACCGTACTTCCGACATTGACCGGATGTTTCTCTTACATTGCCACCTACACGAGACTGTTAAAGACTTCTATGCTGGACGTTATCAATCAGGATTACGTGTTAACTGCAGAGTCAAAGGGCTTGAGCAGAGGTGCAATCATCCGCAAGCATATCTTGCGTAACTCCTTTATTCCGGTTATGACGCAGCTTCCAATGTCCGTTGCGATGTGTATCACAGGTTCCTTCTTTATTGAAAGTATCTTCGCCATTCCTGGAATTGGGCAATATTATGTAACGGCTGTAAACAATCAGGATCTGTCAATTGTAATGGGTGAGACAGTGCTTTTGTCAATCCTGTATATCGCTGTCATCTTTATCACGGATGTGCTGTACGTATTTGTCGATCCGAGAATTGAGATGCCGGGTAAGAGAAGAAAGTAAGGGAGGAGAAAACATGCTCACAGCTGATAAATTTAAGCGGGTTGGCTATACAAAAGAAGAAGCAGAGCGTATTGACCGCCCAACAATTTCTTACTGGCAGGATGCCTGGAGAAGACTTAAGAAAAATCCAGTGGCAATGGCGTCTCTCGTCGTGCTCGGACTGGTGTTAATCATGGTTATTATTGGACCATATATCAGAGGCTACGATTTTGTTTCAAAGAATGTAAAAGAGAAGAACCAGGGAATGAGTGCAAAGTACTGGTTTGGAACTGATTATCTGGGACGTGACTTGTTCTCACGTGTTTGGATGGGTGCAAGAGCATCTATCATTATTGCGCTTGTGGCAACAGCATTAAAGCTGGTTGTAGGAACACTTTATGGTGCAGCAATGGCACATTTTGGTGGTTGGGTCGATGATGTTTTGATGCGTATCATCGAGGTCATCAACTCCCTTCCGAGCCTTTTGATCACCATTTTGATCATGATGGTATTAGGAAACAATATGTTTGCATTGCTCGTTGCTCTTAGTATTACCGCATGGTGCAGCACCGCGAGACAGGTTCGTGGTATGATTAAGCAGTTAAAGGAATCCGAGTATGTCTATGCGGCAGAGGTGCTTGGCGCAAAGCCGTCCCGCATCATCTTAAAACATTACGTTCCGAACATGTTAGGAATTTTGATTTTAAACATTTCCACCTCCATTCCGTCCTTCATCTTTACAGAGGCAGGACTGAGCTTCCTTGGAATTGGTCTGACCGCACCGGAGATCAGTCTTGGTGTATTGATTTCACAGGGACAGCAGACACTTGATTTCTATCCGACACAGCTGATTTGGCCGTGTGTGGTTCTGTGTGTAATCGTTATGGCATTTAACCTGCTCGGTGATGGACTGCGTGATGCGCTTGACCCGAGACTTCGCCAGTAAAACAAAGGAGAAACTAGGAAAAACTATGAGTGACCAGAAAAATGATAAGATAATAGAAGTAAAAAACTTAAGAGTGTCCTACCATACCTATGCGGGCGAAGTAAAATCGGTGCGCGGTGTTTCCTTTGATTTAAAGGAAGGCGAGGCACTTGCCATCGTTGGTGAGTCCGGCTGTGGAAAGTCCGTTACTGCAAAGACCATCATGGGTCTGATCAAGGGACCGCAGGGCGAGATCAAAGAGGGCAGCGAGATCCTTTACCATGGAGAGAACATTCTGAATTATAATAAGAAGCAATGGCAGGCATACAAGGGCGGTGAGGTTGCCATCATCTTTCAGGATGCGCTTGCTTCGTTAAATCCGACGATGCGTGTTGGAAAGCAGATCATGGAAAATCTGATGGCGCACAAGCATATGACAAAGGATGAGGCCAAAAAAGAAGCCGTTCGAATGCTTCGCATGGTTGGCATTCCGGAGCCAGAGAAGCGCGTACGTCAGTATCCGCACGAGTTTTCCGGCGGTATGAGACAGCGTGTCATGATCGCAATCGCATTCGCATGTGACCCGAAGGTCTTAATCTGTGATGAGCCGACTACCGCACTTGACGTAACCATTCAGGGACAGATTCTTGATATCATCAAGGGCTTACAGAGAGAGCATAACACCTCTGTTATCATGATTACCCATGACCTTGGTGTTGTCGCAAATATTGCACAGAAGATCGCCGTTATGTATTCTGGTATGATCGTCGAGCGTGGAAGCTGCGAGGACATTTTCTATCGCCCGAGACATCCGTATACATGGGCATTGATTCGTTCCGTGCCAAGACTTGATCTTGAGAATAAGCAGGTGCTTGCATCCATTCCAGGTACACCGCCAGATTTGTTAAATCCGCCAGTTGGATGTCCATTCTGTACCAGATGTGAGTATTGTATGGAAATCTGCAAGGAGCAGATGCCAGAGGTCACCGATTTTGGCGACGGACACGAGGCAAGCTGCTGGCTGCATCATCCGCTGGCACCGAAGGTAGAGATGCCGGGAGAAGAGAAGGAGTAAAATATGAACAACGAAAAAGAAGTGCTCCTTTCTGTGAGCCACTTAAAGAAATATTTTCAGGTAGGCAAAAATGCCACCTTAAAGGCCGTTGACGACGTTTCCTTTGATATTTACAAAGGAGAAACGCTTGGAATGGTAGGAGAGTCCGGCTGTGGAAAGACCACCTGCGGACGAACCTGCATCGGTCTGTATACAAGAACAGACGGCGAAGTTTTGTTCAAGGGACAGGATCCACAGAAGTTAACTGGAAAGGCCAGACAAAACTATAAGAAGTCCGTTCAGATGGTTTTTCAGGACCCGTATGGTTCCCTTGACCCACGTATGACAGTTGCCGAGATCATCGGCGAGGGAATTGATATTCACCATCTTGCAAAGAATAAGAAAGATCGCAACGAGCGTATTTACCACTATTTGGAGTTGGTTGGTTTAAACAGAGAACATGCGAATCGTTTCGTCCACGAGTTTTCTGGTGGTCAGAGACAGCGTATCGGTATCGCGCGTGCGCTCGCAGTCGAGCCAGAGTTTCTTGTCCTTGATGAGCCAATCTCTGCATTGGACGTTTCCATTCAGGCACAGATCGTAAATCTTTTGATTGATTTACAGAAGCGCATGGGACTGACCTATCTGTTTGTTGCGCATGATTTGTCGATGGTAAAGCATATCTCCGACCGTGTTGCGGTACTGTACCTTGGTACCCTTGTTGAGCTGACCACTTCGGAGGAACTATATGCAAATCCGCAGCATCCGTACACCAGAGCGCTTTTGTCTGCAATCCCGATTCCGGATCCAAAGATTGAGAAGAAGAGAGACGAGGAGAAGATTCGTCTTGAAGGCGAGGTTCCAAGCCCGATCAACTCCCCGGCAGGCTGCAAGTTCCAGGGAAGATGTAAGTGTGCAATGCCAATTTGTAAGCAGGAAATGCCGAAGCTTCGCGATATCGGCGGCGGTCATTTTGTTGCATGTCATATGTGTGATCCAGCAAACGGCTGCGAGACAGGAAAGTGTGTATGACACCGAATAAAAAAGATACAAAAAATACAAAAGAGACGATAAAAAAGGCGGTTACAGATGCAGGAAAGGCATTTGTGGTTGGCGTGATCGCCGCAGCTGTCTTGTCTGTCGTATTGTTTACAGGCGGTTTTCTCGTTGGACACCTGCAGGTAGCAAACGGATTTGAAGTGATGAAGGATGGTCTTTTACTGATCGGTGCGATTGGACTTTTTCTAGTGGCTGGAATGCTTCTTGCCAAAGGAAAGAAAGAGAACGTAGATGAGAAGAAAGAGGCCAAGAACGGCTGGCGAAATCACTTCGCTGTGATTGGCTTAAAGACAGTCGTTCTCATGATCAGCGTTGCCTTTTTGTTGGTGGCATCGGTGGCAGACTGGATTTTGCTGAATACGTGATGCATGGTTACTGGTAATTACATGTTGGGAAAAAGGAAAGGCAGCTGATTGATAAGTCGCTATAGGAGAATACTATAGCGACTTATTGATTTTTAATTATGGACAATAACAAAGAAAAAAGGTATCCTTTAAAGGAACTGTAAAAAGAAAGTATTGGATTCTTCTCATTTTGAAATAAAAATAGAAAGAAAAAGATACGAATAAAAAGAGACAGATACGAGTTTGAATATTTTGAATATAAGGAGACTACGAAAATGGATTTCAAATTTGAGACACGATGTATTCACAGAGAGCATGAGTATGAGGAGGGTCATCCATACGGTTCCGTATGCACACCGATCTATCAGACAGCGACCTTCTATCATCCAGGGATCGGACAGACCACAGGCTTTAACTACACAAGAGAGAGCAACCCAACTAGAAGTGAGTTAGAAGAGATCGTGACCTCACTTGAGGAGGCAAAGGATACCGTAGCTTGTGCAAACGGTATGGCTGCGATTGTGTTGTGTATGGAGCTATTTGAGTCTGGAGATCATATTGTATGCTCAGAGGATCTGTATGGCGGTTCTGTTCGTATGTTCCAGACAACGGGAGAGAAGCGCGGACTGAGTTTCACCTATGTGAATACCGCAGACGTTGCAGCAACTGAGGCGGCAATTCAGAGCAATACAAAGGCTCTTTACATTGAGACACCGAGTAATCCAACGATGCAGATCACCGATCTTTCTGAAATGAGACGTCTTGCAGACAAGTATAATCTTCTCGTGATCGTTGACAATACCTTCTTATCACCTTATTTTCAGAAGCCAATCCGTTTTGGCGCGGACCTTGTCCTTCACAGCGGAACAAAATTCCTTGGCGGACATAACGATACCTTGGCAGGATTTTTATCGACCTCGAGAGAGGATTTGGCAGCAAAAATCCGCTATCTGTATAAGACTGTTGGAAGCTGTCTGGCTCCGTTTGACAGCTATTTAATCATCCGTGGTATTAAGACACTGCCGATTCGTATGGAGCGTCAGCAGGAGAATGCACTTACGATCGCAAAGTGGTTAAAGACTCAGAAGAAGATTAAGCAGGTTTACTACATTGGTTTGGAGGATCATCCGGGCTACGAGATCAACAAGAAGCAGACGACCGGTTTTGGAAGCATGATTTCTCTTCGCACCGACAGCGAGGCAACTGCGCGCCGCGTGCTTGAGCGCATTCGTCTGATTACCTATGCAGAGAGCCTTGGCGGTGTAGAGTCCCTTATGACCTATCCGATGTTACAGACACACGGCGATGTTCCGGTTGAGACAAGAGAGCGTCTGGGAATCACTGAAGACTTCCTGCGTTTTTCAGTAGGAATCGAAAATGTAGATGATTTGATCGCTGATCTTGATCAGGCATTAAATGGAGAAGACTGATATAAAGTGATGATTTGACAAGATGTGGAGGTTTCAATTTGAAATACGATTTTGATAAAATTACAGACCGCAAAGGTACGGACTGTTTAAAATATGATTTTGCAAAAGAACGTGGCAGACACGAAGGCATTTTGCCGCTTTGGGTAGCTGATATGGATTTTCCAACGCTGCCACAGGTCAGCGAGCGTCTTAGAAAAATCACTGAGCATGGAATTTACGGCTACAGTGATGCGAAGGAGCCGTATTTTGAGGCACTTTTAGGCTGGTATGAAAAACATTTTTCATGGAAAATTCAGAAGGAATGGCTGATCAAGACACCGGGTGTTGTCTTTGCACTGGCAGCTGCTGTGCGTGCATACACAAAGCCGGGTGAGGCAGTTTTATTACAGCAGCCTGTTTATTATCCATTTACCGAGGTTATCACAGACAATGAGCGCATTGTTGTAAATAGCCCATTAAAGCTGATGGATGGTCATTACGAGATTGATTTTGACGATTTTGAGAGCAAAATTCGTGACAATCACGTAAAGCTGTTTTTGATGTGCAGCCCACATAACCCGGTTGGCCGTGTCTGGAAGAAGTGGGAGTTAGAAAAGGTAGGAGAGATCTGCATTCGCTATGGCGTGATCGTTGTGAGCGATGAGATTCACAGCGACTTTACTTGGGGTGAGAATAAACATCTGATGTTTGCGTCGCTTTCTGAGGAGTTTGCAAACATCAGCATTACCTGCACTGCACCGAGTAAGACCTTTAACCTCGCTGGTCTTCAGGTTTCCAATATCTTTATTCCAAACGAAACACTTCGTCAGAAATTTAAGAAGGCAGTCGATGCGGCAGGCTACAGTCAGGTCAATGTTATGGGCTTAGAGGCGTGTCAGGCAGCATATGAGTATGGCGAGGACTGGCTGACGCAGTTAAAGGCGTATTTGGAAGGCAATATTGCATTTGTACGTGAATTTATTCAGACGAGACTTCCGAAGCTTTCGATGATTCAGCCAGAGGGAACCTATCTGTTATGGGTTGATTTTCGTGCGCTTGGATTAACCGAAGCGCAGCGACAGGATTTGATTGAGAATAAGGCAAATCTGTGGCTGGACAGCGGTGCAATGTTTGGACCGGACGGAGAGGGCTTTGAGCGCTTTAATGTTGCGTGCCCACGCTCTGTATTGCAGCAGGCATTTGAGCAGCTTGAGGCAGCAGTCAATAGCTTATAAGAAAATAGGAGGCATAATCAAATTATGATTTATTTGGATTATGCGGCGAACACTCCGGCACAGGAACGTGTGCTGGAGTGTTTTTGCCGAATTGAAAACGAATATATTGGAAATCCAAATTCCGTTCATCCGGCGGGCATTCGCGCAAAAGAAAAGATGGAGGAGGCAACTCAGACAATCGCACGTCTTCTTGATGCAAAGCCAGATGAGGTCATTTACACGTCTGGCGCAACCGAATCGAACAATACCGCAATCAAAGGAATTGCGCAGGCCTCACGCCATATCGGACGTCACATCATTTCTACACCGCTTGAGCATTCTTCCGTGAGCGGCACACTGACTGCCTTGCAGGAGAAGGACAGTGAGATTGACCTGCTTGATATTATGAGAGATGGCATGGTAGATTGTGAGCAACTAGAGGATCTGATGACAAAGCATACGGTTCTCATTTCCGTCTGCGCGATCGACAGTGAGCTTGGAACGATTCAGCCAATTGATAAGATTATTGAGATCAAGAAGAAATATCCGGATTGCCGCCTTCATGTAGATGCGACACAGGCGTTTGGACGAATTCCATTTTCTTTTGAGGGCATTGACACAATGAGTCTTGCACCGCACAAGTTTGGTGGCTTAAATGGAAGTGGTATTTTGCTGAAGAGAGAAGGCGTGCCGATGGAGCCACTGTTAAACGGAGGAGCCAGCACTACGATTTATCGAAGTGGTACACCGGCGCTTGCGATGGCGGTGACATCTGCACTGGCGCTTGAGATGGCTCTGGCACGGGAGGACGAGGTAAATGCGCGTATGTGCGAGTACAACCAGATGTTAAGGAAAGCATTGTCTTCGTACAGCCGCGTGCAGATTAATAGCCCAGAGCACAGTGTTCCACATATTTTGAATCTGAGCGTGGAAGGCGTCAAGGGTGTCGCGTTCCAGAAGGCGCTGGCGCAGCGTGATGTATGTGTCTCGGTTAAGTCAGCATGCTCCGTTGAGAATACGCCGTCTCGGTCGGTTTTTGCAATCAGCAGGGATCGAAAGAGGGCGCTTTCTTCGTGGCGCATCAGTATGGGAAGTGCGACGACGCGCGAGGAACTCGAGGAGTTTTTGAATAGTTTTGATGCATGCTATAAGGAATTGGTGACCCGGTAGAGAATGAAAACTTACGGGTAGTGATAGTAATTTTACAAAAGTCGGGCGAGAAAGCCAAGAAACTTTTTGCAATTATCGGACAATGATGTCGAATTTTGTCGAAA
>DAVZID010000037.1:0-32798 GCA_052273485.1 Lachnospiraceae bacterium
CCAGCGCGATGTCCACCGACATCAATCTGGTTGCGCTGAAGGTAGCACACCTGGCAACACTTGGCTATAATCTGCACGCACTGGAACATAAGAGCAATTTTTTGAAATAATGTACCTTCGAGGAGCCTTGACCGGCTCCTCTTTTTGTGACATAGGAAACTTCGTCCTATGTCACAAAAAAACACTCCGTGGGATGCGCACTCGCACGAAAAAGAAATATGTCGCAAGCGACCGCGCTCGGCACGAGAATGTGCCAAGGCACATTTCATTTAATTGCAAATTGTGCAGATGCCGTCTGCACAATTATCAGCCTAATATCTGCATGTGATAGAGCTTCACTTTTTCCTCGAACGGCAGTCCCAACTTATCAGCCGATACTTCCAGGACTACACCATACCATTTATTATTGTCGTTGTGCCGCAGCACAGCATTCCAGTCATGCCAGGGATATTCCGGCTCTGTGCCGTACTGCTGGCGTATCCATGTAAATAATTCTTGTCGTGTCACTCCATCGCTTCCCCGCTGTTTTATGTGTGGTTTTGTGCAACAACCTGTTGCACAAATTCTTGCCTCAGATAACTCTCCACGCTGCATTGATATCAGAAATCATCCAGCGCAGCATCTACCTCTTCCAGCCGATCAATCCAACCCAGGTCAGATTTTTTCTTGGTTGCTGGTCTTTTCTTATCACCACCAACCACTTCAAACCGTTTTTCTTCCGTCCCGAACAGACCTTTCACCTGAATTCTGAAATCCGGCTTGTTATTAGTCAGTCCCTGCATGAGCTGCACATTCCTGTATCTGGGCAGGAGGATTTGACAAATAATCTGAATGTCTTGCTCCTTAACACAGGGAGCCGCCATAAACTTTTTCGTTATGTAAGGCTTTATATCTGCCAGCACCTGCGGCATAGAGGCTTTTCTTCTAACAACGGTCATAATAATCCCCCTTTCACAAACCTTCATGCAACAAAAATATTCCCGTGCTGGTTATTATTGTAGGCTAATACCTAATCCGCTTAATAACTTCATAAACGCTGGCAATTCCTCTGCTCCTAATATTTTATTAGAGTGGTGACCTGTATAATCAATCGCATTGATTCCGGCCATTTTCACATATTTATCTTTTTCTTCGGCCTTTAATGTCGTCGTTAAAATGCACTGGCGTTTTAGTTCAGATAACAATGCCAAAACACGTTCTTCCTTCTCCGTTGACAAATCTTCCGCACGAAAGGAATCCATTATAATTGGGCAAGAATGCTTCGTTAATTTAGCAATGCTAATCAATCTTGCAATGTAATATACTGTTTCCTCACTTCCAGATACAACTGAACCTCTTTTGGTAAACAGATCATCGTATAATTGCTTGCTTTCGATATCTATTTTCCCCTTCACCTGATTCATTTCTTCTACTATCGCTTCGTAAAAATCTTGTTGTGCCTTTTTTGAATCCTCTGTCTGTTTCTTTCCTGCTTTAACTTTTTGCTTTATGTCATCAATGGCTTCATCAATTTTTTGTACCTTATCTTCAATTTCTGCAATACTACTAACACCATTTTTATATGCCACTATGTTCTCGATTGTAATGTCTTCATCTTGCATTATCTCTTCAATTTGTTGCTGCATGGAAGAGATTTCAAAATCATACTTTTCTATTTCTTCCGTATATGCACTAATCCGTTCTTCAATAGACGCGATTATCTGCGATCTCATTTCAGGGGTAGACACATCAAACGAGTATGTAATTTTTCCCTTGCCTTTATATACAATATGCGTAGAGTCACAATCCATACAACGGAGTTCTCCCACCTCAATATTACGATTAAGGGAACGAAGCTCTTTTAATGTTCCATTCCATAAGCTTCTCTTTGTTGCCAGCTTGTTTCTCATTTTACGTAAATCAGATATTTTGCCAGTTATTTCTTCCATTTCGCATATTCTATTTTGAAATGCTACTTTGTCTTGAATTCGGCTCAAATATTCTTTCGCCGGTGTCGATGTTTTATAAAATTCACTGATTTTCAGCTGTTCCTTACGTTTTGCTTCTAATTCCTTAATTTGATTTTTAAGTCGAGTTATCTCATTTGCCGAGAGCGTAGATTCAGTTTCTCCCGCATAAAAGCAAACCATATCCTTGAAGTTGTCCTTGTGATAGAAACCAGAATTAAAAATTGTTGATGTATCTTTTCCATCTTGCCCAACAAAGAACATCTGGGCGTATAGTTCCATGTCAACAGTTCTCTTGTTGCCATTCAAAGATATTTGAGGTAACGAAAATACATTGTTATTCCAAAAATTCTTAAATTCAGCAGTGTCTTCAAAAATTCTAATATCACCTGAGCAAGATACGATGTAGGAGTCGCCTCTTCTCACTACAATATAGATCTTATTATTTTCTTCAAATTCCAAATAGTAATAATATTCCTTATAATTGAATGAGCTCGGAAAAATCGGTTTGTTTCCGATAGTATACAGCATTGATTGAATCACTATCGTTTTTCCCTTATTATTTTCGTCGCTAAATATGATATTGATCCCGTCAGAAAATCCGCTTTCGATATATGCCTCATCAGTATTTCCCAGCCCCACTTTAATAATTTTCATGGAAGCACTCCCTCCTTAATCTTTGCTATAAAATACTTGAGTGATAACACATCGAAGTTAGGGCATTCATCAATTACGACAGCATCAATTTGCTGGAAGATAAAATCAATATTCCTGTTCGGGTATTTCATTAGCAAAGTATATATTTCTTCAAATAATTTCCAAAAACCCTGTCCAGCGGAGTTATTGAATAACGCCATACATAAAGATCGCTGGCATTGTTCAATCATTGATTGCCTCTGCTCTTCAGGAAATTTTGAAACTATCCCAATAAACGGTGTAGGAACTCCCCTTTCAAGAGGATTACTGTTAATAATTCTTTGTAGAACAAGCAATCTGATTTCTGATGTTGTCAGGTGACGACCATACGAAAGCACTTCATCAATACGATCTATCACAACTCCTTCAACAATCGTATTTTTCTTTTCTGATTGTTTATTCCTGATTTCATTAAAAATAGCAATCAGTTCAGAATCTGATGGAACTATTTTGGGATGATTACTAATAATCGCCTTAATATAATCTACCGGTTCTTTATCATCCACAACAAACCAAACCAAATTTAGAAACTTTTCTAATGATTCATCCGTTATCTTATCTGATTCGATATATTTCTTTTCCGTGCATTCTTCTTTCAGACCTGAAAGTACGCTTTTCAAAGCCTTAGGAGTAATATTGGTGGACTGAAAGACATTCTGTTTAGCATCAATCCTAAAAGTATCCGGAACGCCGCCTAAGAAAATAATATATGTAAAAAAATCAAAATCGCTCACATGGTTTTTATAGAGCGTAACAAGCTCCCGACCGATTGTTTTCGCGGAACCGGTTTTTAATGCCTTTGATTGGACATCCCAAAGCTTTCTTGCCATTCTGTCCATTCCTGTAATATCATTAAAGAAATCCACGACAAAATAGTTAATTTGCGAACTATCTTCCCGAAAATTCAAAAGATAAAGCATCGCCTTTGTCTCAAAGTCAGCACCTGATTTTCTTAATTTTTCCGAAGATTGCACCTTATACGGCATAAGCAAAAACACCTTCTTTCATTCAGAAACCTGTTACTCTACCCCCAACGCCTTAAATACCGCATCTTCCGCACTGCTGTAGAAAATCAGATTAAAGCTCCCCACCAGCTCCGGCGGCACGGTGCCAAGGTCTGCTGCACTGGTAATCGGAAGCAGCACTTTCTTTGCTCCGCTATCGAGGCACACCTGCAAACTATTGGCAAGTTCGTCCACTTTCAGAATCGTGCCGCTAATACTGATTTCTCCCAGCACGGCAAGTGTACTGACCGTAGGCCGTCCAAGAGCGATGCTGCATAGTGCAATCAATGTAGGCAATGCCAGCTTTCCAGTCATGCCAATGCCCTGCAAATCCTGATAGTTGATGATGTAATCCCGCATCGCGGTGCTGATGCTGCCACTGATACGATTTCCGTTTGCTTTCAGGAAATTGAACGCCGTATTCGTGGATTCCTTGCAATCACGGTCGCTGCCAAGGCCAGTGCGCTCAAATTTTCCGTTGCCGAGCAGCATCTGGCTTTCAAGGCGGAATACGCCGATCATACCGGACTTGCCCTGACTTACGGTATATACCTGTCCCGGATTGCAGATACCATCGGGGATGAGCTTTCCACCGCCCTGCTCTGGCACGGAAACAAATTTTTCTTCAAAGGTATCAAGGTCGATATAGCTGAAGTTCACATCATAGAACTCCATTCCACCCAGCTTTTTCAGCTGTTCCTTGACACGACGGCGCATTTCCAGCGCAAATACAAGAATTTCTTCAATCTGTTCCTTCGTGAACTCTCCATCGGGATAAAGCAATTTCACATAGCCGCCTACAATCTTGCGGACAGCAATCGTATCGCGCTGGTTCAGATTCTTTCCAAGGCGGAAATACTTATCCAACGCATCACCATACTGTTCTTTCCGCAGTTCTCGGATAAACTCTGCCAAGTAATCCGTGATAAAGCCGTAGTCGTTGGTGAAATGCTCCGGACGGAACTTCGGAATCTCCCAGCCTGGAATGTAACAATGCAGACGGTCAAGAAAGGCTGTATCCGTTCCCATCTCCGGCGGAAACGGATCAAACAGGGAGGAAGTCTTGAGCAACACATCCACGCTCTGATTGATGTTTCCTACAAAGACCATAGATGCCGATGCTGCCTTTTCCTCTTTGCCACGGGCAAAGGAGCCGGAAGCCATATAGTCTTTCATAATCTGAATGCCGTCTTTGTCCTTAAACTTGATTCCGGCAACCTCATCAAAGGCAACGCAGTCCCATAATCCTACCAACCCTACGGTTTTGCGCCCCATATTGTAAAACAGATTTGCAACGGTCGTCTGACCACCAGATACCAGGATACTGTTCGGGCTGATTTCTTTATAGATATGGGACTTGCCTGTGCTGCGCGGCCCCAACTCGCAGAGATTGAAGTTGTTCTCCACCAACGGCAACATACGCGCAAGCAGCAACCACTTTTCCCGATTGTTCAGCTGTTCTGGCTCATATCCGCAGGAACGCAGCATAACATCCATCCACTCTTCCTGTGTGAATGCCTTGCGTCCCTCACGAACTTCTTCAATGTCGATATGGGGCATCTGAATCGGAGTCAGCTTATGGATGCTGATGGGAGAGATATCCTTCTGCTTTTTCTGTTTAGAAGAAATCGGTTGTCCATCTATATCTGTAATTCCAAAGCTGCTGTCTCCCTCAGACTCATATTCCAGCTGCACGATGCACCAGATACCGCCGCAAAGCAGCCGGTCATATTTTTCCGGATAATCATCTGTAATCGGCACATTGGTGAGGCCAAGGTTAGAGAACTCTGCAAAAAAGCAATCCTTTTTGATATCCAGATGCACGGTCACCATATCAATAATGGTATGGCTCCCGTTCTTGCGCAGTTGTGAGAGAATTTTTTGAGCCTCATCCGGGCGGACAAAGTTGTCTGCCAGAATACGTTTCACATTCTGAACGCCCTGCTCAATGATTGCCTCATCGTCTGAACTACAATATTGACCCAGCAGGAACTCCAGCACATAGACCGGAACATTTGCTCCTTCTTTTATTTTCTTTGTCAGGTCTTTGCGGACGATCCGACCGTCAAAGTTGCTACGCAGCTTTCGACGCAGTTCTTCACGGGTATCGTCTACCGCCATATCTATCATTTCCATACGGAATTCCTGCCTCCTCTGTATCAGAATCCGAATCCAAAGTCATCCGCAAAGGCAATGTCCATGATAACAGGCTGCCTCCACTGCTCCAGACCGCTTTCTTCGTCATAAACCACAAGGTAATATTGCTTGTCCTTGTCGTATTTCTTATTCTTGAATGTGAACCGCATCCGGAAGATACGCTTCTGCGCATTTTCCTCACGACTGTCCGCCACATAACTGTTTTCGTTCGAGATTTTCTCATTGTCTTCCGAGAGGAAGAAAATGCGGTACTTTGCCGCTTTTACAGTATCACTGACGGCATCCGACTGGATAAAGTCCATGGAAGTGATCAGGTTCGTAATCTTATGGACGATGCTGACCAGAGCAATCTCTGCATTCTTTGTTTCCATGTGACCGCGTTCCATCTTAAATTCCAGCACCGGCACCAGCATTTCCTGTGGTGAGGAACCGCCATGCACGAAGTTTGCACCGCCTCCAGCCACCTTAAAGACATTGCTGCTGACAGGATAGGAGACCACCTTGCTGTCCTCATTCCCCAGAACGCGTCCCATGCTCATATGATGGATGCCGTCATTTTCCAGTTCCGCCTTGGAAACAATAAATCTGCGATTGACAAATGCTTTGTCCGCGCTTTTCCCGGAAATCTTGTCACTTTCTGTCAACTTATCACGCTTGTAAATAAAGCCATGATCGGCAGTGACGATAAAATGATAGGTGTTGCCGCTGACGGAGATTCGATGAATCAAATCCATAATTTCCTGAACGGCTTCCTCACACGCATGAAACACCTCATCCTCGGTATTAGCCTTGTCTCCACGCGCGTCGATCTGATTATGATATACATAGATAATCTGACGTTTTGTCAGCACATCTCGCAGCTCTGCCACTTTCAGATTTTTGATATCATCGAACTGTACACAGACACTATCCGAGTTATAGCTTTGCAGCACCTGCTGCCGACCTGCCAGATTATCGCAAAGGATACCATCTACCAGCACCTGGAAGTCATCCGTCATCTCCAGTGTTTTATGCGGCAAAAGTGCTGCCATACCGAGCCTCGTATAAGACGGAAGAACACTCAACTGTACAGAAAGTTTTGCCGTGCATTTCGGGTCATCCTGCATTCTAGCAAACAACTCCTGTCCTACCTCGTAACGCATGGCATCCGAAATAATGACCACGGTACGTTCTTTGGTATAGCGCAGGTTGGCATTGTAAAACTCCCGCTGCAACGGAATTGCCGAAAATGCGGCATCCTGCTGGATTCCAGCATTCCAGGCAGGAAGCAGGCAGGCCAGATATTCATTCGTGTAGATATTTTCCACCAGTTCCCGAAGCGGCTCAAAGCTTTCCGTACTCTCCAGCTGGTCGTAGTAATAGTAGAATTTCCGATACTGCTGATCCATCTGATAATCCGCAGCAAGATATCGGTCGATAATTGGCTTTAAGCCATCTGCTGCATGGTAATCCGCTTCCTTCACCATGCTGTACGCACTGGAAAGCAGCTGATATGTCTTCCCGGTCTTTCTTCCAAAGTGCATTTTAGCCCGTTTTTCACAGAGTTCCGGAATGGTAAATCCGTTTACGATTGCACCAATATCTTCCGAAACAAGTCTGCCAATGAGCCACTTTACCAACACCTGATCCACGGCAAGGAAAGTATCGCACTCTACCAAATCGTCCACTCGCATTCCTGCAAATGCCGAAAGAACATTCAGCCCTTTGGCAACGTGCGCCGACAGAGCATCGTATTTGTCCCTGTACAGAACGCTGTTCATCAGGCTATCGAGGAATGCGATAATATTGCCTGACTTGTAGGAGACAAAGCTCTTCCATGCTGCCGGAAGCTCTGCCTGCACATATCGCCCAGTATAAGTAACGAACAATGTTACCAGCAGCCGTTCCAAACTCTGTTTTGTATCGGTGTATCCGAAATGCTGCTCACAGAGCTGCCAGAACGCAGACAGCAGGTCGTATTTTTCAAACTCCTGCAAGAAAGCATTATCCACCAGCTCACCATCCATCAACACGATGCGCACGACTTCCTCAAAAGAGCAGGTACGCGCCTTGCAGACTGCACTCAGCAGGCCGACAAGGATATTTTCTTTATTAAAGTTCTCGATTTCCAAATCATAGAACCGCTGAGTACGCTCCTTGTTGGCGAAAAACTTGATGTGCTTCTCAATATCCGGCTTATACTTTTCCTCAATACCCAGGTCAACCGACAGCAGGGAGGCACGGTCGGCAAAGAACCGCCTGGAATACAGCATTGTGTCTTCCAGATGGTTGTCCCTTACATCCGGTTTGGGGAACGGTGCATAGATCAGATAATTCGTGGTCTTATCCACACGCTCCAGAAAATATTTTGTATAGAACTGGTTATCCGGCTGGAGATGATAGATCTTCGCATTCTGAAGCTCCACCGTCTCCATATCCTCGGCAAATTCTGCCTTGTCATCGTACCAGAAAACCAGTTTCCGGGTCTCCCCGGTAAATTCCGCATTCAGGCGGTCTATAATTTGTTTCAGGTTCAATTCTGCCATATTCGATCTCTTATTCTTCTTTCTTCACGACCCATTTTCCGCTTCTATTGGAACCCTGTCTTTCTACAAATCCATTCTTCTGTAAATCCTTAATTATAATCTGGACTTGTTTTCTCGTAAGCTCAAATTCCTCCATTAGCTTCAACTGTGTTATTGCTGGGTTCTCCTGCATACGTTGTAAGATACCGTTTCTAATTTCAGCTCCATCTTTTGGCTCCCTTTTTCGGCTCCTTTTCGGCTCCTTTTTGGCTCCTTTTCGGCTCCTTTTTGGCTCCTTTTCATTGTGTTCTCTGTCTGGTTCATTTCCTGCAATCAATTCAACTTGTGTGATCTCCGACTTTTTATCTTCTGTCTTACGATATAGATTTATACGAAAACCGATCTCCAAATCGCAAAATTCCGGTTCTCGTAATCCATACTCCTGCATGGATTCCAGCAGTTTCGGGATTCCACTTCCCCATGCCTCAATCAAATTCATATAGGAGAAGGCATGTGCAAGCGCACGGTTTCGTATTTTAGAATAACCTTCTTTCATTTTGTCTAAAGTAACCCCAGGCATAAGGCCACCAGGAGAAGTGATTTCCAAGCGATCATCATAGATAGCTACTTGAATACGTGAATTTTGCAGAAAACTACAATTCATCACCGCGTTGATAATAAGCTCTCGAATACTATCCGGTGGTAACTCATAAATGTCCTTCCGATAAATTCCTTCCAACCTTGCACCCAAATGAATATTCCGCAATACAAACTGAAATGCATCGTCAATTTGCTTCCATAATGGGCCAGAGTACTCCCGTTTATCTATAAAAACAGCACGCGTCGTTCCCTTAAACATTCCACACTGAATTTGCGAAAGAAACTCATCTTTACCCAAAAGAAAAACATATCCATTTGTTGGATGAATGCTTCCATCCTCCGCTTCCGCTAAGAGTCCCCAGCTCAGCAACACATTTTTTGTTACATCCCTAATTGTTTCTGTCTGTGCCTTGGATTTTGCATTGGCGATAGCCACCTCTTTCATTTGATGGCACAATTCTGCGATTTCTTCATCCGCAACTGTTAAATCTTTACGAATAACCTTATCATAAGAACGCCCTTCATCTTCATAATACATCTCAGCAGTCAGATCACGCCCAGCAGGACGTGAAGTTCCTGAAACTCGAATATAGGTGCCATCTTTAATTCCTAAGGATTTAATATAATACGGTCTTTGCTTACCTGCACTGATTTCAGCTATAATGATCGTTTTATCGTCAATCGACTGCAAATACACATCGGGAATCACAACCGGCTCACAACTGTCAGAAATTGCCGTCGTGATGGCATCAATCTCAGAAAAGACAATATCCTTCGGAATTCCCACTACTTCCCGACTACCATCATCAACACCAAATACGATACGGCCACCTTCTCCGTTGGAAAAAGCAACTACTGTTTTCATATATTTTGAGCTATCCTTAGGACGTTGTACTTTAAACTCAACGTTTTTGGATTCACCTGCAAGAATTTCTTCAATCGTCAAACGAATTTCCTCCTTTTCACATAAGAATACCGCATCAACTTCATCTTTTTCCGGTAGAACTTTGTTCTTTTGATGTACCGTGGAATCGTCATGTGATACGCCTGCATAAATTCCAGTATCCATGCCAGATCATAGGATTTCTCGGTTGACCAGTCACGATATTTTCTATGACAGACAAGCCAGACACCAATGATATTGTAATCCAACGCATCTTCATCGGTTTCATCTTGAATACAATGACCGCAGAGGAAACGGTATGCCACCGGATCATGGGCATATATACGTTCAAAACGCTTCCATGCCGCCGCGACATCATCCTTTGTCCAGTGATTTTGCATTTTCCCACTCCCTCCGGTCATTTTTCTTATTTCTTCTCTTTCACCATCTCGGCTGCCGCCTCGATGCCGGCACTCGTCAAGGTGCGACTCGTGCAAGCACGGTCACACTTTTCCTCGTTGCTTCACCATGATGTTCTTGCTGTCTGCCAGCACCTCATAGAACTTGCCGTCTTGCGCGGTCTGGAGCTTACGGTAATTGACCTTTACGCCGTCATCGAGGTCAAGCTCGATACGGGAAAGTGCCAGATGGCTGATCTTCTCATCGTATTCCCGGCATTCCTTCAGCTGCTTGGCAAGTTTATCCTTGCGCTTCCCGGCTGCTGCCACCTCACGGGCATTCTCGCTGTGATCCATCATATCCTGCATCCGATTGATCTCAGATTCATACACACGCTGCATCTTGTGCAGGTAGTCGATACGCAGGTTGCCGATGGTATCCCACGTGTAGCGATGCAGGTAAACCAGTGCTTTGAAGCCGTTCTGTTTGCCACTGTCAAACAGCCAGTAGATCGGACGCTTGCCAGAACCAGTGACAGAGTAAGTCTGGCAGTGATCCTTGAAGAAATCGTTCAGAAAATAGTTACGGATAATCTCCCGGCTGGTATTGCCCTTATTGCCAAGGGCTTTTGCGATGTAATCGAGGTTTGCTTCCAGTGTATCAGCACCGTACACTGCTTTCAGCCATGCACACAGGCGCGATACAATATCATCGTCCAGATATTCTTCATCGGTGATAGGGATAACATTGTCAGCATCCGGGGCAAAGCTACACTCCTGATAATCATTATCCGCTGTTTTTAGATACAAAGCATCCGGGTCACGGTACAAGCCGGGGGCAAGGTCCATTACGCCCTTGGTAATATCGGCAGCTTTCACAAAGCGGCTTTCAAAAGGTTGACCAGCCAACACAAGTCCGGGCACATCCAACGAGTAGCGACCGAACATACAGCCCACAGCATAGCTGAGCAGGCTCTTGATGTCCCGCTGCAAGTCCGCCTTGCGCACGGTCACATCTTTATCTTCCACTTCGGGCGTTAGCTCGTCCTGCAAGCCGTAAATGTCAATAAAAATGCGGTTCAGCTCTTCCTCGTTGGCTTTCAGCTTTTCAAAGCGCTCCTTGCACTGCCCCTGCCACAGCAAATAGCAAATTTCCAGCGGGCAGCTTGCCTCCGGCAGGTAGCCGTAGTAGTAGTCCATAGTAGCGGCAGTAGCCGTGGCATCCCATAAGCCCTTGCTCAAGTACACAAGGGGGTGGGTGGTAAAGTCCCAAGAGGTTTCAAAGGAATCCCAATCTTCATGCGACAAATCAATGCACTCCTGACCGATGCAATCAGTCCGCAAATCGGGTCTTTCAATCATGGCTGGTAAGCTATTATAATTTACCAGTTTGAAATGAAGTGTTGGATTCAGCAATTGTGCCAGCGTGTCTACAATTTTGCAGTTCAAAAAAGTCAGAAGACTGGTCGAACTAATATTTTGTGAAAACACAACATTAACCGATGCATCGAAAATACATCCATCCGGAAAATATCTAAATGAAAGCCCTTTTGTCGTTATATCTGTCCAACATAAATGTGTCTTAAAATATAGTGGTTCATTACTGATTTTCCAGCTCAGGTTATCTCCAAGTTCTGGATATACCCTTCTCGTGTTTTCTTTTATTTCGCTTCCATCATTTTCCCAGTTCACGACATACTCTTGATTTCCATACCACTTCCTGTATTCTCCGCCTTTATTGTAGGGCACCCACTTTACTTTCTTATCGATGGCTTCCCTTGCTGATAATATCTTATAACCACTTCTTTGTTGGGAAACTTCAAACCATACCCGAAGAAATCGTTCATTATCGCCTGTACGCATTCCTACGCATGCTTTTGATTGCGTGCGTATCGATTCGCGTTCAAACAAATTCAACATTTTTTCACTAATCCAATAGGCTACAGGATTGCCTGGAATCATTTTCAACTTATTCTGATTGGCAGTATAGCGATTTTTCCCGGTCAGGAACATATCTTCTTTTCCCTGCTGGGAGGTCGGCTCAATCAGGCGGCAATAGGTGCCCTTATAGCCGTCCACATGGTTTGCACAGCGCACAAAGGCGGTGGTCTGCACCACTTCGCCGCCGATTTCTTCAAAGGCTCTTGCGCCGAGATGTGCCATGTTGACGGTTTCGGTCAGCATCATCTTTTCCCGGAGCTTTTCAAAGCTGGAAAGGAACATCCAGCTATGCTGGGTGATCATTGCCTGATAGCCATTGTCGGCGGTCATCTGGCGGCAACGCTCAATAAAGACAGCAAACAAGTCTGCCTTGCTGTCGGGGTAGTTCTTTTTGACAAAGTTGTTGACCTTTGTGCTCAGGTTACTCGTCCCGGCATACGGTGGATTTGTACAGGTGACCCCATACTTCCGCGCCATGGTCTCGCCGATATCAATAAGCCGGTTCAGCTGCTCGGCGGTTTCTTCCACGCCCACGCTGTCCATGCTGATCTGACCGTCGGTATCCTCCGCTGCCACAAAGCGGCGCAGCAAATCCCAGTTGTAGCTCTCCACATTCAGGATAGAGCCGTATTCCTTGGCATCGGTCAGAGTGTCCAGCAGACCTTCCAGCTGCATCTTAGCGGCGTTTTTCTCGATATCGTCCATCCCTGCACCGAAATATTTCAGGTGCGCACGGTTGATGCTGTTGCTCTCCTGAATGGCATAGACATGACAGCTGTTTTCACCATTTAAGATACGGCGGTTATACTGCCGTGCCTTCATCATCACGGCAAAGTACGCCAGCTGATAGGCACGATCATCAATGTCCAGACCGTAAATGTTGTGTTCCAGAATGCTCTTTGCAGCATCACGCTGGCTGTAACCAGCACTCTCGTAAATCTGCATCAGCACATCAAAGGCATATACGAGAATATGACCGGAACCCATGCAGGGGTCGATGAGTTTGATATCCTCCGGGTTCAGGGCAGCGTACTCTTTACGAATTTCCGAAAGTTTTGCCTGTACCTCTGGCTCCTGCTGTGCTTCTTCCAGATAGTACTTCCAGTTTTCTTTCAGGCCGCAATCCGGGTGTCCTTCCACCCACAGACGGCCAAGGCTATTTTCCACCATGTAACGGACGATCCAGTCCGGGGTAAACAGCTGGGTCACGGCAGGGATTTCCTCTTTGGTGATCTTCCCGTTTTTGGCAAAGGCAGCGGCCTTCGGTTCGGTGTTGTAATACTGGTACAGCCAGCCGATGATCTCCACCTGACCACCGCGCTCGATGTTGAAATCATCCTCCGGGATATCGTGAATCAGATGATAGACTACACCATCCTGGTTGGTAACGGACAGGCTTAGCAGCAGCTCGGTGTAGTTCTTTGTTTTTTCAAACAGAGCAGGCAGAATCTCGTTCAGAGCGTTGCACTGTTTCAGGAACAGGATGCGGAACACCTCGTCCAGCTTGTTGTCCTGCTTTAGCTGAAAAATCTGAGCCTCTTCCTCCGCAGTGAAGGGCAGCTCTGCGTCAAACGGTGTTGTGACCAGATCCGGCTCCAGCTTTCCGCTCTCGGAAGAAAGCACCCGGATATGGGAAGGCAGATAGTCGTTGACCTCCATGAAACGGATGGCGATCAGGCGGTTGAACCATGTATAGGCAACCTCCTCGATCACATACTGATATGCGGTTTTGTAGTCGGTATCCTGTTCCTTCTGCCGGATGACCTCCACCAGCTTGTTACGCTGGCGCACGGCCTCGCCGGAAATCGAATACGGCTCTGCCGTGCCGATATCGAAGAACTGGGTGTCACCGAAGCTCTGCGACAGAGGCGTCGCGATGCCGTCCTCCGTAATACCGATCAGGCGAGCATCATAGCTGACATCTGCAATCAGCTTGTTCCGCGCCCAGATCGCAAAATTCTTTATGGCTGTCTTGTTCATGGAGCCAATCCTCCTGTTATTTATAGTTCAATGTTGACGATTGTATCTTCGTCCATTTCTTTCAGCAGGTTTTCACGCAATGCAGCAAGGTATTTATCAACATCATCCTTGCTCTCCAGCCGCCACGATGCAGTCTTGGCAACCGTCTTGATGGAGACATTCTTCGTGGTGCGCACCTTATATACCGACTGCGGTTCTGCCACCTTTTCTATCGGTTTCACGGTCTCGCCGCGTTTTTTTGCCTCTTCTTCCTGACGCTTGCGCTCTGCCTCGGCCTTTGCCGCTGCCTCCTTCGCAAGGCGAATGTCCTCTGCGTTCATCTCGTTGAGCAGGCGCAGCTTCAGTGCCTCCGCCTTATCTGCGAAGCTTCGCAGAGTGGAGACATTGTTGCAGTGCTCCGCACCGTCCATGATCTCCTTAAACAGTTCCAGATAACGGTTGAACTTCGCATCCTTATAGGGCTTGGTGTTCAGCACTTCAAAGACACGGTTCCGATCCTGATTGATGGAATCTTTGACCGGCTCTGCCTGCTCTTCCAGAATGCGCATATAGCAGTTCATAAACTTCTCGCGCAGCTCTGGAAGCTTCGGAATTTCCTTGTATGGCTTCGCCATCCGGACGATGGTGCGCATTTTTGCCACTACATCTTCCAGTTCTGCATCCACGATGTAGGTCTTGCTGTCCTCGTAGATGTTCAGCATATCCAGCGCACGGGTGAAGATAGTCAGCTGTTCACTGCCAAAGAAATCACGGACAGGCTCATAGTCCTCGCCAAAATCCATCAGATCGTCCTGCTCGTCAAATACGGTCTTAAAGAATTCCAGCGGTGCCTGAATCTGCATCAGTGCGAAAAGCCGCTTCTTGCCTTTTTCCAGAAGTTCTTTTCCGGGATAGGCATAATTCTCATATTTGGGTTCCAGCCGCTCGATCTCGGTGATTCGATTCTCGCAGTAGTGCTGGAAGTTCTTCATGATGGTATCTTCGTCATCGGCAGGCGGTGCCACCTTGAACAGCTCTTTCATCACGGTGCGGACGGCCTTTTTCTGGTTTTCCGGTACCCGCACGCGCACTTCCGTCAGCAGCTTATCCACGAACTGCTTCTTCGTGATATAGCCGATGATTTCTTCTTCGGAACGGTTGTTCAGATTGACGCTCTCACCATTGACCGTAAAGGACAGATCTCCACGCTTAAAGAGACGTGCCACCAGCCAATGGATGTCATCTTCCACAAAGCCATAGGGTGCTTTCATAAAGCGATCCTTGATCGTTTTCATAGAAGTTTTCATGTGCATCCGGGAGTTCCCTGCCACGAATTGCAGCACATCATCCAGCGCGTGAACATTGGATTCTCCGGTATCTCCCAGTGCCAATGACAGCTGGTTGCTGGTCTTGAACATCTTCCGGATGTCTGCTTCGCCCATCGCTGCGTCGATGTAGGACAGTTTGTGGTAAACCGTCTGCACCAATCTTCCGATTGCCTCGTTGATGCGGCTGGTCACTTCCTTTCCGGAAGTGTGCAGCACATCGCCATTGACATAGATGATAGCCTCTTTCAGCGCTTCCGTCAGGTAAAGCTTGGCGTTACCGTTGCGTTCCCGCATCTCTACGCGCTTTGCTTCCTTAATGGTCTCATACTTGGCAAGCTGCACAGAAGTATTCTTGCGCAGGAATCGTTCAATTTTCAAGTATGCCCGCATTTCCGTCAGGAACGCATCATCATTCGGCAGAACCACAAGAACTTCCTTGCCCTGGCCGGAGAGCAGGCGCAGCGTACCATCATCGGTGCCGCCCTCATACCACGGGGTCAGCACACGGAGGCCGATATCGTAATTCTGGTTTGCCTTATAGGGGCGATCATCCACTGTCTGATTGAAGGAGAACGCATACCGTCCGCCAAAGCTGGGGTACTGATACTTCTTACTGGAGAAAATGTCCTCATAGATCATCTCCGCGATCTTCGTGATGACCTCCGGCATCTCCACATTTTCTTTTTCGATTTCGTTGTTGATTTCCTGTTCCTCATCAGTCAGGAATACATAGATGGAGCCATTCTTCTGGATCAGCATCTGGCGCATCAGCACTTTCAGTGCATCCTCCACCTGTGCCTTCAGAGAGATGCGATCATCGTCAATGCTGGTAATCATCAGGCTCACGATGTTGTCCACGTTGGCTTCGATCTCCAGAACATATTTAATCAGGAAAAGGGTCTTCAGCACATTGATAGCAAAGACATCTTTTTCCTTCTTTTCCGGGTTGATGTAGCTGTTATCATAAGCGCGGATGATCACGCTGCTGTGGCTGTGGTCGAGGAAGTTCTCCAGTGCATCATAGAACCGATAGAACGGCACGATTGTCCCCATCTCATCGTCCATCAGCTGCATGGCAGACTCTTTGAACAGAGCCAGCATGGAACGTTCACCTTCGGACAGGTGCTTGCCGGATGCACCGTGGGTACGGATGCTGGTCAGCACGCTGGCAAGCAAATTAAACTGGTACGGAACAAAAGGATAAACCTCTGCAAAGTCTTCTGCGTTGGCGTACAGTTTTTTCTCCACACCGTCGTTGAATACAATCAGATTCTTGATGATGGTTGCTTTCTGGTCATAAAGCAGACGCAGGCTCTGTGCTGCGGTCTCAGTCTTATCCAGAATACGCTTTTTGATAACAGCATCCACATTGGCAGAGGACAGAGAAAGGCGTGTATCGAAACGTCCCTGAATCTTGGAGAAGTCGTTACCCTTCACCTTGGTAATGGAGTCGATATCCTGCTGGCTCGTTACGATTACCCAAGCCTTACCCATGCACTCCTTGCCCAGTTCTTCCGTCACGGTCTGAAGGTTCAGCATCAGCTTGGAATCATCGCCAATGTACTGTCCAATCTCATCCACAAAGAAAACCACATGGTGGTTATTGCCTTTTTTTTCAATATAGGACTTTACGCGCTTGGCGAAATCCTCAATGCTGATCTGGTAGCTCTCGGTTGCTTTTTCGCACCAGTTACGGGCAGCTGATTCGCTCATGAAATCCATGTCAGAAAGAACATCTACAACGGAATCCTGAATAAAATCGAAGTCCTGACGAGAGCTTTCCCACGGATCGCCATACTCTTCTTCAAACTTTTCCTTAAACTCCTCAAAACGACCTTCCTCGGAAAGTCTGCGCTCCAGGTCGGCAAGGTGCGGCATGGAACCACAGAAGCCCTGCATCTCATTGAAGACCTTCAGGAATACGTTCACAATGGCATCTTTATTTTCTTTGCCATTCGAATCGCTTTTGGAATCAATGTTGAAAAGAATTACGTCCGATGGGGTGTTTGCTGCCAGCTGCATATCTGCCAGCACCATCTGATTGGTAATCTTCTGATCTTCGATAAAGTAGTCGATGGCATGTTTGTCTCCGACCTGTTTATTCTGAAGCAGATAGGACAGAATTTTCAGGAAATGAGATTTACCACTTCCAAAGAAGCCGGAAATCCAGACACCCATTTTCGGTGTAGTTCCCTGAATACCTTTTTTATATGCTGCAAAGAAATCTGCAAAATGACGCTGAAGCTCACGGGTTACAACGTACTCTTCCAGCTCCTGCGCCACATTCGTTTCTTCACCCTGACCGACAATGATAACGCCCTGTATCTCACGGTCAATTTTCTTTCGGAACATGTCCTTGATCTGCATAACTGTTTCCTCCATCCATTACTTTACCAGTCGGAATGCCCGGTAATAGTTATCGTCTTTAATCTCATTGAACAGGATCAGCTCCTGCTCATTATAGGTTCCCGGAAAGAACATCACGACCGGGCAGCGCACAAACGCCTGATGTAAGTTGTTAAGCACCTTGTGGGAGCGCAAAATCGGATAGCACTTGCCGATACCGGTTAGGAACACGACTGCATTCTCCGGCGTATGTTCTTTGATATATTGCACAATCAGGCTGTCATCGTCATTCACCTTCATGGAGTTGGTCACTGCCTTGACGATACGCTCGATTCCTCGCTTTTTTTCAAAGTCATAGCACTTTTCCATGAAGTTTTTCTTTTCCAAAAAGTCAATGATGATATCATATAGGTCAAAAACCACAAGCTCAAAATCATTATCGCCCCGGTCGTTCTTATTTTTCAGATACTCTACGCGCTCCCGAACTTCCAGTTCCTTTTCCGGTGGATAATCAAACACCCAATAGTTGACTTCATTTGCGCGGCCTGTTCCTTTTCGGAAAGACGGCTTATGGATTGCAAGCTCCATCTCATCCAGTCTTTGGCTTAAATCCATTTCATCTTACCCCCGTCAGTGTTTTTACCATGATGCCAAGATCATGGTCATAAAGCCAATGTTCAAATGCAATATCAAGAATTGGCTTCAATATTTTTCTTGTGCTGTTTGCCCGGTTGCTTTCTAAAAGTCCTGCTTCATAAAGCTGTGTCTTATAGCAGGAACCGAGACGGCGCAGCGTATAGTCTTGAAGAGAAGCCACTTTCTCACTCTGTTCCTGCTTATTTTTGAAAAATATCCGGATATCTGCATCCGTCAATTCATCGGAACCAAGAATCATTTTTTCCCGCACTACTTCATACACAAAATCAAAGAATAGCGTGTCATGCAAAAGAGCCGCAGTCAGCACAAATAACTTCTGTGTGGCAAGATCACTGCTCAAAAAGATTGGATAAAAGCTTTCATCTAATGTCTTGATACGGGCTGTTACGGTAGAATAAATCTGCTGCGCTCGTAGTTTTGTCGGTGCGCCATAAATGTTTGTCTCATCATTCAACTTCTTAATGTCTGCAAAGCTCTTACCCTCACTCAAAAGCTGCACGGTTTTCCGAAATTCCATGAACCAGAACGAAAATTTCACTGCTCCGGCACTATACGGTTTTCTTTCCATCTTCGTTCTCTCCATTTCCAGATTTTGTTTTAATGTATCTGCCGCTTTTGATTCTGGCATCCTTCGGCTTTTCAGCGTTAATAGGAATGACCCATTGATGGCCTAAACGCTCGGCACCATCAATTCGCCCTTCCGTGCATAATGTCTGTACCCTTCTTGTGCAGATTCCCCATTTTTCAGAAGCCTGCTTAATCGTCATGAAATCCATACGGAACCTCTTTTTCGATATCTAAAGTCACTCGCAGCAAGTTAAAATCTCTCGTTTATATTCTACTCCAAGAAACGAACAAAATCAATCGAAAGTTCTTCCAAATTTTGAACGTTTTTTTTAGAACCCACGCTTCTGCAAGCAGGGCTTTCGTGACACAAAAGCGATTTTCTGCTTGTTGGGGAACTCCCCAATCCCCTTAGAACGCTGCCGCGGCATCGGGCTGCGCATTCATTCCGGATGCTTTAACGGCAGTTCCTGCCAAAGAAAACGCCGGAGTGAATCATCACCCCGGCTTCAAAAAAATTCACTTGTGCTTGCGGCCTCCACGTTTTTTGTAGTCCTCGTCTATACGCTTTTTCCAGTCTGCGCTCAGCGGGGCACTACACCGGACAGAGCTGATTGCTTCGCTGACCACTTCATAATTCAACGCGGTTCCTTCACTGTCGCACTGATAGTTGACTGCACGATCTGCGCCGATTCCGAACTGACTTGCGGTCTCTACTGCGTCAATATTGGCACCGAGGAACAAAAACTCCCAACCGTATTTTTCTTTCTGCCGCTCGATCATCTGCTTCACTTTTTCGCTGTTGTACCGGCGGCTGGCATTTTCCATTCCGTCCGTAGTGATTACAAACATGGTGTGTTCCGGCACATCCCTTGGTCTTGCGTACTTATGAACATTTCCAATGTGATGAATCGCACCGCCGATGGCATCTAAGAGTGCTGTGCATCCGCGAACCGTGTAATCCCGGTCAGTCATCGGTCGGATGTCCTTTACATTTACACGATCATGCAGGACTTCACTCACATTGTCAAACAATACCGTTGAAATCAGTGCTTCGCCCTCTGCTTTTTTCTGCTGCTCAATCATGGAATTGAATCCACCGATGGTATCCCGTTCCAATCCGCTCATGGAACCGCTACGGTCTAAGATAAAAACGATCTCTGTTAAATTCTTTCTCATATGCTTGTCCTCCCAAAATCTCGCCCTTGCGGGCTCGCTGTCGCGGTATTCGCCAAGGTTTCGAGCAAGCTCGAACTTTGGCTCATTACACGCGCATATGGTTGCTCGGTTTCGTACCTTACAGCCATAGTATAGCGATTTTCTTTTGTGGAGTGGTCGCATGGAAAGCGACATTTCTTTGTCCTTATGCTCCGATCAGGCTCTGGTCAAAGGCAAACAGTGCCTCGTTGATTTCATACACATTGTAGTTTCCTCGTTCGACAAAATATTCTACAATGATGTCGAATTTGCTCGAATGGGAAAGGGTAAACCCGGCCTTGCCGAGCATCTCCTGCATCTGGGCAAGCGGCAGTTCCAACGCGATGGCAAATGCCAGCACTGTAGGTTTGGACGGCTTATAGAATTTATTAGAGCGAATTTTGGAAAAGAGCTTTCGGTCAATGTTTGCCTTCTTGTAGCACTGGGCATCCGTCATGCCGCTTTCGTCAATCTTCCGCAGAAGCATTTCCGAAAAGCTCTCATCAATCTGTCCCAGTGCCTCTTCCAAGGATTGACTGCTGCAAGATTTACAGATTGCTTCAGCCGACAGCGGGACAAGTGCAGCTTCAAAGCAGGATTCCTCTGGCAACTCCTTGAGCCGCCGTCTCTGCTCTGCACGGCTGTCGGTATGTTCTTCCACATACCGGTCATCTATGTACGCTGCGATATCAGCAAATAGTTTTCCACTAATCTGATATGCCTTCCGGTCAAAGATAACGATGTAGACCATCATCTCATTTTCCAGCAGGAATGTGCTGATGGTATCGACTGCAATCTTCAGCGCCTGGTCTTTAGGATAACCGTAAATACCAGAAGAAATCAGTGGAAAAGCCACTGACTGACAGCCATTTTCTTTTGCCAGGTTCAGAGATATCCGATAGCAGGATTCCAGAAGCTCCTGTTCCCGGTGCTTGCCATCCCGCCAGCGTGGGCCGACTGCATGGATCACATATTTGCAGGGCAGGCGGTATCCCTTTGTGATTTTTGCGCTGCCGGTCTCGCAGCCATGCAGCATACTGCACTCTGCAAGCAGCTCCGGTCCGGCGGCACGATGAATGCAGCCGTCCACACCGCCACCGCCCAAAAGAGAAGTGTTGGCAGCATTGACGATTGCGTCAACGCTCATTTTTGTAATATCGTTTCTGATAATCTGTAAGGGCATTGCTTATCTCTCCCCTTTCTGCTGCCTCGTTAAACATGCTTATTTTTCAATTCACGAATCAACATTTCAACCTGTGTTCCTATAAGGAACGGTGTTTTGATTGTCGATGCCCAATAAAAATTCCGCTTCAAAATTGTTTTAATCTCATTCGGAGACAGAGCAGGCAATGCTTTAACATCTCCATTAAGCAAATACACTTCACCATTCAGGCTGGAATAGTCATCTGTAGTAAATATGCTTTCGGTTCAGGTCATTTGGATCAACCAAAACACACTCATACTTTGGCGTAGCAATTTTATTTGTCGATGGAATGCAGACATAGCCTTTCGTATCATACAGCCACAGCGCAAGTAAATCCTCAACATCTTCCGGCTGAAGCAGGCTGTAAAAATGCTTCTCACATAACGAGAGGGCTGGATCGGGATAATTGAACGATGTTTGTGAAGTTTTTGATGTCGTATCACTTTCGTCTTTCGAACGCAAACGAATGAGCTTACGCTGATCGTACATACAAAGGACTGTTCACGAAGCCCTCTATCCATTGGCGAATGAAACCTTTGGAATATAGAAATCCAGATCTTTTCAACCTGTGTGGCAGGGCGCGTCCGGATGGCGCATTTTGGATTGTTGATTGTTCAGGAATGCAGAGGAGGCATGATAGTAGGTCTTTCCTTTTGTGAGGATGGATACCGCAGCAGCCCTTTGCTTGGCCAAAAACTGGTTCGATGACAGAATTGCACCGCCCTTGTATACAACAGACGATCCGTCTGTGCATGCGATAGCTGCGATGTTATCCGTACCAAGATCCACTCCTGCCATATTCGGCATATCTGGGTAAAAGGGCGGAGCCATTTCCTCAACTGGATTATATCACAGACGAAATCAATGATCTAGACTCTATGATAGAAAAATTGATTTCTTTCAATCCTGATTATGAAAATGCTGTTCAGTTACTCTGTACGATTCCGGGTGTAAAACATGATAGTGCTGTCACTATCATCTCCGAAATCGGTATTGATATGTCTCAATTCTGTAGTTCCAAACGCTTATGCTGCTGGGCGGGTTTGACGCCGGGCAACAATGAATCTGCTGGTAAGAAAAAATCTGTTAGGATTACACGTGCCGGAGTATACCTCAAACCGGCATTGGTACAATGTGCCCATGCTGCCGTAAAATCCACAACTACTCCTTACTACAAAAGCAAATACGAACGCATTTCTAAGAGAAGATGTAAAAAGAGAGCCATAATTGCCATAGCAAGAATGATCCTTACTGCTGTCTACCAGATGCTTTCAATCGGTGAGGCATGGAATCCTTGCGATTTATACAAAATTGATATGCCGCAGGAGATGCAGGACAAGCAAAAAGCAAAAGCTGTAAAACAAGCTCTGAAACTACTCATCTCTGAGAGAGTAATCTCTTCTGAATCTGTATCTGCAACAGTTTAAATTTTCAATTTGTAGGATACCTTGTATTAGTGCGCCCTTTTTTAGGCACCAAAAACATATTTTTCAATCTAAGCACCTTTCGGTAACAAAACCACCCGCAAGAAACTAATGGAGCAAAAAAAGAAAGCGTCATTCAGACGCTTTCCAATACAGAACCAATATCTCCCTCTATGCAAATGGACTGTTTCTCTATTTCATGAGGTGCAAATGCCTCATTCACATTGATGCAAGCATAAGATGCTTTTCTATTTTGGTGGGTGTATTTCCAGAACGGATACTTAATGATGACCGGTGTATTCCCACCCACACCTAATTCTAAAAATAGGATTTTCATTCCTTGGTGGCGGCGCATAAAATCCTCATACCGTTGGGCCGCTTCATACCATCCCGCATCCTGAACAAAGGTATTATCGCACCGAAGGTTCATCGTCATCGGCTCACCACAGACCGGACAGTGGGGGACAAGATCAGTTGGTACACGCATATTCTTCTGGTCAGCAGCCATGCGGCGAACGATTTCCTCGTTATCATATGTCTTTTGACAACATGGCTTGCTGCACTGCCACAAGCCATAGTCGCCTTGCGTATAAAACAGCCTCTTTTTATCAAACCCGGCAAGCTGAAACTGATGATCCACATTGGTGGTCAGCACAAAATAGTCTTTGTCTTTGACCAGCTCAAATAATTCCTCATAGACCGGCTTTGGAGCCTTTTCATAGCGATTGACCATAATGTGGCGGCTCCACCACGCCCAGTGTTCTTCCAGCGTTTCAAAAGGATAGAAACCGCCGGAATACATATCCTGGATTCCATACTTCTGAATGAAGTCGCCAAAATTTTTCTGGAAACGCTCACCGGAGTAAGTCAAGCCAGCGGAGGTAGACAGCCCCGCTCCGGCTCCAATCACAACGGCATCTGCTTCATCGAGTGTCTGCCTCAGTCTGCTGATCCGCTCCGAGTAAGTCTCGGTAGATTTTTTTGTCAATATCCTTGAAAACATTAAAGATCACCCTCCTTATCGTGGTATTATGCTGGAGAAACTCGGTGACCGTTTTCACAGCGATTTCAGCAGCCTCCTTATTTGGGAAATGAAATTCTCCCGTAGAAATACAGCAAAAAGCGACACTGGACAACCCTTGCTGCGCCGCCAGTTCCAGACAGGAACGATAGCAGGACGCCAGTTCCTTCCGATCCCGCTGCGTGACACGCCCGCCGATGATGGGGCCGACTGTATGAAGCACATAGCGGGCTGGGAGATTATATCCCTTTGTCAGCTTTGCTTTCCCGTTTGGCTCCGGGTGTCCCTGCCTCTGCATAATCTGATTGCACTCGTCACGAAGCTCCAGACCTGCGGCTGAGTGGATCGCATTATCAATGCAGCCGTGACAGGGACAGAAACAGCCAAGAAGCGCATTGTTGTCGGCATCTACAATCGCATCCACAGCCAGCCGGGTAATATCCCCCTGCCAAAGCGCCAACCGGGAGTTTCCGGCTGTAACCGGAAGGCGGTTTCCATCAACGACTCCCTTTTCCTCCCGCTCGGCCGCCAGAAGCGCATCCTGTATCTCCAGAAACTCCGGCTTCAAGGGCATCGGAGGACGTACATTCATCAGACTGCGCAAAAGTCGTCGTTGCTCCCGTTCGTTCTCTGGAAAATGCTCTGCCTCATTTTTATAAGCAGGCATTTCCTGAAGCAGTATGTTGTTTAAGTATCGAATTTGTTCTATACGGTTCATACGCAGTCACTCTCCTGTGGGTAATCTTGAGGGGAAAGCCTATCCCGCTCTGTAATAGCACGCAAAATGTGGCAAGGATTTCCCGCTGCAATCACATTTTCCAAGCCAAGGTTACGTTCCTCCGCTATTATTGGGTGGATAGCGGTGTACATTCCGCAGTTCGGGCCAATGAAGCAGAATGTTCCGATGGTGATGGGAGCGCAGTCCATCAGATAGGCGTTATGATTGATAAATGTATGCGCTCCGATTTGACAGTGTTCACCATATTCGGTATAGAATGGGGCGAGAATGGTCACATCCTCCCCCATGTTGAGCAGAAGCCGGGGCAGCAGGGTGCTACGTTTTGTCGTATCACTCGGCAACGTTTGGTTGAACAAAAGACACAGTTCATCTGCTCGGCTCCGAAGTGCCAACACTTCCTGATCATAATTTGCGTCATACCAGAGGCCCT
Organism: Lachnospiraceae bacterium; assembly: GCA_052273485.1. Lineage (GTDB taxonomy): Bacteria > Bacillota > Clostridia > Lachnospirales > Lachnospiraceae > Anthropogastromicrobium. Next base: position 24,999 of record DAVZID010000037.1, read on the forward strand.
TTTCCAGTCGTTCTTTATGAGTCATCGTTTATCCTCCAGCCGCTCCACGGCTTTGACCGGACAGATGCGGAAACAGTTACCGCAGTGGAGGCAGTGTCCAGCATCAATGCTGCGAGGGATCGTATTGCTGATACAGCCCACCGGACAAACACTTCGGCAACCCTGGCAGCCGATACACTTCTCCGGAACGATATGGTATCCGTTTTCTTGGGCTGTCACACCGCCAAAGGAAAAGCTCTGGCGATAGGGAGGAAGCTGCCCCAGATCAAAGTACTCGCCCTCGCCCTGATAGATTTGAAAGACCTCCAGTGCCTCCCGGCTTTTTTCCGTGGGGTATATCTTAGCCATGTAAGAATTTTTCTCGAAAATCTCGCCCAGACGGTCTTTTCCGATGTTCCGCACAGCGCCCCGCAGGGAAATTGCTAAGGTGGATAGTGTATCGCTCCCTCTCATGCCAGAAAGTGCGACAAAAGGCTTCGCCGTCAGACGATCATAGAAGGACTTGCCTCTCGCAGTCAGGAAGTAAAGCCCGCCGTCATCCGCCAGCATCAGGTCGATCACACAGGTCTGCGGCAGACCATCTTCATCCAGGGTCGCAAAAACAGCGGAATGGATCTCGCACTGTAAAAGCTGTAAAATCTCAAGTGCAGTCATTTTATCATGTATAATCCAATCATAATAGAAAATGATTGAATTTCTCCTTTCTCCCAGGTTCTACTAGGTAATTTACCTCTATGCTGATATTGTACGGCAGGGCCTATCTTCCGTAAAGTACGCACAAAATTGTGCTATTGTTACCAAGAGGTAACAATTAAAGCGCAGCGATCCATCGGCCAGCCTCCCGCCCCAAGGTCTGCGCCATGCTGATACTCTGCCCTGGGAGAGATGTGGTGTACTGGAACCCAAACCGGCCGCCGCTGCAATTCCCAGTGGCAAACAAGCCGGGGATTGGTTCAAAATCTTCTCCCAAGACCTGTTGATGTTCGTCGATCATCAATCCACTGACCGTTACCAGCAGTTTCAAAGACTGCCCACCTGGGGTATGACTGTCTTTTCGTGTCCCGCAGGCATAAAAGGGGGGCTGTTCAATGGGAAAGAGCAGATGGGCGTCTTTCCCAAAGTCCGTGTCCCGTCCAGTGTGGCACATGGCATTGTAGCGGGCAACTTCCTGCAAGAAAGTCTGCCGATCTTCCTGCATTTCAAATAAGGAAGCAGCCAGTTTCTCCAGTGTGTCCCCACAGTACAACGGGCGTACTGCCCCGGCCTTGTCTTGAACCTGAACGCTCTGACCCTGACTTTGTCGGGCCTGTTCCAACGCCCGATCCAATTTTTCACACTCTTTCGGATCGGTATAGTCAAATACCGCATGACAAGGAGCCTGATAGGTTACTTGTTCCCGGATGCGGCTGTCAAAGATTCCCCAAAGCATCCCGTTTGGCTGTTTGGCACCGGGGATGGCAGCCAGGATATGGGTGCCGAAGCCTTCGTCAGAATACCGCTTTCCATGTTTGTTGACCCGTAAGACAGCAGTGGAGCCGATAAGGTCAAAACCAGGGAAGGAGTAGTTTCCTCCCATAGCAGCGTGGGAGCGGGGTTCCAATCTGCCGCCTGCCCAAGTTCCCATCTGGATGCCGCTACCATCCCAACCATGACCGCTCCAGTCTCCCCCGTCAATGAGATCGGCGGACTCAGCCAGAAGATCCCGGCACATCTCCACATTTTTACTGTAATCCCCGGCGGCCAGAAGCACGCCTTTTGCGGCCTGGAACCGACAGTAAGTACCATCAGGAAGCCGCCCAATTACACCGGTCACGCATCCAGCGGCTTTTGTCAGCTGACAAGCTTTGGTTCCGAAGAAAAACCGGGCACCTCGCTCCCGTGCCAGCCGTTGATTTCCCTTTACCGCCTTGTTTTGTAGAGCCACCCCCATATTAGGCGTACCGGGCCAGGCTTTCAGCCCGTTGAGGGACTTGGGGAAGTTGGGGCTGGGTGGAATCAGCATAGGATGGATGTGATCCCGTTCCTCTTGAGAAAGAGGTTCCAGAAACCAGTCAAAACAATCCCCGCATTGCTGGGCATAGGTGCGGATCAGGGGGACATTGGAGCGGTTCCCGGTGCGCAGCTGCCAATCAGATTCATAAGTTCCCCCACAAAAGCGGTCTCCGTTCCTTGAAGCAGCACCTTCAGCAGAAGTTTTACGGCAATCACCCCACCGCCGCTGATAGGTCCCAGAAAGAACCCCGCAAACACGGCTGGAAGTTCTGAGATGTCAAACTTCAGGAATGTGGGAGCAAAGGGCAGCGGCACATTGATGGACATGAGAACGGCGGAGAACGCACCCAGCATACTGATAAACGCAATGGTTTTTACATTAAGTTGTTTGGTTTTCATAAAAGTCTCGCTCCTTTGTGTCGAGGGGAGAAAAAAGACTCTGAAGGATAATCCTCCAGAGCCTTTTGTATCTTCTTTCATCCGGACTGTACCGTCGGTATCGGAATTACACCGATTCATGCCTTGCGGCTTGCGGACTATACCGCCGGTGGGGAATTGCACCCCGCCCCGAAGATTGTTATGGATTTTTTTACAGGTTGTACTCCTGTGGAGGGTTGCCGGAAAAGTCGGCAATTACCGCATGGGCATTGGCCAGATAGAACACCTCGAAGATGGGATTATCAGCGGTCTGATACTGTCCCTTGACGATAGGGTTCTGGATGCACATTTCCTTGACAGCCATGTTGTTCTCAAAGACTGCCTTGCCGTTCAGACGAATCCATGCATAGGTAGGGCTGGACACGGAGATCTCCACTTCAGGGTTGGCCTGCATATCCTTGAAAACATCCTTCTGATTGTTGGTGCAGAACCAGAGCTTTCCGTCCTGCTCCCCAGCGAACATGAAGGGGCGGCACTTTGCCTTTCCGTCCCGACCTACAGTGGCCAGATACTGCACAGGGTTCTCATTCAGGAATTTAACAACTTCGTTCATAGTAATTTACCTCCAAATTTTTTATTCAAAGGGATATTCCCTTTGTTTGTTAATTAAATTGTATCAACACTTTTTATTGCTGTGAAGTACGCACAATATTGTGGTATAGTTACCAGATGGTAACGATTGGACTTTAGAACTTGCCGTTCTCGTTCTGCCAATCGGATTCATCGGCCAGATTTTCAATCACATCCCAATGCTCGGCGATCTTGCCATTCTCCACACGGAACAGATCATAATAGGTAACAGGGACTCCGCCAAGCGTTCCCTCGCTGGCAACAAGGACAAAGTTGCCCTGTCCAAGCAGCAAGTGAATCTCGTTATAGATCATGTCGATGCCCTGCTCGGCATAGGCATCCAGTGCATCTCCGAGACCGTCCAGCCCATCGGCAATGCCGGTGTTGTGCTGAATGTAGGCGTTGCCGTTGAAATAGGAGGTCAGAGCATCCGGGTTCTTCCCCATCAGCACATCTTCCACAAAGTTCTGAACCAGTTGCTTATTCTCCGCAGTCTTGTCCAGATCAGTCACATTGGTTGCACCGTCCGTCTGTGTGTGTCCAGAAGGATTCGGCTCAGCCAGAGCCGCCAGATTGTCCCAATGCTCAGCGATCTTGCCGTCCTCATCGAAGCGGAAGATGTCAAAAGCAACCTGCTCACCAGCACCGGCAAAGTTATAGATGGTCTGGAGGAACACCTTATCGCCATCTTCAAAAGAACGGATATTGTTCACAGTGGTCTTAACCTCGGCAGAGGCCAGGTATTCAACGGAACTGATGAACGCATCTGGGCCAGTACCATAGGCCAAATTGTGCTGGATATAACCGTCAGCCAGCAGTTCACGGGCTGTTTCTGTATCGCCAGTGGCAAAAGTGCCAATGAGGGCCAGAGCCTTGTCAATCTGGCTCTGCTCCACAGGCTGCTCGACCGACTCGTTGGACTGCGTGACCGAAGTTTCCGGTGTGCTGCTCGGCTTGGTGGTGGAAGTGGTGTTTACGCTAGTGGAGCAGCCAGCCAGCATAACGGCTGCAAGGGAAAGGAAAAGAATGCCTGCGATCAGCTTTTTCATCATGATAATCTCCTTTGTTTTTTTGTTGGGTAAACTGAATGGGTTACAACTTAGGCACGAACAACAGAAATCCTCTGCTGGTCATGGCCGCCATTTACGGCTTCATCGACCATGGCGATGGCATAGTCGGCATAGCTGATGATGCTTTCGCCACGACTGTTCAGAGTCAATTCCTCTCCGCCCAAAATATACTTGCCGGTGCGCTCACCCTCGGCCTGGAAGTCACCAGCAGGACTGATGTAAGTCCACTTCACATCCTTGCGCTCCCGCAGTTCCGTCAGGGCCTTGCCCATGTTGGAAGCCAAAGGCTTGAACATATCGGGGAAGTCAGGGCCGTCCATGACCTGAGCGGTATGCTCCGCATTCACATACAGGCTGCCGGCCCCGCCAACCACCAGCAGACGGGTAGCCGTACCGCTGAGAATGTCGCACAGGTGCTTGAGAGAAGTGCTATGCAGCGGAAGGGTCTCCTCTGTCCAGGCACCAAAAGCGTCGATGACCACATCGAACCTTTTCAGGTCTGCGGTGGTGAGATCGAACAGATCCTTGTTGATGACCTGAGCGGCCTCGGATTTGTTCTCCTCCCGCACAATGGCGGTCACATCCAGCTTGCGGCTCAAGGCCTCTTTCACGATCAGCCGACCAGCTTTTCCATTTGCGCATACAACTGCAATCTTCATAGTTTTTTCCTCCTTGTGATTTTGAATAGTATTGTTTTTGTGGAACAGTTTTCCGAAAAAGCTCATGGGGAAAACCTCCTGTTTTTTCTGGAATCGGGGTGTTCCCCGTCCTTGTGATTACATGATAGCGCAGGGAAAGCGGGTTGAAAAGTACGCACAATATTGTGGTATAGGTACTTCTGGGTAACAATTACACGGTTACCTGAGGGAAACAATTTGATGTTTTCGGGGTTTTTTTATGGTTGATGGGACAAAAAATTTTTTGTTTTTCTTGACACCTCCACTGCGCTTACAGTACAATAAGGCTATACAGTCCAAAAAGAAACTATAGAAGAACGGAGGGATCACATGGCAACCGTAACAAAAGAACTTCCGGCTTGTCCGGTGGAAACAACGCTCACTTTGATCAGTGATAAGTGGAAGGTGCTGGTTCTCCGAGATTTAATGCCGGGAACCAAACGCTTCGGTGAATTAAAAAAATCTATCGGCAATGTAAGCCAGAAGGTATTGACAGCGCAGCTTCGTCAAATGGAGGAAAATGGACTGCTAATTCGCACTGTGTATCCAGAGGTTCCGCCGCGTGTGGAATACACATTAACAGAATTGGGATATAGTTTGAAGCCGATTCTGGATGCAATGAGGGATTGGGGAGAGAATTACAAGGCACAAAATGAGTAATATACAGATACTGGCAAGCAATGCCCCTGGATAGCCATTCGGCTTCCGGCGCTGCTTGTTGAGGGTTCCCCAAAAGCTCCCTTGAACGCAGAATTTCATTCTGTGGCTGCGCGTCCGTTGGACGCTTTGAACCATGCCCTGGCTTACCGCTGGGCATGGTCTTTTTCTTTTTCTGCATGGTGTTCCGCCTCCATATTCAGCAGACGATCCACGTTGGCCTTTGCCGTCAGCAGCTCCCGCATTTCTTCACGGGAGCGCCGATATTCGGCATAGGCTTTTTTCTTTTCCTCCAAAACCTTGGCATACTCGGTCTGCAAGCTCTTGACAGCAGGCAGCTTCTTGACGCCCATATCGTCAAAGGCGTTCTTAGCTGCCTTATGAAGCAAAATGTCCGCCTCATGCTCCGCCAGAAATTTTTTAGAATAACCGGCCTTGCGATAGGCCACATAGACCTCACGGGTTTTGGCATAGTTGATGATATGATTCCGCAGAACAGCGATCTCCGCCATGCGTTTCTCTGCCGCCTTGATCTCGCCGACAGCTCGTTGTGATGGGCCGTGGCCGCAGCTGCTCCCGATGGGAAGGCTTTGCCTGATCGCCCAGCCATTTGTTATAGTTTTTCCCATGAGGCTTTGGATTTTCTACAATAGATGATAGTCATAGGCTCGATTTCTTCCGTTTCTTGCTCATTCTCGGCATATCAATCCTCCTTTCTGTTTGAAAATAAAAAAACCACAGGAAAGATACTCAGAGCCTTGTTTCTGTCATTTCTCAGGGCGAAAATCGGGCAAAATTGCCTTTCTAAGCCTTTCAAAAAATCACACAAGGTATTTGTACTAACCTGTGGTTATGTATGAAATTGTGTGGTTTGGGATAACAAAAAACATCGTATTTCTACGATGTTTTCTGCGTTCTAATAGATTATTGATTATCTGCGTAAAACTGAAATTTTCTATTCTTAAGTCATAGCTTACTGACCAATTCTTCTATCAAAGAGTTTACCTCTTCCGGTGCATCGGTGTTTGAATTGTGCCCCGCATTATTTATCCATGCAATAGGAATACCTGATTTCTTATGCCACGCTTTGTTGTAGCGGATGCAGGAACCCGCATGATCTTTTTCTCCACATATCAACTGTGCGGGGCATCTAATTTCATATGGAAGATTAGCTTCCATTGCTTCGGCTAATATTTTGAAACCATGACCAGAGATTTTTGCGTACCTTTCCTGGTCACCATCGTAAGTCATCATAAACATATCTGCTAACAGCATCCCATGCTTCACCGCAGAACTTCCCATTCATCAGATGGTAGAAATCATCTCTCTCACTTGTTCTTTTCAGAAGAAAAGTGTCTCCCACCTTAAAGCAAGGACATGAACCAGATTTTGGATTTGCAAGATATTTTTCTTGTAAATCGGGAAATACTTTTGTTTCTAATACTGTTATCGTACATTCATGTTGCATATTATCAACTCCTCGTCAAATTCCAGTTTTCAGTCTTATCCCAAATCTTGAATATTCATCTTATCAAGCTGCTTGTTCTTCTTGATTTTTTCTCTACAAGCAACATAAATCACGCTTAAAATGATTGTTGGAATATTTGCCATAAGCCAAACCAATAACATTGACAAGACAAATCCGAAATCCACTCCCTCTGACGGAGCCATCATATTTAATGGGTAAATGAGGGAAAAGAGAAACGATAGGATAGGTAAAATTCGCCCTAACCATTTATTCTCTTTCCTTGATAAAAAAATCTGCAATAAGAAAATTCCTACTCCTAACACAAGAAATATCAAAATTGTTGTTACTATATTAGCCATTTATTCCTACCTCTTTCTTAATTTTTTTGTATTCGCCAATCAATATTTTAGCTGTATCAAAATCCAGCTTATCATTAATGGCAAGCCTTTTTATCAAAGCAATATATGGCTCGTTTTCTGTACTGTCGCTGACTTGAATTTTCTGAATGAGTTTATCCAATCTCAATCTTACTGTCGGATAGGTGACTTCGTATTGTCTTGCCATTTCTTTAAGTGAACCCGAAGCCAAAAGAAATTTTTTGATGAACACAACATCTTCATCATCTAAATTCCCAATCCACTCTGGAATTACTTGTAATGCCATCAAACCCCTCCTTAATTTTAATTTTATTCAGTGTATCATTTAACATTGTTAAAGTCAATACTTATGTGATAATTCATTTTTCTTTTACATTTCAGCTATAACCACTTCCATTACACTCACGACTTAATGACTTCTTGAATACTTCCCGAAAAAGAAAAACTGCCATCAATTAAGACAGCAGTTTCTTTTCGGCTGGTATGCTATTAGGAGTACACAATATCGTTCAATACAATCTCATCTGCACAGGCTCGGATATTATTCATCA
>DAVZID010000038.1:0-31407 GCA_052273485.1 Lachnospiraceae bacterium
CAAAACCTAATCGTGCAAGCACGAACGGCTTTTGGAGCTTTTGACCCTGGTATCAATTTGCAGCTGCTGCAAATGCATCGTACTGCTCAGTGGTGTATGGTTCTTTTGATGTCTCGAAGTTTACATAACGATAACCGCTTACAATACCATACAGACTATAAATCTTGCTGTAATCATTTACATGAGTCAGCTGCCAGTGGATGTTGTAGTACAGCGGAAGAGAAAGTACATTCTCAATCATGTATGCCTCGGCATCTGCGTATGCTTCATAACGGTTATCCATGTTATCGGTGATTGCATCTGCCTTCTCTACCATCTCGGTAAAGGTCTTGTAGGTTTCAACAAGCTCTGGTGCAGTCTCCTCGGTCAGCTCATTTGCAAAAGTATAGTTTGCTGAGAAATATGCGTTGTCGTTTCCATAGGTTTCCTGAACCATGAAGTTCTGCGGATCACCATAGTCAGCACCCCAACCACTGATTGCGATGGAGAACAGATGAGGGATTCTTACTTCCTGTGCAAAGCTGCTGACATATTCTTTGATGTTTAATACAATAAAGTCATCGCCAAGTGATGCGGAAAATGCCTGCTTTAATACCTGTGCAGTATCGGCCTGTGTCTGGTTTCCACTTGCAATGTAATAATCACACTGAATCGGGAAGGTAACTCCTGCTGCTGTCAGTTCTTCAATTGCCTGTGCCTTATACTCAGCAAACTTATCTGCATCCAGACGAACCATTGTCTCACCATTGTAATCACCGATGCCTAACTTATCAAGAACAAGATCAACATAGTCAGTTCCGTCTGATGTGGTACACAGACCTCTCATTGTGTAAGCATTGTTCTCACACTTTAATGGATTGATTGCATTTGTTCTTGCATAGTAGCTTTCCAGATCCAGTCCATAGTACAGGCTCTTTCTAAATGCCAGATTTGCGATTGCTGTGTTCCAGTTTGTATCTGGATTTCCTTCTGCATCTAATTTATTATAGTTGAACTTCATCTGCCAGGAATACTTATCTGGGCGAGTCTCAACCATCTGATCATGATACTCGTTATTCTCATCCTCGTAGATAATCTTAACATTACTCTCTGTCAGCTCAACAGCATCAAGCTCTCCTGTCTGATACAGCTGGAATGCGGTATCAGCGGAATCGACCATCTTAATGACAACCTCATCAAAGGTTGTGCTGTCGGTGTCATACCATGAATCATTTCTTGTCAGAATCTTTTCATTTCCCTGAATATACTCGGTGATAGTATACGGACCATCATACCAGATCTGATCGTAGCTGGCTGCCAGATATCCATCTGCGCCGATGCTCTCAAGCAGTGCACCAGAGATTGGATACATACAAGCATACGTACATACGGTATCAAAATATGGCTTTTCTGCAAGACAGCTTACAACAAATGTGTAATCATCTGGCACTGAAATGCCTGTCATGTCAAGAAACTCCTGAATATCAATATTCATCGCTGTCTCTTCATCAAGACCTTTAGTATACTCATAGTACTCAGAAGCTCCCTCGATCAGTTCAATCGGCATTGAAGTATTTGAGGCTCCATTTTTCCAATAATTTAAGGTAAACTCAAGACCATATGCAAAATCCATAGCAGTTAACTTTGCCATCTCATTGCCCTGATAATCGACCCAGGTAACGTCATCTCTTAACTTAAATGTCCACGTCTTACCATTGTCCTCACTGCCCCACTCCTTTGCAATGCCAGGAATCAATTCGCCCTTTGTGTTCATGGAAAGAAGTCCATCGATACAGTTTGTGAGAACCTGCAATTCCTTTGCGCTCTGCGCATTCTGCACACAGAAGGTCTCCATCTCATTTACAGCGGTCTGGTAGGTGTAGAAGGAAGTCAACCCCTCTGTCTCATCTGCCATCGCTGTGATCGGTGCCATTGATGCGGTCATCGCCGCTGCAAGCGCCAATGCAAGTGCTTTGTTTTTTCTCATAATCTGCTCCTTTCGCTGCCCAAGGGGCTGCCCTTTACTGCCTAATTACAAAAAGAGCAAAGGAAATCAAGGTCTTATGTAATCACCATTGATTATCCTTTGCTTTTATTTTTTTGTTATTTAGCTGTTTTTTATTATATTCTTCAACGTTTTAGTTGTCAAGCACTTTTTTACTTTAATTCAATAAAACTGTGAAGTGATATTACAATTCACAGAGCTAGTCTACGAAAGCCCTTCGGTGTAATGGTTTCGTCGCCGGACCAAACTTGGCAGGCTCCTTTTATGTTCTTTCTTATTATACATTACTTTGAAAGACCTGCTCCAAGTGTCCGGCTCGTGAAATCCATTCACCTTCGGGCTTTGCCGTAAACTGTAACAAAGTGATGATTTTTTCATCTTACATATACAGACTCATGCTTTGTCTTGTAATACATGGCCCTCGACACCTTATTTTTCTCCAGATATCCATTTTGCACCAGATTTTCCAGAACCTTTTTTCGCAGATACGAAGAATCTCTCACACCGAGATAATCTGCTATCTCTGAAACCTTGCGTGCGCGATAATAGCAATATGCTAGTACCTTCTCATCAAAATCTGTGCCTTCTGGAACTGGTGCAAATTCAATAATTGGAATTGCACTTTCCTCTATGCCATCAACATATGTTAAGTCTGGCAGCACTAATGTAAAATGATCAGATGCTGAAGAAATAAACGGCCGATGCTTCTCGTCGGCATCTTTATAATCCTCCACAATCTTATCAAATCCTGTTCCAGCTGCTTCCATCACATTGCAAGACACTAACACAGAACAAATTAGTTCGTTTCTTCTCTTTGAAATAATTCCAGATAAATCGTATGTTTTTCCTAGCTTTTCACCCCTGTAAAAACCTCCTGGAGATGAAATTTCCAAACGATCCTGAAACAAATCTACTTGAATCTGAGTCCCATCAAGAAAATAATCACGGTGAGCTACAGCATTGATAATTCCCTCAAACAATGCCCTCTGTGGATATGCATCAATATTTTTTCTGCCATCCTTTTGTTTTATCACTGAATGATTCATTCGCTGTAAAACAAATTCTGTCATATATTTAATTGAAGAAATAAGATCTCCCTGAAAACGATTAATAGTTACAATCCGCTCACTACCTTTTGTAAATCCCGAAAAAACAGAACACTGTACTTGCGTTTTTCTTCCATCATATCCATCTCGAAACAGTACAGCGCCATTTGCCAAAAAACCATTCTCATCATAAAACCCCATAGAGCGAAGTGCCTTTTCGGCAATTTCCTTTCCATTATTATGCTCAGAATAAAACTCATGCAAAATGTAAAATTTATCTGCTTCATATTTCTCATCAGATGGTAAAATATCGTATTGTGTATTTTTGCTTTTCACACTCATCTCTATAATTTCCTCATAGGTTGCACCATTTGTAAAGCCATCCCTTCGCATGAAAATAGATGGAATATTTTTATATTTTAATATGACTGGCTTTACAACTGACTCTGGAATATTTACCCGAATCACAAAGCGCTCATTTCCTTTTATTTCATAGGAAAGGAAGGAAATCTTCATCTGCGGTCTAGGTGACAGATGTTCATTCACCTGATTATTGAAATAATTACGCTCATTGTCAGCCTCAGTGCGGGTAAATCCAATCAGTTTATTGGTCTTATCCTCTACGCCAATATAAAATTCTCCGCCTAGTGCATTCGCAAAACCTGCAATACTTTTCAGCCATCCTACTACGTCTTCTCTATTTAGTCTGCTTTTACATTCAAATTTATCATTTTCTAACTGTACGTTTCCAATAAGCTCTTCCAGATACATGCGTTCACCTCCAAAATAGCATCAAGCTTGTTTTAAAACTTCAATGTCATTTCAATTTTACTTCAAAGTCACTTCAAAGTCAACTTCAATGTCACTTCAAACAAGCTTTAATCTACTTTGAACTACTTTTCTGCGATCTGGTGATCAATCATCTTTCCCTTATCAAAATGGAAAATCTCATCACACAGCACACGAATGTCCTCGCTGCTATGACTGGCAACAACGATCAACTTTCCCGCTTCCTTCTGCTTTAGCAGAATCTGGTACATTTCCTGAACACCATCGTTATCCAAGCCTGACAATGGCTCATCCAAAAGAAGAATATCCGGGTGCTCCATTAGTGCCTGAGCAAGTCCAAGGCGCTGACGCATACCGAGCGAATATTTTCCAACATGCTTCTTACTCTCTGGGTCAAGTCCGACAAGACGAATCGCATTCTTGATCTCTTCATCGGAAATCTTGCGACGAATAGACGCAAGCATCTTCAAGTTACGAAAACCGGAATAACCAGGAAGGAATCCCGGATTTTCAATAATGGCTCCAATATTATCCGGCGCATCAATATCCTTTCCAAGTATTTTACCGTCAATTGTGATGGTTCCCGATGTTGGCGACACAAAACCCAAGATATGCTTCATCAACATTGTTTTTCCTGAACCATTTCGACCAACAAGTCCGTAAATCTTACCTGATTCTAAAGTCATACTAATATGAGACAAAACTTCCACACCATCAAAGCTCTTTGTCAAATCTTTTATTTCTATCATTCTATGCATTCCTCGCTTTCTCTTTCCGATCACTCATTATTGGTCGTTATTTCCCTGCAAATCCGTTATCATGATTCGTTTGCTCTGGTAATGAATTGCCACAAAAGATACTAACAACAAAATTACATACAGAGCTGAAACTGCTGGAATCGTGAGTGCCCGATGCGCCTGTACAGCGTCCAGCGACTCTACACTTGTCCAGCAGACAGGCGAAAAATATTGAAGCCAATAATTTTTAGGCCATGCAAGCCACATCAATATCGGATCAAGAAAAACAATGATTCCTGTCACAGCTAATCCCCACAATATATTTTTGCTAATTAAGCTAACCAAATACAAAATCATACCAAGCAGTGTAAAGGAAGCCCATGCCGTCAGAAACGTATAAAGTGTTGCTCCACTCGGATACAGATATTTTACAACGGCAATAGGAATAATCGTTGGATATAATTGAGCTAATTGCTCTTTACTCATCTGTGAGGTTCCATAAATAAGATCCGCTGCTGCTCCATCCCAACCGTCACTTAACGAAAGAATTGGAACTGCCACTAATGCTGAGCAAACTGTAATAAATGCAATGTAAACAAATGAAACTGCTGCTATGTATAGACAAGTACCAATGCACCAACCAGAACGTTTGCTCCTCATGATTGCATATGGTGTAATTGGATAATAAAATGGTGCATCACAGAGTAATAAAATAAGTCCAATATGAAAGTAAATTTTCGGTGTTCCAACTGAACTCTCTGTACTTCCAAACAATAATGGAAGAAGAAGTGGTGTCGATACGGCACCATTATCTAGTCCGTACTGCAAGACAGGTTTCAATGTATTAAAAACAATCAGTGCAGTAAATAAAAAAATAAATTTTACTCGAAAGTCCTGTCTCCAACAATTAAAATTAATGGAAGTAACTGCCATTGAACGTTTAAATAAGCCCATGTTTTTTCCTCCATTCTAGTCTTCTTGCAAAGAAAAATGCACAAAATGCATATACAGTCAATGGGTACAGCATCCCCCATAAAAACATAATTCTATGAGACACCGTACTTCCCAAAGTTGACCACATCGCAACCAATCCGAGAATACTAAATATACTTCTACTCGGAATATAAGAGACTGCCACATAAAATACCAGTCCACATGTTCCTATTGCCACAAACAAATTTGCCTGATATACCGAAAGCAATAGACCAATACCACTACATGCCACTATAATAACGCCAAACTGAAGTGCCATCATAATTAAATACAAAACTGGATGTTGTACTGCAAAGGCTCCGTAAAAGAAGCCTTCCACATAACTTCCTACTAATGGCATCCCTCCGAAAAGACAAAGAATACTATAGAGTCCAAAGGATACTAACATTCCTAAAAGAATTGCCAAACAATTAACGGCAAACCTCGTTAATGTATAGGATGTAATTGTTGTTCTTGTAAAAATAGACCGAATATATTGACTTTGCATATCACTGCAATAACTTCCTGTATAGAGTCCACCTAACAAAAACACCACTACTATTTTGAATTTATCAAATGCTAAGCTTTTCGCCAGTGTATCAACTGGTCCGTTATATCCTGGAACATCCCCCCATCTCGTATACATTTTTAAATCATCCCATGTTGAAATAATCAATACTATCAACACACCAAGCACGACCGCACAAAATTTTTTGCAGAAAATACTTCTTTTCAAATCCATGCGAAAACAATTTGCCATATCGTTACCTCACTCTAATCTTGTTTCCAATAATCAACCACAAATCCACTTACTGCATCAATTAATAGCGAACCTGGATCTCTAATTTGTGTATTTTCATCTACATTTTTTAATACATAATCTACTTTCCATGCTGGTACTGCACACATCTGATCTGTTCCTGCATATTGCATTGCATACACTAACGAAACCGCATCAATTTGTATATCATCCTGTGTCCGTATGCCCAACGTCTGTGCTGCCTGAGACATTGCTGCTTTCTCACTGATCAATTCATTTGTTTCCGAATCAGCAATCTGCTCATATGGCGTACATCCAGATATCAGTACAATTTTATCCATATATGGAACATAGACTATTTCCAGTCCACTTTCATGCGAATCCATCAAAAGTCCATTAATCTCAGAGCGATAATACAATACCATTGCTTCATGTTCTTTTTTCCATGGTAATCCACGGCTAGTTGCACTGTGTAACTGCTCGTACATTTTTTCTGCTTCTTCATCTTTTCCTTCATCCCGAAGCGCTTCTACCTGACCACTTGTTACAACCTCAAATCCTTCACCAGGCGCACTAATAGTATCATCAAACGCTTTATTAACCTTTTTTATTGCATCCAATGTAAACGCATATACTGAAATATCACAATCACTTCCATATCCACAAGCCTGTGCATACCTGCTACAAGCTTCTATTGCTTGTTCTTTTGTACAAGTATCCAAATTTTCATCTGGACACAATTGTCGAAATGAATTTCCCATTCCATTTGAAAAATATCCTAATGAATTTACAATTGAATCATAACAGTCCCCCGCTCCGTCTGTTGCATCACTATAAATGATGTCCCCTGTATTTGTATACACAATCGTTTTTCCATCCATTTCGTAATAGTAGTCACCAAGTGAATGCTTTGGTTTATATTTTTCTGCTTCTTCTATCGTCGAAGTTCCCAGAAATATCTGTGCAAAGTAATCCAGATCAATACCCATTCTTTTTACGTTTAGTGTGTCTGCATATATATGTGTATTTTCATCCTGTGTCTTGCTTTTTTCCTCCGATGTTTCATTTTCATTTTTTTCAATTTCTTCTTGACTATTCTCACGTTCTTTAGGGGCATCAAACTCAATTTCTTTTTTAAATCTGCACCCCGCTAATACACAAATTAAACTATATGCAACTACTGCTATTACAATTTTCTTTCTCTTATTTTTCATTGAACTCCTCCTACGAAATATCACCCTAGAGAAACCTTCTAGGGTGATACTCTTAAAACTTTGCTTATTTTTTAGCCGTTCGGATTCCATTCTCCCCAAACTGTATAATTGGCTGCTGTTTGTGCCGTATTGATTCGGAGTACACAACTACCAGCATATTGATAGTATGCAGTCTTATACGGGTTTGATTTCGCAGTTCTGTCTCCATTTGAAATAACAAAAGCTCCTGCTGTCATCTGTGTTCCATCGCTCGCCTTTGTAACCAAATAATTTGTAGCATATTCATTATGATTACTTCCCGTTACTCTGATATAAGCATGATTTGAATTAATCACCTTATTAACTGTAGATGCATTATATCCTACATTTGAATAATACAGTGACGAAGAAAATCCTGTCGCTGCAAACGCAGTTCCCGTTGTTGCCATTGTCAGCATAGCCAAAGCAGCTGCTAAGCCTTTCTTTTTCATAGAAGCCTCCTTCTAGGCTTTCGCCTTTGTGATATATTTTACACAACTGATCCCCCCTACTTACCTTCGGCGCCTTTATATATGCAAGTAGAAAACAATCAATGTATAATCTAAAAAAGATTCGCAACACCTTGTTGTTATACTAACATAATGTTACGAATCTGTCAAGCAGTAATCTTGTTATTTTTTTATAATTTTTTATATTTTTTTCTTATCGTTTCACTTTTTCTTGTCTATTTTTCCTATTCTCGCTAGTAATTCATTCCTTGTGCTCTACACAATACGCCGTTCACTGCACCACCAATGATCCTCCTTCGGTCCGCTCTCCTGACCAATTCCGGATAAAGACATAATACAGCCCGCTCTCATCAATATCAAAGTTATGACCTTCATTCTTTCCTTCGAGGCAACGCCTTTTTGTGTCACAGATTATTCCATATTCTACTTTATAGTTCGCGTAAGTATAAACCCATATACTCTCGCCTTTTTCTTTGTAGAACGGCCCAAACTGAATCTCCTGACCTTTTTGCAGCGTCCATTCTTGTGCATCTGATCCATGCTTTGATACCGAAGCCTTTGCAATCAATTCTTCACTTTTGATCTGTTCGCCCGTAAAGTGAAGGCTCGACGCTTCCGTTATTGCCTGCTTCTCCTGACGCTCTGTTTCCTCTGATGTGATCCATTTCATTGCAGCATCGTAGCCGACAACAGACGCAAAGCTGATCGTATAGACACTTGTACATAAAATAATACCTGCCAGAAAGACTGCCGTTACACGTCCCGCTGTCGTGAATGTATTATTTTCTTTTGCAAACTGTGTTTCTTTTACCGCACGCTCACGCGCTTTGAGCGTATTTTTATTTTCACACAATGCCGAATACGCATACGCACGCCTCTGCTTCTGGTCAGCAGCAAAGGCCCGAATCTGTAAAAAGTAAACATGACGCTCAATGCCAAGCTGCTCAATGCTGTCAAGATCGCAATAATACTCATTGCAGACATTCAGTTGTGAAAATAGTTTCTTTACTCCTGGACAGAACCAATACAAACTAGAAATCACAAGCATCATCTGCTTCATTAGAAAGTCTCTGTGGCGAATATGCGTCAGCTCATGCACGAGAATCAGCTGTAATGCCTCTGCATCAATCTCTCCTGTTGGAATGAAGACACACGGATGCACATAGCCCATTGTCATTGGTGACACGATTTCTGGACTTGCAAGAACACGAATACGGCGTTTGATGCCCATTTGAGCGCGAAGCGCATCGACTATTTTTTGTGCAGCTACTAATATCAGCAATTCTTGTTCTGTCACCTCTGTTTTATATTGATACGCATCCACTTTTAATTCATGCAGACAATAAAGCTGTTTCGCAGTAAGAATCGTTTTTCGCACGGCTCCGATTATCCAAAGAACAGCCATCGCACTTAATAAAATGCTGATCAGCCCCGCAGAGCGAAACATCTCGTACTGAAATGCCTTTCCGCCCTCTTTTTGCTGCCAGTACCAAAAAAGAATCGGAACGAAGAAGCTAACTAGCACTGGCCAGAGAAGCATTCGCATAAAAATGGTGTCCTGTCCAACGTGTTTTTTTCGCGCAAAGCGCCATAGACCTGCCAGGATGCTTCCGGTAAGGCCAGTCAGAAAGATGAACCAAAACACGGTTGCCATCCATTCAATAAAAAAATTGAGTCCATCTATTGTTTCCGTCAATCGGTTTCCACCTCCTTCTAGTGGAGTCAAAACGATACGTCTGCCTCCTTTTCGGTTTCCTTTCGTCTGGCAACTTTATATTTTGTTATTCCTCATTCTCATCTTCCTCGTTTTCATCTTCGTCTTCATCCTCCGCACTGTAGAGATCTGAGACAAGCTGATCGAGTGAGCCATTATACCAAAGCTTTAAGATTTCTCTTCCCTTCTTCTTTCTGGCATCTTCTTCCTTTACCTTTGCTGTGTAGAGGTTGACACGTGTGCTGACATCGACGTTAACATAGCCCTTCTGGTCGAGGCGGTACATCAGCGTGCCGAGTGATCTGCGGTCAAGTTCGGTCTGATACTTTTCCAGCAAAAG
The DNA here is from genome assembly GCA_052273485.1 of Lachnospiraceae bacterium. Taxonomy (GTDB): domain Bacteria; phylum Bacillota; class Clostridia; order Lachnospirales; family Lachnospiraceae; genus Anthropogastromicrobium. The sequence goes on from DAVZID010000038.1 coordinate 10,045, forward strand.
TTGCTGAATCTGGGTTGCCGTCACCGGACGGTCAGAACCCCAGACGCATTTCATAATTAAAAGTTCGGTCTTTGATAATTCTTTCATAATAAATCCGTTTTTCCCTTTCCTGAGTTTATTTTTCTGCTTCCATTTTCAAAAAGCCATTTTCTAAAACACAAGCGTTAGATTTGCTTACCTGCAAACTGTGAATCATACAGCGAACGATAGAATCCATGCTTTTCCATCAGCTCATCATGTGGTCCCTGCTCGATTACTTCGCCTTCTTTTACAACTAGTATACAGTCTGCATTCTGAATTGTCGAGAGGCGATGTGCTATGACAAAGCATGTCTTGTCTTTCATAAGCTCCAGCATGGCTTCTTGAATTTGAAGCTCTGTTCTTGTATCGACATTTGATGTTGCTTCGTCAAGAATCAGCATATGCGCATCAAGAAGCATCGCTCTAGCGATGGTTAAGAGCTGCTTCTGACCCTTGGAGATATTTCGTCCATCGTCCGTAAGTACTGTGTCGTACTGCTTTGGCAGACGCATGATATAGTTATGAATACGGGCGGCTTTGCAGACACGCTGTACATCCTCAAGTGTGGCATCTGGCTTGCCGTAGGCGATATTTTCATAAATTGTTCCGTGAAAAAGCCACGTATCCTGCAGTACCATGGCAAATGCACGGCGCAAACTGTCTCTTGTAACCTTTGTAATATCGTTTCCATCAATCGTAATCTTTCCGCTGTCAATATCATAAAAACGCATCAACAGATTGATGATCGTGGTCTTTCCGGCTCCTGTAGGACCGACGATTGCAATCAGCTTGCCCGGTTCTGCATGTAAACTTAGATCATGGATAATCGTGTGATCCTTTGTGTAGCCAAAGCTGACATGAGACAGCTCTACGTCTCCGTAAATGTCGGTGAGCACTTTCGCATCTGTGCTGTCAGCCGGCTCCTCTGTCTCATCAAGCAGTCTAAACACGCGCTCTGCGGCGGCGAGTGCCGACTGAAGCTCACTCATAATATTTGCAGACTCGTTGATTGGACCTGAGAATTTTCTGGAATATAAGACAAAAGAAGAAATATTTCCAAGTGTCATCTGTCCAAAGATAAAGCGAATCGCTCCGAAAATCGTAACGAGCGCAAGCGATACGTTGTTGACAAGGTTTACAGACGGACCAACCATGCTGCCCATGTAATCGGCGCGGTAATACGCATCGACTGCCTCCTCATTTTTTGCCTGAAATTTGCCAATCGTGTTGACTTCCTGATGGTATGCCTTTAAGCTCTTCTGACCGGAAAGCATCTCCTCAATAAAGCCGTTTAACTCGCCAAGCTTTCCGGAACGGGCACGGAAAAGTGGTCTTGTCAGCCCAGTCAGCTTCTTAATAAAGAAGATGGTCAGCGGAACGGTAACGACAAAGATCAGTACGAGCGGCGGTGAAATTAAAAGCATCATAACTAGCGAGCCTATTACGGTAATAAAGCTTGCAGCAAGTGACACAACATCATTTGAAAGGCTTGTGTTGATCGTATCGACATCGTAGGTGATGCGGCTGATGATATCGCCTGCAGCGTGCGTGTCAAAGAAGCTGACTGGCAGACGCATCAGACGGTCGAAAATGTTGCTTCGCATCGTGGAGACAATACGCTTTGTGATCTGAAGCATGACAAGATTGAGCACATAGGCAAGCGCAGCGGATGCCAGATACAGTGCAATCATAATCTCACAGCACTGGATGACGCGATTCATATCGACCTGACCTTTGCCTGCCATGGCATCGACAGCGTAGCCAGAGTACATTGGACCTGCCAAGGACAACAAATTGGAGCTGATACTTAACACGATTGCAAGGAAAAGCCATGCCTTAAACTGCCACAGATAACGGCCAAGGCGAAGCAGAATGTGACGTTTTTGCGTTTTTCCTTGCACGAACTGCGCCTGCATTTTCTCTTTTTGTTCTCTAGCGATGGTGCGGCACTCCTCTGCCATGTTGCGGTTATCATTTTCCTTTTGATGTGCGCGACATGCGGCCTCAATCTCCTCTAATGTGATATCATGATTGAGCTTAGCGGCGCTTTTCTTCTCACTCATCAATTCCACCTCCCATCTGTGACTCACTGATTTCTCGATACACCTCACAGCTTTCCATCAGCTCTTTATGCTTTCCATAGCCGATCATCTCGCCATCCTCCAAGACGATAATCTTATCAGCACGATAGATGGAACTGATTCGCTGTGCAACAATAATGGATGTCAAATTGCCATAATGTTCGCGAATCGCCCCTCGAAGTCTCGCATCCGTCGCATAATCGAGCGCACTTGATGAATCGTCAAGCACAAGAATCTGCGGATGCTTTGCGAGCGCTCTAGTGATGAGAAGACGCTGCTTTTGTCCACCAGAAAGATCCATTCCACGGATGGCAAGCATAGTATCAAGTCCCTTTTCCTCAATAAACTCGACAGCCTGCGCATCCTGTGCTGCTGCCATTGCTTCTTCTTTTGAGACATCACGTCCAAAGCGAATGTTCTCATAGATTGTATCATGGAAAATAACGTCATTTTGGAAGGCAGCACCAAAAAGAGGCATGAGTTCCTTTGACGTGTAGGTGCGCACATCGCGGCCATTGACATAGATGTGTCCCTCGTCCGGATCATAGTAGCGCATCAAAAGATTCACAATAGTTGTCTTTCCTGAGCCGGTGGCTCCGATGATACCAAGCGTTTCACCCTTGTTGACCGTAAAGCTGACATCATGCAGACAATCCTCACCATCCCCATCCTCATAGCGGAAGGACACGTGATCAAAGATGATCTGTGGCAAGACAGGCTCTACACCTGTCTCCTTGGCCGCGGCTGCCTCTGCCTCTTCTACTACCTTTTCTACCACGGAATCTACATTTCCAACCGAATGCTCGACCATCAGATCTTCCGGCATATTTAATACCTCGCTGATACGTCTTGCAGACGCAGATGCCTTGGAATACAGGACAAAGATTCGGGACAAAAACAAAATGGAATTTAAAATGATAGTGACATAGGACATAAATGCCATGATAACGCCTGGCGTGGTTTGACCTGCATTAACACGCTTTGCACCGACAAAAAGGACAAGCACGAGACCAACATTTAAGATGATACTCATAACCGGGTTCATTGCACCCATGATCATTCCGGCATGCTGATCACGCGTTACGACTTCCTCATTGATCTTGGCAAATTTGCTTCTCTCGGTATCTGTTTTCGACAATGCCTTAATGACACGAATACCTGCGATATCCTCTCTTACGAGGCGCACAAAACGGTCAACTGCCTCCTGCACCTTGGTATACATTGGCACGCCTTTACTGGAAAACAGATAGACAAGAAGTGCCATCACCGGAAGCAATGCAAGCATGATACAGGTAAGCGGCGCATCCATCGAAAGTGTGACGGCAAGACCTCCGATAAGCATGATAGGCTGACGCACACCAAGGCGCTGCATCATACCAATAAATTGGTGAATGTTATAAGTATCGGACGTGGAACGTGAGATCAATGATGCCTGTCCGATCTGCTCCTGCTGCCTGGAGGACAAAAAGCTAATCTTGGAAAACAGCTGTAAACGAATCCTCTCGGTTGTATTTCTGGCGACAAGCGATGCCATACGGTTTGCCACAATATTTCCGATCAGCGCAAGGAACGCAAATAGAACCATGACGCCTCCCCAGGCAAACACGTAGCCGATGTTTCCTGTTGGAATCACGCGGTCGACCATGACCGAAAGCGCCCACGGAATCAAAAGCTCTACGATGGTGGCGGCAACCTTTATTGAAAAACCGACTGCCATCCTTGCCCGGTACGGAATCAGATAAGAAAATATCTGCTTCATTTGTTTTTCTCTCCCTTCTTTTTTCAAATCGTTTCTTCCTTTTATGATACCACGCTTTTGATCTGGGAAACAATGTAGAATCCTCGAAAAAATTTGGAAAATCGGGCGAAGGAATTTTTTCAATTTTCATTTCAAAACTGTTATAGTATCGCTATAGGCCAGTGATACTTTATCGTTCACGTGAACACAGCTTTCATTTTAGAAAGGAAGGACTTTATGCAGAATCGGGATGACAGGATGGGACAAGCCACACAAAACACGCAAAACATACAAAGTGTGCCACGCACACCAGAAAACAAAAGTGGAAACCGTGCAGGAACCGATTCACAACTTGTCGAGGAACAGCCCATTCTGATTTCAGATGCCTGCAAGCAATTAAATATGGAAGCGCATGTGCTGCGCTACTGGGAAGAAGAGCTTGGGCTTCCAATCATGCGAAACGAGCAGGGCTATCGCTGCTACACAAACGCACAGCTTTTGATGTTTCAGCGAATTAAGATTTTACGCGATGCAGGCTACCAGTTAAAGGCCATCAAACTGGTGGTTCCGAGGCTGTCTCTTTTGGATGAGGACGAGTTTTATTATCTGGTGAAATTATCGGATGAGATGAACCGCCGTGCAAGCGAGCTGCCTGACACATTGCCTGCTGTTTTGCCGCTGTCAGCCGCACAAACCGAGCTGGCGCGAAAGCTTCGCATGGAAGAATTTGAGGATGTGATAAACCGCATTTTAGATGAGGCACTGCGCCGTCACGCAGTCGAGATTGAGGCACAGCTGGGAGATACCATCAGCGAACGAATTGGTGCACAGCTCGACAATGTAATTGCCGAGAAAATCACGGAACAGGTCAGCACGAAAGTGATTAAGGAAATGGATTATCGAATGCGACTTCAGGATGATGAGGCAGAGGAGCGCTTTCGCAAGCTCGATGAGACACTTTTTCTTCGCCGCAAGAAAACGCGCGAGCAAAAGGAAGCCGCCGCAAGCAGGCTGCCGTGGAGGAGAAAGCCTAAGAGGTAATATTCAATGTGTAGTGGGCGCTGAGGCGGAAGTTTTACGAGGCGACGCCGTAAAGCGAAGCGATCAGGCTCGCCGACAAAATCTGTCCGCCGAAGTGTCCTTCGTGAAACTTCCGGGTAGCACAAAACGGGGTCAGACCGATACGTCTGACCCCGTTCTTTTCCTGTTGGATGGACTCTGCAAAATCCGAACGAATTACTCGCTGATTGCAGAAACCGGACAGGCTGCAGCGCAGCTTCCGCACTCGATACATGCGTCTGCGTCGATCTCGTACTTTCCTTCACCCTCTGCGATTGCGCCTACTGGGCACTCACCCTCGCAAGTACCGCACATAATACACTCATCACTAATCTTGTATGCCATTTGTTTATCCTCCTTAGAAGTTTTAAATTACGCTTTTCTCAGCACCATCATTTTAATACAGCTTCGCACTTTTTGCAAGATATTTTTATGCAAAGCCATTACTTTACATTATTTTACATTATTTTTATTACTTTACCTTCTTCCAAAGCTCATAATAGGTATTTTCAGCTTCTTCGCCCAAATAATTGTAAACCTCACAATTCTTGATGGTTTCCTCATCTGGGAATACACCTGGGTTATTGATGATATCCTCGTCAATCAGCTCCTGAGCCGCTACATTCGGTGTTCCATAATAAATGTACTCGAAGTTGTCATATGCTGCATCCTGTGTGCACAAAAAGTCAATCCACTTGTGTGCGTTCTCTACATTTTCGGAGTCCTTGGTGATTACCCATCCATCGTACCAGATATTGGTTCCCTCCTTCGGGATTACATATTCGAGATCTTCATTCTCCTCCTGGCAATACAGATACTCGCCAGAGTAGATTACACCGATTGCTGCTGCGCCATTGATCATCTTGTCACGCACCTCATCGATGGTGTAAGCTTTGTTTAACTTGGACTGGATCTTTAACTGTTCCATTGCCTCGTTTAACTCATCCTCATCGGTGGTGTTGCAGGAGTAGCCCAGACGCTTTAAGGAGATCATGAATGCATCGCGCACCGAATCCTGCATGATGATGTCGTTCTTGTAGGTCTCATCCCACAATACATCCCAGCTATCGATCACGGCATCCTCGTCTACCAGTTCCTTATTGTACAGAATACCAACAGTTCCAAAGGTATAAGGTACACAGTACTTATTGCCTGGATCAAAGCCTTCGCAGCTCTTTAAATAAACTTCTCCGATGTTCTCCTTTGCATTCGGCAGCTGATCCCAGTCTAACTCCTGAATAACATCGTTTTGAATCATCTTTTCGATCATATAATCAGACGGGCAGATGACATCATACAGGCTCGGATCGGCCTCAACACGCGGATACATTGCCTCGTTTGTATCAAAGGTATCATAGATAACTTCGATGCCATACTCATCTTCAAATTCACTGATTAAATCTTCATCAATATATTCGCCCCAGTTGAGCACCTTTACCTGTCCGTTCGGATACTTGTCTGCAAATACAGCCTGTGCGCCAAATGCGGTGGTCATCATCATTACAGCAGATGCTGCTGCCCATACTCTTCTTCTCATATTCATTCTCCTCTGTTTTTCTTCTTAAGGGGCAGACCGATACATCTGGCCCCAGTTTTTATTTTCTTATTGACTTATTGATTTGCTGCTGCCTCTTTTGCTCTTTTTTTATCACGCAGTCCCGGAAGGACATTCATCAAAATCAGTAACAAAAGAACCGAGACAAACATAACGGTAGACAGTGCGTTCATCGTTGGCTTGATGCCCTTTCTTACTTCACTGTATATTAATGTTGACAGCGTATTGATGCCGGCGCCTCTGGTGAAGTAGGTGATGATAAAATCGTCTAAAGACATCGTAAATGCCAGTAAAAATCCAGATACAATACCTGGTGCCAGTTCTGGCAGCACCACCTTGAAAAATGCTTCAATCGGTGTCGCGCCAAGATCCATCGCCGCCTCATAGGTGCTGACATTTGTCTGACGAAGTCTTGGCATAACACTTAGAATCACATACGGAATGTTGAATGTGATATGCGCAACTAAAATTGTGGAAAAGCCAAATTTCCAGCCAACGGAGATAAAGACTAACATTAAGGAAAGTCCGGTTACCAGATCGGAGTTCATAAGCGGAATGTTGTTTAATGCCATGTACACGGTCTTAAACTTTCCTTTTAACGCGTTAATGCCGATACAAGTGATGGTGCCGACAATCGTTGCAACAAGCGCAGACACAAATGCAATGATTAACGTATTGCTGAGTGCCTCCATAATCATGCGGCTCTCAAAAAGATCCTCATACCACTTTAAGGAAAAGCCCTTCCAGCGGCTTCCCTTTCCTTCATTAAAGGAAAAGATAATTAATGTAACAATCGGGGCGTACAAAAAGATAAAGATCAGTGTCAGGTACATGCCCGAAAAAAAAGATTTTAATTTTTTCATCAGAATGATGTTCCCTCCCCGTTTTTATCGTAGCGTTCCAAAATCGCCATGCTGATTAGAATAAATACCATTAAGACAAGTGAAAGTCCTGAGCCAAGGTGCCAGTTATCAGCTGTGGAAAACTCCTGCTCGATGATGTTACCGATCAGCATGATCTTTCTGGCACCAAGCAGATCTGAAATTGCGAATGTCGTAAGTGACGGAACAAATACCATCGTGATGCCGCTAATGATACCCGGAAGGCTAAGTGGCAGTGTTACTTTCAAAAAGACCTGCACACTGTTTGCGCCAAGGTCGCGCGCTGCGTTTAACACATTCTCGTCAATCTTTGTGAGAACGTTAAACAGCGGAAGCACCATAAATGGCAGGAAGTTATAAATCATACCCATGATGATCGCGCCGTTTGTTCCGACTACACTGAATGTCGGAAGGCCTAAGCTTTTGCAGATGTTAAATAAAATTCCGCCATCATCAAGAAGATTTAACCATGCATAGGTACGAAGTAAGAAATTCATCCACATTGGAAGGATGAAAATAAAGACAACGAAACCTTTTTTGCCCATGCCGGATTTCTTTAAGATCATTGCAAGCGGATAGGCAATTAACAGACAAAGAATCGTACAGGCAATCGACAAGCTAAGGGATAAGCCAAGTGCCTTTAAATGCTCTGGGCTAGAGATTGCTTTTACATTTTCGAGTGTGAAAGCACCGGTACGATCGGTAAAACCATACCATGCAATCACAAGAAGCGGAATTACCGTAAAGAGAATCATCCAGACAAGATACGGTCCAGACAACAATTTTTTCTTATTCATGGACACCCATCGCCTCCTCATCCTCGGATTCCGGCTTATTCATGATCTGAATGTCAAACGGATCCACATGGATGCTTACCTTTGTTCCAACTGAGAACATGTCAGTGCTGTGTACCAGCCACTCGAATCCTCCAGCCATGACCTCCATCTCGTAGTGAACACCCTTAAAAATCATATGAGTGACAACACCGTCAAGACTGCCTTTTCCTTCTGGCAACAGATCCACATCCTCCGGGCGAATGACAACGTCGACTGGCTTATTCTTTCCAAAGCCTTTATCCACGCAGGCAAAACGGCTTCCCAAAATCTCTACAAGCTCATCCTGAATAAAGGTTGCACTGATGATGTTGCTGTCACCGATAAAGTCGGCAACGAATGCATTCTCTGGCTCGTTGTAGATCTTCTCCGGGGAACCCTGCTGCTGGATGTAGCCTTGGTTCATGACGATGATGTGATCGGACATCGTAAGTGCCTCTTCCTGATCATGTGTGACATAGATAAAGGTAATTCCAAGCTCTTTTTTCATACGAATCAGCTCATATTGCATGTCCTGACGAAGCTTTAAATCAAGTGCACCAAGCGGCTCATCAAGAAGAAGCACCTTCGGCTCGTTTACAATCGCGCGAGCGATCGCAATACGCTGCTGCTGTCCTCCAGAAAGAGAATCCGGCATACGCTTCTCGTAACCTTTCAGGTTAACAAGCTTTAATGCATACGCAATCTTATCTTTAATATACTGCTTTGACTTTTTCTTGATCTTAAGGCCAAATGCAATATTTTCTTCAATTGTCATATTCGGGAACAGCGCATATTTCTGGAATACCGTATTTAATGCTCTCTTATGAGGCGGAAGGGATGTAATATCCTGTCCGTCAAAAATAACCTTTCCCTTGTCAGGTGTCTCAAAACCGCCGATGATACGAAGCGTTGTGGTCTTTCCGCAGCCGCTTGGTCCTAACAGCGTTACAAATGAATTTTGATAAATATCAAGATTTAAATCATCTAGTATCATCTGCCCATCGTAGCTTTTTGTGATACCCTCCAATTTAACCAGTGATTCTTTCATTGTACTATAAACCCTATGCCTTTCACACTTTTTTCCTGTATGATCATTTTCCTATATGATCAGAACGTCGGCGGTGAGCTGATCCAAAGCACACTCGCTCCCATCTTTGATGTTAAATAATGCTGCTTTCCGGACACATAGTAAAAAGTCTCCCCTTTTTTTGCCCGGTAGGCCTTCTTTCCCAGATGAATCGTCACAGAACCGTTTAAGACATAGCCAAATTCCTCTCCCTCGTGTGGGCTATCCGGATCGGTTGATCCACCCGGCTCTAGTTTTAAAAGGATCGGCTCCATCCGATTTTTCTGTGCATTCGGAACAATCCACTCGATCGTGTTTTTGTTTTCCTCATCCTTCTTCTCAAAATAGTCTTCCTTTGTAAAGACGATCTGCTCCTCAGGCTCTTCTGTAAAAAACTCACTGACCGAAACGCCCAGACACTGCAAAATGTCCATCAGCGTGGCGATGGACGGCGAGGTCAGATCTCGTTCTACCTGTGATATAAAGCCCTTTGACAGCTCTGCACGGTCTGCAAGCTCTTCCTGCGTCAGACCCTTCATGACTCTCAGCTGCTTTATCCTCTGTCCAATTTCCAAAATTGCCTCCCGTTCTGAAATAAATATGACGTTCAACTCATCTTTGCAGTCCAAGCAAATTGTTTTCACTTCTACTGCAAAAGTGGGTTAAAACAACTTTCTGTAAAAACGAAGTAAAGCTAAACAAAAAGTTTTGTATTATTTTTGCAAATTTAATATTAAACCTCGAGTTTAGTTTTGCTAAACTCACAATGAACAATTATACCCATTTTTTTTGCCTTGTCAAGTAATTTTGTTTGAATATTTTGCCAAAATGTGGTATGCTTATTTACGGTAGTTAAAGAAGGGCTGCCAGATGATTTTGAGTGGATCTGTCTGCATTTAGTTTGTATAAAAAAACAGGCTGGTGCAGCGGCATTTCAATAGAGGAGGTTTACTTTTATGGCACAAAAATATGTTGCATATGTAGGCTCTTACACCTATTATGGTTCCAGCAAAGGCATCAGCATTATGGACGTAGATGTAGAAAAGGGCATCTTTACAAAACGAAAGGAGGTTTCCGTCAACAACTGTTCTTACCTTGTTGCTTCCCGTAACAACAAATATCTATATTCCGTTGTTGATGAGGGTGTTGCCGCATTTAAGATTCTGCCAGACGGTGATCTGGAGTATTTAAATACCGCTTCAATCCGCGGTATGCGTACCTGTTACCTGACCGTTGACAAAGCTGGAAAGTTTTTAGTTACTGCTGGTTATCACGATGGTAAAATGACTATTCTTAATATCAATGAGGACGGTTCTGTCGGAAGCATTGCATCTGAAATCTTTGATCACGGTACTGGTACCATCGGTGAGCGTAACTTCCGTCCACACGTAACCTGCGTTCAGTTTACTCCGGATGAGAATTTCCTGTGCATGGTTGACTCAGGCCTTGATAACATCAAAGCATATCGCTTTGATCACTCAAATGGTCATCTTACACTTGCTGATATCATTCACTGTGAATTAAATTCTGCACCGCTTCGTATGCTCTTCTCAAAGGATGACCGTCATATGTACATGATCTCTGAGCTAAAGAATTATGTAACAGTTTATAATTATCTTCCTCATCCAAATGAGCCTGAGTTTCAGTTTAAGCAGCTTGTATCCACACTGCCAAAGAAATATGACGAGCAGTCTGCTGCATGTGCAATGCAGTTTACAAGCGATGATAAGTATCTGTTTTGCTCCAATGCCGGAGACAACAGCTTTGCACTGTATGAGCGTGACCCGGAGAACGGCCTTCTTTATATGAAATGCGTTCTTCCAATCAGCGGTGATTTCCCGAAGCACATTTCTGTCTTCCCGGATAATAAGCATGTTGCAAGTATTAACAAGAACTCTAACTCAATTACTTTCTTTACTGTTGATTACGAGAAAGGTCTTCTTGTTATGAATGGCCGTCCACTTAATGTTGATACACCTAACTGCTGTAAAATTGTTCCGATTGAGGGATAAAAGCTATATAAAGCCACGGGTTTCCCGTGGCTTTTTTCATGCCTATGAAGAATTGTGCATATACTAATAGGGATCTACGCTGATGTGAAAGGATTTTTAAATTTATGAGTCTTCTTCGCTCGTTTTCTTCTGACACGCCTGACAGCGGCTTTCTTTTGACTACTGTTCTTTCTACGCAAAATAATTATCCGATTGATGGTGCTAGCGTTTCTATCGCTAACGAATCGGATCCTGACACGATTTTGGAGGAGCTTTCAACCAATTCTGTCGGACAGACACCTGATTTATCTGTCGCAACACCACCTATTGATTACAGCCTAAAGCCTGATGAACCACGCCCTTATTCTGCACTGATTCTCACGATCCGTGCACCTGGCTTTGAACCTCTTACTATTCGCGGTACTGAGGTGCTTCCTGACCAGACTGCTATCCAGATGGCACGTCTTCGCCCTATTGGATCTAGTTTAAATAATTTAATTGAGATTCCTGAGCATACACTTTATGGCACCTATCCCCCTAAAAATCCTGAGACTGAGGTAAAACCCTCCTACGAGTCAGGTGAGGTTGTATTAAGCCGTGTCGTTATTCCTGAAACTATTGTTGTCCATGACGGCACACCATCTGACCGCACGGCACCAGATTACTACGTGCCTTACAGAGATTATATTAAAAATGTGGCTTCCAGTGAAATTTATGCAACGTGGCCGGAAAGTGCTCTTGTGTCTAATATCCTGGCAATCATGTCTTTCACGCTCAACCGTGTGTATACAGAATGGTACCGCAATCAGGGATATGATTTTACGATCACATCCTCAACGGCATATGACCACAAATGGATTTATGGGCGCAACATTTACGAGTCGATCTCGCTTGTCGTGGATGAGATCTTTGATCAATATTTATCGCGCCCAGATGTGCGTCAGCCCATTTTGACGCAGTATTGCGATGGAAAACGTGTCTCCTGTCCAAACTGGATGAGCCAATGGGGTTCGGCATCGCTTGGCGAACAGGGCTACTCTCCGATTGAGATTCTTCGCTATTATTACGGTGATGATATCTACATCAACACGGCAGAGCAGATCGCAGGCATCCCGGCATCATGGCCGCGCTATGATCTGACGGTAGGCAGCTCTGGTCCGAAGGTACAGCAGATACAGGAGCAATTACTTGAAATCTCGAAGGTCTACACTACTATTCCGCCCCTCACACCAACTGGCTACTATGATGAGGCAACTGCGGAGGCAGTACGCGCCTTTCAGAATATTTTTGGTCTGCCGCAAACGGGTGTGGTGGATTTTGCGACTTGGTACAAGATTAGTTATATCTATGTGGGAATTACGAGGATTGGAGAGTTAAATTAATCTGCCAAAAGAGGTCTGGCCAAATGCCGCCGCCAGATAAGAAAGTAATTATGTAGGGGATACTTACACATCCATTTGGTATGCGCCAGACTGTTTGTTTGGTTTACCATACAATAGTAAAAGGCAGACAGAGTTTCCTCCGTCTGCCTTGTCTTATGTGTAATCTATTTTAGTTCAGCAGTGCAGCTTCCAAATCGGCCAGCATGATATCCAGAGCCTGAACACCGCCGGTAGAGGTGTACCAAACATTAGCATGGTCGATGAAGTAAACAATCTTGCCATCCTTGTAAACGTCCAGATCCTTGATCAGATCGTTTTCAATGACCTCACGGGCACCCATCACGCCCTCGTCAGCAGCGCCGATTGCAGTGCTGCGGTCCAGGATGAACATATACTCAGGATTCAGATTAATGATGGTTTCCCAGGATGCTTCTTCGCCGTGAGTAGCCTTGTCAACCTCGCCAACAGTTTCGCCCAGATTGTTGGCGCCCAGTTCCTTAGCGATGATGTTCAGCTGAGATTCCGTATCCATCAAACCCAGAGCGTTGCTGTTGTACATACCCAGCAGAACATTCTTGCCATTCAGAACATTATTCAGAGCATCAATGCGGGGCTGGAACTCAGTGAACAGGGCGTCAACCTCTGCTTCCTTGCCAAAGATGGAAGCGATGGTCTGAGCATTGTACTTGGTGCTTTCCACAACACCCTTTTCATAATCAACAGCCAGATATACAACAGGGGCAATAGCTTCCAGATCGGCATACACAGAACTCAGACGGCCACCGATGAAGATGATATCGGGCTCACAAGCGGCAACCTTCTCCAGGTCGGCAGTCTTAACAGTACCCAGATTCATAATGGCACCGTTGGAATCGTCAGGGTTATAGTTGGTCAGATACTCGATGGTAACGTTTGCGCTGCCAACGATGCGGTCGCCAACGCCCAGAGCATCAACGATGTCCAGAGCGGGCATATCCAGAATGGCGATGCGCTGAGGATCATAGGGAACTTCGATGTCAGCCATTTCCTTGTTGCCATTCAGTGCCTGAATGGTGATGGTTTCAGGCTTACTTTCTTCGGTACCGGAAGTGGTCTCATTGCTTTCGGTGCTGACACTAGATTTATTGTTTCCAGTAGTTTCATTGTTGGCGGTGTTGCCGCAGGCTGCCATGCCGAATACCATCGCAAGAGCCATTATAAGGTTGAGAATTTTTTTCATGAGTATGCTCCTTTTCCTAATTTATAAAAGTACTAAAAATTTTATATCGTCAGCGTTTGCTGATGATACCTCATTTTTGCCAGACTTCCAGGCACTTGCCCAACAGCTCCAGCAGAGTGTTCTGTTCTTCTGCGCTCAGGCAGGACAGAACCTCGTCTGCGTTTACTTCCTTGCCGCTCATGTTATGGTGCAACTGATGACCGCAGCGTCGCATGGCACGCAGGGTCTGTTGGGCCAAGGTCATTTCATTCTCGTTCATGTTTTTCCTCCTTAATAATAAATCGTCAAAGGTCTGCCGTGGATGCTTTGAATCTCAAAGTCTACATGGTAAATTTCAGACAGGGTGTCCTTGGTAATGACCTCCTCCACAGTTCCGAATTTTGCGATTTTGCCGTCCTTGAAAGCGCAGATGTAATCGGAATAGAAGGCGGCGTAGTTGATCTCATGAAGCACAAGAATCACCGTCTTTCCCAACTCATCACACAGTCGCCTTACAGTTTTCATCAGGTTGGTAGCGTGGTAAATATCCAAGTTGTTGGTAGGTTCATCCAGCAGTAGATATTCCGTATCCTGGGCAATCGCCATGGCAATATATGCTCGTTGGCGCTGTCCGCCGGATAGCTCATCAATGAAGCTGTCAGTGTATTCCTCCAGTTCCATCCACGCAATGGCCTTGTCGATCATTTCATTATCTTCTACCGTCAGACGATTCCCGGAATAAGGGAAGCGACCGAAGGCGACCAATTCACGGGCGGTGAGCTTCATCTGGATGTTATTATGCTGGGTCAAGATGCACAGTCTCTTGGCAAGCTCCTTGCTTTTCCATTTGGACAGATCCTTATTCTCGAAATTGATCACACCGGCATCTTTAGCAATCAGACGGGAGATCATACCCATGACGGTGGATTTACCTGCACCATTGGGGCCAATCAGGGACAAAACCTTACCTTTGGGTACCTCAAAGCTGACTTCATTGACAACGGTCTTGCCGTCATATTTTTTTATCAGATCAACGACATTCACGGTCAAATTCCTCCCTTCTTAAACAGCAGCAGATAGAGGAAATAAATACCGCCGCCGATAGTAATAAACGTGCTGATAGGCACTGCATAGCTGAATACGTGCTGAGAAACGATCTGACCTGCGATGATAGCAAGCATACCCATCAAAGCAGAGCCGATGATCAAATGGCTGTGCTTATGTGTTTTCAGAAGCTGGCGGGCCAGATTTGCAATGATCAGTCCCAGGAAGGAGATTGGCCCAACCATAGCCGTCGCAATGGCTATGCACAAAACAACGCCCAGAAGCAGCCTGCGTACCGTGCGGTCATAATCCACACCGAGACTGATAGCCTGATCTTTGCCAAGTGTGATAACGTCCAGCAGCTTCAGGTCTTTCCACAGAAAAACCGTCAGGGCAACCAGCAAAATCAGGGAGAACGCAATGACTTCTGCATTCACGTTGTTGAAGTCAGCAACCAGGGTGGCCAGCAGGGTATCATACTCATTCGGATCCATGACACGAATCATGGTGGACTGTATGCTTCCAAAGAAGGATGACAGCACCGTACCAATCAGCAGCACATACAGCACGTTATTTCCCGTTTTCTGGAACATATAAGAGTACACAAAGGTTGCTGCAATGGACATTACGATCAGGTCAACAGCAAAGGACAGATTTGAATTGGTGGCGATCACACTGCCGGAACCGACAACAAAAACCACGGCGGTATGTACCAGCGTGTACATGGAGTTCATACCCAGCAGGCAGGGCGTCACAATGCGGTTATTGATAATGGACTGAAATATAATCGATGCACTGCCAATGGCGAAAGAAGCGATCAGCATAACCAGCAACGTCGGGATTCTCAGCGACAACACATATTGGAACAGCTTCGGTTTTTTCGTGTAGGAGTTGATCAGCAGATATGTTCCACAAACTCCAATCACAATGATCGTAAGTATGATGAGGTTTCTTACATTCGCTTTTTGAGCAGGGGTGCGATATGGTTTCGCATATTTGATATTTGTTCTTTTATCCATAGCAGGAGTCCTCCTTTGCTTTGCCCAGCCTGATGGCTTTTTTGCCGTGATTCAGCTTATAGATCAACATTGCGATGAACAAAATACTGCCAATGATGCCGACGATCAGCTCAATAGGAAGCTCATACGGCATAATGACGCTTCGGGCGATGATATCGCAGATCAACACAAACAGCGCACCCAGCAGAGCCGTGTCTAACAGAGTTCCTTTGATTTTGTCCCCCTTGAACATGGCAACGATGTTCGGGATGATAAGTCCGATGTAAGAGATCTGACCTACAACGGTCACTACGCTTGCCGTGATCATAGAAGCGATCGTTAAGCCGAGAAACAGCACCAACTTGTAGTTCACGCCAAGATTTTGAGAGAAATCCCTGCCCATGCCAACAATATTGAAATAGTTGGCAAAGATAAATGCAATAACTACCAGCGGAACCGCAAGCCATACCAATTCGTAGTTACCTTTGATAATCAGAGCGAAGGAACCAACAAAGTATGTAGACAACTGTTGTGTTACTTCAAATTTGTAGGCAATAAAATTCGTAATGCCGCCCAGAACATTACCAAACATAATGCCAATCAGCGGTACAAGTACCGTATTCTTGAACTGGATACGCTGAACAAACCAGACAAAAATCCATGTACCTAAGATAGATGTTGCAAACGCCAGAAGAACCCTGCCCCATAAGCCAAGTGTCGGAATAAACACAAGTGACAGCAGGATACCAAACTGCGCAGACTGAATCGTTGCGCCTGTACTTGGGGATACAAACTTATTCATACAAAGCTGCTGCATAATAAGACCGGATACACTCATGCCTATACCGGTACACAAAATTGCAAGCAGTCTTGGTATTCTGGCAAGAAGAAAAATTTTCAACTCCATGCCGTCTCCACCGGAAATCAGCGTATTCAAATCAATATCAGTAACACCAACAAACAGTGATAGTACAGATATAATGAGCAACGATGTTCCAAGGAGCAACGTCGATGCATATTTTTTTATAATCACACACTCCCTTCACAAAAATTAGCCTGTGCTATAAAATTAGTTGCAGCTAACCATTGCTTAAAATTTTAGTCCGCATCTCTGCGAACAAAAATTATTATAATCGTTTTTTTCAGATAAAACAATGACCGCTACATTTTGTTTCTAATCCAAAAAAATGCCGTATCACCCCAAAACATTTTACTCTCCCGTTTCGCTAAACACATATACCCAAAACAAAACAGGAATACTCCGAAAAAGAAGTATTCCTGTATCAGAATTAGATAATCTTTACTTTTGAATGTTCCTTGCGGTAGACACTTGGGGTATCACCCATGATTTTCTTAAATGCTGCCGAGAACTTACTTTCGTTTTTATAGCCAAATTCTTCTGCTATTTCATCTACACTTCTTGTTGTGTGGATTAGCATCTGGGCGGCTGTCTGCATTTTCTGTACTCGAATGAAGCTGATGACAGGCATTCCGTAAACACCTCGAAAGGCATTTTGCAAATAGGTATCCGAAACCCCAAATTCCAACGTCAGTTTCCTGACAGTGATTTTATCATTGATATTCTGTGAAATATAATCAGTGACCAATTTGGCAAGCTCCACCTGCGCACGAGGGATCATGGTTCTGTCATAATTTGTTGTATCTGTTTTGGAGTACTTCATCAGATAAAACAATTCCGGAAGTTTTACTCTCAGATAAGCAAGGCGTTGCTGTTCGTCAACACCATAGGATGCTTCAAAGTAACATTTTGCAACATTCGAGGCTCTCAGAACAGCATGAAGATGATCTCCGCAAATGCACTTCAATGTTTCCAGCGGTGAACAACCGCAACTGTTCAAAAATGTGATCAGTGGGTTTTCGGCTTCGACAAGATCCACACCGATGCTGATGCCGTGATAGTGTTTCAGCGGCAATCGGAATGTTTTGAAGGGCTTGTCCTGAATAACAATGGAGCAATCTCCGGGCATCAGATAGAAAAATTCATTGCCGATCTCCTGTTCAATGCGGCCTTCCTTGCAGTAATGGATGCTGACATAATTCTTTCGCTCTCCCTGTTCAAAAACGCCAAAGTCAAAATCAGCCATATGAACAGATGTGTATGCGACTTCAACGCCGGGGAACACCTGATAGACGATAGACTGTGCGTCACCGGTGTCATTTGTGTATGTATAATTCTTTATTTCCTGTGTTTCTCCTATATCTTGTCTTTTCATCATAACTTCCTCAGAGTGTTCTGTTACTCTTTTCCTTACTTTTGCAAGTAGAAACAGAGGGAAACTGTTTATTTTGTTGCAGTCACACAGATCCAGCCTTTCTCGTTCTTATTTACATGGGCATTGGAAAAGCCCGCTTCGTTCAGCGCATTTAGAATCCGGACTGCATTATAAATCCTTGATGGATAGATTCTTATATTCTTCTGTAGTTCTTATGTGTTCTGCCACTCAAAATGTGTTGATCTATACTCAAACACATCGAGAAATTGAAGTCCTTGCGGATACTTCTTACTGCTTCAATGTGTATGCTTTGGCGATTATTCCATTAATGAAATGGGTCTATGACAAGACGACTCGAAAAGCACATCGCCAATGTTTTTGTGAAAACCCGTGTACTTCCTCCAAATGCGGTCGCATGGTATACATATATCCTGAAAAGAACCTTCGTGCTTATCCCGGGGCAATCCGTGGAACCATATTTTCGTCTTTCGATTTGCGTCATTTCCTTATCCTCTCCCTACAACTGCTTTTTGCGGGCAAATACTGAAACAGATACCGCCACGCAGAACATTGTATCTTTCCCTTTCATACCCGTCAAAGCCATATATCCGTTCTTTTTCAAGCGGCTGTAAAACCCTTTTCCTTTGGCTGTCAGGAAGTATAATCCATTTTTATCACTGTCCATCATATCGATTGCACAGGTAACAGGGAGCCCTTTATCGTCTGTCGTTGCTGCAACCACGGTGTGAATTTCGTTAAATGCAAATAGTCCATTTCTAACTCGTATCAAAATAGGGCTGTCGTTTGCGACAGCCCTGTAAATCTGCTCTTATTCAGCGACAACGCTGATACGCTGCTGAATGTGGTTGCCTTTTATTGCTTCATCAATCATGGCAATGGCATAATCGGCGTAGCTGATAACGCTTTCGCCTTTGGCATTCAAGGTTAATTCTTCTCCGGCGAGAATGTATTTGCCGGTGCGCTCACCGTCGGCCTGAAAGTCTGCGGCAGGGCTGATAAATGTCCACTTTACATCGTTTCTCTCTCTAAGCTCTGCAAGCGCCTTTCCCTGTGCCTTTGCAAGCGGCAGGAACATTGCCGGAAAATCCGGTCCGTCCGAAACCTGAACAGTATGCTCAGGATTCACATACAAACTTCCTGCACCGCCGACTACAAGCAAGCGAATATCCGTTCCGGAAAGAATGTCGCATAGGTGCATCAGTGAAGTGCTGTGCTGAGGGAGCACATCTTCCGTCCATGCGCCGAAGGCGTCAATGACAACATCATAACCCTGTAAATCAGAGGCGGTCAAGTCAAATAAATCCTTTTTCAGCGCCTTCTCAGTCTCTGTCTGATTGTCGCCACGCACAACGGCGGTGACGTCCAGATTTCGTACGACTGCCTCTTTTACGATCTGTCTTCCGGCTTTTCCGTTTGCACAAATAACTGCTATTTTCATTTTGAGTTCCTCCTGATTTTATCGGTCTTTCCGAATGATTTTAAATATATAGGAGCTTCGCAGCGGCCGTTCTCCGTAGCTCTTGACTATATTATATGCAATAAGGTTTCCACTGTAAAGTAGGAACAATATTGTGCTGTAGTTACCTAAAAGAAACTATTAGACAATTACTCTAAGGTAACAAATGCGTGTTTACCAGCTTTTTTGCAATTTTTTTGCTGTCAACCGACTCCTGACGTTGTCAGGAGATTCCCGCTTAGAAAATCATTGAAAAAACACAAAAACTCAGTATAATATATATACATACACAAAAAACAGATGGTAACTATCAATAAGAAACCGAAAGGAGCTTATCAATGGAAAGTATAAATGATATTGCTGCTACACCGTCACGGGAATTGCCGGCTTGCCCTGTTGAAACGACTTTAATGCTGATCGGTGATAAATGGAAAGTTCTGATCCTGCGTGATTTAATGCCCGGCACAAAGCGTTTCGGAGAGTTGAAAAAGTCGATTGGTTATGTATCGCAGAAAGTGTTGACAGCACAGCTTCGGGCAATGGAAGAAAGCGGTTTATTGACCCGTACCGTATATGCGCAAGTGCCTCCGAGAGTGGAGTACTCTTTAACCGAGCTTGGAAAAAGCCTGAAACCGATTCTGGATGCATTGTGGAATTGGGGAGAGCAATATAAGGCTTCGTTGAAATAAAAAGGTGGCGAACTTCATTTGGTTTTCTGCTTTTAACTGCTCAGTTATATTCTCACATTCTGCAATCTGTTCTACCAACTGAAAGAACATCTCTTTCGCCTGCTAGTCAATATCGGCAAGGTAGTTCATCAACTGCATCGGTATATCTGTCCTCTGAAATCAGCTTGTTTCTCAGATTGTTCAGGCTGTTGATAATAATTCTCCGCTCGTATTCGTCAACCGCTATAAAGAAAGCCAGCGCGGAAAGCATTTCTGCCTTTCACGCTGGCTTTTGCCTTTGCAACGCCCATAAGCTGTATTTAAATTTAATGTTGTTTTCAAATTTACTGCCTTATGTGGCGTTAGCAAATGGTCAGACCCCTTTTTAACAAAAGTGATTTTTATTTTGTTTTAATCAACAACTTCTCCTGCTCTTGCTGCATCTTCTGCTGCTGCACGAAGTGTTACCTCGTTCTCTTGGAACTCTACACACTGATCATAGCCATACTCGTTTGCCTGTGCAACCATATCAGCTACGATCTTGTCAAATTCTTCATCAGAGGAAGCGTAGATTGTCTTCCAGGAACCTTCTTTGATACATGTTGTTACCTGTGTCCATACAAGCTGAAGCTCATCAGATCTTACGCCTGCAGAATACATGGTACCAGGTGCAATGTGAAGATTTACATTCTTGAAGTAATCATCAAACAGTTCGCAGTTATTGTGATCTCTCCAATCCTGCTCAATCTCAGAACCTGCTGCAGAGTTAAAGCTTGACCATCTCTTGTAGTTATAAGTCTCGCCAACCTTTGAATCAAGATTTGTTGTATCAAGTGCCCATGTTGTATTGTTGATCTTGAAGTTTCCATCTTCGAAAGTACCGCTGTAGCCATCAGACATTTCTGTCTTTCCATCAAGCTTTGCAGTCTTTCCAAGATCAGTAAAGCATGTATTTCCATCCTCATCATAATACCAACATACATCCTTTGGACCATACTCAAGTGTCATACGTCCTTCTGGTGTTGCAAGCCAGTTGATGATTGCCATACAAAGCTCTGGATACTCAGTATTTGCACCGATGGTCCACGGTCTGTTTCCGCCTTGAACAACCCCGCCCGACGTGTCGGACGAGGATTCCATTGCAGCCGTCAGGAT
>DAVZID010000039.1:0-30620 GCA_052273485.1 Lachnospiraceae bacterium
TCATTGTCCGATAATTGCAAAAAGTTTCTTGGCTTTCCCGCCCGACTTTTGTAAATCTCCCCAATAAATATTCACCTTTATAATCCACCTTTCTGCGTTTAGCTAACGCTCCCTTTTATTTTCAATCATGATGATATCGCATGATGAATTTGCAGCTCATAAAGCTTTTTGTAGATTCCATTCTGCGCCAAAAGTTCCTGATGTGTTCCGCGCTCTCTGATCTTTCCCTTATGCATAACCATTATGCAGTCAGCATGCTGAATTGTTGAAAGACGATGCGCTACCATAATAGTAGTTCGTCCTTTCATCAGCTTTTCAAGCGCTTCCTGAATTAAAATTTCAGTCTCAGTATCAATATTTGCTGTTGCCTCATCCATTACAAGAATTGCTGGCATATGCGCAAGCGTTCTTGCAAATGAAAGAAGCTGTCTCTCTCCTGCTGAGAAAGTTGCACCGCGCTCTGTAACAGGCTCCTTATATTTTTGCGGAAGCTTTTCAATAAAATGTGATGCATTAACATACTCGGCAGCAGCTCTCACATCTTCAAACGGGATATCGTCGTGCAGACGAATATTTGACTCAATATCTCCCTCAAAGATAAATACATCCTGCTGCATCTGTCCAATCGCACTTCGAAGCTGCTTCTTGGAAAGCTTTCTAATATCCACACCGTCAATATAAATATGACCCTTCTGGATATCATAATAACGTCCGATTAGATTTAAAATGGACGATTTTCCAGCTCCTGTTGCACCAACAAATGCCACCTTCTCACCAGGCTCAATTACAAAGGAAACATCACGAAGTACATAATGTTCTCCATCATATGCAAACCATACATGGTCAAACTCAATGCGTCCGAGAACCTTTGGCAGCACAATCGGATTTTCCTCCTCCTTAACCTGCGGCTCCTCAGCAAGAATTGTAAAGATCTTTTCTGCTGATGCTATTGATGACTGCAGTGTCGAAAACTGCTCAGCAAGCTCCTGAATTGGATCAAAGAACTGCTGAATGTACTGTGAGAAAATATAGAGAGTTCCGATGGAAATTGCCCCATCTAACACCTCATTGCTTCCGATGCCAAGCACTATCATTAAAGACAATACACTTAAAATATATATTATCGGGCGAAAAATCGCAAACACCATCATCTCACGGTAGTGTGCGCGGTACAGCTTGTAATCCTTATCCTTAAACTCCTCGAACTTTCGCTCCTCTCGTCCAAAGATCTGAATTACGCGCATTCCTGAAATATTCTCAGATAAAAATGTATTGATATCTGTAAGCTTTGTGCGCACAATTCGATATGTTTTTCTGGAAATAATACGAAAAACAACTGTAAGCACCATAACAATAGGCAGAAGCACAAATGAAACAAGTGCCAGTCCTCTGTCTAGCGCAATCATAACAACAGCCAGTCCTATTATCTTTACGATATTTCTAAATAAGCGCACCAAAATGCCCGAATACATCTCATTTAATGCTTCAACATCATTTGTCACTCTTGTGACAAGCTTTCCAACGGGCGTCAGATCAAAAAAACGGCTGCTTAAGCTTTGAATATGAATATACAGCTCTCGTCTTACAGTCAGAATGATCTTTTGTCCAGTCTTCTGCAAAATCCAGGTCTGTGCCATATTGAAAATAAAGCTTACTACAAGCACAATACCGTATTTCCATGCTGTATTAATAATTACATTGTAATCGCCCTGCGTCTCGAAGTTGTCAATCGCATCTCCAATAAGTGTTGGTCTATATAAATCAAATCCTGTAAGTGCCAGCACCAGGACCAGACAAAGCGTCACCCATCCGGCATACGGCTTCATATAAGACAAAAGATGCAACAGTGCATTTCCTTTATAATTACTTTCCAATTTGTCATCTGTCATTGAATTCATCTTGCTGCACCCCCTTACATCTCATTTAATTCCTGCTCGAGCTGCTGCTTCTCATAAATCTTTGCATAGAAGCCGCCTTCGCGGATTAATTCATCATTTGTACCATACTCAGTCAGCTCACCCTCCGTCAATACTGCGATATGATCAGCCTTTTGAAGCGTAGAAACACGATGTGCAATAATAATAGTTGTTTTTCCCTTGCGCAGACGAATCAGATTTTCTAAAATCTGCTCCTCTGTATCTGTATCGACAGCAGACAGTGAGTCATCCATAATCAATACAGGGGCATTCTTAAGAAGCGCACGTGCAATAGAGCTTCGCTGCTTCTGACCGCCTGAAAGCGTTACACCGCGCTCTCCAACAAGTGTCTGATAGCCTTCTGGAAAATCAATAATATTGCTGTGAATGCAGGCCGCCTCAGCTGCTTCCTTAATATTATCGCGAAGCTTTGGATGATCAAAAATACGATCCTCAAGTCCAAACGCTATATTTTCCTCAAGTGTATCTGAGAACATAAAATTTTCCTGAGGCACATAAGCCACATCACGGTGAAGCACATGAAGCGGAATCTCATCAATAGGTCTTCCATCCATCAAAAGCATTCCTTTTTCGCAGTCATATACACGAAGAAGCAGATCTGCAAGCGTAGACTTTCCGCTTCCAGTTCGTCCAAGTACTGCTAACATCTCGCCTGGTTTAATGTGAACACTCACATTCTTTAAAACAGGTGTATCTCCATCTGGATACTGAAATGTCAGATTCTTCAGCTCTATATCACCAGTTAAATGCTCACCATCCTTCTCTTTTACCTTATCAATAATATCCGGCTTTTCATCGAAGATATCCTTGATACGCTTATAGCCTGCTGATGCCTGACTAAATGTATTTATACAGTCACCACAAGCAATCATCGGCCATACGAGCATACCTATATATGAGTTGAATGCAACAAACTGACCAACTGATACAGTTCCATTAATTA
Source organism: Lachnospiraceae bacterium (assembly GCA_052273485.1). Classification (GTDB taxonomy): domain Bacteria; phylum Bacillota; class Clostridia; order Lachnospirales; family Lachnospiraceae; genus Anthropogastromicrobium. Next base: position 2,881 of record DAVZID010000039.1, read on the forward strand.
CCATTTTTCCTCCAATGATCAATGTCAAAAGAAGACTGATTCCCGTAATCAAATCAAGCAGTGGTCCAAACAAACTCCTTAGCTTTACAACGGCAAGATTCTTTTCCATGTTATTTTCATTTGCCTTTTGAAATTCCTCAAGATCCTTCTTCTCCTGAACAAAGGCCTTTAAAACACGGATACCAGAAATACTTTCCTGCACCTTATCTGAAAGAAATGAAAAGGCTTCCTGTCTGGCAGTCTGGCGCTTTTTCATCTGAACACCAAAGAAATAACATCCGATTGCAACAAGAATCATTGGAACAAATGCAAGCACAGTCAAACGCAGATCAACATATATGATCATTTTAATGATAACCATAATTGACATGACAGCTGCATCAAAGGTTGTAATGACAGCCATACCTACTGCCACTCGCACAGCTTCCAAATCATTTGTAAAATGCGCCATCAGATCACCTGTTTTGTGCTCATTAAAATAACGTGCCGACAATGTTTCCAAATGACCAAACATATCATTTCTAAGACGATATTCAATCTTTCTGGATGCACCAAAAATGCAGTAGCGCCATCCAAAACGGCCAAACATCATAATCAGTCCTGCAATCAATATCTTCATGAGCATCATTGGAATGCCGGCTTTTGTCAGCGTTTCATTCGTCAGTCCGTCAATAATATCTCCGATAAACTGCGGAATATAAATATTTGCCAGATCGACAAAAAGCAAAATTGCTATGCCAAACACATACCACCATTTATACTCATACAGATAGTTTTTCAGTGAAAACTTCTTCTGTTTTTCCATCATGCTTCCTCTCTATTGTTCTATTTCTATAAATTTTTCAGTCTATTTTAAATCTGCCTATTTTCTATATGTATCCACAGATTTAAAAATACGCTTTACAGTCTCGTAGGACAGCTTTGGTCTTCTGTACTCGTCCACAATTCCCTTGTTGTTCATTGTTCTCGGGCGAGTGCTCCACCAGTCATTGGTGACGCGCACATCGCAAAACTGCCAGATATATACACCAGAGCAATCGCTATAAGACAAAATCGCATTTAACTGCTCCTCAAGTGCCTGCACCTGATACTCCTCAGACCATTTTACCTTAGCTGGTGTACGATAGCCGTAGATGGCACCTGCGCCTACCTCAGTAATCAAGAATGGTTTTCCTGCACCGCCCGTTGTCTGAACCCACTTGTATAAATCATCCAGATACTCGGCGACCGGTGTGTTGTGATACCACTTTGGATAGATGTTATAGGAAACCACATCGACCAGATCAAAGCAGATATCTGTCTTAAAACGGCAGCTTGAGAAGGAGCGAGGACGCGTTGCATCCAACCTTTTAATGAGCTCAAGCTGTGTCTTATAGCATGTTCTTCCATACTCAGTGTCGCTTGCGCACTCATTTAAAATACCCCAGATATAGATGGACGGATGATTGTAGTGTGCCGCAATCATCTCATGAATGCAGTCCTCGCACTGGCGCTCGAAGTTTGGATTTCTCATCTGTTCTTCGCTTAATCCTCTTGCGTGGTTCTCCTCCCAGACAAGAATACCAAGCTCATCACACAAATCAAGAAACAGCTCATCGTTTGGATAATGAGAGGTGCGGATGGAGTTTGCACCACAGTCGCGCGCCAGCTGAAGATCCTGCATAATTGCAGAAAGCGGCAGCGCACAGCCAAATTGCGGATGATCCTCGTGGCGGCAGAACCCCTTAATGCGAAGCTTTCTTCCATTTAAAAGGATGTCCTTTCCCTGTGTCTTCACTTCACGAAAGCCCACACGGTCAGTCAAATCATCGATTGCTGCGCCATCCGTATCAAAAAGCTGTGCCGTCAGCAGGTAAAGAATTGGATGCTCTGGTGCCCAAGGCTTCCCATTCTCGCAGGCAATTAGATCGCTCTTTATCACGATTTCATTTGCGGTAGTTGTGCCGTCTATGCTGCAATTTTCTGCGTTACTATTTTCTGCATTTGCATTTTCTGTACTACAACGTTCTGTGTACAGCACCGTTTCGGTTGCGGTATTGCTTTCCTTTAAGGAAACGCGCACACTACCCTTCCACGGCTCATTGTCGAGCGATGCAATCACGATTTCAAGCTGTGCATACCAAGTGCCGTCCTTGTATACTGGTGTAAAGTGCATCTGCTTAATGTAATGCTTAGACAATTGTTCGAGCACAACGCCTCTTGAAATTCCGCCGTAGCTTTGATAATCATTTTCCACATGAAGCGCCGATGCCTCTGAAAATGAGTTCTCTACAAGAACGCGTAAGGTATGCACACCCGGGGTAAGATCCCTCAGAACCGCCTCAAATGGGGTAAACGCATTGTAATGCTCTGCCACTACCGTTCCATCTACGCTTACCTTCGCGGTATGGCTCACTCCCTTAAAGACAAGACGCACATCGCCACCTGCCTCAAATGTACGCTCATATAGACCCTGTCCTCTGTATGCTTCAAAACCAGGATAGGTCTCCCAGCAGGATGGCACAGTTACTTTCTGAACAGGCGCTGCCGTTTCGCCTGTCACCGGACTAAAATCCCACAAAGAGGAAGACAACTCGGTTGTCTTTCTCACCTGATGCTCTTTAAATAAACGTATCATTTTTCAAAGCTCCTCCTTTTTCCTTTAATTCATATTTGCTAATTTGCTATTGAGCTAACATGCATAGTTTCTATTTTAAACCATGTAGAAAAGAATAACAATGGAGATTTCGAATCTTTTGTGTATAAGTTGATGTTCACGGGAGACTTTCATGAAGGCGGTTCGCAAAAAGGAGGATGCCTGTGCATCCTCCCTGTAATACAGCTTCGTAAAGCTTACTCTCAATTTCCCTGTGTATGCTCCTCGCGATACTGTCCTGGCGTCTTGCCGACGTACTTCTTAAAGCGGCGCATAAACACATGCTCATCCTCATAGCCGACTGCCGCGCTGACATCCTTTACCTTAAGTGTGGTTGTCTTTAACAGCTCTTTTGCCTTCTCCATGCGGATAATGCCCAAATAATCGGATGGATTAACGCCCATACGATTTTTAAACTCGACTGACATCGTGACTGGGCTGATCGACAATTCATCGGCGAGCGATGCCATCGTCAAATCCGGGCTGCTATAATGTTCCTTCATATAAGCAACTGCTTTCGTTGCCATATCTGGTTCCTTGGAATCCTCGGGCTCGTTTGACTGTCTTGCATCAATCAGGCTGTGACATACCTCATGCAGAATATCCGAAAATTGCTGTACATTCAAACATTGTGACAGCAAGAATACGTTGTAAATATCAGAAAAATCCACATGTGTATCATTCCACTCGGTAATCAAGATATGAAGAATGTCATTGTACAGCACACGAAAACTAAGAAGCGAATGATTGCTGCTCTTTAGTTTGCTGCAAATCTCGTCAATAACCTGATCAGCTTCCTCTCGGTTGCAGACACGAATCGCATTCTTGAGTCTGCGAAGAAAGCTCTCCGGCAAAATCTCGATGTGCTCGACCTTTGATGCCTGCTGGTAGCGAATCATGTTGCTGTTATCGACAAGAAATCGCGTATCAAATGCCGTGTCTGCCTCCAGATAGGCCTGCGGGAGCTCCATCAGATTTTCATGATAGTCACTGACTGCCATGACAAGCTCCTCACAAGATGAACGACCGATCTCAAAGAAATGCACAAGCATATCCTCTGACTGTCCACGATCCGACGTAAAGATGACAAACACAGTTCTCGTCTTGCTGATCAGCTTAATTCGATAGCCATCAAGCGCCGAATAGCTCCGAATCAGCTCAAGCATTTCCTTCTCCGCTTTTCCTTCGTTGTTCTGACCACGATCACCGCCAAGATCGCCAAGCATGATGACAAGAACAGACACCGGATCGGCGATCGTGATTTGTGCCTCTGCCGCATCTTTTCGGATTTCCTCTTCATTTCGATAAATGCCGCGCACCAAATTTCCGATGAAACGACTCTTCTTTAATGGCATATGTGTCTCGTTTGTCTTTGCAAGCGTCTCATTATTTTTTGTCAATGTCTCGTTGCTCTTTGCAAGCGTTTCATTGCTCTTAGTGAGTGTCTCGTTGTTTTTGACAAGGCTTTCGATGCCTGTCTCAATTGTTTCCAGATCATATGGGCGATCCTCTTTTTTGAGCATCACATTGATTCGACGAATGCGTCCTGCAAGCTTACGGTACAAAAGCTCAATGCCAAATGCCGCCGGAATGCTGCACAACAAAAGTAAAAAGACAATTCCCCACATACCACTTCGAATTTGTCCGTCAAAGACATGCATTGGCTGCATGCTTACATAGATCAAACCGCTGTCCCCAGCTTGCATGGATACAAGCATAGATGTGCCATCCACTGAAAGCTTCTTCGATGCAAAGACTTCGGATTTTTCCTCATCTGCTGCCAGACCAAGAAGTGTCTTGTTGACCGCTTCGCTGTCAAGTGCTGCTGTCTTAGCAGTCTCTCTCTTTGCAATGATCTGACCATCATACAGAATGTAGTGACTTCGTTCATCCTCCTCATCTTCTGTGCCTAATAACGTATTATAATACTCCTCTGGGACAAGAAAAACCAGAACCGCATTTTGCTTCGGAGTGACTGTTTCCAGATAGACCGTTATCTTGTCGGTATCACCCATGTAGAGCGTCTTTATATAGCCTGATGCCCCCTGCTCTGAAAGCACCTTTAGCCGATAATCCTCCCTACATAAAAGTGTCTGAAACGTTTCTGCATCCGTCTCCTCCAACACTAGTCCAGTTCGCACAAAATTGTCAAGACGAATCGAGGTCTTTTGATTATACAGATATTGATCTCCATGATAAAAATACAGCACCTGTCCAAAAAACTGACTGACCGCCATGTAGCGATATAATTGTTCCTCAAGCTTTGTGCTTTTTAGCGGCTGTTTGTCTAATAAAAACTCCGTACAGTCTGCTGACAGATTGATCTGCGATACCACGTCAGAAATAATCGCCATATCGTTTTCATGACGCGACTCAATCGCCTTTAAATCACTTTCATTTGCCTCAACAAAATTTTCATAAATCGTACGATGGTAAAATTGGTACAAATAGCCACCCATAACGGCAATGATCAACACAACGATCATGCTAAATGCAGCCAGATACAAAAGCACCCCCTGGCGGCGCAGCTTTCCATGTTCCGCTTTCATGAAATTGTTCCCCCTTACGCTTCTGTGCCTGACATTTTTTCAATCCAAAATTGCAGTGCAAACAGAACAGCCCCACCGTTTTGCAGTGGGACTGTCGTGTGTATCTACCTTTACACTCATGCCAGACAAAACTCTGGCTGTATTATATCATTTTTTCTTTTTATTGTCCATTGGACGATTTAACAGATTACTCGATCTCCATGGTGTCGATTGCATCCTGATACATCTGAATGTAATCAGCAACACCCATTCCATCAAACATGCTTACAAACTTCTCCCAACTCTCATCGGTAACACCCTCGGTTACGAAAGTTGCCATGTTCTCAACAACAGCATTGTTGATATCAGTCTCAAGAAGCGCATTGCTCTGTAACTGCTCGGAGGTCAGCGGAGCAAGTGACAGATAGTTATTGGAATACTTCTGCATAACACCTGCCTCCTCATAAGTCTGGCAGTACCCGGTCTTTTCAACACGCTGTGCCGGCATGTTAAATACGCTTGAAATATACTTGCCTGGTCCAAAGAACAAGGTATTGCAATCCAGATAATTCTTTACATTATCGGTATTTCCTACATTCAATGTGTCAATCTTTCCATTCTCATTGTAAGTCCAGCCGGTACCATCTGTTGCATCCTTCTCGCCATAGTACATAGAGAACTGCGTCTCGGTATCCATCATTGCATCCAAAAGCTTTAAGGACTCATCCACATGTTCGTTTGTGATCGTCAGCCATGCACCGCCCTTTGCCATCTCAATTGTCTTGCAAAGTTTTGCACCCATCTCCTCACCAGGTGTCCACAGTACCGCATCCTTTGCTATACCATCGTCCCAGCCCATTGCAAGAAGTCTCCATGCGGTGAAGAATCCAGCATTTCCTTCCTTTAACTTGGTTTCAATTGTATTCTGATCCTGAGAAATCAGTTCTGCATCAACTAGTTCCTCCTCATACATCTGATGCAGCCACTCCATACACTTACGGAAGCCATCCTGAGTTGCAGTAAACTGAACTTTCTTATCATCATCAATGTAAATCCACTTCCCACCGTCACAAGGGATACCAAACATCGGAAGGATGAAGCGAACACCGTAGAATCCGGTATCAAATCCCATCTCAAGCGGAACCTCATCAGCCTCTCCATTTCCATTTGGATCCTGTGTCTTAAATGCGCGAAGAACCTCAGTCAGCTCATCAATGTTGGTCGGCGTCTCCAGTCCAAGGGCATCCAACCAGGTCTGATTGATGAAATAATGCTGACTTGTATTGATATTCTGACCTACCATATAGCCGATGGAATACGTATGACCATCGGTTGCCACTAAACCAGACGTCGGATCGGCGTCCTCCCCTGCAATTCTTGTTGTATAGTTTGGCATGTCCTCTGCAATCTTATCCTCAAGTGGAATCAGAAGACCCTGCGTAACACCATACTCCTCATCATCTACGGTGCAATTCGGTGCAATAATGATGTCTGGATACTCATCGGATACAAACATCAGATTAAGCTTTGTGCTCCAGTCTGATGCCTTTACGACATCCCACTCTAAGTTAATGCCTGTCTTTTCCTCAAATGCCTGTACGACTGGCATCTCACTCGGGTCGGTCAGCGAATCAACGTCACGGATACCAAACATGATTTTTAAGGTAATCGGCTCATCCACGATCGGATACGTCTGCTGATCGCTGTAGTCTACGGTATCCGCCTCTGACTCTGCAAAAACAGCCTGTCCCATTGCTCCTGAAAGCATCATCGCTGCACTCATTGCTCCTGCTAAAAATCTTCTTTTCATTGTAAAACCCTCCTTGTTTTCTTTGTTTTTCATTTACTTTTTATCGAAACCATGAAAATTTGGCTTGCGTTTGCTTTTGTCTTTATTTTCATGGTTAGAATCTAGTTCATCAGCCCTTTAAGGAACCGATCATAACGCCTTTTTCAAAATACTTCTGCATAAATCCGTACAGAATTACAACTGGTCCAGTTGCCACTACAATGATACAATATTTTGCGACATTTGCAATACGCATCGCCTCTGCCATATCGGCTGCATTGTCGGACATTGTCTGCATGTAATCGCCAGATTTATCGACCTGAAGTGTTGCTAAAATTTCACGAAGTACCGTCTGAAGTGGAAGCAGGTTTCGATCCTTTATGTATACAAGACCAGTGAAGTAGTCGTTCCACTTTGCAACGCCGTAGTAAACAGCAAGTACGGCAATGATCGTTTTGGAAAGAGGAAGCACGATCTTAAAGAAATACTGAAAATGAGTTGTTCCATCGAGCATTGCCGCCTCATACAGCTCGTGTGGGATATTTGTCTGGATGTAGGTTCTTGCCACCATCAAATTCCATACACTGACGCATCCCATTAAAATCATGATCGCCGGTGTGTTGTAAAGTCCAATGTCTTTCATGACAAGGAATGTTGGAATCAGTCCGCCGTTAAAGAACATCGTAAAGACAAAGAACAGATTGATCAATCCTTTTCCGATGAACTTCGGACGGGACAAGGTATATGCTGCTGCAAGTGTTACTACAATACTAATCGTTACACTGACTGCCGTGTAAATAATCGAGTTTCCATACGAATGAAGCATCTCACTATATTTTAAGATAGACTGATAACCAACTAATGAAAAATCTACTGGATGCCAGATAACCTTTCCTGCTACAATTGCATCTGGATTGGACACCGATGCAATAATAACCAGATACAGTGGATAGAGGATCAAAAACATCACAATAATCCAGAAAATCGTGTTGAAAATGTAGAATGCCTGATTGCTCTTGCTGTAACGACTAAATTTCTTTTTTGCGCTCATTTTTCTGTTCCTCCTTCCTTAGAATAAGCCCACATCGGATATCTTCTTTGATATCTGGTTTGCAGTGATGATGATAACAAAGTTAATGACATTGATAAATAGGCCGATTGCGGTCGTGTAGGAGAACTGTCCACTTCCAAGACCTACATTGTACACATACACACCGATGATATCAGATGTCGGAATATTTCCTGCGGTCTGCATAACGAGTGCCTTATCTGTGTTGCTGCTTAACAGCTTTCCACAGTCAAGGATGAATACCATTACGATAACCGGCACGATACTCGGAATATCAATGTAGCGAATCTTCTGCCAGATGCTTGCACCATCGATCTCAGCTGCCTCATACAGAGACGGATCAACACCAGAAAGCGATGCAATATAAAGGATGGTTCCCCATCCGGCGGACTGCCAGATACCGGAGATGATGTAGATGCTTCGAAATGCTTTTGCATCGGACATAAAGTCAACGGACTTCATGCCAAGCGCTTCACGAAGAACATTTAAGATACCGCTTGTCGGTGACAGGAAGATGTAAAGCATACCTGCTAAAACGACGGTTGAAATAAAATATGGTACATAAATACTTGTCTGGATGAATCGCTTGATTCTCGGTCCCTTAATCTGGTTTAATAGGATTGCTAAGATAATCGGCACCGGGAAGCTCCACAGCAGATTGTACACATTCAGTAACAATGTATTTGCAAGCAGTCTCTTAAAATAATAAGCACGGAAGAAATTTTCAAAATGCTTTAATCCAACCCACTTGCTGCCTGCGATTCCAAACACCGCCTTGAAATCCTTGAATGCAATCTGGATTCCATACAGAGGCATGTAGTTGAATACAATAAAGTAGATGATTGCCGGCAGAATCAATACGTACAGCTGCCAATTATTCTTAAAATAAACTGCGTAGTTTATTTTCTTTTTGGGAACGTTTGTCTTCTGGTTCTTTTTTCCCATTGTTGTCTCCTCCTTCTTTTCTTTGTCATCTCTTATGCTTATGCCAGCTCTTATTGCTGTGCATCTTTGCTAACTTCAGACTAGCTCATCAGGATTCAATTGTAAATGGTTTTAAATTTCACTCGCGATCGCGCTGTTTTGTTTTCGTTTTTGCTAGTTAAAAGTATTTTTTATGTTACTATTTTTAGTAAAATCAGCCAGTTTGTGTCTATTTTTGAGGTGGTTGCAAAATTTTGTACCACAAAATAGCCCCCAAAAAAACAAAAAAGGATGCCAAAATGACATCCTTTCTCTCAACAAATTCTAGTTGTATTTATTAAATATAGTACTCAATCGTCTCCTCAGACTTCATATTAAACATCTCGTAAACTTTATCGCGCACCAGCCAAAAATCACTTGCAGTACGATCTCTGTGCTTTGGCAGATCGACCTTAAGGATTCCTTTGATCTTTCCGGGATTTGCCGACATGACAACGATGCGGTCTGCCAGAAAGACAGCCTCCTCGATGTCATGTGTCACAAATACGACGGTCTTTTTTGTATTGCGGACAATCTCCAAAATGTCATTTTGAAGCTTCATTCGGGTAATCGCATCGAGCGCACCAAATGGCTCATCCATAAACAGCACCTCCGGCTCTACTGCCAGTGCGCGAGCGATTGCAACGCGCTGCTGCATACCACCAGACAACTGTGCCGGACGTTTTTGCGCTGCTTGCTCCAGTCCGACCATCTGCAAATAGTGAGTTGCAATCTCTTTTTTCTTTTCCTTGCTGTACTTTTTTGTTTCTAGTCCTAGCTCCACATTTTTTTGAACGGTTCGCCACGGAAGGAGTCCATAATTCTGGAAAATTGTGACATACTTCATGGACGGCTTTTCTACCGGCTGACCTTCAATCGAAATGGTTCCCTTTGATGGCTTTAAAAAACCTGCCATTGCATTCAGCAAAGTTGACTTTCCGCATCCAGATGGTCCAAGCAGGCAGATAAATTCACCCTTTTCTATTGACAGTGAAACCTGATCGAGAATTACATGAGTCTCATTTTTTTCCTGAAAGGAAAGCGTTACATTTGACACCTCTATCATCTTTTATACCCCGAATCCAAATTTGATACCGATCTGCTTTTCCGCAAGGCGAAGCAGCCCGTCAAGAAGAAAACCGATTACGCCGATTGTAAGCATCACGGCGAGCAGCGCATCAAAACGCATACAGTTTTTCGTATCCATAATCAGAAAGCCAAGACCAGACTGTGCGCCGACCATCTCACCAGACACCAGGAAAATCCATGAGGTTCCAAGCGCCAGTCGAAGCGCATTTGCGATCTGTGTAAAGATCGCCGGGAACACAATACAAAACAGCGTTTTAACCTTTCCAACTCCAAAGCTATCCGAAATCTTGTAATAAATCGGATTTACATGACCGACCGCACTGACTACGGAGAGCAGAATTGGGAAGAAACCGGCAATGAAGATGATCACAATCGCAGGAGCATCACCGATACCAAACCAGAACACGATAAATGGCATGAAGGCAACCGGCGCAATCGGGCGGATGATCTGCAGGATCGGATTTAAAAATGCAAATACACGCGGCATACTGCCAAGCACAAGTCCAAGCAAGATGGCAATCACCGCAGCACTTAAATATCCTGCGGCAAAGCGCACCAGACTAATCTGGATATGACCGGAAAGTGTTACCGATGAGGTACTGCCCCGAAGACCTCTCGTGCAAAGTTCAACAAATGCCTGCCAGACGCGAACTGGCGAAGGAAATAAAGTTTCATTGGCATGTGTCAGCACGCAGGCAAGCTCCCACACGAGCACAACCACAACAAACGGAAGAAAAGTTCGTATTATTTTTTTCAGCATAGCGAGTCCTTTCACACAAGCGTATTCATACAAAAATGTATTCCATAAACTTATTACTCAAGCTTATTCCCATAAACTTATTGATACACAAAGTCGCTATAAGCTGGCGGATTTTCATTGATGCCATATTCCTTCATCTTCTCGCTTAACTGGTTGTAATCTTCCTCGGTGATTGCAAGATCATCATAATGAATCCACTGAAGCGATACTTCAAGCGTCTTTTCATCCTGACCAAGATAATTCTCGGCGATCTTCATCGCGGTCTCCTCGTCTAATGCTTTTCCTGCCTCCTCGTAAACAGAAAGAAACTCATCTACTGCCGTCTGATTTTTCTTCAAAAAGCTTCCGTTAAAGACAAGCTCGCAGCAGATGGAATCCTGCCAAAGCTCAGTGGAATCATACAGCACATGACCATATTCCTGAACAACTGCCTGTGCGCCAAACGGCTCTGCCACACAATAACCATCGATGGAACCGCTCGCAAGCGAAGATGGCATCTCTGCCGGGGATAACTGAATCACCTTCACATCATCTAGCGTCATGCCGTTTTTTGCAAGCATGTCCTGAAGAAGAATGTTGTGAGAGGACTGGTTCGATGGAATCGCAAAGGTCTTGCCCTTTAAATCGGTGTCTGACTGAATCTTGTTTGAGACTACAATCACATTTCCATCCTTGTGACCGAGCGCTGCCGCCTTTAAGTCAATGCCATTGCTCGCTGCACCCATTGCTAGCTCCGCCAACACAGAAGCGCCATCGATTCGCCCGGAATTTAGTGCATCCATCAAGTCAGTCCATGAGCCAAACTTTTGAAGCTTTACCTCAAGACCGCTGTCCGCCTTTTCATCGATCAGCTCCTTTGCCTCAAACACGGCAAGCGCATGTGTGATCGGAAGATAGCCAAGTGTAATTGTAGTCGCAGTCTGCGGTGTAGCTGCCGCTTCCTCGGACTTTTGTGTATCCGAGCCTGCTCCCGTTTGCGCCTCAGTTGTGGATTTTGTTGTCGTGTTATCTGTCGAATTTCCCCCACTTGATTTTCCTTCTGTGCCGCAGCCTGCCAGCACAGTTGCCATCACAAGTGCTGTCGCCAACGCTGTCTTTTTGTATGTACTCGTACTCTTTCTCATTCCACCATCCTCCAGTCGTTATTCTGTCTATTGTGTTTCTGTCTGTTTTCCTGTCATTTCCTTTATGGTGCGATCCAGGCTTTTCAGCTCTCTTTAACTTTATTCAATTGTCTTATATCCAAGCTTTTTTCTCTTTTCCTTCATGTCTGCGACAATCTTTTCTCCGAGTGCAACCGGATCGGCATCGACGATCATTGCAGAATGAAGTGTCTTCTTTGTTCCCTCTTTCAAAAACTCAATTACCTTTGCAGAACCGTGAATCGGCGCCTCCACACAGTGATAGGAGCTGATTCCGTTTAAGCGAAAGCCCAGTGCCGCATCAATGCCTTTTTCGTTTGACCACTCCGGTGAGGAGAAGGCAAATGGCAGTTCGTAGAGCGGTCTTTTAAGCTCTGCTGCAATTTTGCCAAAGATACCCGAGGAGCGTGTGTTATCAATGCACTCGCCCACGTGCCATACCGGCGGCATATCCGGCTGCAAGAACGATCGAAGCCCTTCTCCTGCCTTGCTGTAGGCAAACTCAGAGGTCTGGCAATAGCCCATCTTCATTAACGGGAACGATGCACATCCATTTGTGATGATAAGCACATTGTTTTTCAACAGCACATCACACACATCAAGAATTGCCTTCTCGTAGAGTACCTTCGGATTGTTGCAGCCAACCATGTTCACAACGCCAAGGATTTGACCGGAACAGACTGCATCAGCAATTGGCTTGAAGCTTCCATATTTTTTGCAGATATATTCAACAGAGAATCCCACCTCTGCCTCAACCTCATGCTTCGGAATAAAGACCGGAATTCCTTTTCTTGCCTCAAAACTTTCGATTGCGCGCATCACGATACGCTCTGCTATCTGCTTTGTCTGTGCAATATTGGAGTGATGATGATCGTAACCGATATGCTCTGCACCCGGAAGACGTGCCGAATCGTGCGTTGTGACAACAGTTGTCTTAAAGCAGCGCGCCACATCCATAATCGCCGGATACACTTCCTGCACATCGGCCACCCAAAGATCCAGTGCACCCGTTCCTAACACAAGCTCTGCGCTGACGGCATTTGACAGCGGAATGACACCCTCGTAGCGATACATCGCAGATAGACCGGAACAACAGATTCCATAGAACTGGATTCCCTTTGCGCCCTTTTCTTTTGCCAGATTTTGGAATTTCTCGCTCTGTCCGGCCTTTACGATCTCCTTGACAAGGACAGGAAGATGACCATGAACCGCAATGTTTACATAACCCTTCTTCAATGCACCGATATTTACCTTTGAGGTCACACGGTCGCCGACGCCAAGAAGTGCATCGGTTGCGATGGAAGTAGAGACAACGCCGCTGAACGTAAACGCAAGACCACAGCGAAGAAACTGCTTCATCACATCCTCCCAGTCTCCATCTGTTGCACATCCACTCTTATGGTACGCCTCAAATACCTCGTGATAGGCACTGATCGGAAGAATGTCCATCTCCTTCCACACCTTCTTGCGCTCTGCCGGTGCGCAAGCCTCAATCACCTTATAGGTATCCGGCTCTGTTCTGGACAAATCGGCAAGCAGTACATCTGCCAAATCAATCGCGATATTTTTAATCTGTCTGTGCTTTGTTTTAATTCCAAAGGCCTTTGCCATCGAAAGAACCTTATACTCGCCGATAATCGGAATATCCAGCTTTCCCTGTGCCGCCCACTTTAACATCAAAAGAAGCTCTCTTGCATGCATTCCGTGTTGAGCTGCGCCCGCCGCTGCACCTCGAAGAAGATTTCTTGCGACAATCAAATCTGCATCCGCGCCACATACGCCCTTTGGTGCCTTCGGTGTGATCTTACACGGGCCCATGTTACAGATACGGCAGCATGTTCCACTCAAACCAAAGCTACACTGTGGCTGCTGTTTGTCAAATCGGTCAAATGCCGTATCGTACCCAAGCTGTTCCATGCGAAGAAGCATCTCCTTTACTGCTGGATCTGGCACCTGGTCAATGACATCCTGCTTTTTCGGGAACGTCTTTCGATACGCACTGACGGCCTTCATGTAGTCTTCTGTAAAGACCTCCTCATGACTGTGCTGGTATTCGTGACCATTCTCGTCCACATGTGTATGGGTGTGACCGCTGACTGGCACCAACACCTTGGGAATTCCATTTTTGTCAAATCCAATGATTGCCCTGTGGTTGTGCGGTGCGATTTCCGTGTCAACAACCTGTTCGTTATCTAAATTCTTTTCCATTGCATTTCCTCCTATGTAGGGTTTGGTAATAGAAAGCATAAAATTTAAAATATAAAATTTAGACGATACTACCATCAAAAACATACTTTGTCAATAGGTTTATTATAGTAACGTGTCAAATTGTACAGCCATGACAGAATCACAAGTTTTTTTCAATTTTTTTTGATCAATCTGTCATGCAAATAAGCTTTCTGTGAGCAGTACGAATTTGTTGCATCTTGCCCAATCCTGAAAAACAGTTGCATCTCCACTCCGTTTTGTGTATCATAAACCTATGAAATTAAAAAAATTCCAAAAAATTAAGGGAGAAAAAGAACATGAATCAGTATCTTGATTACATCATGGAACAGCTTGAAAAGCTGATGGCAATTGACAGTCCATCCGGTTTCACCGAAAAAGTGACCGACTATCTGTTAGAGGAGTACGCACGTCTTGGCTACAGCGCAAAGCGTACCGTTAAAGGCGGCGTAATTGCAGAGATCGGCGGTGAGGGTGATCCGATTCTTACCATGGCTCACGTAGATACACTTGGCGCAGTTGTCGCTGAGATCAAGTCAAATGGTCGCCTGCGTCTGTCCCCAGTTGGCGGCTTTAACGCAAACAATGCAGAAGCTCATAACTGCCGCGTTTACACCTACGACGGACAAATTTATGAGGGAACCATCCAATTGGCAGATGCTTCCCTTCATGTAAATAAGGAATATTCTACGACACAGCGTACCTTCCAGTCCGTTGAGGTTGTCTTAGACGAGCCTGTTACCTCCAAGGATGACGTAAAGGCACTCGGCATCACAAACGGCTGCTTTGTCTGTGCAGATCCAAATCTCGTTGTAACCAACTCTGGCTACATTAAGAGCCGCTTCCTCGATGACAAGTTAAGCGCTGCAATTTTACTTGGCTATGCAAAATATATCCGCGAAAACAACATCACACCACTTCGCAAGGTGTATCAGCATCTGACTGTATTCGAGGAGGTTGGTCACGGCGCATGTGCTTCCATCCCTGAGGACGTCACCGAGCTTCTTTCTGTTGATATGGGCTGCGTGGGAAATGGTCTTGAGTGTACCGAGCGCCAAGTATCCATCTGTGCAAAGGATGGTCACGGTCCTTACAATTATCAGGTGACAACTGGTCTTGTAAATGCAGCAAAAAAAGACAGCATTGACTATGCTGTTGACATTTATCCGTTCTACGGTTCTGATGCCGATGCTGCATTGAGTGCAGGAAAGGATGCACGTCACGGTCTTATTGGTGCCGGTGTTTACGCTTCCCACGGATATGAGCGCTCCCACAAGGATGGCGTCGTAAATACCTTCCGTCTGCTGTGCTCCTACTTAAACGGTGACGCACCGAAGATGGACTAAAAGCGATAAAAAATCATTTTAAAAAGGGGCCGTCGCACTAACGTGCGGCAGCCCCATACTTCTTGAGTAGCAATTCAGCAATTTCATTCCATGCCGCAGCTACTTTTTTACTTGATATAAATACAGGAATCTCACTCCACTCCTTATAAAGTACATTTCTTTGATTTTCCTTTATTGGCTGTACTTTCGCTCCCACAATCGGCAGATATCCAAAGTACTCTGAGGCAGTCTGAAATTCTTTTTCTGTACGATATTGGTTCAATTGATTGCTATTTAAAAATACAAGATAGGTTCCATCATCCTGCATTAAATTGAGCACATTTCGATAAACGATTTGCCCGTCCATAACCTCCATGCCATAGTTGCGCCAAATCCAGCACGTTTCATTCTCATCAATCCATTCATTCCCCTTTATTATTGAATTGACACAAATTTCCTGCCCATATGTGCCAGTCGTAAATTCCAGCGCTCCTGTACTTTCGGCCAGCACAATAATATCGGCCTCTTCGGCCTGACGAACATATTCGTCCTGATTTTTTGTAAGCGATTCGACAATGGCCTCTCTGCTCTCTCCATCGCCAAGGGCATATTCGAGCTTCACCTGTCGCTCATAAAGTTCATCAATCGTTTTCACACCTGCGAGCCCCGCATCCGGTGTCCGCGCCATAATCACTTTTCCTGCAACTGCGGTCAGGAGAAAACACACGGCAATGACGACATACCATTTTTTCCAACCTTCCATCCTCACACCTCCGGCTGCATTTTTCCTTTTTCAATAAAAAACACATGGCTGCACAGCGACCGAATGTCGTAATCCACATGGCTTGCCAACAGCACAATGGCACCTCGCCTTGCCTCCTCACCCATAATCTGATGAACAAGTTCCACGCCCTTTTTATCAATCGCATTAGTCGGCTCATCTAACAATAGTACATCTGGCTGCTCCATAATGGCCTGTGCCAGCATCAAACGCTGCTTCATGCCAAGCGAATATTTCCGAAAAGTTCGCTTGTCCGTTGGCTCTAGTCCCACGCGGCGTATCGCCTGATCAATCTCCTCATTTGTTGCCTGCTTTCGGATTGATGCAAGTAATCTTAAATTCTCTCTTCCTGATAGTTCCGGGTACAAGGACGCATTTTCAATCATAATGCCAACATTCGGATTTGCATCCGCTCTGCTCTTTCCATCAAACAATAGTTGCCCCGTACTAGGGCTGACGAGCCCCGCGATCACGCGCATCAGCATTGTTTTCCCAGAGCCATTCTCGCCTGTAATGCCGTAGATCTGTCCGCATTTCATGGTAAGGCAGATATCCGTCAATACAGTTGTCTTTCCAATCTGTTTCGTTATATTTTCAAGCGTTATTTCCTGTATCATCAGCCTTCTCCTTCCCTTGCAAAAAGATCTCTCTTCGCCAAATAGTATCCGGTGCCTCCCGCGCAGATCGCTGCCTGCACGAAAACGATGATGATCTTTTGAATGTAGCTTCCCGCATTTTCAATAATATCTGCCGAGAGCCACATTGGATTGATCCTCTCTGACAGACCACCAGCCACCTCTGCGGTTGACCACATAATCAGTCCAATTATGCACAACATCGACAAAAGAATTCCGACGGCACTTCCTCCTGCTGCGCAAAACAAGTTACACAGCACGGCCATCTGAAACAATAGCAACGTCAAAAATAGTCCAATCTGAAAAGCGACCTTGAAAAGTGTCCCTGATAGGCCCGCCTCGCTGCTTCCCCAGATGGAAAACAGCATGTGCATTCCCACAAAGCAAAACGTGTAGAGCACGCTGTAAAAAAACAGCCAGACAAATTCCTTCAAAACCCATTTTGTTCGATTTTGAATTCTTGAAAAAAAATATACCGCGCCAATGCGCTGTCTCGCCGCAATGCAGTCTCCATATAAAATCAAAAACAATACAAGGAAAATGGCCTGACCAATCGCGATTACAAAACGGCTCCCTGCATCGCCTGTCACTCTTCCGAAAATGCCATTGATCAACGTATCGACCGTTGACTCGCTGTTTTTCTCCCCGACAAGTTCGATATAGCGTCCCATCCACACTGGAAAAACGGCCAATCCGACCCGATACAAGTATCTTCTTCTCATCCACTCATCACCCCTGCTGTGCGTTTAATTCTCTGTGCGATGCACAAAAATACAAAATAACCGTTATCACGACCAGAACCAATGCCCATGCCAGTAAATACAGCATGCTGCAGCTGCTTGATGTCATCGGTGCAAAATAGTCCATTAGATACAGATCCATATAGCTGGCTGTCTGCTCCTTAATTTGTTCTGTATTTCCAATTGCCTGTCCCACCGCATCCACTGACGGAATATTTGCATTGACTGTATTTATAATTTTCGCAAAGAAAAGTGAATTTAGCTGCATGGTTCCCACGCAGATGATATAGATTGGAAGAAACAGCACCATGACATTGCCAGAAAATACAAAGGAAATCGCCATCACAAACGCGCCGCAGATACCAGAAAACAATCCAAAAATTACGAAATAGAGTAGCTGATACAAAACTGGTGATTTTAAATACACCTGTAAAAACAGATATTGTGGATTCACAGAGGAGTACAAGAGATTTTCGCCCAGAAGACTGACCTCGTACATGTTATCCTCGTATGCGCCCCACGTGAGATTCAAATTATTGGGAAAAATAAAATAACACAGAAACATATTCAAAAGAAGCGGAATAAGTACCACGCTCATACTGCCAAGCGCTGCTACCGCCAGCTTTCCGCGAAGATATTTTTTCCAATTCGACCGCACCAAAATGACCGATACACAGCGGTTCTTTTTCTCAGAAATATACGAGGTCGAACATGCAAGCACGACCAGAAATGGCCATATGGCAGAGAAGATTTTCCAGCCATAACTAAGGCCATATCCACAAACCGCTTCGCTTGCCGATACGGCTGCGAAGCGGTCCACTCCTCTATTTTTCCACGTTTCCAACAGAAGTGCGACACACACGCACAGAGATGAAATTAAGAATGCGACCCGATATTGCAGGCTTCGCACCATTTTTTTGATTTGAAAGCGTAGATCCATACATTACTCCTATTCTGTCAGATAAAATCTGGATATTAAAAACACTAACTTTTGTTCCGCTCACGATTTTCTAATACTTGCTCCATTGGACTCACCTTCCCTTCTATAATCACGAGCTTCAAGTTACTTGATTATTTTATACCATATATGACATCAAACGTACATGACCAAAACACCATATTTTTTCTTTGATTTTGGCCATGTACTTTCTTTAAAAAATATGCTATCATTATTTGTTAGTGACTAATAATTTTAAACATTTTATGAAAGGAGACTGTCAAATGTAGGAAAGTAATTCTTTATACTAAAGCAAACAACAGTTTGCAATGAATTTTATCTTGCAGAATATCAGTTCTGATATTTTTATTAATCCAGATATGGTTTTAATGTTTGAAGCATCTCATGCATTTTTGTTCCCGGTGCTGCCATTGATGGTTTTCTTCCTTTATTTACCTCATCAAGTCTCTTTGCATTCTGAATTGCAATTTCCAGATAAGGACGCAAAACCATATACATATCTGACCGTCCCTTTGTATAAGTTCCTAATCCATACAACATCATTGATTTACTAAGCTTTTCCCAATATTCCTGCCGATATATATCCGATTGAAAATAGCTGAAATGTAAAAGAAACCACAATTCAATACATTGATTCGACCAAATTGCATGATACGTAGTCTCATCATTACTACAATTTTCACACATCTGTGCCGTTTTATTAATATGATCTGAAGGGAAATCATCCGTATCATACACAATCCAAACATGTTTATATACATTAGGGCTGTTATTAGCATGTTTTTGCGCACGTTCAAACAAATTAAGTGTATTTTCACCCTCCCCATAAATATCAAGCTGAACTCGATCTTTGTACTGACGGTTGATAATATCACGAATTGCCCCAAAATATTCTGGTTCTGTTTTTGTTCCCTCTGTGACAATCAGATGATACTCCGGCTGAATTTTTATCTGTTTATCTCGACGTTTTTTCATCCATGACTTGTTCATATCTGTTTTTTTCAGAGGTTTTAGACTCATTTTCATTCACCTCCGGTCAACATATTTGTTAAATATGGGTCTGCTCCATATCTTCCTTCCAAGTATTGTTTATCATATGCTGCAGTACTATTAACCCTCTCATTATCCTCCCTTCTAATTTCATAGAGAGAATAAATTTCACTTTCATGATTGTCATCTTCTGCTGCAAACCAAATTTCATCTCTACGAAATACAGTATTTTTCATTGTTGTCACATCATGGGATGTAAATAAAAGCTGCGCTCCATTTGTATTAAGGGCAGGATTTTTAAACATAGCAATGATGTATCGAAGCAGCTTCGGGTGTAACTTAGCATCTAACTCATCAATAATGACAAGACGCCCCTCCTTTAAAGCAAGCAAAAATACAGGAAGTGCTGCTATCAGCTTCTGTGTTCCATCCGATTCATCCGAAAATTGCAGTTCATACTCCTTTCCTTTCACGCAACGTTGCGTGTAAAGCTGTTTTTCTGATTCATCAAAACGATAACCAGTTAAATCAATTCCCATATCATTTAATGCTCGAACAATATCTTTCTTTATTTCTTCCCCCTCAAAAAGCATAATCATTCCATCAACCTGTGGATTGGCATAGTTGCGAATCACACATGACTCAAACCACCTTTGCACTTCTGCAATTACCGGAATATTGTAATTGATTGCTAAAAAGGACAGATATGGCATCTTAGGATTTACCGATCTGTTAATACTTGATTTATTGATACTTGCTCCAAGTGAAATTTCTGATCCCTCACGTTCAAAAACAGTGCCTGTCTTTTTTCCTCCTATTGCACGCCAATGTAGTGTTTCATAAACGATTTCTTCTCTTTTCAATGCAAGGCAATAACAGTATTCACTTTTTCCCTGCCGAAAAAAAATCCGAAATTCTGTTGGTTCTTCTTTCGATTCTTCATCAAACAAAAATGGTTCACATTCTGCTCTTTGCTGAATAATAACACGCTCCCTTGTTTTTTCCAGATCACGTATTGGCTTTACCACTGTAGTGATCAGACATGATAATGCTTGTAAAAGATTACTCTTTCCTCCTCCATTGGGTCCATAAATCACACCAACAGGAAGTATTTTTCCACCTTTCTTATTCCCTAATAATGTTTGAGCAAATTCCGGTATTGCAGTTGCCTGAAAATCAAATGTTGTCTCTGCTTTATAAGACTTAAAATTCTGAAATGAAAATTGACATAGCATAAAACATTTCTCCTTTTTTCTTTTATTATATAAATATCATTCCCATATTTCAAGTTTTATTTTGATTTTCAAAAAAATATTTTTTTATTTTGATTTTATAACCATTTTTTATGTTTTTATTTTTCCTGTCGCCAATCATCATCAGCGCAAACTCATCGCCGCCGAGACGTCCTGCACTGCTAGTCTCTTTTTCTCGGCATGATACACCATCAACGCATTTGCCATCTGAATACTGATCAAATAAACCATGTCGACTTCTTCCGGTGTGATCTCAACACTTAACACACCGTACTGAGTCGAGCCGGACTGCAAGCAGAATACGTTTGGACGATACTGATAACGAATGTTTTCCTCTTCATCAAAGCCGCATTTCTTTAATGGAATAGGATATTGAAAGCCATGGGAAAATAGACTCCCATGGCTTTTTAGAATTGCGAGAGTTGCAGGGGGCGGAGCAATTCGTGTGGATCTATTCGTTAGTGGAATTTCGGCAGATACGTTCCGTGAGCTGCAATCAACTCATCCACCATCTTTTTGATTGTATCAATATCCAACTCGCTTCCCGTATGCGGATCAAGCATTGCTGCCTGATAGACATGCTCTAGCTTATGCGTTCTTGCTGCCTCTATTGTTAAAATCTGCACGTTAATATTTGTCATATTCATCGCTGCACACTGAACCGGAAGTGATCCGACTGCACATGGATGAATGCCAGAGCCGTTGACGAGACATGGTACCTCTACACACGCCTCTGCCGGAAGATTGGAAATCAGATGATTGGTATTTAATACATTTCCTCCAATCTGATAAGCCTTGTCGGTGACAACTGCCTCCATGATATGAGATGCATATTCGTGTGAGCGTGTATGTTCCTTCACACCCTTCTCCATCAACTCGGCATATTCCTTCTTCCAACCATCAATCTGGTTGACACAGCGGCGCGGATACTCATCTAGTGGAATGTTGTAGCGATCAATTAACTCTGGATATTTGCTCTTAATATAAAATCCATTGTACTCTGCATTGTGTTCACTTGACTCAGTGCAGTAGTATCCAAAATTTCGAATGTAGTCAAAGCGTACCTTATCCTTAAATTCAGGATCTTCCATTTTTGCCCCAATGCGTGACTTGATCTCTGGATACAGATCAACACCATTTTTGTCCTTTAATTCAAGAAGCCAACCCATATGATTGATTCCTGCAATCAGTTCTTTTCTGCCCTCCAACTTGTCTTCCATACCAACTTCCTTTAATAATGTCTCTGAGCAAACCTGAACACTGTGGCATAGACCCACTGTCTGAATCGGTGTGTAGCGAAGCATATAGCCAGTCAACATAGCCATCGGGTTTGTATAATTTAAAAACAGAGCATCTGGACAAACCTCTGCCATATCTCTTGCAAAATCATCCATCACCGGAATGGTTCTAAGTGCACGCATGATACCACCGATTCCAAGCGTATCTGCAATTGTCTGTCTCAGACCAAATTTCTTTGGAATCTCAAAATCAATGATTGTGCACGGATCATAGCCGCCAACCTGAATTGCATTGACTACAAAAGTTGCTCCGCGAAGGGCTTCTTTTCTGTTTTCCACACCCAGATAGCACTCAATTTTTCCATAGCCGCCCATTGTCTCTCTCATCGCTTCCAAAATGGTCTGGCTTTCCTTTAATCTTGCACCATCGATGTCATATAAAGCAAATGTGCTGTCTCTTAGCACCTCTGAACACATGCAATCTCCGATTACATTTCGCGCAAATACTGTGCTTCCAGCACCCATAAAAGTAATTTTCATAGTAGTTTTCCTTTCTTTTTTAGTTGATTTCTTCTACCCATCCAGATGTTTCCTAGCTATCTTAAGCTACCAACATCTTGTCTTTCTGTGTGTCTTCATTCTAACAGATTTCTTTTAAAATGGGATTGATTTTTGTCTGAAAAACTTGTTATTATGTTAGAAATGAATGTAAACAAAACAAACAAATAAAAATGATAAAACAAACCGCAAAAACTACAAGTGAAAGGAAAACACGATCAGATGATAAAAAGTGAAATTGTAATTGATCAACACTATAAAGATTTTAGTCCCATGCAATTTGGCAGTGAAACTTGCGATCCCGGTCATTTCTTTGGACCGAGTGTGCGCACTCACTGGCTTTTGCATTATGTTGTGTATGGTTTTGGTTGTTTTGAGCGCGACAATATCTCTTACCCGGTCAAGCCTGGGGATATTTTTGTAATCCCGCCATACGAAAAAACCTATTATGAAGCTGATCAGAAAAAGCCGTGGCGCTATATTTGGATTGGCTTTACAACAGATCAATCGGTTCCTGAGCAGCTTTTAAAGCCGATCATTCACTGTCCAAGTGCTGGCAAAATTTTTGAGGAGATGCTTCAGTGCGAAAAAATGGGAAATGGCAGAACTGCTTTTTTGTGCGCAAAGCTGTGGGAATTTTTTAGTATTTTATTAGACAATGCAAAATCTGACACTGATTATGTGCAAAAGGCAATCAACTGCATCAATGCTGAGTATATCAATGGAATCACGATCCAGCAGGTCGCTGATCGCTTGAATATCAACCGCAGCTACCTGTCTGACCTTTTCAAAAAACGCATGGGCATCTCTCCCCAGAAATATTTGATTCAACTGCGACTTGAAAAAGCAGCAGAGCTTTTGACTGTCTACGGACAATCTCCCTCCACTGCTGGAATTTCTGTTGGCTATCCAGACCTTTATCACTTTTCTAAGATCTTTAAAAAGCATTTTGGTGTCTCACCGAGAGAATACCAAAAGCTTAATATTTAAAGATTTTGTATTTCTATGATCGTATTGCAAAACAATGCAACAAAAATCTGGATCACTACACGTGCATTCAATAAATACCACTTTTTTCCTATTTTTTCTTGACTACTCCTGCATCAATTTGATACACTTGATCGCATAAGATACGAATATCTTCTATATTATGACTAGAAAGAATAATCGTTGCACCCGCCTCTTTTCTTGCTAATATCAGTTGGCGCATCTCCTCCACACCTTTCTCATCCATACCATTCATAGGTTCGTCTAATATTAGTAGCTTCGGAGACTCCATTACTGCCTGAGCAATCGCAAGTCGTTGTCGCATTCCCATGGAAAATTTTGACACATGCTTTCTTCCTACATTTCCCAAACCCACCATCTCCAACACTTCCTTTATCTGTCTCTTTGACAGATTTCCTCGCATCGCTGCAATATCGACCAAATTCTGATAGGCACTCATATACGGAATAAATTCAATTGTCTCAATGATTGCACCGGCACTCTCCGGAAAATCTCGATCCTTTCCAATCTGCTTTCCTCCTACGATGACAGTGCCTGTTGTCGGCTGCAAAATCCCTAAAATAATTTTCATCAAAACGGTTTTTCCTGAGCCATTTCGGCCGATAATGCCATGAACCATTCCTTCCTCGAAGCCCATTGTAAGTGGCTGCAATACGGTCTGCTTTCCAAAGGTTTTACTGATATTATTCAATTGAATATAGTCACTCATACAAAACACATCCTTTCCAAACTGCCAGTTTATCGGCCGTACTCATAGCGTCTTAACTTTCAGATACTGAGGAACAGCGAAACTAGAAACAGACCACCAAGAAACAGACACGCATACAAAAATGAGGGATTGGTTCGATCATTTGCACTGGTACTAAGAGCCGCAATTCGACTTAATGTGAGTGGAGACAGATAACGAAGTCCCATCATCGTATCTAACACGACTGTTACCAGATAGTCACATGCCAAAGCCACTGCACCAACCAGTATTCCAGGTCCATTTTTCCAAAGCATATGAACCGCCATTGTCAACATTCCAAGAGTCATCGAAGCAAGCAGACATAAAAAGAGTTGTCGTACTACCACAACATACTGCGGATTATGCTTTATTAGCGAAAACGTAAAAGAAAAATAATTCTTTATTCCACATCTCCATGGTGCATTCAGCATTTTGACAAAAGCACTTGTCCACGAGATACGAAATGAAATATGAGGAACAATTGCTGCTGCAAGCACTAGTCCCACATAAAAAAAATAGAAAATTGTTACCAAGAACAGATATAAAATCTGACCAAGTAACCAACTTTTTCGAGATGTGCGAATAAGATATGGGTAAATCCCCTTCTCACTATATGGAATATCACAGATCACAAGCAGATAGCCAACCCAGACTGTCATTGCCGTATAATGCGTATTCATCATAGCCAGAAATAACTCCTGCACACTGACCGTTTCTTCTGCCGATGCCAGATACCCACGAATGCCACCGAGATAATAAAGCAAAAAGCAGCCCATGCACAATAAAACAGCCAGATTTTTTCCCTGACGCATTCCCATATGAAAATTCAGACGTGCGTAGCCAAAGATTTGTTTTGCCATTTTCTTTGTTCTTCTATCAGCCATGTAATGCCCTCCATTTCATTTCCTCTATAAAAATACAGGTAAATAAAAACATTACTGCCAAATTTTTAAAAGCCAGCCAGAAAAGATCCACCTGCGTACCGGTATACCAAAACTGTATTGGCTGATAGCTATATGGACTAACGATCGAAAGCCAATCAATCATGTCTCCCAGATAAAGAAATATCCTATTGATAAAAAAAGGAACAGCTGCAACCACATATCGATTTTCACTAAAAGCAGCAACACATAACCCTAACATCGAGGACCACGCAGCAACTTGAAGCGAATTCAAAACTATATACAAAAAGAATACACCCCAATACATTCCATCCTTGATCCACTTCTGCCACATTTCACCGACCAGAAAATACGAATTATTGGCAGTCTTTAAAATCTCAGGATGCATCATGCTTCCAACTGCAGTAAATAGGAACACACTCATCATATATAGAAAAATGCTGCCAACAAATACCGCGATTGCTTTTGTCACACAATAGCGAAGCCGACTTGTCCGCATCATTTTTACCCAATCACATTTTCCCTTTTTTTCATCAAAATAGACCGATGCAACACTCATCGGAAATACCAGATTTTTCACCAAAGTTGTAATGCCATATTCTTCTGACTCACACAACAAATCTAACCAGCCCCGATCTGATATTGCCTCTTTTAATTTTAACGTCTCTGCAATTCCCATCAACAAAACTGCTGCGTAGATCACGACACAAAACCATGCTAGCGGAGACGTCACAATCCGCCTTGCTTCCCGTCTGATCATATGCATCCCTCCGTTCCTATTCACTCTGATCTGTTTGATTAATATTTTCCGTCATTGCAGTCGCATAGCAATACGGGTATTCTCCATCGACAAAACCTTCAATCACATACTGATTTCCACCGTCTGTATCGGACATTGGAATTTTCACATAATAGCCAATATCACACACACTCTCGTCATTCTCGGATCCTTTATCAGTCATCAGGTATTCCATGTCACAGGAAGCCTCTTCTACTAATACGCCCGCTTCATCCTCCGCATTCTGATCCCGAAAATAATTGTCAAGACATGCCCGTATGGCTTCCTCTTTAGAAATCAGCTTTCGTCCTTTCTTTTCTTCCCGTGCAATTACTTCTGATACATTATTAAAGGATACAAAATAACCATCTTTCTCAATTGTAATATCAATTGACTGTCCCCAACATTGTCCCAAATCACCCAGTGAATAGCCATTTGGACACAGATGAATTCCATTTTCTTCTATTCTTATTTCTCCTTTGGGTATCACCGCTATTTTCAGCACAATAAAGCCTACAAGTGGCAATACTTCCACACCTACTACAACACAGGAAGAAAGCACTGCTGCTGAACGACCACTGTCAGATAATCATGATAATGTAGGAAAGTGATTTTTATACTAGGTATTCATGTTCTCTTTCCTTCAAAAAAATAGTATATTCTCTTTCCTTGAATAAAATGGACAGCTCCAATGACTGTAAATACTTTTTCTTATATATTTGTACCCTTGTCTGTCCTTTCTCTTTTTCATTCCATGCAATTTCATATAACTCATCACTAATTCCCTTCGCACTACCGCTCTGCAAAATTGATTTTACGTCTTTTTCTGCAAATAAAATTGCTTCTTTATATTTTGCTACATCTCCTAAGTAAGTCGCGAATGCCTCCCATAACAACTGCTTACCTAGACAAGCATTTTCTCTCCCTATTGTTTCTTTATCAAAACTTTCTATTGCCATTATCAGCATTGTAATTGCTGATAATGGATTTTTATTTTCTCTATAACCTTTTGCAACACCTTTTATAAGCGCAGATTCTGTCCGTGACCAACAACGTCTTGCAACCATTGCATCATTATATTGTGGTACAACTTCTTTTAGCGCATCTATTTGAATTGATATATTGTTTTGATTAAAAGCTTGAAAATAGTATATACCCAAACCACTTTTAATATATTTTAAAAATTGTCTGTTAATTTTACTTTTTTCACACAATCTTTCTTCTAGCTGATATACCATTAGTTTCACTTGATCATATTTTTTCTTATATAGACAATCCATTATCCGCTGGTACTCCTCCACAACATCTGGATCGGTACTCTCTAGCAGAAGACTTACCTTATTTCCTCTTTCTCCCAGTCTCTCTAGCAGCTTTTTCTTCTTAGCCCAACGAACCTTCCTCTTTCCACGTTCAAAACGAGAATAGCTCTCTGGCTCCAAAATACCTTCACTTAATTTTGTCTGTGTCAGATTCTGCTCTTTTCTTCGTATCTGAATAATCTCATCTACTATACGCGCATTCTCAAAAGTGGTCAGCGCAAACAGACCATACGGATTGACCTGAAACTCTGCAAAGAGTTCATCTATCATCCCTATCGTCTTTTCCTGCTCATCCCATTCTTCTTGATTCCATTTTAACTGTTTTTC
>DAVZID010000040.1:0-29479 GCA_052273485.1 Lachnospiraceae bacterium
TTTTTGCGGAGAAGTAGCAAAAAAACAGCCACTAGAACCAGATAAAATTCGTTTTTCCAAAAAACTGTTTTCCCTAATTCTAATGGCTATGGCATTATTTATTACCTGAATCCGTGAAGTTGAAGACTATGACTGTGCGATTGAATTTATCCGTTTCCTCGCTACAGAGGATGGGATGAATACCATCGCTAATGTCAAAGGTGTTCTGTCCGTTGCAACGAATCCTACCAATGAGCGTTATCCGCAGATTGGCAATATTGAGCATGTGGAACTCAGCTTTATCAATGATGTCACAATTTTCAATCACGTGAAGGATTTCTTTGGACATGAAGCCAGTAAATTGTTTTCTCTTCCGTGAGGCTTTTTTATTACACAGCACGCATTACTGATTCCGAACTATACGGGTTGACATAGTAGAGAAATGCCCGCAGCTTTGACCATGCCGCCTCATCCCAATCATGGTCAACCTCGATCTCATACAGCGGAGCCTCACATGCCTGCTTTAATCCTCTCATCTGCAAAATAATCGATGTGTTTTCGTAGCGCGGTGCAACAGTGAGCATCGCATCGGTGCGTTTTGCCAACTCGACTGTCTTTGCGAAACGGTAGCGGCCATTTCCGCCTGCGAAGTCAGACAGATATTTATCTGCTATATCCGATAAACCTTGCACATCTGCCGAAAATGAATTTCGCTTTCCAAGCAGGTTTCCGATCGCTTTCATATGTGACTCGATTGTCTCCATAAGTTCTGTTTGTTGTGCTTGTGCCTGTCCGACAAACGTTTTTCCTTTTTTCTCGCCGCATCCATTTTCTTTCCAAATAAAATACAAATACTCGATTAACGGTGCACGCAAGATGGTATATTCTTTTTCAAGCTCGTCTAGAATGCCATCGTTTAATACGCTCAGACACATTGGTGTTCCGGTCACACCAAGAACGATTGATTTAGCAGGAAGCTGTCCGATGCGTTCTGCCAGCTGCTCAAGCTCACACCATTCTAATATGGAAGAAACATCAAAGCGATTTCTTTGTTCAGCTGGAATCGCATACAGCAAATCACCCGTCATGACTGCCCTTGCAAACAGATCAAGGTCTGCTGTCTGCTTTGGAATGCGCTCGATGATTGGCGCTGCAAGAATGACTTCTTCCATGCCGCCCAGTTTCAAAATCGCGTCGATAACACTTGCGTATTGTCCATCCGCCTCGGAGCCAAGCGTCTGCGGGACAAGGTATTGTACAGCACGCGGACTTGTCTGGTCATTTACACATCCTTTTAGCACGTTTGCTTTGCTTAACTTCTGCTTTTCACGCTCTTTTTGATCTTTCAGAATGCTTCCAAGCAGCACAACAAATGGCAGATATTCCTTGCTGTTTGTGTGGGCACGTCCGAGCGAAAGTGCCTCCTCATCTGCCGCTGGCAGCACATGCACAGTATGTCCCGCCTGTTCATAATATTGTCGAATAAATTCTGTATACAAACCAAGATTTGGAAGGTAGAGAGGCCGCTCTTTTTGCACCTTCGACTGAATATTTGATTTTCGGATTGTAACATCCTCGATATCAAAATCAGCAGGAAGTTCCTTTGCCTCGCGCTTTGACAGGCTGTTTAAAAATGCCTCAATTCGTGTGACAACGCCAACCTTACTGAAATGTTCATCGACCTCGATCTGCAAATATGGCTTATCGCCCATCTCCTTCTTAAACAAGTGACTCAACATACTATCCGGGCCGCATCCATGATTTGTCAGATAAACGGCATACAGATTCGGATGATGCGCAATCAGCTTAGCACCAGATAAAATGTGCTGTCCGAATGGCCAGTAGAGATTTGGGTATTCCTCGGAGATATCGAGTGCATGACCCGGCAGATGTGACAATGTGATCACCTTTATGCCACGCTCAAGAAGCAAATCCGGGATGCCCATATTTAAGATCGGGTCGGACACGCCATAATTTCGCGTAATCAAAACAAGCACTTTATCTTCTGGATTTATGCTGTCCAACAGCTGTTTTCCCTGCTTTTCCACAGCATTTGTGTGCTTGCGCACGGCCATCGCACCTGATAGAAGTGCCTTTGCACAAAATGGCTTTGGAACGCCAAGAATCTTTCCCAGGCTTAACATTGCAGTTGCCATCGCCTCTTTTCCAAAGTCCAAATCAAACACAGGAGAAAGAAGCGTGATTCCCTTTTCTTCAAGACCGAGTGCCTTTCCGATGGAGACAGCTGCCGTCTGCATATACACGCAGCCATAGTTGTGTTCGACGTGGCTTAACTCGTGCTTCATGGTGTGAATTGTCGGCAGGAAAATATAGTCTACCTTTGCGTCAATCAGCTGCTTCATATGACCGTAAATCAGCTTGACCGGATAGCAAGTCTCACCTTGCGCATTCTCCTGAGACAGACGTATCGTCTCCTCATTTGTCGACTTTGTCAGAAGAACGTTGTAGCCGAGGGAAGTAAAAAACGCATTTGCCATCGGGAAAAACTTATGAATCATCAGCGCAAATGGAACGCCGACCGTCTTCTTTCTCGGGTCACGCTCGCCTGTATAGCCGTCGAGCAACAGCTTGTCTGCCTTATGGTAAAACTCGATGTTTTTTCGCACCTCTTCATTTCTCGTGTCCATATGAATCGTCTTTTCAGAAAACTCATACCCCGCAAAGGATGAGTTCTTTCCCGTGTTTGCCTCTTTCGCAAGAAGCGCCACACCGAACGCGCCGCTGATGGAAAAGTATGGATTGACGGTCAAATGATCACCATAAAAAACGCGAAATGCTGCCACAATGCCCGGATTATAGGACACACCGCCTTGAAGCACGATATGATTTCCGACCGGCTTTGTTCCCACAACCTTATGCAGATAATTTTTTACGATCGCATAGCAAAGACCCGCCGCGATCTCGTTTTTCGCGATGCCCTCTGCCGATGCCGCCGCAATCGCCGTCTCAATGAAAACCGTACAGCGTTCCCCTAAGCTTGCCGGATTCTTCGCGGTTAAGGCAAGCGGACCAAACTCATTGATTGGAATGCTCATGCGCGCGGCTTGCTCTTCCACAAAGCTGCCGGTTCCTGCAGCGCAGATCTTGTTCATCTGAAAATCCGCCACTCGGCCATCCTCGATCCGGATATATTTGCTGTCCTGTCCGCCGATCTCAAATACGGTATCCACCTCTGGCACACAATGGGCTGCTCCTGCCGCCTGTGCTGTGATCTCATCGCGAATCGCATCCGCACCAAGCATTCTTCCGACGCGCTCTCGACCCGAACCGGTTACACCGACTGCCTGAAAAACAAGCTCTCCGAAACGCTCCTTGATGCTCGCAAGGCCTTTTCGCACTGCTGCCTCTGGGTTTCCTGCGGTGCGAAGATATTGATAATCCACTAATTCATTGTGTTCACCAATGATAACCAGATCGGTACTTGTCGAGCCAATGTCGATTCCAAGCGCACATTTTCCACTGATTGGTGATTGCGTACTGATCGGGTCGGACAATGTATTTTCTGGGGAGGATGGAAGGGCTTTCAAGCTGCCATGACGGCTCTCCCTCATATGATCTGCCGCAAAAAGTAACTGTTCACTGGTAAAACTGCCCGACGCATGAAGTGCGGCACCTGCTGCACCAACAAACGATGCATACTCTGGAACGATCAGTTCATCCTCCTGTAAACCAAAGACCTCTTTGATCGCGCGAATCACGCCGCGATTTTTCGTCGCACCGCCACAAAATGCCACCGGCTTGTCCACTGGAAGGTCACGTACAATAGTAACCTTATAGTTTTTAATCATCGCATAACAAAGTCCGAGCAAAATATCCGGTGTGCAAACACCCTCCTGCTGTCTGTGAATGATATCGGTTTTTGCAAAGACCGCGCATCGACCGGACAGTCTCGGGACAGACGTTGCATGCTCGACAAGCCCAGAATAATCCTCAATTGAAAGACCAAGTCTTGACATCTGATCCTCAAAAAAGCTGCCCGTTCCCCCTGCACAGTGACCATTTGTCGCAAACTGCGGCACCTCTCCAATCTGCGTGATAAAGCGAGAACCCTGACTTCCAATCTCCATGATGCTACACGCAGAAGGTGCTAAAAGCTTTGTTCCCTCGACGATAGCTGGCACATCCTCCAAAAAGCCAGAATCCTTTAATGCCTTATGAAAGCTCACAGCATCCGCTCCTGTGATGCCAACAGCGACTGCCTCTGTAAAAAATTCATCTAGTTCTGTAATTCCCCTTTTTAGCACCGCAGATGGCTGATTGTGGTGCAATGATTCCCACGCGGTAATGATTGTTTTATTTTCATCGGTCAGCACCAGCTTTACGGTTGCGGTTCCGATATCAATGCCCAAACGATACATTTTTTTCTCTTCTCCTCTTTTTTGTTCTGTTGCTGTTCACGGAGGGCAGTTCTACGAAAGCGATTCGACGATTCCCTCAGTAAAAGCAACTCATCTCACCGCTAATTTACATATTGTTCCGTGAACTAGAATCATTGTCTGTTGATTGACTTTCCATAGCAAAAGCCGTATAATATATGCTATCTCAAATTAGTTTTTACTAACTTTTGTTTTATTATAATTACTTATTTTTCAGGAGGCAGTTGCCATGGCAACAAAAAATATATCTTCAACTTCTTCAAATGGATCTTCTGATCTCTCTTCTGATCTGGCGATTTATCAGAATTATCTGAAATCCTCAGGGCTGTTTAAGGGCATACCAGAAGAAAAATACAGCAATATTTTCGCCTGTCTTCAAGCGCGAATTGCCGAATACAAAGCAGATACGCTGATTGTCAACATCGGAGACCGCAATTTCCGTGCTGGAATTGTGCTAGAGGGCGGTCTTGAGGAGTTTATCTATGATGAGAATGCAAACCATGTAGCGATTCAGCATTTAAAGAGCGGTTCGGTCTTCGGCGCGGAGCTTGTATGCGGAAGCTCACTTTCCAGTCAGTTTTATTTAAAGGCTTCTGTCGACACGAAGGTTTTGCTGCTTGATTTTAAAACGCTTTTATCAGAAAAGACACTTACCTGCCGATATCGAATGCAAATGACAGCAAATCTTCTTCAGGAGCTATCGAATCAAATTACCTTCTTTAATACGAAGCTGCGAATCTTGAGCCAGAAAAAATTACGTGATAAATTAAAGATTTACTTGCAGACACTACAGATTTCAAACGATAATGTGATTCATCTTCCATTCACACGAAATAAACTGGCAGAATTTCTCTACGTGGACCGAAGCGCTTTATCACGTGAGCTTTGCCGGCTGCGCGACGAGGGAATTCTAAAATTTTCCGGCTCCAATATCAAACTATTAGATCCCGACTTTCTTGCAGGCTGAAACACTCAGCCTGCATCTTTTTTCTTTTCCGTTGCCATAGCAACCGACAGATTCCCTTAAGTTCGAGTAGAATCACTGCATGTTGGTTAGCTTTCTCTAATCAAAGTATTTGTATTCTAATCGCTTTTAATTTAGGAGGGTTCTATGAAAAAATTTGTTGCTGCATCCTTAGCTCTGTGCATGAGCTTAACACCATTTACCGCATACGCAGGCAAGAATGATGCCAAGAATTCAAAAACAGAGAGCACCGAGTCCGAGACTGAGGTGGAAAGTACCGATGCTGAAACCGAATTTGACGAGAACGGCACGCACACCGTTGTCGATCACGCTGGAAATACCGTTGAGGTGCCAAATCATATTACTAGAGTTGTCATTGACCAGATCCCGATTCTGTCCACCTATATGTCTTACTTTGGCGGCTCCGCTCCGTACATCGTAGGCTATTGCGGTTCCTTCAAGGATACCATCACAAAGACCGTTTTAAAGGATATCGCACCAGAGCTGATGGAATCTGCGGATACCGTCTACGCACAAAGTGACTTAAATATCGAGGAAATCATGAATTTAAAGCCAGATGTTATTCTCTACAATGCTGGCAACACTGCTCACGCTGAGATTTTACAGGCAAGCAGCATTCCGTGCATCGGCTTTGCAACGGTTGGTGCTGATACCGCGGCCGACCCGTTAGAGCGCTATCAGCAGTGGCTTGATCTGCTCGAGGACGTTTTCGGCGAAGACGGAAAGATGGACGATTTCAAGGAAGCTGGAAATGAGATCATCGAGGATGTTGAGGATCGCATCGCTGAGATTCCTGAGGATGAACGCCCAAGCGCAATGATTCTTTGGAAATATGCAGACGGTGTTCCGCAGGTTTCCGGTAAGGGTACCTTTGGAACCTACTGGTTACAGCATCTTGGTGTTACCGATGTCGTAGTCGATGAGGCACAGGGCTTCACACAGGTCGACATGGAACAGGTTTACAGCTGGAATCCAGATATTTTGTTCTTAGATGGACCGGGACTGTTATCTCTGACTACTGAGGACGTGCTGGAAAATAAGGTCGAGGGCGCTGACTTCTCCACGCTGACTGCTGTACAGAATGGCCGCGTTTACGACACCACCCTTGGTATGTGGAACTGGTTTACACCAAACCCAGATGCACCGCTTGTATTTTCTTGGCTTGCTTGCAACACCTACCCGGAAGAATTTGCAGATTATCCGCTGGAGGACACCATTAAGGAATACTACAAGGATTGGTATGACTACGAAGTAACCGACGAGGATTTGGAGGAAATGTTACAGTACTAATATGAACGACAGCTTTTTAATCAAAAAAGGACGCTTCACGCCCTTTGCCGTCATTGCCATGATTCTGCTGCCCATCGTGACTGGAATTATGTGCATGTGCTTTGGCCGTATGAAGCTGCCCGTCTCCGATGTCATCGGTTCCATTTGCAGCATCTTTACCGGAGAAATTGACAACCTTCAGACCTACTCGGTTGTCGTAAATTTGAGACTTCCCCGTATCCTCATGGCAATTATTGTCGGTGCAGGACTAACCTGCGCCGGGGATACATTTCAGTCCCTCTTTTCCAATCCACTCGCGACACCAGACATCTTAGGCGTGACGAGCGGCACCTGCGTCGGTGCAATTCTGGCAATCATCTTGTCCTGTGGTATCTTAGAAACACAACTAATCGCACTTGTCTTTGGTCTCGTATCGGTCTTTTTCACACTGAAAATCGCTGGGAAAAATAAGAGCGGTTCGATGGTCTATCTTGTCTTGGCAGGTGTGATTGCCTCCTCGCTCTTTAACGCGATTGGCTCTCTGTTAAAGTACACGG
Organism: Lachnospiraceae bacterium; assembly: GCA_052273485.1. GTDB lineage: Bacteria > Bacillota > Clostridia > Lachnospirales > Lachnospiraceae > Anthropogastromicrobium. The sequence continues at coordinate 7,188 of DAVZID010000040.1, forward strand.
CTGATCCGCAGGACAAGCTGCCGGAAATCACCTACTGGCTGATGGGCAGCTTCACGAGCGCAACCTATAAGAAGATCATGGTCGGCTCTCCGCTAATTCTGATCGGAATCGTCATTATCTTTCTCTTACGATGGCGCTTGAACATTTTGTCTTTAAGCGAGGATGAGGCAAAATCGAGCGGAATTGATATCAAAAAGACGCGTATGCTATTTATTCTCGCCTCGACGATTATTACCGCTTCCTGCGTTTCAATGTGCGGTCAGGTCGGCTGGATTGGATTGTTAATTCCGCACTGTGCCAGAATGCTTGTCGGAAGCAACAACCGCTACGTCATTCCGGTCAGCATCAGTCTGGGCGCATGTTTTATGATTCTAATTGATACCTTATCCAGAACAATCAGCGTGATCGAGCTTCCGCTGTCCATTCTGACAGCCATCATTGGAGCGCCGGTATTCATCTCGCTGCTTAGCAAGAACAGGAGCAATCTGCGATGATTTTAGAAGTACAAAACGGCTGCTTTGGCTATCCAAAGCAAAAGGAAGTCCTGCACGATATCAGCATTTCGCTGGAGGCAGGACACATTTTGTCGATTCTCGGGCCAAACGGCATCGGAAAGACAACTCTTTTAAAGTGCATGATCGGTCTTCTTTCCTGGAATAGCGGTCATTCACTTTTAAACGGTCAGGACATTCAAGGATTAAAGGCAAAGGAAATCTGGAACACGATCTCTTACATTCCGCAGACACACGGCTTTTCCTTCTCCTACACTGGCCTTGAAATGGTCATGATGGGTCGAAGCTCACACCTTGGCCTCTTTGAGCAGCCCGGTGCAAAGGAAATTGAGATGGCAGAGGCCATGATGGAAAAGACTGGCATCACGCATCTTGTCGCAAAGGATTGCAACCGCATGAGCGGCGGCGAATTGCAGATGGTGTTGATCGCAAGGGCGTTAATCAATGAGCCGAAGTTAATCATTTTGGATGAACCAGAGACGGGACTTGATTTTCATAATCAGATTCTTGTTTTGAACATGGTTGAAAAGCTGGCACACGAGGACGGCATCAGTGCAATTATGAATACGCACTACCCGACAAACGCAATGCGAATCGCTGATGAGGCATTTATGATGAATCGAAACGGTGATCGTTTCTATGGAAAGGCGGCGGATATCTTAAATGAGGCGAATATTTCCAAGTCATTTGATGTAAATGTAATCGTAGATGAGGTCATGTATCACGAGCGAAGACTAAGAAGTATCATTCCGGTGTCACTTGCTGAATGAAGTCTCCACGCCCATGCGGTGCGTAACTCCTATGGACGTGGTACTCTGCCTACTTTGATAGATTTGCACCCCGCTAGGTTTGTGAAGACGGTTCGACGATTGTTTTGTCGGCCTCTCTTTTCCGCAGGACCCCACTACGCATTTTCTACGGAATTTTATCTTGACAAGGCCTGCTACAACGTTCGGCCTCGTAAAAGCAACTCGTCTCACCGCTAATCTAGGTTACGATCACTACCATAAACTCTAACGAATAAAACACTTGCAACCTACCATACTTATAGGGTACTATAGTAAATAGTGTAAAATTATGCTTAATAGAAGGGAGATTTGCTTTTATGGCTGGCGCATTTACAGTGGAACTGCTGCGTCCAATCAAGGATGGAATGACCATCTCTCGCGATGCGAAGATGGGACAGGCTACTGCCGTTACATTCTTTTCTCTTGGCAAGGATACGTCCATCAGCCAGGAGCGCTATGATGTAACCTCCATTTACATTGGTGCAAAAGGAACTGCTGATTTTCTCATTGGAGATCAGGCAAAGAAGGAGCCGGTATCAGACGGTGACTGTCTGATTGTTCCGGGCGGCACCCTCTGCGGTGTTGAAACCGCTACCGGAACCGTTTACACAGAAATTATTATTAAGAAGGAGACAAATATGAACAGTATTGTAAAATCTGGAGAAGTAATGAAGCTTAAGGACTTAATCTCTTACGAGGAGGGAAGCATTGCAAATCTTGACGTTGTAAGCAACGGCACCATGAAGTTTGTGCTGATGGCATTCGACGAAGGAACTGGCCTAACACCACATCGTGCACCGGGCAACGCAATCATCTTCGCACTCGAAGGAAAGGCTACCATCGGTTATGAGGGCAAGGATTACACTCTGTCCGCAGGTGAGAACTTCCGTTTTGATAAGAACGGTCTGCACAGCGTTACCGCTCAGGGCAAGTTTAAGATGGCTCTGCTGCTCGTACTGGAGTAAGTACATTTAAATACGGTTTAAAAAAGCTCCCGGAAGAAAAATTCTTCCGAGAGTTTTTTTGCTGTCCAATCTACTTATATATTCTACCCTTTTATGTAACGCTTCAACTGATCATAAAAATTTTCTCTTGTTCCTGCCATAACTACAACTACTAGTTCTTCCCCAACTCGTTCAATCGTATATGCCAATTCATAGTTTGTCTTATTATAATAAATGTCATATCCATAAAATCCACTCAGATCGCCGGTTTTCGCCTCTCCTATTGTATAGTCATTACAGATTTTATCAATTGCTTCCCGATACAACGCTTTTAATTTTTTATCCTTCAGTTTTTTGATATATTTTGCTGCCGGAGGTTCAAATCGTACTAACAGCATTACTCATCCTCCGATCCAAAAACATCTTCATACGTTTCAAATGGTGCATTTCCATTTGCGATCTCTTCCGCATTACGAAGCATAGCTTCCGCAGCCGGTCTAATTTGAGCTTGACGTTCTTTAAATTTAGAGAGTAAAGCTTCTCCCGATAGTCCCTCATCAATTAACTCTGCAAGAATCTGTTCTGCAAATTCACCACCAGAAACAGTTTTCACCGGACGAATTATAAGTTCATTCCCATGAACAATACATTCTGCTTCATTTCCAAATCCTAATGTCTGATAAAATTTTTGTGGAATTGTAATCTGTCTCTTTGAAGAGATACTAAGAACTTTTCTATCCACTTTTCTACTTCCTCTTTCCAATACAGCTGTAGACATATGTTACCTCCTTACTATTCTATACAAAAATATGAATATTTATTCCTTGTTGCTTGGTTTCTTTGTTTCTTGATTATTATTATATGTATTTTTTTTACAAAGTCAAGAAAAACGTCTCTCAAAAGATATACTCTTCCGAGAGACGTTCTTATGTAGTGGGGTTCGAGGTGAATGTGCTTTACGAGGCAAAACGTTGAAGCGAGCTGCTCGAAAAACTTCCGGAGAGCCACTTTCTTCGCAAAACTACCGGGTAATCAGATAGCCACCGTCGCTGCCAGCGCTGGCAGCACATACTTCCACTCCATATCACTTGCCAGATAAAACTTCGTATAGCACGGCTGATTGTAGCAGTTGTTCTGCCATGCCACACCAACGCGGTACTGAATATCATGCAGCAGCGTAAACAGCTTATGTGCGGACAGATCGGTGTTTGTGTAGATACGCACTGCACTGCTATCCTCAAGGCGAAGAATAATCTCGTCACGGTAATCGCCAAAAATATCAGCAACCAGACACGGATTTCCTTTTGTGCCGTTGTTTGTAAGCGTTCCCTGTGGGTCAAGCATAATGCCATGTGTGTTATCGTTAATGATACCGGTCTGCTTCTTTCGCTCCATGTAGTCTGCTCCGTCAATGATCTGCGTTGTCAAATCATTCGCCCAGTGAATATTCGCATTTGTTCCAAGAAGCTTCACGTCAAGCTTATTTCCGTTGCAGTCAAAGGTGTCCTTTACCCATACCTGAAGACCGCGCACACCCGAAACGACATCGCCGATCATGCAGCGGCCAAGATCTTCTTCTGCGTACTCGCCAAAGAATACCTTTCCAGTAAGTGCATCGCGAAGCGCAAATCCATACGGTGCCGCCTTTGCGCCCTCGAACACGTTAAAAATCTGATAGCCCGGCAGGTCCGGATTGATTCTTGCGACATGCATTGCATCACCGTGACCAAGCTTTGCAAGACGTCCATCCGGCAGATGATCGTAGCTTGAATATAAAAGACTGCCATCATGGTCAATCACAGCTGCACCATAGATAATCTCCTGGCAGCCGTCACCATCCACATCTGCTACTGAAAGACTGTGATCTCCCTGTCCTGCAAACTTTCCATAAACAGGATCCAAACCTTCTTTTTCATGTGCATTGTCATTGAATGGGTTATTCATCGGCACATGACCAGAATCGGCTGCGAAGCGCTTTGCAAAGTGACCTTCCTTAAAATCATAAGCTGTCACAGTGCTTCTTGTGTAGTAGCCTCTGCATATGATCACAGATGGATGCTCACCATCTAAATACGCAACGCCAGATAAGAAACGATCTACACGATTGCACGGTTCGATTCTTCGCATCGCATAATCGCCCCACATCAGGCCGTCATCGCCTCTTGGCACTGGAAAATCAATCGTCTCAAGCTCTTTTCCATCGCCGCCAAACATCGTCAGGTACTCTGGTCCCTCATAAATAAAGCCCTCAAATGCCTCAAGATGATTCTTGTCGCTTCTTGCCGGTGCAAACTCATAGATAAAGTAGAAAACAAGTGCCTCTGCATCCTTGCGGTTCAGTGGATAGCCGTACTTAACTGGAATGCCAAAGCACTCCTCGAGGGTTGCAGGCCAGCGGCCAGATACAACCTCCGGGTGACTGCTCCAACCCATAAACATCTTGACAAGATGCTCCTTATAATCGGCTGCGGTGCATACGTAGTTATCCTGATTGGTTACACCATTTTTCACATCGCGCTCTGGAAGCGTAATATATTCCTCGGTCGCGGTGCCATCCGCTGCAAAACGAGTTACTTTCGTGCCTGGCGCGGTCTTGACGCACATTTCGGCCTTGCCGTCACCGTCAAAATCGTACACCATAAACTGCGTGTAGTGCGCTCCTGAGCGGATATTTGGTCCCATATCAACACGCCACAAAAGTGTGCCGTCCAGTCGGTAGCAGTCAATATAACAATTTCCAGTGTAGCCACGATGAGAAACATCGTGTGCATTCGACGGATCCCATTTTACGATATACTCTAACTCGCCATCTCCGTCCACATCACCGATGCTCATATCGTTTGCGCTGTAGGTGTACAGCTGACCTTCTGGGAACATCTCGCCCTTCGGAGAACGACCATCCGCCGGCTTATGCATTGGAATATCAATGTAATTGTTTTCCCATACGGAGACTGCCTCGCAACACGCACCTTCCTTGCCATCCAGAATCGGTGCCACACGGTACGTATCCTGCAAGGTTCCATCTTTATCCAGATAGTTTGTGCTATCCGTAACAACTGCAATCCTCTGGTTGCCGCGATATATCGCATAATCGGCACCCGTCAGGCTAGTATCGCTGTAGCCACGCACCTCGTCAAGAAACATACGCCAGCCAACATACACGCCATCGTCTCTCTTAGCGGCAATCAAACCTCTGTTTAGCTTCTCTAGCTGCTCATTAAAAACTGCCTTCAGAGGAGTCTCAACGAGATTGCTCATCTCATACTCAGTTTCATTCTTTACAGCTGCTACCTTTAAATAATGCGGCACATGCGTTGCCTTCTTTAAGACAAAGCTGCACTTTTTTGTATCGCCCACAAGCTGATACTTCATGGTCGGAATGTCTTTGTCGGCCCAGTAGACATGATAGTCCTGCGCTCCCTCTACCGGTTCCCATGCAATTTCTACACGGTCATTCCAGACCTGTTTTACTGTCGCGTTCATAGATTGTCTCCTTTTCATTTCAGGGCGGCACGATGCATTTTGCCGCGTCGCCCTTCTTAAAAGCTTATTCCACTTATGCCAGCTCTGCTTTCACCTTATCCAGCTTATCATCGCGGTCATAAGAACGAATTAGACCTGCAAGCAGCCCTGCAAATGCCTTCGCACCAGCCTGCTGTAAATGTGCATTGTCCTGCTTTCCATCTGGATAGCCCTCATATGCGCCTTTTTCTAACCACATAAACAGTTTCTTGGAACCATCATCGCCTACGGTGTTCAGATAATCGGCCGTTGCCTTGCCCAAATCAAGCACTGGAAGACCATACTTTTCTCCCATCTCAAGCATCTTATCACGATACTCTGGAAAGCTTACGCTGAACTTGCCATCTGGTGTATCACCACAGTTTCTCATTGCGATTGCTATCACAAGAACTGGCTGTGCACCGCGCTCCTTTGCTGCATTTATATAGCGAAGCAGATATTCCTCATACTGCTTAGGCGTAACATAACGCTCTTCTTTTTCCTTATTTGCATCATTATGTGCAAACTGCATGAACAGATAGTCACCAGATTTAATTGCCTTCTTTAAATCATCAAGGCGGCCCTCATCAAAATAGCTTCTGCTGCTTCTTCCTGCCATTGCACGGTTATCAATATATAGACCATCTGTCTCATAGATGATCGACTGCTCAAAATCAGAATCGCTCTTTTTGCCATAGCCCATCCAGTCGCAGCCGTCCTGATTCATTTTTGGTGCTGTCTCCCTAAAATAGGTGTGCAGCATCTGACCCCAGCCGGTGATCGGCTTTACCGGGGTACGGTAGCTTTGTACAGTAGAATCTCCTGCTAAGTAAATTGTAAATTTTTTCATTTTTTTGCGCTCCATTTTCAGAAATTTCTAATCTCCAGTTCACGATTTTTCCCGGAAGGGTAGCGCTACTGGCGCCTCGACGAAGTGACTTAGCACATTCGTCTCGGTGCCCTTTATGCAACGAAAATATTCGTGAACTGCAGTTATTATAGTTCTTTTACGATCACATCCTTCAGGCTTCTCTTCGGAACATAATGAACCTGATTCTCGTCACGGTAATACTTGATATCGTCGTCCTTTACCTCAACCATCTTTACGGTCTCAACCGGAACGCCGAGTGCGATTACCATGGAAATTGCATACTTCTCCGGATCTAATTCAAAAATTTCCATCAGCTCGGTACGCTTAATATTCATTAACATGCAGCCGCCGTAGCCCATTTCTCTTGCGCCAAGGAAAATGGTCTGTGCCACGATTCCCTCGTCAACGGTTACGTTCTTCTGAAGACTTAAGTCACGCAGAATGAGGATATAGCCAGTTGGGCGCTCTCCTTCTACCGGGCCATCCCAATCACTCAAATAACCTGCCCATGCTACATTCTTGTAAATCTCTGCATTTGTCTTCTCATCTGCACTCAGTGCAAATCGGATGTACTGACGATTTCCACCGCATGGTGTGATGCGGCCTAACTCAGCTAGCTCCTCAAGTTCCTGCATGGTCATTTTTTTACTCTGGTCAAAGCGGCGGTAGGAACGTGCGCCTGCTACTAAATCGTGAAATTTCTCTGACATAATTTTTTCCTTTCTATTTTTATTGAAGACTCGTCACATCTGGCAAAGCCCCAAGACGAAACAGCTAATCGTAACTTAAACTAGTGAGCACGCTCCACGCGGAATACATTCACCTTATCATCGTAGTACGCGGTGACACCCTCAATATACGTGATGATCGCGTTCACCTCCATGACAAACTGGTGGCTCTCGGAAATGTATGGTTCGCCGTCCATCAAATTTTCCTTGCCATCGACGAGCAAGTGTGTCTGATGCGTCTGCGCAATGATGGTATGGCCGCCGCTTGTTAACGTCAGGCGCTCTTCCTTCGGGTCATACTCGTAATCGAAAACATCGCCTAGTTCGCCCTTCATGCGCTCTAAGATACAGATGACCGCACCCCAGATACTTCCATTTTTGTTGACGGTGCGCACACCTCTTGTATCCGGCTCCTGTCCATTCCAGAGAATCTTGCAGTACTGTTCGGTCTCCGGAACATACTTTGCAAGGTCAGCCGCCGGTACTGCCGGATAATCTTGATCGTTTTGTGCAATGGTATCGCCAAGGTTCGGATAGGATACATTCAATTCCGTAAGTGCCTCATCCTTAAGTACCACAGAAACAGAGGCTAGCTCGACACTTACCGGTGCTAATCCTTGCATCGTGGCGGTTACACGAATGACTCCTGCCTTCCTTGTACTTCTTAAAAATGCTCGATTATAGCCGCACTCTGCGTACAGGAAATTTTGGTGAATGACATTGTCCTGCTTATTCGGTCCATTGAAACGACCACTGTTATAGCCGCCTAGGAAGATACCCTCACCCTCTAATGCAAAGTCAATTCGCGCATCACACAATGGGCAGATACGACCCTCACTGTCAGTCACGCGCACATCGAGAAATGCAACATCTGCGCCATCGGCAAGAAGTCCATTCGGCGAGGTCTTTACAGACAATTCAAGCTTTGCCGGTTCTCCTGCTGTCTCAATCGTATCGGCTACAACCTGCTTTCCGTCGTAATCGTAGGCAATCGCTGTCACCTTTCCCTGCTTTGTGATGTCCACATTTGGAATTGCAAATACGAAAGTATCCTGCGGTGTATCGCAGCTGCCAACCAGCTCGTCGTTTACATAAAGCTCGACTTTCGCAATCGGATCACTTGCGATGACGTAAACCGTCTTGTGCTTTGGATCGCGGTATCCATACTCACCTGTCGGCATCCAGAAATTGCCATCAAATGCTTTTTCCTCATAGCGATAGTTCGCCTGGTCCTGCGGCGGATAATTCCAGTGACCGACAATCTTGATCGCTGGTTCCTTAGACTGCATAACGCGGAACACATCAAAGCTTTGCTTCTTGTTTCGTGCTGCATCCACACGGCCACTCATACGCGCATTTTCGGAATATGCCTGTCGTCCATGCTGAGCTGAATCCGTCCAGCAAAGTGCCGCGCACGCACTGTACCAGTCATGATGAGAAGCACCGCCGATACGGTCATTGAAAAACTCGCTGTAGCCCTTTGCAGTTGCGAGCGCTAAATCCTCGGAAGTCAAATCATAGAAGTCACCGCCCGGCTGCTTTCTTCCACCCTTGCCAAGCCATTTATTTTTATAGTCAAAATCCGGTGGTGTGAAATCATCCCAGATTCGTCTCGGTGCTTCCTCTCTGGAATACTCGGTCTCGGTGATCGGACCGTGCTCAGCCAAGAAACGTGCCGCATGACGATTTAACATCGTACCCACATACTCGGACTCGACCAATACCTCTTCTGTGTTGATCGTACGGCAGCCCATAAAACGACCACGGGACGGGTCAAGTTCCTGCTTTAATAGACGCATCTCGCGCATATGCTCTTTACCTATTGAGTTGTTTCCTGCCTCCCAGAAAACGATAGACGGATGATTGCGAAATGCGATAATCACATCACGCATCAGCTCCACTCGCTGATCCCACTGTCTGCCAAAGTTTTCCTTTTCCTTATCACCTGCTGGCTGTGTGCAGATGATTCCCTGACGGTCAAACGCACGGATCTCAGACAAAGATGCTGCTACATGCATCCAGCGAATGTGATTTGCGTTGCTCTCCTTGATCAGTCTTGCATCCTCGTCCTTTAACCACTCTGGTGCAATGCCGATCGCTGCCCACTCGTTTGTTGCTCTCTGTGCGTAGCCGCGCAGCCATACCGGTGCATCATTGATCATCACGCCCTGATCCTTATCGTAACCAATCTTGCAAAAGCCAGTCTCGATCTCCTGCTCGTCAAGGCAAATGACACCTGCATTTTCGTCTGCACAATTCCTTGTATACAAACGCACAACAACGCGGTACAGATACGGATCATCAATGCTCCATAGACGAAGTCCTTCACGCTTAGACTGTGCTGTTACTACAGTGACATGCTCAGAGTCGATTCGTGTCGGCGCTGCTTCCTCCTCAGATACCGGAACATAGTGACCGTTCTCATCCTTTTTGTAGGCATCCACTGGCACAATGCTAAGAGGTGAGTCTTCTGCTCCCCACGATGCGATCTCTTTTTCTTCTGACTGGAAGGAAAATGCCTTCGTTCCATCATGGCGAAGCACTGACACTTCAATCCATGCTGATACTGGTTTTCCGGTCTCATTTCGCACCTCAGCTTCAACAGTGGTTTTCGCACTTCCAGACAACTCCATGCCATTTTTATCTTTGCCAGACTTGATCTCGTAATCGCTGCCGTACACATAGCAGCCCTTTGTGAGAAGATTGCTGTAAAGCGGAAGTGTCAGATAAACCTGTGGCTTATAATACAAGCGCACCGGACTGGTTAGTCCGCCGACGGATGGATTAAAGTCGTTGCAGTTCCAGAAGAAGCCCACACCCTCCTGCTCTGCCGGTACAGTCTCGTCCTGCGGCTGTAAATAACTTCCCGGCTCCACATCCGGCTCATTTGGTGTCTCTGCGATACAAAACGCAATGTTTCTCGTTGTTGTATTATCCGTCGCAATCGCGATCAGATTTTCCTCGCCAAATCGAATGTACGGGGTCAAGTCAAAGCCAAACGGTGCCACACCATTCTCATGATAGCCTGCTAGTGTGCCATTCACATACAGGTAGCAAGTCTGACGCACTTTCTCAAACTGAATAAGAACCTTCTGTCCCTGACGAGTCTTCGGCACGGTAAACCATTTGCGGTAAAATGCCATCGTTCGCTTCTGGCCACTTCCTGCATCCTGAATGCGGTCGCGAAATAAATCGCCATCGTTGAAGGTATGAGGAAGCGTTACCTCCTCCCATCCTTCTTCCTTGTACGCTGTTTCATAGAAGAAATGACCATCCGCATCGCGCCATTTTTCAAGCGCATTCTTCAATGGGAATGCATCTGCAAGCAGAAATTTCCATCCATAGTGGAAATAACTTCCTTTTCCGATACTTGTTTTCATTTTTCTCCTTTTCTCTGGCAACGCCCCAAGGCGTTTCATAGAACCAATTTATGCTTTGTGGAATTCACTCTCATCAAGTCCCGCAAGAAGCTTTTCTAACTCTTCCATCGTCTTTGGCAGTTCCTCGCGGATATAGCGAAGCGCAGTAATCACATTCAAACACCACTGAGAAGTAAAGTTTGTGGTAATCCATGGAATCTCGTGCAGCACTTCTCTATTTCCTGCATCCGCAAGATCATGGGCACAGAACCCTTCTGTGTTATTGTGCGAGCAAAGCGCATGAAGAAGAATCCTCCATGTCGTCCTTGCCAGCCACTTATCATGCAGACGATCAGCGCCGTAGGCCGCAAGTCCCGATGCCATAAACGGCAGACTAAACTCTCTGTTTCCGATAAGACCATTTGATTCTTCTAACTGCTTTTCCTTTGGCAGATAGTAGAAACGACCATGCTCTGCTAACATATCCTTCCATTCTTCATCGCCAAGCAAATCGGCAATCTCAATCCATACCTGAATAGCACCCATGCACACCTGAAGGTGACTTCCTCCGTTTGTGCGCTCTCCAATATAACGAAGATGGCTGTCTTTCGGATCGTACTCAAAATCTGGGCCTGAGGTAAGACGAAGAGGCAGCGCCTTTAAATCATCAATTCCGATCTGGATTTTATTTTTATAGTTGTCATCGTTGAAGCGCTCCCACTGGGTCATCCAGTCCGAGCAAAAGCTTGACCAATCCGGGCCAGAGCGAGCATGTGCCGGTGCATGCATCTTATCTTTGTCGAAGAAGAAACGAAGCGGATCTGTCGTAACAATTGCCTCATCAGCATCCTTTACATCCTCAAAGACATCACCCAGACGCAGATCGCCAGTCAGATAATAATAGAAACGATGATGACCTGCCATTGCAATGCGCGCTTCCTTGCATGAGCAGCCCCAGTGGCGCACGTTATGACGAGAGCCAAGACCTTTAAGCGGACCAAAATGATAGATATCAACCTCAGAACAGTGACGGCTCATTGCCTCTGCCATTGTAAAAATATCTTCTCTTCCGCTTCTCATGAAGGCCAACCACAGCCACAGTGTCGGCACAAGCTCTGTGTTCTGCCATGCATAGCCACCCATGTCGTAGCGCCAGCTATGGCGGAATGGATCATAAGTATGCATGATATCTCCATAATTAAACATGCCATACCAGCTGCGCACCTCTACCTCATCTTTATAAAAATCAAACGCCTTATCAAGCTGTTCTTCTAAGAAGCGCTCTACCTGTGTTTTTCTGGATGGAAGACTCCACTCACCAAATGCCTGCAGCTTTTCATAAACAGATGGGTCTGCTACATACACAGGCGGCTTTTGCACACTGTCTGAAAAACACTTTAAGGCTTCACCGTCGGATACTGCCTTGTCGGAAAGCTCAATGGCGAAATTGTTGGTATTTGCGATGCCAAATGGGGACGCACCGACCACATCAAAGCCCTCGTAGTAGGTCTGAGAATAGCCTTTATCAGCATAATGACGAAAATCCATTGCCTCAACCTGTGGGCACCACAGCCAGAAAATCACCTCTGCATTGTCCTGATCAAGATCACCAGCCTCAATAGCAGATGGATATTTCTGCCAGAAATCCTTTGAAGAAAGGGAAAAACTGCCGCTCTCATCAGCAATGTTTACGCTGCCCGGTGCTCTCATGCCGTGAAGACCTTCGATGTAACAGCACTCTGGATTTACGATTTTCTTTTTAATAGAAAAATGTGTTGCACTATCCTGACAAAGCACATAACGGCTCCAAATTGGCATCTGTTTGGATGCCTTAATCGCAGTGGCCGCTGCCTCGTCATTTTCTGCATCAAGATACAGCATCTCGCCCTTTGTCTGCGCATCGTAGATCGCCGGTGCAATTCGCGGATGCCAGCTTAAAAGCTCAACCATTTCCTCGTGAAAGCTGCCGTGATCGGTGCCAAAACGGATATGACGGTTATAGAAAGCGCCCTGCATCGGACGATGGAAACGAACACCAAGTCCTTTTAAGAAATCCTTCTTCTCATCGCCGTCAAATAAGAAGGTGTGTTCAAAATCAATCTTTGGACTATTTAAATAGATGGTCTCGCGGATGACAAATGGAAGCACACGGCGATCATTTGCATGACTTACATGGGTTCCTCTTAAGCAGAAGGTTACGCGAACTGGTCCTTGTTCCTCGATTGTTACCGATTCGATCTCGCCTGTGTATGGTACAATCTTTTGAAGCAGTACACCATTTTCGCTGCTTCGCTCCTCAAGCTGCAAAATTAGGTCAGCATCTGTTACCTGTTTACAGCCGTTTAGACTTACATCGCGTAAAATCTGTGTTCCGCGCTTTGGCACAATGGCTTTAATGCGACCTGCATCCACAACATATGCGTCGGTCTCTTCTGTTACAAAAAGTGATGCAGTATCATTCTTTTTGTGCGATTCTTCATCTCTTTTTGCAATCACTTGCAACTCGCTTCCAATCTTGCTGCTGTCTGCCGTATGTGCCGTCCATTTAACAGAACCATCTGGCCAATATGCCGTCACTCTTGATTGAGATGGCACAATGAGATTCTGCACATGTTCTTGTGTACCATCCTGTGCGTACACAGAAAAGGGATCTTCCTTTTGTACGGCACCTTTTTCCCACATGCAGCCCCATGTCGTGTAGCCATACATTTTTCTGTTGTTCATCAGATGAAGTGCCATTGATGGGACTGTCTGATTTTTTGTTTCCATGCTTTTCATATCCTCCGTCTTATTTTCACCTGATTCACACATACCATTTATCTTCCTTAAAGGTTATCGTGTGAATCACAACAACATAACAAGGGAGGCACCCGGTTAAAACCAGGTGCCTCCCAGTACCGCTTTGGTATCACACCATTGACGGTTTTTATTTAATTGTTACTGTTTTCATTACTCAGCCTGGCTGGAAGCTTCCTCAGTGGATACTTCCTCGGTAGCTGCCTCTTCAGAACCAGCCTCTGTATCAGATGCATCTGTACCGGTTGCTTCCTTATCAGCTGCATACAGCTCATTGATCTCAGCGATCAGATCGTCGCCGCCCTTAGCTGCCCAGTCAGCCCAAGCATCCTGCAGACCCTGCTCGTCAATAACACCGCAGATGTACTGTGTTCTTGCCTCAGACAAAATGTTGTCAAGGTCAGCACCATACTTGGAGTAAGTTGCGGAAGTTGCCAGATAACCAAGTGCCGGGTTGGAAACTGCTACCGGACGGGTTCTCTGCTCGTAGCACTCGTTCAAAGCCTCATCTCTTTCGGTCTGCTTAACCGGCTTGTCTTCAGTATATCCCGGAATATAAGCAACCATCTGGTTCAGACCAAGCTGTGGATAATCGGTTCCTTCCATCTGACGCAACTCGATCAGTCCATCTGAATTTAAATCATAGCTTACGCCCTCAAGACCATAATCTGCTAAGATCAGCATGTCATAGTCATTTAACTTATCCAGGAAGGTAAGTGCGTTGACAACGTCATCCTCGGTCTGAGCACCATCCTTGGTGATAACATAGAAACCGTTATAACCAGAGGTAGCCAATGTCTTACCATTAACAGGTCCTAACAGGTTCATAGATGCAAACTCATCCGGATTCGTAACAGACGGAACTTCGTTGTTTACGAAGTAGTCCCAGATACGGCGGCCACCATCCATAACATCGATGTAAACACCGTTCTGACCCTTCTTGCAGCCGTTTGACCACTCAGAAGTATCAATAGTTACCCAATCTGGGCTCATTAAACCGTCATCATAAACTTTCTTTAACCAGTCGATTGCTTCCTTGTACTCAGCAGTCTGATGTACCGGAACTAACTGACCGTCCTGCTCTACCCAACCATTGCCACAGCCGAACCAAGTCTGAACGACATCGAACGGTCCTGTGTACTTGGTCATTTCCATACCGTATGTATCATCTACACCGTTTCCATCCGGATCGCCATAGGTAAACTGATACAGCATGTTATAAACATCATCAACAGTCTCTGGCGTACCTAATCCTAACTTATCAGCCCAGTCCTGACGATAGGATAAGCCGTAACGTCCAAGCTCACGAACACGCGGGATACCAATTACTTCGCCGTTTACAGTCAGACCCTTTAAGGTTGTCTTGTTAACCTGAGACAGGTTCGGGAACTTCTCGCTGTCATCCAGATAATCGGCCAGATCCCAGAATGCACCTTCCTCAGCTGCAGATACGATCGTACCGTTCATAGAGCCACCGCAGGTTAAGATCATTGGCATGTTATCAAAATCCATCAAAGTGGTTCCAAGAACCTGATCGTAAGCTCCGTTGTCTCCCCACTTGATATCAAATTTCATACCAGTGTGCTCTTCAACCTTCTGAATAACCTCATCAGAGCCCTCGTTCTTTAAGCTCTTACCTGCGTTGTACTCTGGTACAAGCAGTGTGACGGTTGGAGTCTCATCTGCGAATGCCATAGACGGAATCATCGTTGCTGCCATTGCTGCTGCCATACCGGCTGCTACAAATTTCTTATTCATTTATACATCCTCCTAGATATAAATTTTACTATGAAATATGATTTGCGGAAAATCCGTTTTCATTATCATTTGATCTTTGATCTCATTCCCTGTGTTTCCATTATCCGATAACGATCCGATGAAACATCAGCCCTTAACGGCACCTACCATAACACCCTGAGTAAAGAACTTCTGGATAAATGGGTATACGCAAAGGATCGGAACGGTTGCTACTACGGTAGAAGCCATACGAACAGCCTTAGATGGCGGAGCACCATTTGAACCCCAGTCCATCTTCTCATCGGTTTCTGCCTGCTGAGCCTGCTGCATGATCTCACGCAGTACCTGCTGTACAACCTTCATGTTTACATTGTCGATGTACAGTAAGGAATTGAAATAAGAGTTCCAGTGACCTACTGCGTAGAACAAACCTACGGAAGCCAAAACCGGCTTGGAAAGCGGAAGAACAACCTTGATAAAGATTGTCAAATCGGATGCACCATCAATATGAGATGCCTCCTCAAGTTCCTTCGGAAGTCCCTGGAAATAGTTCTTGATAATAATCATGTTGAACGCACTGATTGCACCTGGCAGCCACAGCGCCCAATACGTATTACGAAGATGAAGAATATTTACGACTAAGATATAGCTCGGTACCATACCGCCGCCAAACAGCATCGTAACAATAACCATGTTCGTGATGCCGTTTCTCCAACGGAAGTCGGAACGTGCCAGAGGATATGCAAGTGTGGTACTCATGAACATATTGATGAAGGTACCAACGATTGTTACTAATAGAGAGTTTGCAAGACCTCTGAAAATAGATCCATCTTTTACAATGTATGTATATGCATTGGTAGAGAATACGGTCGGAAACAGGAAGAAGGACTTTTCAGTCAGCTCTGCCTCTGTCGCGAAGGAACCAGCCAGTACATATAAAAACGGGATAACGGTTGCTATGGCAAAAAGTGCTACAATCACATACAAAAGGACCTGTACAAATGCATCACCCGGCGACCGCTTGATTTTGTTTGCTCTTGAAATATTGTTAGCCATCGCTTTTGCCTCCTTAATAGAATCCACTCTCGCCACAGAGCTTTGCGATCTTATTTGCACTTAATACCAGGATCAAGCTGACAATGGATTTGAATAATCCGGCTGCCGCTGATACGGAATACTGACCGCTGACAATACCTCTCTCATAAATGTAGGTATCAAACACCTGTGCTCTAGAAGCATTCAGGTCGTTCTTCATCAGGTAGATCTGCTCAAAACCTGTGTTTAAGATACTTCCGCACTTCATGATCAGCATGATAACAACGGTACCACGAATTGCAGGAAGTGTGATGTGCCACATCAGTCTCCATCTGCCTGCACCATCTACACGTGCTGCCTCATACAGCTGCATATCGACACCGGAAAGTGCTGCCAGGAAAATGATGGTACCATAACCGGTCTCCTTCCAAATACTCTGTCCTACAATCAGCTGATTGAAGAACTTCGGATCGGTTAAAACCTTCGGTGCGGCATCGCCCATGAACATCTTCATTAACTGATAAACTGCACCATCGTTGGAGTTGAACAGCTGCTGTGTCAGAGATGCAACAATAACCAGAGATACGAAGTGAGGAATGTAAACCAGTGTCTGGGAAACACGTTTGAAAGTCATACACTTTAACTCATTCAGCATCAATGAAAGAATAATTGGTGCTGGGAAAAACAGTGCCAAACTCAGCAACGAGATGGACAATGTATTTCGAAACAGCGTCCAGAAGCTAACTGTTTTACTTGTAAAGAACTCTTTGAAATTATCCAGTCCTACAAACTCACTGTAGATGAAACTGGAAAAGACGCCTGAATGACCACGAATACGTAACTTGTAATTCTGGAATGCCATTACCAGGCCGCCCATAGGCAGATAACAGAAAATGATCATCCAGATGACACCCGGAAGAACCATCAGATACAGCCACTTATGACGCTTCATGTCTGTGAGCAGCGGAGTTTTCTTATGCTGATAGGCTGTTGTATTCTTTTTCTTACCCATGATTTTTCTCCTTCCTTTTTTTCGTATCTTCCGATCCGGGACAGAAAAAAGCTAAACGGTGCATATTTCTGCACATTTTTCTGCTGAATTATCTTTTCAAATCCCCAAAAAAGAGACAATCAGTTCACTCGGATGGAAATTTTTTTGTTGTCGATATTATATAATATATTCTTTATTTTTTCAATAGTTTTTTTGCTTTTTGTTCTATTTTTTTTAATATTTTTTATTTTTTGTTAAAAAATTATCAGTTTTCATTGGTTAGAACAAACAAAAATCATATGTCTATTCAATTTATTTTTAGTTCGTAGCAAATTCAACCTTTTATGATTTTTAGAAGCTAAAAACTTTAAGTTCTGAGTATTCTCCAATCATCGGTGCGAGCTGACGGAAACCAATTTTTCCTCCCTCAAGACGTGGGCCATAGGTTACGCCGTCATCAATGTAACAAAATACTTCGAGATCATTGACAAAGAAACGCACCTGATCTTCATATTTTAACAGGCCGAGCTTATACGGTGCAGACACATCTGCTACATCTGGAATTGGGTCAGCGCCCTGTGTTACCAGATGGAAGCCATAGCTTTTTCGTAAGTTGCAGGTATGGAAGCTTCTTTCATCTGGCTCTTTTCTTCTAAAATAGGATACGTGGAAGGCGTTGATATCACCGTGATGATACAGTGGATACTCTCCTGTTCTTGGCTGGAGGGATGAATCAAAGAGATCTTCTCCATTTCTGCCCTTTGCGGCAAAGAAAAGGATGGCAAGTCCTGGCTCCTTTAACGGCTGGAACTCCCACTCAATGTAGACATTGGATGGGAAGTCTTCTGGACACCATAAGACATAGTTTGCCTTCTGACCCTGCGCAGCGCTTAAGCCGTTTTCCATGCGAAGCTTGCCCTCAGGGAATGAAATGTTAGCTGTACCTTCAAGCACAAAGCCATCGATGTCGGACTCAGATGCAAGTGGGTTGTTGTAAATTAGTTTTGGAGTTTCTGTGACTCCATACTTTGTAAATTCCATAGTAGATATTCCTTTCTTTTTTATTGTATTGTTAACTGGAAGGGTGTCAAAGGTATCTTGTGCAAAGTGTTTGTCGCCTTAATTGCCCGTTTACGTAACTAGTTATCAATCTCAGCGGTTGCACTCTTTTCAGAAGTAACATTTTGCAAATTATTCAAAACTTGCTTACCGTTTTTCCTACTATCTTCTAAGTGAGCTAATCTTCGCTGTTTAATCCTCTTTTTCCATAACGCTGTCTCTTCTTCCTCTGCCAAAAGAAGATTGATTACTGATGCGCTAAAGATATCCTGCGGCAGCTGTCCCTTAAACTCTGGATGTGCAGCCAGGTCTGCCTCTTTTTGATACCAGCCGTCTGGTTCCATTGCCCAGAAGCAGCTCTTTCCCGGTGCAGTAAAGGTATCGAGTGCTGTGAAGCGAATACGATCTGTATATGCCTCATGCAAAAAGGTGATACGCTTTGGTTCATAAGATGATGAAAGCTTACCTTTTTGAACTTGTTTCCATGTACCATTTACCCATGCCTCAATGCAGTAGCTGCAAAGCTCGCCCTCATGTTCACGATGATTCTGACGCGGCATATAGAGGATACCAGAAATGTTATGCTTTTGTGTTGTCTGAATAATAAAGGAATACGGATAGCCGCCCGTAAGCCGCACAAAGGTCTGCGGATTTCCATCAAGGCAGTCAGATAATGAATCATCCGCTATCTTTGCACCTAGTTCTTTCATTACATCATTTATCTCAAACAGCGCTGATAATGGTTTCCATGATACTTGTCCCTGCGGTTCAAAAGCATCGCTCTTCATATAAGAAAGGATACTTTTCTTTAGGGCTGCAGCCTGTGGGGTATCCTGTTCAAGATTCATAGAAGTCATCATAAGACGGCCATTTCCTACCTTACACTCAAAAAGAAGGCTCATCTTGTCGTTTCTGTTCCATTCGTCAATCGGCTGAACAAGATTTGTAATGCAATCGCAGCCAAGCTTTTCTACTCGAAGACCTCTTGCATTTTCGATTAAGCTCTGCCACTGCCATCCGCCGTCAGCAATTGTTGGAAATGATGCAAATGCCGGATGTGCATTTTGAATTATCATGCCCATGCCGCGCGCCCAAGTCGGTCCCATCTGTGAGTTCCAGAAGGACGGATTAAAGCGAACAGGCGGACAATCATATGAGGTATCCTCATATGGCAGTTCAAACAATACACGCTTTCCTTCATTAAGAAGTGTTTCGGCGTGGAAGCGGTCTGATGTGATGCAGACATCGTATTCTTTTTTAGTTGTGTCTGACTTATCTAATGTAGACACTTCACTTGATTTACTGCTGTCAAATATCCACAGCGGCCAGGTATTCTGCACTAGCTTTCCATTTGCCTCCATGCTGACGCGCAGTACGTAAGCACAGTCTGGCTGTATATCTTCCATATTCAAGTAAATGCAACCAGCAGACTGATTTTTCTCTAGCGCATAGTCTCTTTGTTTTAGTGCTCCACAAAGAACAGGCGTCCAAAATACGGTCTGCGTAAGTGTCTTGCCATGTTCACCATATGTATACTTGTTAACTGGCTGCTGCTCAAGCTGCCAATGAATGCGAACAGACTGTAACGGTGCGCGGCCAAAATGACTGACCTCGATTGGGATGCTGATCATAGCATTTTTTGCACGGTCGATGCAGTAGGACTCGATGCGCGCAAGAAGTACGGTTTCATCACAAAACTGACGCCACTCGTTTGGAGTAACATAGCCTTTTGAATCCCAGAATGGATCGAGAATACCAACAAGTGCCGTTCCCTGTCCCAAATAATCGTGGAGATCAAGAAGTTCAAAACCGTATATATAAGGTGTACGCAGATTTGCTTCAAGATCTTCCTTTAACATACGCACCTGCTGCCGTCCTGAATTATAGACAAATTCCTTATTTTGCCCCAACACATTATGCGCACGCGCACTCTCACGGAAGATCTCGAAATTCCCCGGCTGCAAATATCCTGTAAATTTATCAATCACATCAAAATCCGGATAAGAGCACCACTGGCCAAGCTCATGGCATATTACAGGATAAGAGATATCTTTTAAGGATTCACGATAATCACCGCCGTTCCAGCCACGCGGTCCACGGATGGTTCCGCCTGGCTGTATGCCAAAACCTGATCTATGAAAATAGACATAATCTGTTCCCGTAATCTTGTCTGGCTCCATAGGATACGGCCATCCGGACTGAATGGTATAAAGATGTCTGCTGTCATATGCGCGACACTTTGATACCCAATCAGTAAGCGGCATAAGCCAATCTCCACCCGGCTCATTGCTCGGAGACAACATTAAAAAGGACGGATGATTGCCAAATGTATCAAGTATACGCTTTGTCTCTTCCCACAGTATGTTGTTCATTTGCGCATCTGGCGCAAAAACATTCCACATATCGCACTCTATCTGCAAATAGACACCAGCGCGGTCAGCTGCTTCAAATGCAGCCTCTGGCGGACAATATGAATGGCACCTGATAAAATTCATGCCCCACGTCTTCACAGTCTCCATGATTTTATCCCAATATGCGCTGCTACAATCCGGAATGCCGCTTAAAGGATAATCGCCGCCAAAATGAGTTCCTCGAAGATATGTGTTTCGCCCATTGATAACAAAATGACCGTCCTTTACCTCTGCCCTGCGAAAACCAAAGGTGACTTCTTTGGTCTGTAGTACTACTTTTGGAAACTGCGATACCATTTCTTTGCTCTGTAATGGTAATTGTGTGATAGATGATTGCATTTCTCCTTGCGGTGCATTGCTTATAGAGGACAATGTTACTATAAGGTTCTGTAAGCCCTGATCAAACTCATCCCAAAGTAATGTATCAGATGAATAGTTCAGCGTAAGCTCACAAATCTGGCTTCCCGGTGTGAGCACGCAGATCATCTTGGCACTGATATCCGTGCGTGCAATATCCTGTACGCGAACTATACAGTTTTGAGTATGGCTTGTCTCATTTTTCAGGTGCACCTGTATGGCAGCCTGCGGCAGCTGCGCATTCACTTGGACACGCTCAATCCAAACACAATTGAATAAATCTAAGGTAATCGCTCCTGCCACACCGTTCCATGTTGCGCCTAGCGCATCTGACACGCCATGACCATCTGGCCGATACGGCAGCTGCCAGCCATTGTCAATGCAAAGCGTAACGATATGCTCTCCTGCTGACAATGCCCCTGTCTCATATACGTGCGGCGCACAAAGACTTACTATGCTGCCTTTGCATTCCCCATCAATCCAAAGCGTTGTCTTCCATTTTGTGTTCTCAATCGTCAGACGGCCAACAAACCCATCTGATTTTCCAGGCACAAAAATCGTCTTCTGATACCACGCCTTTCCTGTATAGTGGCGCGGCGGCTGACTCAAAAATGGCACTTTTGTTCCATTCTCCTGCGCATACGCATATTCGCCGCGCTGATACCACAGCGCATCATACAAACTTTGAACCCACGGTGTATCTTCACTGATCGCATCACCATAGCCCTGCGCCTGCAGACATCCAGGCAGCGTGATCGTATGTGTCAGTCTTCGTTTTTCCCAGTGCTCGGCAAAGCCTCTGTCCTCTTTATCAATCTCAAAGCGCCAGATTCCTGCCAGATCACATGTCTGTATTTTTCCCATCTGTTTCCTCCGCAAATATACCTTCTGTAAAAATGATAAAGCTATGATACCACACAAAAAGGTACTATACAATGCAGGTTAGATGCTTCTTATATGCAAAAAAGACCACATTGTTTGCGGTCTCTGTAAACTTTAGGAATCTGGCGCGGGAATCCTAAAATTACCTTCTGTATTTATTGCAGTTTGTTACCGGTTCCTGACCCTGTTGTTTCTTTTATTTTTTGCTACCTCTTCCTGACTCTGCATTTTGATAAATTACATTTTCCTTTTTATTATATAAAAAAGGTTCAGGTGTCAAAAGCCATGTTCTAAACAATGCATCGGCAAGAACCTTGAATT
>DAVZID010000041.1:0-29364 GCA_052273485.1 Lachnospiraceae bacterium
CAACAACGAAGGCGGAACAGTTTTTGAAGTACTTTTGTAAAAATCCTTCGATTAAATCATAATGTGAATTAATAACTATATGAATTAATAACTATATGAATTTGAATTTTTAAATTCATTCTCTTTTTCTATAATAAATTTGAAAGAAATCGCAAAG
Source organism: Lachnospiraceae bacterium (assembly GCA_052273485.1). Taxonomy (GTDB): domain Bacteria; phylum Bacillota; class Clostridia; order Lachnospirales; family Lachnospiraceae; genus Anthropogastromicrobium. The sequence goes on from DAVZID010000041.1 coordinate 158, forward strand.
TTTATGGGAAGCAAAAGATTTATAACAGGCATCAGGTATAGAAATTCGAGTGTAAAAGATTGGAGAAATGCGAAGATGATTCTGATTACGGGGGCGAATGGATTTGTAGGACATAAGCTTATGGAACTGTGCAAGGACACGAGTGCATCACCATCCCTTCGGAATGCAACGCAGGAGATGATGAATCGTATGATTGGGGAGAGCAATGCCGAGGCGATTATCCACACGGCGGCGATTTCGGATATTGGTACTTGTCAGGCTGACCCAGAGGCGTCCTATTTTGCAAATGTGCAAATTCCCATTTATCTTGCGAATGCATGTAAAGAAAATAATAAAAAGCTGATATGTTTTAGCTCGGATCAGGTGTACAGTGCTTGTGAGGATGATGGACCATATACAGAAGAAAATGTGAAGCCGGGGAATATTTATGCAAAGCATAAGCTTGAGATGGAGCAGAGGGTGCTTGATATTTTGCCGTCTTCTGTCATGCTGCGAGCAGAGTGGATGTATGATTATTACGAGAAAAGATCCAATTATTTGATGATAATCTTAAATGCAATTGATGCAATTTATGCGGCTCATACAGTTCATGAGGCTGACACAGTTCATACGACTTATGCAGCTCACGCAATTCATGAACAAAGTGCAAATCGTGTGGCTTTTAGCTCAAAGCAATTTCGGGGAATCACATATTTAAAAGAGGTTGCCGAGAATATGGACAAGGTAATTTCACTTCCGGGTGGTGCTTATAATTTTGGCAGCGAAACAACGCAGTCTATGTATGAAGTGACAAACCAGTTTCTTGTTATACTAGAAACAACGCTTGTAGTGGAGGATGCACCTGCAAGGTATAATTTGTGGATGGATTGCAGCAAAGCAAGAAAATATGGTGTAGAATTCAGCAGTGTGATTGACGGATTGGCAAGATGCGCGAAGGATTATCGGTTATTAAAAGATAGATAAAAATTTTCTGAAAAGATATAGAACCCCTTGACTTAGAGTTGACTTTAAGCACGCTCAATTGATGAGACACTCGAAAAGATGGGACTGACCTATCTGGATCAGATGATCATTCATTCTCCGCAGCCATGGGCCGAGTTTCGTGTGGAAAAGCGCTACTTTGCAGAAAATAAAGAAGTCTGGAGAGCGTTAGAGGATGCACAGGCAGCTGGAAAGGTGCGTGTCATTGGCGTATCCAATTTCCTTCAGGACGATCTGGAGAATCTGTTGGCTGACTGCCGCGTAAAGCCGATGGTAAACCAGATTTTATTGCACATCGGAAAGGTTGATTCCTCTCTTGTAAAATATTGCAAGGAACAGAATATTCAGATCGAGGCATATTCTCCGATCGCGCACAGTGAGGCATTGAAGAATCCAGCGATCGCAGATATGGCGGCAAAATATGGCGTAACAGCAGCACAGCTTTGTATTCGCTACGCAATTCAGTTGGGTACGGTAGCACTTCCAAAGACCGCAAATGCCGATCATATGAAGGATAACGCAGATGTGAATTTTGTAATTTCCGAGAAGGATATGGAAGCACTGAATCAGATAAAGCCGTTTGAGAGTTACGGTGAGTTTGATGTGTTCCCAGTATTCAGTGGAAAGCCATTGGCGTAAGTCTTATAAAAAATAAGTCGTATAAGAAAAAGCAAGCTAATAAGAAAAAGGCAAGCTGATAAGTAACCTGAAAAATGATCATGTAGTAATATAGTACATTAAGTCGCAACCAGAATCAATTGTCTCTTTATTTCGAATTTTTTTAAGTTTGACTATGAAGTATAATCGAAATGTCAAACAAGAAAAATTCAGATAAGGAGACTTTTTCTTTATGGAAGAAAACAATATTTCAGTAAATCATATTCAGGTAAACGATTTGCGATCGGCAATCGAAGTATTAAAGCAGATGGAAGATCAGCTGATCGAAACGGACATAGAAGTAGATCCAAATGCAGAGCTTGCAGGTGTATATCGTCATGTTGGCGCAGGTGGAACCGTCATTCGCCCAACAAAAATCAATGGCCCTGCAATGTTGTTCAATAACGTAAAGGGTCATAAAGATGCAAAAATATTGATTGGTCTTCTGGCAAGCAGAGAGCGTGTAGCAACACTTTTGGGCTGTCAAAAAGGTGATTTAGGCAAACTTTTATGTGAAGCGGCGTTAAATCCGATTCAGCCCGTTGTATCAAAAGAAAAAGCACCATGTCAAGAGGTGATACACAGGGCAGAGGATCACGATTTTGATTTGTTCAAATTGATTCCAGCACCGACAAATACACCGCGCGATGCAGGTCCATATATTACCATGGGTATGTGCTATGCAACACATCCAGATACAGGCTGCTCTGATGTGACAATTCATAGGTTGTGTATCCAGTCAAAGAACGAGTTATCTGTATTTTTACAGCCGGGAAGCCGACATATCGGTGTGATGGCGGAACGGGCAACAAAACTCAATCAACCGCTTCCAATTTCCATTTCCATCGGTGTCGATCCAGCCATCGAGGTTGGATCTTGCTTTGAGCCACCGACAACACCTCTTGGTTATAATGAGCTTTCTATTGCAAGTGCCATCCGAAAGAGTCCTGTTGTGTTGACTCCATGCATTTCGATCAAAGAAAATGCAATCGCAAATGCGGAGTATGTCATTGAAGGTGAGATTCAGCCAGGAGTAAAGGTAGTAGAAGATCAAAATACGCACACTGGATATGCGATGCCGGAATTTCCTGGTTATAATGGTGTTGCAAGCCATGAGTGTTGGCTGATCAAAGTAAAAGCAGTTACTCACAGAAAAAATCCGATCATGCAGACGGTAATCGGACCGAGTGAGGAGCATGTGAATTTGGCAGGTATTCCAACGGAAGCAAGCATTTACAACATGATTGAGCAAGCATTGCCTGGGAAGGTGACAAATGTTTATGCGCATCCGTCTGGCGGCGGAAAATATATGGCAATTCTTCAGTGTAGAAAAACAGTTCATACCGATGAGGGAAAGCAAAGACAGGCAGCATTGTTGGCGTTCAGTGCATTTCCAGAGCTAAAGCATGTGATTCTTGTGGACGAGGATGTTGATATCTTTGATTCAAGGGATGTGCTGTGGGCCATGAATACAAGATTTCAGGGAGATCAGGATATTATCACCATTCCGGGAGTAAGATGTCATCCACTTGACCCAAGTTCAAATCCGGATTATAGTCCAAGCATTGCGGATAAGGGAATCAGTTGCAAGACAATTTTTGATTGTACCGTTCCATTTGCACTTAAGGATAAATTTGTGCGCGCAAAGTTTATGGATGTGGATAAAGAAAAATGGAAGGACTTTATCAAACAGTAATGGGAAAAATAAAGATGATAGAAAGGCCATGGCAAAGATGAAAAGAATTCTAGTAGGAATAAGTGGAGCATCGGGTGCGTCAATTGCTATTGAATTGTTGAAACGTCTGAATGAGATGGAGGAGGTGGAAACACATCTGATTCTAACACGGGGGGCAAAGCTTACAATTTTTCAGGAAACAAATTATGCAGTGGAGCAGGTAAAACAGTTGGCCGATGTAGTTTATAATAACGATGAAATTGGAGAGCGCCCAGCATCGGGAAGCTTCTTTATGGATGTAATGATCATTGTTCCATGTTCAATGAAAACAGTGGCAGGAATTGCTTCGGGCTACAGCGATAACCTTCTTTTGCGTGCAGCTGATGTTGCAATAAAAGAGGCAAGACCGTTAATTCTTGTGGCAAGAGAATCACCGCTTAGTCCAATTCATCTGCGAAATCTCCATGAACTGAGTGTAATGGGTGTTCGGATTGTGCCACCGATGGTAAGCTTTTATCAAGGCTATAAGACAATCGAAGAATGGACGAATAATTTTGTAGAGCGCCTATTGGCAATGATGGGGTTACAAAATTCAATGCAGGTTTGGAATGGCAGGTGATAAAATTGGTAGATATGATACAAAAAGAGATTTGCCTGTTGGGGAAAACGATACAGGTTTTCCTTTTCAGAACCGATTGTGGCGTACAGGTAGTCGTTGCTGGTGGGGATAGGTCGCACATCGGGGCAGTCAGCATTGTGGATGGACAGGGAAATCTGGTTTCGCATGTTTTTGAAGGACATAAAGATAATGTAATCAGCGATCAGTGGGCGGTCGAACTGCATGAAAAATGGGCAGTTCCGGTGGTTGTATCCGCAGGGATTCATTATGATCACATTACTCCTTCGCAAATCAGCACCGTGGTCGAGACAATGACAACGCTGTTAAAAGAGATCGAGAATGAGAGCCATGCTTAATCAAATAGCCTGCTGTTACAGAAATCAACAAATAGCTGTGCTGTCTTGGAAAGCGGTTTGTCTGCGCGGTAGCAAAGTGACAGCTGCGAGGAAATGTCAGGGACAATTGGGATGGCACAGCATAAATTAGAAGACTGTTTTGACATTATTTCAGGAAGTTGGAGATGAACATCCATTAACAGTGCAACACAATTTTGGCTGGCTACCATATCCAGAATTGAGTCAATTCGATGGCTTGTGAAAATAATATCTGGAATAAAGTTTGCATTCTGACAGGCATCCATTGCAATCTGGTACATCAAAGAGCCTTCTTTAATGAAGCAAAAGCGCTCCGTTTTTAACTGCTGCAAAGTAACTGATTTTGCGACAGAAAGCGGATGATGAGCCGGAACAAGTGCGATAAGATGATCCCTCATGTAAGGAATTCGTATAATGTGCTTGTCATTTAGAAAATTTTTTTCAAACGTGACTTTATCCTCACGATTAAAGATTAATTCACATTTTTCTGTTTCCAAGTAGCTAGTTAAATTGATCGGGTCATCTTCTGTGATGCGCACCATAGTCTTTGGATATTGTTTTTGGAACTCAGCAAGAAATTGTGTAATATGGTACTGAGCCATGGAAGGAATGACACCGATGGTAAGCAAGCCATTTTCGATATTGTGCATTCGACGGATCGCAGAAAGACTCTCAAATTCGGAATGAACAATGGATTTTGCATAAGGAAGAAAAATCTGTCCATAGTTGGTAAGCTCCACGCGTCTAGTCGTGCGGGTGAATAGATTTACACCAAGTTCATTTTCCAGATTCTTGATGTGCTTTGACAATGTGGACTGATTCATATAAAGTCGTTCAGAGGCCTCCCAAAAGTTTTTTGTTTCGGCAAGCACAATGAATTCTTTCAGGTTTTCGGTGTTCATAGCAGTACGGTATTCCTTTCAGTGTATTTCATTCAGTGTTATTTAGCGGATTCCATTTCGTTCATTCTCTTCAGCTTATTTCGTTTGAAGCCGTTTAAAGTTGTTAATTTGAAGTAATTAAATTGTATTGTAACCAAAGAAAAAATATTTGTCAATGAGAGCAAAAACATCAGGAAAAGGAGTAAGACAATTATGAGTGAAAAAATTATGAATGAAACATATGATTTAAAATTTAACCCTCAAGTATATACGATAAAAACTTGTGAAATCGAAAATAAGAAAATTACTTACCGAGCATTTGAAAATATTATATATTGTGCAAGGCCAGTCAGCCGAGTACAGAAATTAAATATTTACGTTCCAGAATGCTATTATCACGGAGAAACCATCAATGGCTATAGTCTGCATACGGCACCCATCTTTGCACCGAATACAGTTGGTGGCTATATGGAAGGACCAGCAATGAAAGTTGACGAAGATCAATTTCATCATAAACCAAATTCTGCATTTGAGGCGCTGCTGCATGGCTATGTTGTGATGTGTGCAGGGGTAAGAGGACGCAATACTGGCATGGATTCGCATGAATTTTTTGTGGGTGGTCAGGAAAAGAGAGACGATTCTGAAAAAGAGAAAAGAACAGGTTGCGCGCCAGCGCTTATTGTGGACATGAAGGCTGCAATTCGGTATATGCGCTATAATGCAGGAGAAGTGCCGGGCGATGTGGAAAAGATTATCACGAATGGAACCTCGGCAGGTGGTGCGCTCTCCGCATTAGCTGGTGCAACGGGAAATGCAAAGGAATATGAACCCTATTTAAAAGAAATTGGAGCAGCGGCGGTGCGAGATGATATTTTTGCGGCAAGCTGTTATTGTCCGATTCACAATTTGGAACATGCAGATGCTGCATATGAATGGCTTTTTCAGAAAGAGACAACGTATCACAGGATGAATTTTGAAATGACTCCAGATGGGCCAAAGATGATTCCTGTTGTTGGTGAACTCGATAAAGAACAGCAGGCATTGTCGAAAGAGTTAAAGGCAGCATTTCCAGCTTATGTAAACAGTTTGGTATTAAAAGATGAAGCTGGTAATGAACTGACACTTGAGGAGAATGGAGAAGGCTCATTTAAGGATTATGTAATGAATTTTGTGCTTGCAGCTGCATCAAAGGAAAAGGCAACACACGATTCACAAAATCGCTTAAAGGAGCTTATGGTTCCTGAAAGTGAAATTGAAAAGCAGGACTATATCACATCGACAGGAATTGATGCGGATGCATATGTGGCGAAAATTACGCGTATGAAGTCAACACCTGCGTTTGATTCGCTCTCACTTGACAGCTGTGAGAATGAACAATTTGGCGATGAAAATGTATTTGCAAGACATTTTACAGAGTTTGCTGCGCAGCATTCAAAAGTAAATGGAGCACTCGCAGACGCAAGTGTGATTCGCATGCTCAATCCAGTTTCATTTATTCAGGATGAAAATTGTGATATTGCGAAAAACTGGAGAATCCGTCACGGTGCATTTGACCGTGATACTTCGATTGCAATTCCAGTGATTTTGGCAACCATTTTGAAAAATAAGGGATATCAGGTTGATTTTTCTTTGCCGTGGGGACTGCCGCACAGTGGAGATTATGATTTAGACGAATTATTTGCATGGATTGATGGACTGGCAAAATAATTCAATTGGTGGCTCTTTTCATGTAGCTTTTGAAGTGGTACAATAAAAATAGTATCATTATTTAGCGTCATTACAATGATTATAATGATTTGCAAAATCATCAATATAATTGCAATGACAATTCAAAGCTGCAGGAGGCAAGAGAAAATGGAGATTAAAGATTGGACCTATGAGGAATATCCATCCTTTGATGAAGAGGTGGAAGGTGCTGTTCGGATTCCAACAAGCGGAGACGAGATGGGCACTTATATTTATCCAAGTATCGAATATGCAAATGTGGACGGCGTGCCGCTGCATTTACTAATTATTGTGCCGCAATCGCGAAATTTGGATCACATGGATCGCGACAAAAAGAAATATCCATGTCTGGTTTACGTGCAAGGTTCCGCCTGGTTTTTGCAAAATGTGAATGCCAAAGTGGGCTTGCTGTCAAGACTGGCGGAAAAAGGCTATGTGGTGGCAATTGTGGAGTATCGTCATTCTGGAATTGCACCATTTCCAGCGGTTGCAGTGGATACGAGAAATGCGATTCGCTTCATGAAGGTACATGCTGCCGAGTATGGCGTGGATGAAAATCACATCGTTGTCGGAGGCGATTCCTCCGGTGGTCATGCCGCTATGTTTTCTCAGATCGTGCAGGACGATGAGGAGAAGACAAATCTTTTTCCGGGCGTTAGCGCTGCGGCAAAGGGCATCATTTCTTTCTATGGCGCGAGTAGTCTGATGATCGAAGATGGTATGCCAAGCACGCCAAATCATCACCTGCCAGACAGCCCAGAGGGAAAAGAGGCAGGTGGTGTCAATCTGCGCGAGCATCCAGAAGTTTGCCGGAAGCTTTCTGTTGAGTGCAATGTGGATGAGAACACACCACTTCCGCCAGTTTTGATGTTCCACGGAACAAAGGATCGCACCATCAATCCGCGTGTCAGCGTTGTTGTGTACAAAAAACTCAAGGAATGCGGCAAGGATGTAAGCTTGTATTTCTTAGAGGGAGCAGACCACGGCGGCAGTGAGTTCTGGACCGAAGAGATTCAGACGATCGTGATGCAATTTATCGAACGGGTGATGTAACTCATTACAGGAGCGTAAGATAGTGCCAGTTAATCCGTTACGCGCAAGAAGTGCTGTCAGTTCGATCAGTTGTCAGTTACGCATAAATCTCTGGTGATTCCGGTGCCTGTGGCACATCCTTTAAATCATGCTGAATATTTCGGAAACGTGCAGGAATCTTCTCGGCCGCCATATTTTGGTGGATGAGCGTGGTTCCTGCCCAGTGGCTCCCAACGGCTCTTTAAAACTCAATTTCCTTTAAATATCTTGCAACGGCATCCTGCCAGGTTGGAAGTGGAGTAAATCCATTTTCCACCAGCTTGGACTTGTCCAGACGACTGTTGAACGGTCTTGCAGCCTTGGACAGCCCATACTCAGCAGTGGTAACCGGAAGAACGGTAACCTTGTCCTCGCCGTACTCGGTGCGTCCAAGAAGAGTAGCCTGACGGAAGATTTCCTTTGTGAAATCATACCAGCTGATGTATCCGCCCTCATTTGTTACATGATAGTAGCCGTACTTGTCGGTCTCAATCATATCTACGAGCAGTCTTGCCAGGTCAAAGGTATAAGTTGGTGTACCGATCTGGTCATTGACTACCTTTAAGGTGCTGTGTGTCTTTGCAACGTTTAACATCGTCTTGATGAAGTTCTTTCCGTTCTTGCCAAATACCCATGCGATACGTACGATGAAATAATTGTCAAGTGTGCTGGAAACAGCAAGCTCACCGTCAAGCTTAGACTGACCGTAAACATTTAAAGGATTGTAATCCTTGCAGTCTGGTGTCCACGGTGTGGTGCCCTGACCGTCAAATACATAATCAGTGCTGATGTAAACCATCTTGCTGCCAGTCTTTTTGCAAGCTTTTGCAATGTTTGCAGTACCGTCTGCATTGATCGCGTGTACCTTATCCTTCTTGTCTTCATCCTCAGCCAGATCAACAGCAGTCCATGCAGCGCAGTGAACGACAACATCCGGCTTCATTTCGCAGATAACACGATCAACAGCATCAGCATCTGTGATATCTAAAGAAACATATGGCATAGAAACAACAGCAGTACCGTCAGCAGCGCCAGAATACGCTGGTGCAATATCAGTTCCGATTCCTTCATAGCCGCGCTTAGCTAGTTCATTCATTACATCATGTCCGAGCTGACCGGCAACTCCGGTAACAAATACTTTCATAACGACCTCCATTAGCGGTTTGCGTACATCTTCTCATAGTAGTTCTGATACTCACCAGAGATGATGGTCTCCCACCATTCCTTATTGTCTAAGTACCATTTGATAGTCTTCTTGATACCGTCAGCAAACTTGGTCTCTGGCAGCCAGCCTAACTCATTGTGGATCTTGGTTGGGTCGATTGCGTAACGCATGTCATGTCCCTTACGATCGCCAACGAAAGTGATCAGGCTCTCTGGCTTTCCAAGCTCCTTGCAGATAATCTTAACGATGTCGATGTTTCTCATCTCGTTGTGTCCACCAACGTTGTAAACCTCGCCAACGCGTCCCTTGTGGATGATCAGGTCGATTGCACGGCAGTGATCCTCAACGTACAGCCAGTCACGAACGTTCTCACCAGTACCATAAACTGGCAGCGGCTTGTCGTTTAATGCGTTTGCGATCATCAGCGGGATCAGCTTCTCCGGGAAGTGATATGGGCCGTAGTTGTTTGAGCAGCGGCTGATGGTAACAGGCAGGCCATAAGTTCTGTGATAAGCAAGAACTAATAAGTCAGCGCCAGCCTTAGAAGAGCTGTACGGGCTGCTTGTGTGAATTGGAGTCTCCTCAGTGAAGAACAGGTCTGGGCGGTCAAGCGGCAGATCACCGTAAACCTCATCGGTGGAAACCTGATGATAACGCTTAATACCATACTTGCGGCAAGCATCCATTAAAACAGCAGTTCCAAGAATGTTAGTGTTTAAGAAAACTTCCGGATTCTCGATGGAACGGTCAACATGACTCTCAGCTGCGAAGTTAACAACGATGTCTGGGTGCTCCTCCTCAAACAGCTTGTAAACAGCCTCACGGTCGGTGATGCTTTCCTTAACAAAACGGAAATTCGGATTGTCCATAACCGGTGCCAGAGTGGAAAGGTTTCCAGCATAGGTCAGGCAGTCTAAACATACAATGCGGTAATCTGGGTAAGTATTTAACATATGGAAAATAAAGTTGCTTCCGATAAATCCGGCTCCGCCGGTAACGATAATGGTCATAATAAACTCCTTTCGAATGGGGACAGGGACGATGGCTTTTTATCTGTCCCTAGTGGTTAAAAGCTTATGAGCCACCGTATCTGACCCCGATGGCTCGGTTCTTTCTGTTTGACAGGCACAGTATATAAGGTGACGTAACGTCACCTTCAAGCACTTTTTTAAAAAAAAACAAAATTTGTGAAAAGTGCACAAAGAAGCCACTTGGGGACAGGCACGGTGGCTCCTGCAGTTACTTTGTGCAGCAAAAAATTCCTGCATCCTTGGTAATAAAGAATCCCGCATCTGTCTTTTTCTTGACGAAGCTTCGAAACTCAGCAAAGTGATCGAGTAGATATTGGTTCTGATTGCCATGGCAGGAGAGGATGTAGAGGATCAACGGTTCGGCATCTGGCACGAGAAGCGAATCCTCGTAGGAGACCCATTTTACATCACGAAAATATGGTGTCAAAATTTCAGCTCCATTTTCACGTCCGAAACGTTCGTACAGACAATCTGCTGACAGCACAATGCGCGAGTCGAAATCGGATACGAGTTTGCTAATTTCTTTCATGTGGTCGGAGCCGTAGGTACTGCATAAGAATCGTCCGCCGGGTTTTAGAACTCGAGCGGCTTCGCGGCAAGCCTGCGCCACATCGCTGCAGTAAAAAAGGACATGGTTTGCCAGTACAAGGTCAAATGCTTCATCTGCAAAGGGAAGCGCCTCACAGAAGCACTCACGAAATGAAAATTCATCGCCATCGCCAATCGCACGTCTTGCATCACGAAGCATTCCCTCCGAAATATCCGTCAGCATAATTGAACAGGCTTTCAGAAGATCTGGCTGATGATCATGATCTTTTTGGTACTCCTGATTGTGATTTTGAGTATGCTCCGGACAGTTTTCCTGAGAAAATAGTTTCTTTGCCTCACACCAGAGTGTGCCGTCTCCACAGCCCGTCTCCAAAATAGTCATTCCTGGAGTTAGATGGCAATTTTCCAAAATCCACGGAAACCAGCCCTGTTTATTCTGCGAATAGAGGCGGTGGAGATTGATGCGAGCGGAGATATTCGATGCGTTTTGATATTGCTTTTTTAAGCTTTCCTCCATTCCAGTTAGATGAATCAGGTTTAACATGCGATTCCAGTCAATGCTGTGCTGGCGGCTGATTGCATCTGAGGTTTCAAGAATCGCTTTTTCCACGAGCTGCATCTGTTCAATGCGATCGCGAACCAGATTCAGCTGAATATTGAGGGAATTTTGCATGTAGTGAAGATCCTTTGTGTCCACGATCATTTCACGGATATCATCGAGAGAAAAGCCAAGGTATTTCAATAATAAAATCTGCTGCAGGCGCGCAAAGTCCGCATCGGTATAAAAACGCGCGCCAGATTCATTGACAAACGAGGGCTTTAAGATGCCCTGTTTGTCATAATAGCGGATGGTTCGCAGGGTGACATGAGCCATCCCCGCGAACTGTCCAGAAGAGTAGTAGCCTTCTTTTTTCATTCAAAAATCCTTACGTAACGTGTTTCGCATTTCGTGTGCAAAATCACTGATCTTACAAGATAATTTGTTTCCAGTCATTTATTTCACAAACACAGTCTTGCCTTCCTTTACAAACAATGGAACGCGGTTAAGTGGAGCATCCACTGTAATCGTGCAGCCACCCTCATAAACCTTACCAGTCTCATACTCACACCAATGTCCCTCTGGAAGATACAGTGTGCGCGTGCGCTCACCAGCTGCCAAAACCGGGGCAACCAACAGATCATGGCCAAAGAGATATTCATCTGCGATCTCCCAGCATTTTTTATCAGCTGGATAATCGTAGAACAGTGGCTTAATAACAGGAGTACCTTTTTCGTGAGCCTCTGCCATAACGGTCGTGATGTAGCCCTTCATGGATTCACGAAGCAGAATATAGTAGGTCATCATATCCTGAATTTCAGGTGTGTAGCTCCAAATCTCATTGTCGGCACCGGATGCCACCATGCCACCGCCGGTGGAGCCGAGTGGTTTGTAGTGCGGATCACGATCGCCGTGCAGACGCATAACCGGGCAGAACGCACCAAACTGGAACCAGCGCATCAAAAGCTCCTGAAAGGCTGGATCGTGTACATTTCCGCCGTGGAAACCGCCAATGTCAGCTGTCCACCATGCAATTCCGGCAAGACCCATATTTAAACCTGCAGTCAGCTGATAGCGAAGATAAGTAAAGGTTGAAGGAACATCGCCAGACCATACAAGAGAGCCGTAGCGCTGGGAGCCAGCCCATGCACAGCGAACCAGATTTAATGGATTTTCAATACCTTCGGCCTTCATGCCATCGAAGAAGGTCTGGGAGTAGCGAGCTGGGTACTCATTTGCACACTCCGAAGCAGGACCATCATAGTAGCGATAGATATCAAAGTCTTGAACCGTGTATTCCGGCTCTGCCTCATCCAGCCAGAACAGATCAACGCCGAGTGTGCGATAATTTTCCATCGCCTTCTGCCATACAAACTCACGTGTCTCTGGGTTTGTCGGGTCAATAAAGCATTCCATTCCGAAGCACTCCATTGTGACATTTAGTCCACGATCAGCGCGAATTAAAAGATCGCGTTCCTTCATTTCCTCATAATTTACACTCACGCGGTCAACAGTTGGCCAGATGGAAACCATCACACGAACGCCCATGTCATGCAGTTCTTTGATCATGGCCTTTGGATCTGGGAAGTATTCTGGGTCAAAGCGCCAATCGCCCTGCTGGGTCCAGTGGAAGAAATCAATGACGATAACCGACAGCGGAACATTTAGCTTTTTATAGTTTCTGGCAATTGTTAGTACCTCATCCTGTGTCTGATAGCGAAGCTTGCACTGCCAAAAGCCCATCGCCCACTCAGGCATCATCGGGACACGTCCAGTTAACTCTGTGTACTGCTCAACAAGGCCAGCTGGGGTATCCGAAGCGTTGATCCAGTAGTCGATCTGGCGTGTGGATTCGGAAGTAAACTCTGTCATGTTGTAGCCAAGTGTTGCGCGTCCGATTGCCGGATTGTTCCATAACAGACCGTAGCCTTTGCTGGAAACAAGATACGGAACACTTGCCTGTGTATTTTTCTGGGCAAGCTCGAGTGTGCAGCCCTTTAAATCAAACTGTGGCTGCTGATACTGGCCCATACCAAACAGCTTTTCGCTGTCATCCGCCTCGAAGCGAACGCTTAACGCATAGTTGTCGCCGCCAACTGCACGGTACGTTCTGGCGGCAGCGCGCTGCATAACGATTGTGTCAAGATCCTGCCAGTCCTTAGTACCATAGTCCCAGCTTCGATAATATTCCTTTAATAACAGTTCGTCCTTTTTATTATAGAAGCTAAGGCGTCCAAAGTCTGTCACAACGGCGTAAATGTTGCCATTTCTTACGATTGCGTGATCATCAAACAACTCAATTTTTCCATCAGCCTTTGCTGGCACATCAAGCGCCCAATTCTTATCGGAAAAACTGCGGTTTTGTGTTGCACGGACACGCAGTCCTGCACCCCACGGGCAAACCTCTAAAATTTCCTGTCTGCGCTTAAAGAAAAGAGCGCCGTCTTTTACCTTAAAATAATCCATTGTCTATACCACCTTTCCAAAATTTTCCATCTTTTACAGAGCCACGGTATCGATTTCCAATAGCTCAATCAGCTCAAAAACGGGATTGATACCTATATTTTACCTTTACTGGGGAAAAAAGCAATGGACAAAATAAAAATGATGCTTGCATTTTATCGAATGTTTTGTAAAATGAATGTATGTAATTATTCAGAGCCATGCAAAATTATTTTTTGTACTTATATTTACAGTTGTAAATATAAGTATGCTTTCTTGCGCAATAGTTACGAATAAGTAAAACAAAAGAAGACACTGGGGGACAAACCATGGGAATTGTAGTAATCGGCGCCGTATTTGTGGATATTAAAGGCTTTCCGGAGGATGTATATGTGCCGGAAGGACGCAATGCGGGACGGATTGAATACATACACGGAGGCGTAACACGAAATGTCGTGGAGGACATTGCAAATGTGGAGCTTCGGCCGACCTATGTCAGCATCGTGGACACATCCGCACTTGGCGAGGATGTTGTGCGCAAATTAAAGAGACACAAAGTAGATACCAGCTATGTTAAGAGTGTTCCAGGTGGAATGGGAACCTGGCTGGCGGTATTTGACAGCAAGGGTGATCTGGCGGGTTCCATCTCGCAGAGACCGAATCTGTATCCGCTGTTATATACGCTTGAGGAAAAGGGAGATGAGATCATCTCCAAGGCAGATTCCATCGTGCTAGAAATGGACATTGATAAAGAAATTATCAAAAAGACCTTCCAATTAGCAGAAAAATATAATAAGAAGGTTTATGGCGTTGTCACGAACATGAGTATTGCAGTGGAGCGTCGCGATTACTTAAAGCGATTTGATTGCTTTGTATGCAATCAGCTTGAGGCAGGTATTTTCTTTGCAGAGGATTACGAGGACAAGACACCAGAGGAATTGCGTGAGATTATTTCCTCCAAGGTGATGAGCTCTCAGATTCCGGCGATCGTTGTCACAATGGGAGGCGATGGTGCTGTTTATGCAGACTGCAAGGGAAATAAGGGCATTCACCCGGCACGTAAGGTTACCGTGCGTGATACGACAGGTGCAGGAGATGCATTCTTTGCTGGTGTTGCAATCGGAATGACCTATGGGAAGGAATTAAAGGATGCAGTTGAGATTGGCACACGTCTGGCCGCATCTGTTATTATTACCACAGACAATGTATGCCCGCGTTTCTTGCCGAAGGAGCTTGGACTTGATATGGAGGTAGAAGAATAATGAGCGATGATATGAATATTGTATGCTTGGATTTAGAGGGTGTATTGGTACCAGAGATTTGGATTGCATTTGCAGAGGCGAGCGGGATTCCAGAGCTTAAGAAGACGACACGAGATGAGCCGGATTATGATAAGCTGATGAAGTGGAGACTTGGGATCTTAAAAGAGCATGGCCTTGGGTTAAAGGAGATTCAGCAGACAATCGCACAGATTGATCCGCTTCCGGGAGCAAAGGAATTTCTGGATGAACTTAGAAGTATGACACAGGTAATCATTATTAGCGATACGTTTACTCAGTTTGCAGCGCCGCTGATGAAAAAGCTTGGCTGGCCGACCATTTTCTGCAACACGCTTGAAGTGGCAGAGGACGGCGAGATTACTGGTTTTCGTATGAGAATTGAGCAGTCTAAGCTGACAACGGTAAAGGCACTTCAGTCAATCGGTTTTCAGACCATTGCAAGTGGTGACAGCTACAACGATCTTGGCATGATCCGTGCAAGCAAGGCGGGATTTTTATTCTGCAGCACGGATGCGATTAAAAAGGAAAATTCAGATCTTCCAGCATTTGAGACCTATGATGAGCTGATGGCAGCGATCAAAAAGGCTCTGTAATGAACAGGAAGAATCGTTTTATCTGTTCAGGGAGGGTTTAATGGAGAAGATACATTCAAGATGGGTGAAGGTAGCCGTTATTGTGGCAGGTGCATTTTTGTACGCCTTTGGTATGAATTATTTTTTGATTCCGTATGGATTATATAGTGGAGGCGGTGTCGGAATTGCACAGGTCATTACTTATTTAATTGGGAAGGTTGTGGATTTAGGCGGCAGAAATATTTATGGCGCTGTCTATTTTCTGACCAATATTCCGCTTCTCCTTCTTGCTTGGAAGGGAGTTGGAAAAAGCTTTCTTTTTAAGACAATCATCGGCTCCACTTCAATCAGTATTTTTGCGAGCATCATTCCGATTCCGGCAACACCAGTTGTCGACTCAGTTGTTGCATCGGTTCTGATTGCCGGCATCATCACAGGTTTTGGTGTTGGCCTTTTGCTTGTCGCTGGCGGCAGCGGCGGTGGTGTGGATATTATCGGTGTATGGGCAGCGCGAAAGTTCAAACATGCTTCTGTTGGCAAGATTTCGCTTGGTGTCAACGCATTTGTCTATGCTTGTCTGCTTCTTATGTTTGATATCGAGATTGTGATCTATTCTTTGATTTACATGGTAGTGTTTACCTTGATGATGGATCGCGTTCATTATCAGAATATCACAGTACGTCTAATGATTTTCACGAAGCACGAAGGAATCGATCAAAAGATTTTAAAGCAGACCGGTCGCGGTGTGACCGAGTGGACGGGCGTGGGTGCCTACACGAAAGAAGAGACAAAAATTCTCATTTGCTGTATCAATAAATACGAGCAGGCAGAGTTTATTGACATTATTCACAGCGTTGACCCAAATGCGTTCGTAATTGCTGACGAAGGTGTTTCTGTTATGTCTGGCAATTTTGAAAAACGTCTGTGATAAAAATGCACAAAAATACATCGCAGTCACCTGCTTAAAATTAGTTAAAACATAGAAATGCATGTCTCCTATTGGCGAATAGGCAAAAAAATGGTAGTATAATGATATGTGACATCACGTAGAACGATGTACTGAACATACACCCGTAGTGTGCCCTTTTTTGGGTACAGGGGCAAAAGGAGGAATAAAGAAATGACAATTACTGAGCAGTTTACAGAGTATGGCGTTGTTCCAGTTGTAGTACTGAACGATGCAAAGGATGCACTGCCGTTAGCAAAGGCTTTAGTAGAGGGCGGACTGGCTTGTGCGGAGGTTACATTCCGTACAGATGCAGCAGAGGAGTCCATTCGTCTGATGAGCGAGGCTTATCCGGAGATGTTAGTTGGTGCAGGTACTGTTCTGACAATCGATCAGGTAAATCGTGCAGTTAAGGCTGGTGCTAAGTTTATCGTTAGCCCAGGTTTTGATCCGGAAATCGTTGACTACTGTCTGGAGAATAACATTCCGGTATTACCAGGATGTATCACTCCGTCAGAGGTTGCACAGGCTGTTAAGCGTGGACTGAAGGCTGTTAAGTTCTTCCCGGCTGAGCAGGCAGGTGGCGTTGCTATGATCAAGGCTATGGCAGCTCCGTACACCATGGTTAAGTTTATGCCAACAGGCGGAATTAACACCAAGAACCTGGCAGATTACTTAGGTTGTGACAAGATCTTTTGCTGTGGCGGAAGCTGGATGGTAAAGGGCGACATGATCAAGGCTGGCGAGTTTGACAAGATCGTTGCTATGACCAAGGAAGCAGTTGCAAAGGTTAAGGAGATCCGCGGCTAATCATTTTCGTGAGAAAATAAACTTTGTTCAAGTGGCTTGAAAACAGGCTGCTTGAGCAGGTAAGAAACAGGCAAATAAAACCAACAAAATAAGGTTGGAAAAGCAAAGTTCGTATAAGAAAGGTATGGTTTAGAAAAAATGAATTTAAATTTAAGACCAGCAAGCGAGTGCAAGTTTGATGCAGTATCTCTGGGCGAGGTTATGCTTCGTCTTGATCCAGGCGAGGGCAGAATCCGTACTGCTAGATCCTTCCGTGCATGGGAAGGCGGCGGAGAGTACAATGTTATCCGTGGTTTAAGAAAGTGCTTCAAGATGAATACCGCTGTTATCACCGCATTTGCTGATAACGAGGTTGGTATGCTGATGGAAGACTTCATCTGCCAGGGTGGTGTTGATACTTCTCTGATCAAGTGGATGAAGACTGACGGTATCGGCCGTATCTGCCGTAACGGTTTAAACTTCACTGAGAGAGGCTACGGAATCCGTGGTGCTGTAGGTTGCTCTGACCGTGCAAACACTGCTATTTCTAAGGCTACTCCAGATGATTTCGATTTCGAGTACATCTTCGGAACTCTGGGTGTTCGTTGGCTGCATACCGGCGGAATCTACGCTGCACTGTCTGAGCAGTCCTGCGAGACTGTTTTAGCTGCAATCAAGACCGCTAAGAAGTACGGAACTATCGTATCCTACGACTTAAACTATCGTCCATCCATGTGGAGTGCTATCGGCGGACAGGCTAAGGCTCAGGAAGTTAACAAGGAGATCGCTAAGTACGTTGACGTTATGATCGGTAACGAGGAAGACTTCACCGCTTGCCTTGGCTTCGAGATCGAGGGCAACGATGCAAACTTAAAGACTCTGAATCTTGATGGATACAAGAAGATGATCAATGAGGCAGCTAAGACTTACCCGAACTTCAAGGCTGTAGCTACTACTCTTCGTCAGGTTAAGACTGCTACCGTTAATGACTGGAGCGCAATCTGCTGGGCAGATGGTGAGATCTACAAGGCTAAGGATTACAATGGCTTAGAGATCATGGACCGTGTAGGCGGCGGTGATTCCTTCGCTTCTGGTCTGATCTATGGTTTAATGACCACTGAGAACGCTGAGATGGCTGTTAACTATGGTGCAGCTCACGGCGCACTGGCTATGACTACTCCTGGTGATACCACTATGGCTAGCAAGAAGGAAGTTGAAGCAATCATGGGCGGCGCTGGTGCTCGTGTTCAGAGATAATTAGTAATTCAACCCGGTAGTTTTACGAAGGACCCCTCGACGAATGCTTTCGTCGGCGAACCTACTCCGCAGAGCCGCCACTACGCATTTTTAACGAAAGTGTATTTTGACAGGCTTGCTCCAACGGTTCGCCTCGTGAAACAGTTCGTCTCGGTGTCCGTTAGGTAACGAGGTGTTGCCCACAACTTTTACAAAAGTAATGGCATATATGAAAAATCCCTCGAAATGGTGTGCAAACATCGTTTCGGGGGATTTTTTCTCTCTGGGGATGGTGTATAAAAACTTATTTTTTGATGAATACTGTGGAAGAAAGAAGCTTTTTATTGAAGCTTCTTGATACTGAAATGAATCATTGTACCAAACGATAGTGAGTCACAGGAGGAAAGCAAGATGATGAATGACCAGACGGCAAAGCTTTTAAAGGAGTGTAATGTGGGCTGTAAGATGGCACTTCGCAGTATGGAGCAGGTAGAGGATTATTTGGAGGACAGTGAGTTAGAGCGAGCGGTAGAGGATTACCGAAAAGAACATGAGCGTGTTGAGAAGGAGACGTCTCGTCTTTTGATGCAGGCAGGCGCATCAGAGAAGGAGCCTAGCCCCATGGCAGCAGCGTCCTCATGGATTACGACGGAGATGCGTCTTATGATGAAGGGAGATTGTCATCAAGTGGCGAAGCTGATGATGAATGGATGCAACATGGGGATTCAAAGTATCGCAAAGTGCCAGAATGAGTGCAGGGATGCAAGCCGGGAAGCCAGACAGATAGCAGAAGGTTTGATACACACTGAAGAGGATTTTATGGGAAGGATGAAGGAGTTTTTGTAACTTAATCAGGGCGCTTATGCGCCCTCGTGAAATTTACATGTCACATCACATCATTAGAGTAATATTTTCCAGTTGCATATCAACACCTAAATCGCTATAATGAGGGAAAATACATAAAGAAAGTAGAGGAAGACATGAGAAGGATAAAGAAGTGGTCATTTACACAGGTCATGGTATTTGGCTTTCTGGCGCTGATACTTGTAGGTGCATGCATTTTAATGCTACCTATATGCAATGCCAATGGAAAGTGGCTCAATTTTCCGGATGCACTGTTTACATCATGCACCTGTGTCTGTGTGACCGGACTAGTAACTGTTGTCCCGGCATTTCAGTTTACATTTCTGGGAAAGTTGGTCATGCTGTTTTTAATTCAAGTCGGAGGCTGGGGCGTTATTGTCTGTGTGACGTATGTGCTTGTTCTTATGAAAGTCAAACTCACAATTCAGGAGCGTGTGATGCTGCAAAATTATTTTAACCGCGATAGTATGCGTGGTCTTGTCGGAATACTGCAGTATGTCGTAAAGGGATCACTTGTGGTAGAAGGCATTGGTGCGTTAGGATATGCATGCCGCTTTATTCCACAGTTTGGACTGCTTCGCGGCATATGGTATGCAGTTTTTCATTCAATATCAGCCTTTTGCAATGCAGGAGTAGATTTACTAGGCGATTCTAGTCTTGCGATGTATGCAGATGATGTACTGATAAATGCAGTTACAGCCTTTTTAATTATAGCTGGCGGAATTGGCTTTCTAGTATGGAGAGAATTGGCTGCTTTTATAAAAAAGGCAGCTAAGAAGGAGACAGGAATCAGACAGGGTCTGAGAACGCTTTCTCTTCATGCAAAGTTAGTGCTTTTAATGACAATCAGTTTGTTATTGGGCGGAACTTTATTTTTCTTCATAGTAGAATATAATAATCCAAATACGTTAGGATCTATGGGCTTTTTCCAAAAGCTGATGGCATCATTCTTCCAGTCAGTGACAACAAGAACGGCAGGATTTTTTACTGTGCCGCAGGATCAGCTTAGAGAGGTTTCGAGGCTGTTTAGCTGTTTTTTGATGTATATTGGAGGCTCTCCTGTAGGAACAGCAGGAGGTGTGAAAACAGTTACAGTAGCTGTTGTGCTGCTTAGCTGTGGTTCTATTCTGGCAGGTCATGAAGATACAGAGTGCTTTAGGCGTCGTATTCCAATGAATATTGTGCGAACAGCATTGTCAGTTTGCATTGGAGGTTTATTGCTGGTACTAGTAGGCATCCTTGCATTAATGGTTGCAGAGCCAGAGGCAACAATTATGCAGGCTACATATGAGGTGGTCTCTGCAACGGCGACAGTAGGTTTGACAGCAGGTCTTACGCCGAAACTTCACATTGCTGGAAAATTTATTATTATTGCGCTGATGTATATGGGTCGAATTGGACCTATTACAATTCCTCTTATGATTGCAGGAAGTATAAAGAGAAGAAATGAAAAGAGAAGACTGCCAGAGGAACATATCATGGTAGGATAACATCATTTTAAATGCGAGCTTTGAAAAGCAGAAGGGAAAGTCATGAAAAAACAGCAGTATATTGTATTTGGTTTAAATCGTTTTGGTATAAGCGTAGCGAGAACACTTGCAGCAGCTGGAAATGAGGTAGTGGCAGTGGATCAGGATGCAGACCGCGTGGCACAGATCGCTGATGAGGTCAGCTATGCAGTGCAGGTTGATGTGGCTGATGAGGATGCCATGAGCGGTCTTGGAATGGAGCATATGGATGGTGCAGTCATTGCTGTTGCCAGCAACATGGAAGCAAGCATTGTGATTGCAATGAAATGTAAGGAGTATAACATTCCACAAATTATTGCAACTGGAAAAAACGAAGTGCATGGAAAGGTCTTGAAAAAGCTTGGTGTCACAAGAGTCGTATTTCCAGAAGTGGAGATGGGTGTGCGAGTTGGAAAATATCTTACGGCACGTGATTTTTCAGACTGGATTAATCTGTCAAATGATTACAGTATGGTCGAGATGGCAATTCCATCAGCGTGGGTAGGAAAGACTCTTCGTGAACTTGATCTTAGAAATAAATATGGAATGAACATTGCAGGTATTCGCATGAATAACCACATGAATTTGCAGTTTTCACCAGATGAAAAACTACAAAAAGATATGCAGATGTATGTCATTGGAAAAGACAAGGATCTGCAGCATTTCAATGGTTAAGGCATGACAGATTTGTCCTTTTGACAGATATTTCTATTTTTACAAAGAAAACTTCTATATATTACTCAATTTACAGATTAGCCTGTGAATGATATACTTTTCTTGAAAAAAGAAAAGGGAGGTATCTGTTGTGAAAACTTCATACAGATTATCGGAGACGGCTTTCCAGCTCGATGGAAAAATGCCGTTGAAGCAGGCGATCCCGCTTGGCTTACAGCATGTGTTAGCCATGTTTGTGGGAAACTTGACGCCGCTTCTGATCATTACCGGTGCATGTGGAATCGCCGGTGGTGAGTTTGCAGATTTGCAGCTGCAGCTTTTGCAGAATGCGATGCTGGTAGCAGGAATCGTTACATTGGTTCAGCTGTTCTCCATCGGACCGGTCGGAGGTAAGGTGCCGATCATCATGGGTACATCATCTGGTTTCATCGGTGTATTCAACTCGGTTGCTGCAACGATGGGCGGAGGTGTGCTTGCCTATGGTGCCATCATGGGTGCGTCGATTATCGGCGGTTTGTTTGAAACGGTGCTTGGTTTGTTCTTAAAGCCACTGCGTAAGTTTTTCCCACCAGTTGTCACTGGTACAGTCGTTATGTCCATCGGTCTTAGCCTGATTTCTGTTGGTATCAACTCCTTTGGTGGCGGTAATACCGCAAAGGATTTCGGTTCCATGGAAAACTTGCTTTTGGCAGTTTTTGTTCTGGTCATGATTCTTGTTTTCAAGCATGCATCAAAGGGCTTTGCAAGTTCTTCTTCCATTCTGCTTGGAATCCTGTGTGGTTATGCAGCAGCATTCATCATGGGCTTTGTGCTTCCGACTACAGGTGTTACTGCAGATGGCGCAGAGTACACCAAGTCATGGGTACTGAACTGGCAGAAGGTAGCAGATGCATCCTGGTTTGCGATTCCGACATTGATGCCGGTAAAACCAGTATTTGATTTAAGAGCAATTCTTCCGGTGCTGATCATGTTCGTCGTAACCGCAGTAGAGACGGTTGGTGATATCTCTGGTGTTATGGAGGGTGGTCTTGATCGTGAGGCTACCGATACCGAGCTGTCTGGTGGTGTTATGTGTGATGGACTTGGTTCTTCTTTTGCAGCATTGTTTGGTGTTCTTCCAAATACCTCCTTCTCACAGAACGTTGGTCTGGTTAGCATGACAAAGATTGTAAACCGTTTTGCACTTTCCACTGGAGCAATCTTCTTAATCCTGTGTGGTCTATGTCCAAAGCTTGGTGCGATCATCTCCATCATGCCGCAGTCCGTTCTGGGCGGTGCAGCCGTTATGATGTTCTCCTCTATCGTAATCAGCGGTATTCAGCTGATCACAAAGGAGCCACTTACATCTCGTAACCTCTCCATCGTTTCCGTTGCACTTGGCGTTGGCTACGGTATGGGTGCAAACTCTAGTATTCTGGCACATACACCGCAGGCTGTTCAGCTGATCTTTGGTGGTTCTGGAATCGTTCCGGCAGCACTTGTTGCAATTCTGTTAAACATTCTTCTTCCAAAGGAAAAGAAAGAGGAAGCAAAATAAGATGGGGAAGAGAACGCTATTGTTTAAAATGGCGTTGAAGATCTTCTAAAAAGGTCAGATCTTCAGGTGTATCCACATCTTTTAGTTCATATGGATCCCGGACGGGTAAGAGATGTACCCGTTCGGGGTATTTTTTTGCGACAAAGCCACCACCTTTTTTTTCCGGCAAGGTCAATAGTTCCCAAAATGCCCAGCGTGGAAATAGCACAGGAGCGCCGGGGACACCATTAAAGGCAGGACGAACAATTGTACATTTGTCAGAGGCAAATGTCTGAATAAGACGTTCAATTGTCTCGCGGCGAAGGAGCGGCTGGTCCCCTGGGCAAAAAAGACACCCGTCAATGTCACCTGCGGCAGTTATGGCAGACAGCCCAAGGCGAACCGTGTCGCTTCGATAAGGGCGATCGTGTAAAAAAACTTCAATGTTTCGCGCACGACAAAGCGCCGAAACGTCTGTATGGCGCGTCACAACAATGCGGTGGGAAAAATAGCCTTCTGTGACAGCAAGGGCGCGGCACAGCAACGGTTCTTTGTTAAAATCAGCCAGTAGCTTATTGCCGCCGAAGCGCTGTCCAAGGCCAGAGGCCATGATGACGCAGCCAAGGTTGGCGGAAGAGGCAATTGTACTTGAAATATGTGTATTTGCTTGCATAGTAGTTTCTCCATGGATAATAAATATGTTGTTGCCAGTTCACGGGGTGTAACCGAAATTAGCGGTGAGACAAAACAATCGTCGAACCGCGTTCGTAGATAAGAAGCCCGTGAACAGTAAAGTAACATCATTTTCATTTTTCTACAGCAAGTATAGCAAATCTCCTTTTCAAAATCAAATCGGACTGATATAATAAAGAAGATAAACAATGAGAAACGACAAAACCTGACACAAATAAGCAAAGGGAGCAGAAGGATGATAACAATACAAAAATATGTAAAGGCACAGAGCCTTGAGGAGGCATGGAAGCTCAATCAGGGAAAGAAAAACCGAATCCTTGGCGGTATGCTGTGGATGAGACTTGGAAACGGAAGCGTAAATACCGCGATTGATCTGTGTGATCTGGGTTTGAATGCCATTGAGGAAACCGATGAGGAGTTTTCCATCGGTGCAAGAGTAACGCTTCGTGAGATTGAGCAGCATGAGGGATTGAATGCCTACACAAAGAATGCAGTAAAAGATGCGGTAAAGGATATTGTTGGCGTGCAGTTTCGCAACATGGCAACGGTCGGCGGCAGCATCTGGGGACGCTTTGGCTTTTCTGATGTGCTGACAGTCTTCTTAGCACTGGATAGCTACGTGGAATTGTATAAAGGCGGAATTGTGCCGCTTTCTGAGTTTGTCACGATGAAGATGGATAACGATATTTTACTTCGCGTCATTGTAAAGAAAACTGCCTGTCAGATCGCTTATATGGCAGTTCGAAACCAGCGAACGGATTTTCCAGTGCTGACCTGCTGTGTATCAAAGCTTGACGGAAGTTATCGCGCAGTCATCGGTGCACGTCCGGCGCGCGCAAAGCTTGTTCTTGATGAAACGAACAGTTTGGCAAATGGCATTACAGAGGAGAGTGTGGCTGCATTTGCATCCTATGTCGCAGAAAATGCACCGACCGACAGCAACCTGCGTGGCAGCAGTGCATATCGCACCCATCTGAGTAAGGTGCTTGTAAAGCGCTGCCTTGCACAGCTGAATCAGCAGTGAGAAAAGAAAGGGAACAGAATGGAAATTAAGGTCAAACTAAATGGAAAAAATGTAATAGGCAATGTGGATGCGGATACGGTGCTGCTTGACTGGCTTCGTGAGAAGGGCTGCTTAAGTGTAAAGCGTGGCTGCGATACGTCAAACTGTGGTCTGTGTACGGTGTTTTTTGATAAAAAGCCGATTCTTTCCTGCTCAGAGCTGGCAGTTAGAGCGGATGGTCACGAGATTCAGACACTCGAGGGCTTACAGGCTGAGGCACAGGAGTTTATTGGATTTATCGCAGATCAGGGAGCAGACCAGTGTGGATTTTGCAATCCAGGTTTTGTGATGAATACGATTGCACTTCTTCGTGAAAATCCAGATCCGACAGACGATGAGATTCGTGCATTTCTTGCCGGAAATCTGTGCCGCTGCTCTGGCTATGAGGGACAGCTTCGCGGAATCCGAAACTTCCTTAACAGCCGCAAGGCAGCCTGTCAGGAAGAAACAAGGTAAGCGACCGCGGAAAATAGATCGTAGAAAAAAATAGACGCTGATAACTAGGCAATCAGATAACTTGTTAACGAGATGATAATCAAATGATAATTAGAAAAAATAAGGATAAACAAAACTATGAAGCAGACAGAATATAAATCAATCAATAAATCCGTCCGGAAAAAGGACGCCATGCAGCTGCTCACCGGAAAGCCTGTTTATACCGACGATGTGACACCAAAAGATGCGCTGGTCGTTAAAATTCTGCGCTCTCCTCACGCAAATGCAATCGTGCAGGAGATCAACACAAAGGCAGCAAAGCTTGTTCCGGGTGTGGTCGATGTGTATACATGGGAGGATGTGCCCAATCATCGTTTTGCCATTGCAGGACAGACTTACCCAGAGCCATCCCCGTACGACCGTCTGATTTTAGATCGTCACGTGCGTTTTTCAGGCGATGCGGTGGCAATTATTGCAGCGGAAAACGAAAAAGCTGCGCTCAAGGCAATGAAGTTAATTAAGGTTAAGTACGAGGTGCTCGAGCCGGTTCTTGATTTCCATACGGCAAAGGATAATCCAGTTCTTGTTCACCCGGAGGAGGACTGGTTTCCACCGTGTCCGGTCGGGGGCGACAATAAGCGAAATCTGGTAGCGAGCGGTGCCGAATCAAACGGTGATGTCGATGGAATTATGGCAGACTGTGATATCACGATTGATCACACGTATCATATGAAGGCGTATAATCAGGCCATGATGGAGCCATTTATCTGCTATACGACACTCGATCGCTATGGAAGGCTTCATGTCATTTCATCGACACAGATCGTATTCCATACGCGCCGTATTCTCTCGAATGCACTTGGCATTCCAAAGAGCCGCATCCGTGTCGAAAAGCCGCGTATCGGCGGTGGCTTTGGTGCAAAGCAGACAGCAGTCTGCGAGGTATATCCAGCCTTTGTCACAATGAAGACGGGTCGCCCAGCAAAGATCAATTACACAAGAACAGAGGCACAGATCGCAGGTTCACCGCGCCATGAGATGGAGGTGCGAGTGCATCTTGGTGCCAGCAAGGAAGGAAAGATCCGTGTACTCGATTTGTATACATTATCCAACTCTGGCGCGTATGGCGAGCATGGCCCGACAACAGTTGGCCTGTCTGGTCACAAATCCATTCCACTGTATACCGGTTCACTAGAAGCATTCCGGTTTGGCTATGATGTCGTTTACACAAATCATCAGGCAGCAGGTGCATACCGCGGTTATGGTGCAACACAGGGAATCTTTGCGTTAGAGTCCGCTGTTAATGAGTTAGCAGATAAGCTTGGAATGGATCCGACCGTGCTTCGTGATAAAAACATGGTGCGAGAGGGCATGGTAATGCCAGCTTACTACGGTGAGACCGCAAATGCCTGCGCACTTGACCGTTGTATGGAGCGTTGCAAAAAGATGTTCCACTGGGATGAAAAGTATCCAGTGCGCGATATGGGCAATGGCAAGGTGCGTGCCGCAGGTGTTGGTATGGCAATGCAGGGAAGCTGTATTTCAAACTTAGACGTTGGCTCTGCAACATTAAAGTTAAATGAGGACGGCGGCTACAATTTGCTTATAGGCGCTGCTGATATGGGTACTGGATGTGATACTATTCTTGCACAGATGGCAGCAGAATGCATGGACTGCAGCGTAGATGATATTGCAGTATTTGGAGCAGATACAGATGCTTCACCGTATGATTCTGGCTCATATGCATCATCAACTACTTATATCACAGGAAAGGCAGTAGAAAAGGCATGTGCTGAATTAAAGAAAAAGATCTGCGAGATTGCAGCACAGATGATGAACTGCGAAAAGGAAGATGTTGCATTTGAGAGCAGTCGCGTGCGCTGTATTTCAACTGGACAGACAGTGTCATTGTCAGAGATTGCCTATAAGACACAGCTGGCAAGCAACAGCAATGCAGAGGCAACAGCGTCTCATTTTTCACCTGTATCACCGCCGCCGTATATGGTTGGAATGGCAGAGATAGAACTCGATAAGCTGACAGGTGAGGTTAAGGTGCTTGACTTTATGGCTGTTGTGGACTGTGGTATTCCGATCAATCCGGCACTGGCAAGGATTCAGGCAGAGGGCGGAATTGTGCAGGGTATCGGTCATACTTTAATGGAGAATGTCACCTACGATAAGTCTGGCCGTCCAATTGAGTCTACCTTTATGCAGTACAAGATTCCGACACGTCTTGATATGGGCAAGCTGAAGGTAGAATTTGAACACAGCTATGAACCAACAGGACCGTTTGGTGCAAAGTCCATCGGTGAGATCGTTATTAACACACCGGCTCCGGCCATCGCCCATGCGATTTACCGCGCAACTGGTGTATGGCACAGAGAGCTGCCGATCACTCCGGAAGCCATTGCAATGTCGATTGTGGAATAAGTCAATAAATTAGAAAGATAATAAAACAGCCCCTGAGCGTTCAAGATAGATACGTTCAGGGGTTGTTTGTGTCAATCGAATAATAAAACGATAATGGTGGAATTAGTCTTTTGCATGGAAGGATGCGTCTAACTGATCTAAAAATTCCTGCGGAATTATCTGGCACAGAGGAAACTCGTCTTCGTTCGCCAGAAAATCGGCGACAGTACACAATAAAAGTGCGCTGCGGCGAAGCGACCATGCGGAGATTCGATCAATCGTGTCATACTCGGTATGCATGCCAAATCCGTCACGGTTTAATGTCATAGATGGGATGCGTTTCCATGCAAAAGTGTTGGAATCACTGCTCCAGACAGCAGAACGAGTAGTCATGCCAAGGCCGCATTTCTCAGCAAGTGCTTCAAATTGGCGGCAAATCGAAGGATCACCAGTAATGCCCATAACAGTACCGCCGAGTGTCTGTCCGGCAAGATCAATATTCATGTTAAAGCGGTGATGTGGCAATTCATCCTCGTGAGCATTTACATAGGCGCGGCTTCCAAGAAGTCCCTTTTCCTCGCATCCAAACCAGATAAATTCCATCGTGCGGCGCGGCTTATGAGAACAAAACCAGTGAAACAACTCCATCACAATTGCGCATCCAGACATGTTATCATAAGCGCCTGGTCCCTGTGGAACCGAGTCATAATGGGCAGTTACGGTTAAGATATCGTTATGCCGATCAGTACCCTCAATGTGTGCGCAGATATTTTGAGAGGTGCGTGTTTCAAGTGTCTGGTTGCAGATCATGCGTACTCTGGATGCGCCCTTTTCCACAATCTCTGTTGCGTCCAGAAAATGAATGCATGTGCCAGGAAGGGCACCAAGATGATCAGACTGTCCAAGATTTTTTGCCGCAGGCAGCCGTTTCTTTCCCGTGTCGATTGGTGTACCAGAAAATGAGACAAAACCGAGTGCGCCAGCCTTTGTCAGTTTTTCAAGCATTGCACGACCGATATAGCCGTTTACCATCACGATTTTTCCAGCAGCTTGTTTCATGCTGATATCATCTGCATTTTCCAGATAGACAAAATCAGCCTCCAGTCCGTCCTCGCCAGTATTTGCACAAAAGCCAAAAGTGCAGGCCTCATAAACCTTATGATAGGGTGCTGTTACCTCAAAAAAGGACGTTTTGATTTTTGGTACAAAAAAGGCAAAATTCTCCGTGCGAATCGGTGCGTCGCAGTTTTCTTTTTTTAATTCATGTAAGATTGTTTCAGCAGCCTTTCTTTCATTAGGTGTTCCGGCCTCCCTTATATAGTTAAATTGGGAGACAAAGTCAAACTGGCGCTCTCCGCTGATAAAATTGTCCATGTTTTTCATTTTAGTTCCGTTCCTTTCCTTTTATAAGGGCATCATGAAGTCTCCACGCCCATGCGGTGCATAGCTCCTATGGATGTGGTATCAAAAGCGGAGCTTCGCTCCGAAAATACACACTAAAAGCTATGACCGA
>DAVZID010000042.1:0-29336 GCA_052273485.1 Lachnospiraceae bacterium
AAAGCCTTATCATGCAAGCATGAACGGCTTTTTGACCTTTTGACCCTGGCATCATGTTATTCAAACATGTACCTCTTTGCTATTGTAGCAAATTCTAGCTGTGTTTGCCAGTCCAAAATAAACCATTTTATTCCTCTGCCGCAATCTTTTTTACAATTTCTACACCAACCTCAACCAGTTGCTGTCTTCCAAACATTTCCAGATTCAGCCAAGCCTTTCGCTTATGACGGTCAATCTTCTGAATTGTCGACTCCATTCCCTTAAGCGGTCCAGACAAAATCGTCACCTTATCACCAATAATGATTCCCTGCGACATCTTTACCAGTTCCTCATCTCCAGCAAAACGAAGCAGAAAATCAATCTCATTTTGTGTCAGTGGAATAATATCATCGCCTGTGCCCAGAAGCTTTGTCATCGCATTGATCTTTTTTAGCTGTTCATACAGTTCATCCAAATTGTCCGAAACAAGGAACAGATAGCCAGGAAACAGTTTCTTTTTCTGAATATGCCACTGTCCCTTATACCGGATTTTCTCCTCGTACAAAGGAAGAACACAGTGTGAAAGGATCTCTTTGCTGATGCGAGCTTCGCATTCCTGCCGAATCGTTTCTTCCTTTCCGGTGCTTGTCTGAATTACATACCACATAAATTTCCAAAAAACCTCCAAACTCCATATATTACAGATGCAGATGGCGCGGCACACCGTCCACATAAAATGGATGAAGTTCACCCTGAATTAACGGTCTCACATAGCGCGCAAATGCTGGTGTCACATGCATTCCATCTGCGCTGATCCACTCATTTGGAACACGCTTTTCCTGGTTTGCCACCTCGCTCACCTCGACAAGTCCGGTCTTTGTGCGATACGGAATATCGGAAATGCGCTGAATGGTGCACATCTTTCCCGTTTCGCCACGAAAAGCTGCTTCCACCGCAGCTCCACCTACCTGGTATGCCTCGGTAATATCCGTACGGCTTGCAAGCGGCGATGCACAGCGCTGTAAAACAGACAGTTCAACTGCTCTTGTCTTGCAGCCCAAATGCTCACGAATCAAATCTGCCAGATAACGAGCCGTTCCGGAAAGCGCAGCCTTATGACCAAATGCATCGACTGCACCAGGTCCCGACACAAGATCACACAAAAACTCACCATTTTTGTTCTTTACGCCCTCACTAACCGCAATCACAAGTGTGTGGCGCTCCTTCTCAAGCGCTGCTACCTTTGCCAAGAATGCTTCTTCATCAAATGGGCACTCTGGTAAAAGAATCATATCTGGTCCGCCGCAGTCTGCACCTTCCGCCAGACTCGCCGCACCTGCCAGCCAGCCTGTATGACGTCCCATAATCTCAACTACCGTTACACTATTCAGATTGTAAACGCTAGAATCGCAGATAATACCTTTAAGCGTTGTCGCAATATACTTTGCAGCGCTTCCGTATCCCGGCGTATGGTCGGTAAACATCAAATCATTGTCAATGGTCTTTGGAACACCGATAAAACGAATGCTCCTGTTTTTCTTCGCACCATAGGCTGCTAACCTTGCAATCGTGTCCATCGAATCGTTGCCGCCGATATAAAATACAGCGCCAATCTCATACTTTTCAAACAAATGAAACAGCTGCAGATATGGTCCCTCATCCACATCTGGATCCGGCAGACGGAAACGACAGCTACCCAAATAACTTGCCGGTGTGCGCTTTAACAGCTCCACATCCATCTTATCGCTCAGACATTCGTTCAAATCAACGATCTGTTCCTGCAAAAGTCCCTGAATTCCATAGCGCATACCATATACATGTTCTGTGCCCATCGCTCTCGCCGTCTCATAGACACCCGCAAGACTCGAATTAATTACCGCAGTCGGCCCGCCCGACTGTCCAACTAATACATTTCTGATTGTTCCCATAAACATACCTCCTCGACGAAGACAGTATACCCTATTTTGAAGCGTTCTGCAAGGGGCAATACTTAGACCAATTCTCCACAAAGCCATATTGAATCTATTTTATCTGACATAATGGATAACATTCAAATTTCGTTTTGGAGATTTCACTTCACCCTCTTGATAACCAAGTGCAATCATTGCGTATACCTGATGACGATCTGGGATCTCCCACGCCTGAAGTTGGTGGCGAATTGTTTCATCATCACACATCGTTGATAATGCATTAATCCACACACTTCCAATGCCATACGCATTTGCAGCAAGCATGATGTTTTCTGCCGCGCAAGAGGCATCCTTGACACCATTTTGATTTCGAATATCATTTGAAATTAAAATCAATGCCGCTGGATTCTCAAAACCGCTCACACGCACCTTTTCCTTTGCTGCTCGTTCCAGAATCATTGATCTCCATTGCTGGATCTGTACGGTATCGGTCAAAACTGTAAAACGCCAAGTCTGCATATTTTTTCCAGATGGTGCATAGATACCACATTCCAAAATATCTTTCAGAATCTCTGACGGAATTGGTCGATCTTTGAAACGACGAACACTGTGCCTACTTTTTATACAACGAATCATCTCTTTTTCTGCACTTGAATTTCGACCTTGCTTTTCTTCTTTGTTCGCCTGTCCATTTTCCATCCTCTCTTTATAGATGGTACGAAGCATACGACGATCCAATTTTTGCATACGATTTCTAGGCAATTCCTCTAATAATATACATACCTGTGGAAGCTTAAAGCGCTCAATGCGCCCAGACAAATATTGCAACATGCCATCTTCGTCAAATGGCTCTGTTCTCGGTACTACAAATAGTACTGGAATCTCTCCAAGAATTCCTTTCGAATCGGGTGCTCCTACACAAGCGCACTCTTTTATCTGCTCATAGCCAGAAGCCATATTTTCGACTTCAACTGGCGATACCTTCTCACCACCGGTATTAATCATATCATCTGCGCGGCCAAGCATATGAATAAATCCATCTTCATCACGATATACAAGATCATTCGTTACAAGCCAGCCATCCACAAGCGCTTTCGCTGTCTCAGTCTCTCTTTTCCAGTAACCAGACATCTCCAGATCCCCTTTTAGCCACATTTTTCCGACCTCATTTTGTCCACTGCCTATTACTTCTGTACCGTCTTCTCGATAAATCTTTACTGTCACACTTTCAAGAGGCTTTCCAATTGCCTGATAGTGATCTACCTGGCTCGGCAAGTTTAAGAAGATCGCACCACCCGTCTCTGTTGACCCCCATGTATTATGGATCTGTGTGTGCGGCAGCAATGCAATCAGCTCTTTTTTCTTCTGTAGACTCAACGATCCCGCACCAAATTCGATATAACGCAATTTTCCAAGAATATCTGGCAGCTGCTCCTTCATTTGCAATTCCATCACGCCAAGCGATGCTGGAACACATGCCATCGCGGTACAGCCAAACGTATCAATGCTCTTTTGCGTATCCTTCGCAAACGCAAAGCCATTTTGCAGTACAACCGATGCTCCCATATGAATGCAGGCTCGAAGCACTCTCATTCCAAATGAATGACCAAGCGGCAATGGCAAAAGCATACAATCCTCTCTTTTTAGTTCATTTCCCTTTGACGTATTTTCCATGCTAGCTGCAATCGCACGATAAGAAAGAACAACCCCTTTTGGAGCTCCCGTTGTTCCGCTCGTAAACAGCATCTCTGCCGACTGCTCCATGTCTGTTATCTTAGCTGCCTCAACCGCTTCTTTTTCTACGTCATCCTCTGCAAGTACCTGTTTTGTCAACTCCTTTAATGATAAAAATGGTACCCCTTCTGGTCGATGCTTTTCGTCACC
Organism: Lachnospiraceae bacterium; assembly: GCA_052273485.1. GTDB lineage: Bacteria > Bacillota > Clostridia > Lachnospirales > Lachnospiraceae > Anthropogastromicrobium. Next base: position 3,774 of record DAVZID010000042.1, read on the forward strand.
GATAAGCAATCGCACTTGTGTTTGCTCACAAATGCTCTGCACGGCTGGTACACCAAGAGACTTATCAATCGGAACACTGACTGCACCCAAATACTGCACTGCCAAATAGGAAATGACATAATCTACCTTAGATATAGCTAAAACAGCTATTTTATCAGCACATGCCACTCCATGTTCCTTTAAAATAACTGTTTCTTCTTCTACCTTTGCAAGTAACTGCGCATATGTTAACTTAACATTCTTGTCAGAAACTGCCGGTTTTTCCGGCAGTTCCTGTGCATACTTTTTTAAATCTGCAATAATTGTTGTTTTCATCATGTTTATGCCTGCAATCTTTCTACCATTTCTGCCATTGCAGCAACCGAATTGAAGTTTTCTTCAATAATCTCATCATATGGAATCTCAATATCAAATTCCATAGAAAGCGCAGCAATGATTCCCGTTAAAGTAAGAGAATCCAAAACACCATCATCTACTAACTCGTCTGATTCTGTAAAATCAATCTCCGGATACTCTTCCTGTAATAACTTTAATACCTTATCATACATATAATTTTCCTTCTTTCTCTGCATTTGATATGCAGTTTTGGTCTTTTGTACTTTAAATAATGCACGAAAACTGTATCAGTTCGTCATACATTATCAACTAACTTTTTCAGTTGCGCTCATCCGCCGGCAAGTTCGTATCAAACACATTGCTGCTGATCACTTCATTCGTTTGTTTATCATAGACAACTACATTCAAACCTCGGCTATTCTTTGAATATTCTTGACCATTAATCTGAATACTCGAATCATTGCCTGCATCAAACCCTTTACTAATCAACTGAATCTCGCAATTTTCATATGGATGATACGTACAGCTTTGCGCATCATTTCCATAATACTGTTCCACCGTTGTCTCATTATCAACAACAGCTACCATGCTTCCCCGGTAATTCTGTGCAAACCCTGTGTCAATTCCCAGACTCTGCAGCTTTTCAATCTCCTGGTCGCTTAACCCAGCTGCTGCATCGTCCTTAATACTAAAGCAAATAATATAATTTGGATTCTTTGCAAGCTCTATAAACTCGCATAAATCCTTGCTAATTTCCATAATACGGACACTTCTGTAGTTTTCATACTTTCTATAGTCCGCATCCCATTTCTCTGCATTTTTCTGTGAAGTAGAGCCAAACGTATAGTTTTCCACCAGGTAATTTCCCAGATAGCTAGATACTGTCTCTGCACCAATGTAATTTAAATGATTGCTGTCAAAATAGGAATTTTCCTCATCAAATTTCATTTCCTTCAGAAGCTTTTTCTGTGTCATATCTAGAAATGGAATCTGATTTTCTTCTGCCCAGCCTCCAACCATTTCGCTATATGTCTGATTCCACATATCACTTGGAAGTTTTGTAAGCATCAGGTCAATGCCCTTTTTGCTACACAAATCTTGGATCTTTGCCATGTACTCAATTGTCTTGTCATCTATTTGAGTAACTTCCACTTTCTGGTTTTTTTCATGATTCATCCCAGAATACGACGTACAGTCAGTAGTCATCCAATATCCCTTTTGATATGTCATTGATGACACATCATCTGTAAAGTCTTCTTTTGTCAAACTATCCCACTTATCATGATATGCAAAAAACTCGAAAGTCCTATTGATTGCCTCATCAAGAGTATTCCCCTCTAATTCTAAACAATCATACAATGCCTGTAACTTTCGAAAAGAGAATTTAAACTGACCAATTGTCCTTCTGTTCGCAATAATATTACTTCCCCAATTGCGTAAAATTGCTGCATCCAAAACAATAACTTTTGGACTCTGGTATTCCAATATTTCTTCCAGCATATAATAAGCCGTCCATGCACGACATGATGGGGTATTGAATGAACTTCCTGTAATTCCATATTCGTTCCATATCTCAAGTGGTGTAATTCCCAGATGGAACTGGCTTGTTCCCAGATATACGACATCCAATGAATCCTTCGGAAGATCATACAAATAATCAAAACTATAATAATTATTGGCTTCATACGAATCATGCTTATAAGCAAATATTTCACCCAATTTTCCCATAAGAATTGCAATAATCAACACAAATATAACAGCCTTTGCGAATCGTTTCCACTTGTTTTTTGATTTTACATTTCTTTTTGAAGGCATTGTATCTTCTATTATACATTCTTCCTGTAATTTAATATCCTGCATAGATAAACTCCGTTCCGTGATAATTTGCACCATACATTCCCAAAATCAGCACTGCAAAGACAGCCGTCACATAAATCAGCCATCTTACCACAATATGCTGCTTTGCAATTGTCTCACGGATCTTCACACCATTTACATGCAGATGGTCAACCATTGCAAGAATTCCAATTGAAAGAAGCAATAGCCAGACATTCGGTGCATTCAGTCCAAAACCAAACATCGTGCCATCAAAAAAGATCCATGGATTCCACTGTGCCAGTATGTTTTTTACTACTATTTTCGTATTTTCCAGTGAACCCGGCACAGTCAAAAGACGTCCACCGCAAAAAATCAAAAAGGTTCGTAACTGGCAAAAATAATTCCACCCTACTGTTTTTGTATCAATTCGAAGCCAAGATTCCACTTTTTTAAACTCAGGCTGTAAGATCGACGATAGTATAATAATCGAGCCATAATAGCAACCCCATACCACATAGTTCATTCCAGTTCCATGCCAGATTCCAGTCAGAAGCCACACGACAATCAATGGAATAATAGACGTTACTGTCTTTCCCGCACGTGTTCCAAATTTATTTTTGAAAAAACGGCTAAGCTTAATATTCCAACTGGAGGTAGACATTGGGAAAAATACATAATCCTTAAACCAAGCACCAAGTGTAATATGCCATCTTCTCCAGAACTCTGCTGTGCTCTTTGAAGAGAATGGAACATTGAAATTTTTATCAAGCGTAATGCCAAATAACTCAGCTATACCCTCTACAATATCCATGCAGCCCGAAAAATCTGCATATAGCTGAATTGCACTTCCCATAAGTGCAACTACAAAGACTAATCCCCGATAATATTCAATATGACCGAAAACCTGATTTACAAAAACCGACATACGGTCTGCAATCACCAGTTTCTTAAAATATCCCCACAACATCAGCTGTAATGCCATGCAAAACCGTTGATATTCAAAGCCCTTTAGCTGTTTTACCTGCTCAATCACCTTTGGATAATGTGCAATCGGTCCTTGAACCATCTGAGGGAAAAAACTCATTGCTACAAAGAGATTGATATAATCGTTCTCATATGTTTTCTTTCTCCAATAAATATCAAGAAGATAGCCGACTGATGAAAATGTATAGTAAGAAATACCGAGCGGCACAATCACCTTCACCGTATCAATTGGATTTCCATCTGCAAGACCTCGTACCTGATTCCACAGATCAATTACCATATTGGTATACTTACAATATACCAGTACCCCAATAATCAAAACGACACAGACAACAAGTGGCTTTTTGCATTTTTTCCTATACTGCGCCTGAAGAAGAGTTTTTTCTTTTCCTTTAATACTCTCTTCCCGAATCTGCTTTTGCATCTTCTCATACTCTTGTCCCATAAAAACAGAACAGCTATACACAACAAATGATGTCACAACAAGAAAGATCAACTTTTCCCATCCTGCATATAGATAAAATGCAAGATTTGCGCCTAACAGCACCCATCTCCTGCATACGCTTGGAAGTACATAATAGATAACTAATACTACTCCAAGAAAAAATAAGAATGTAAATGAATGAAAAGACATCGTGTTTTAGCTTTCCTTTGTATAATATTTAAGTATTATGCGTAATTTTTCGTTATGCATTACACCAGTCAACAAAAAAGACACATTTTCTTAACCTTAATATGATAACAAAAATCACAAAGGCGTGCAAGACCAAATTATGGTTTCTTTGCACCCTTGATCTTTCCTAAAATCTGCTGTCCAATTTCACTTACCAATGGCTCCTTTCGCAGTAACAGTACAATGACATATATTGCAAAAAATAAGATTGCAGAGATCAGCAATGTAACAAAGTTTCCAAAATGCCAGGTTTTTACCCAGATTGAGCCGACCACTGCTAGGACAACCGCCAACAAAATCGTTCTATATTTTACCTGCTTGTACGCAGATACTACTTCCTTTCGAAGTGCCACATATTGTACAATCAAGACAACTGCTTCTGCTGCTAATGTTCCAATCGCTGCTCCAGCCGACGCCATACTCGGGATCAACAGTGCATTTAAAATCAGATCCACAACGGCTCCCGCAATTTCGGAATATAATACAATATTCTCTCGTCCAAGCGGAATCAACATTTGAATTCCCATGATATTGGTCAACCCAATAAAAAGTAGGGTCGGCATAATGATTTGCATCGGAACAATGGAGGCTTCATAGGATGATCCTGACAGAAAAAAGATTCCCTCCTTTGCAAAGAGCATAAAATAGATCATCATAGGTGTCGCAATAAGGAAGACAAAATTAATCGCTTTTTGTGTAATCCGGTAAAATTCATCCATCAAGCGATGCTCTACATAATAGGAAGCTCTTGGCAAAAGAACTACACCCAAAGAGGTTACAATACTTACTAGTATTCCCTTAATTTTAACAGCTGCATTGTAATAGCCAACATCTGCATCAGAAGTCATAAAGCCGAGCATAACCGTATCCAAATTTGTATAAATCGTTGTCGCACAGGACATTGCAAAAAAGACAAAAACGGCTTTGAAATGTTGACGGAACTTATAATTTCCAATCGGCTTTAATGACACATACTTGTGTAAGTGAAAGAAATTAAAAATATTCGAGGCAGACGCTGCTAAGATCGAAATTGCACCATAGATCACATAGTCCTTCTGTTCATGAACCAATGCAAACATTGCCACTAGTGCAATAAATTTAAAAAGAATGGAGCGAACTGTTATATACGTATATTGTTCCAAGGCTTTATATAGCCATTCCATACCAATGGTATTAAACAAGATTGTTAAGCCAACAATAAGAAACAGTTCCTTATCCTGTCTCATTCGCGGAACAACTGCGATTGCGCCAAACAATGCCACATACGCAATGATACTCATGACAAGATTAATAAAAAATAGTTCATGAACGGTTCTTGTCAATTTCTCCTGATCATCGCGCACCTGCGCACATGCACGAATACCATAAGTTGGGATTCCTAGCTGTGCAAACATCACAAAGTAAGAAATAACTGACGTTGCAAACGAAACCTTGCCGGTTCCTACCGGCAGCAAGATTCTTGAAATGTAAGGAAACGTGATTAGTGGAAATAGAAACTGCGACATTGTCAGGATCGCGTTCATGATGAAATTAATTTTTAACGACTTTTTTTCCATTCTTGTAATTCTCCACTTTTCTTTCTGGTTTACCTTTTTTCTTTAAAAATCATATCTTTATCACAAAGTATAAACGTTGGAAAAAGATTAAAAGCTGCATCAAATAAAAAAGGATCTTCTATCGATATAAAAAGAATCACAAGCAAAAATAGAAATGCCCTGCCATCCTTTTTCTTGCACATTTTCATTAAGCCCATGCTATATAAAGCACAAACTAACACTAACAGCACAACACCGTAACGAATTGCGATTTGCAAATAGGATGAGTCCACATAATTATAGATTCCGACTTCCTGTCCTAACACAGAAAAGCCCTGCATATTGATGTGCTGTCCAAACAGTGAAATGCCATACTGTGTAAGCGCATTTTTTCCCAATTCCAATCGACTGGTAAACACCTTATTTAATACAGTCCAAATCGTACTCTCCTGACGATACAGCGGTAACAAAATAGCCACCACTGCACATATCCATGGCAACAACATGCATTCTTTTTTTAACGAAAACAGACACTGCTTCATTTTAAGCAAACGGATTCTTACCGCCTTGATTTTGTTCAGCGCCATCAGACACACGAGCACTGTCAGTACCCCAAATGACATTTTGGTATCGGTCAGGCTGAAAATAAAAGCATTCATTGTTTCAATTCCCACCAATTCCCACCAGGTTATTTTATTTCTGCGGATTAACATATATTGCATAGAAACAAATAAAAGAAGATTCGGCGCATACGACGTCCAAGCAAACCCCAGATCATATCGCATACGTTCCTCATCTACTATAAAGTTATTTGTAATACCTGTCACTGCTGCAAAAACTGTTATTAAGAGAACTCCACCTTGCACGATACAAGACAATTTTAAAATTGTTTTGCCATCACTGCCATATACACAGCCTAACAGCAATACAAACAGAAAAACCGTACGTTCTCCACTTGTGACCATTGCCATTCCTGATGCCACAAACATTGCAATCAAAAAGCAAAGTGCACATTTGGAATACTGTCCTTTCCAAAGTTTAAAAGCAATGCAAACTGCACATCCTACATATGTGAGATAACGTACAACCTTAAGAACGCTATTTACGATGTGATCTGGATGAATCATTGCCCAGGAAGTCAGTGCAATCGCGGACGTTAGAACAAAAATCACATATAAAACAAAAACAATGTTCTTTTCATCATGTCGTTTGTTTCTTTTCAATACAGCCCACCCCCTATTTCTTGTTTTTTTCTCGAAAAGCCTTATAAAGGATTAACGGCCAATACAGTGTGTAATGTGAGCATCTTAACAGCCACACATTGCATGCCATTTTATTCATGTTATTATAAATTTGAACAGATTCCTTTTTTACTCGTTTATCTAAAGTAATAATCTTTTGTTTGTTTTCATGATTTCTCTTACACATCAACAGCGAATTAATATGAAATGTACCATGTGCAGCGATCCCATTTTGAATATATTCCATTCTACCTTCTGAAAGAGTCTCCGGAAGTTTATGATAAAACTTTAAAAGACTCATTTCCACGCGCTCTCCATCTGCGATATGCTTTCTACGCCCTGCAACACTTACTGATTGCTCGCCTCGACCAATACGATAACAATAAAGTGCATATGGAACATAGGTAATTGTTTGAATAAATGGAATTGTAAACAGCATAAATTCAGAATCTACATAGAAGCAATGCTCATCCAAATGAATCTTATTCTCCTGCAGCATCTGTGTTCGATAAATTACCGCATGATATCTCATATATTTCATTTGTGAAACAACGCTGTCAAACTCAACCGTTTTCAACGGCTCAATCTCAGCTGTTTTTTCCAACACATCATCGCCACCCTCATAGCAGGTCTTATAATCCATCAAAATAAGATCACTATCAATCTGAGTCAAGTTGTCTAGCAACTTTTCAAGCGCTTCGGAATCCACCCAATCATCACCATCGATCGCCTTAAAATACTTTCCTTTCGCTTCTTTGATTCCTCGGTTAATCGTTGAACCATGTCCACCATTTTCCTTATTAATTAATCGAACTGTTGCTGGATATTTTTGTTCATATTGTGCTGCAATTTGAGCTGTCTTATCCTTTGAACCATCATTCACAACCAACACTTCTATCATCTTCTCGTGATTGGGAACACGCAAAATTGTTCCAAGTAATTTATCCAAATACGTTTCCACATTATATGCGGCAACTGAAAATGTCAATAGTTTTTGCATAATATGACTCATTACTCCTTTTTTGTTAGATGCGTTTCTTGCTTGAAAAAATTTTATAAAAAAGGCCACATGCCCAAATAGAAAAAGCATACCTCTTTTTTCTCAAAAAGGCTACCATAATCTTATGTTTCTTATCCGGAAGCTGATCACTTTTTAGGTGCTGCATCGCTACCTTGCATTTGGGATTCTCAGCAAATCCTTTTAAAAGCCCCGTATAATACGTTAGCTCCTTCAATGAACCTGCCAACATTCCATACATCTCCGCCAGTTCCCATATCATCTGAACCAAATCCAGAGATCGGTATGTTAAAAATTCCTCTGACTGTGGAATGCCTAACTTCTTAATACATTTTTCTGACATTTTCACATAGTCATTGTATTGCTTATACTTATCTTCAATCTTTCCCGTACTGAGTGATCCTGCCCTCATCTGATAATGGTATACTGGCACATTTACATAGCAAACACTTTGTGCCTTTCCCAGCACTTCCATATTAAAGATGGTGTCCTCGCCATAATGAATTTCATTTAAAAATGATGCTTTGCTTTCTTCTAGCAATAATCTTTTATAAATTTTAGCGCAAGGACTTCCCAAAAATGGCAGATGCTTCATCTTCTCTGGAAAAACAGAGGCAAATACCTGTGGCTCAATCATACAGCCACCTTGAAATGCAGTGCGATATTTTGCCATATCATAGCGATAGACTTGTTTTTTCATATTTGCTGCATCCTGATCAGAAAATGAATAGTTATTTACAATCATTCCCATCGCAATATCACTCTTTGTACGAATTGCTTCCTCATAAAGTGTCTTCACAGCATCTTTCTCAATCCAGTCATCGCTGTCCACAAACATGATCCATTCTGCCTTTGCGTAAAGCATCCCCTGATTTCTTGCTGCTGAAGCACCCCGATTTTTCTGATGGAACACTTCAATTCTTGAATCTGCTTTCTGCAAGCGACTGCAAATTGCAAGACTCTCGTCTGTACTTCCATCATCCACAAGAATAATCTGAAGTTCCCTCATCGACTGTTTGCATATACTGTCAATACATTTTTCAATATACTCCACCGCATTGTATACAGGAACTATAATACTCACTTTTGCCTGTTGATCCATTCCCGCTTTTTGTTCCTTTCCTCCAAATCGTTATCTATTTTGTTTTAATCTAGAAAAAATACCTGGGCATTTTTCCTTAACAATATAAATTCCACGGCCAATCCATACACAAAGCGTTGTTTTCTCTGTACGAATTCCCCATGCCAGTAACTTAAGCAATCGATTCTCCGGATATAAATACGATTTCAAACGCTTATATGTTTTGCTTTTAAACTGCTTTTGCACCCATCTTTTTCGTTGAGAATGATTCATATGAGCTGCACTGCTACAGTTTCGCTGCAAGGCGGACAAAAAATAACGACAGTAAATGCTGCCCATACCTTTCAATACCTCTGAACTTTCCATATTCCAGGTATGATAAAGTTCACAGATACTCTCAATTCTTCTCTCGTGTAATGCAAAATAATCTGGCAGGTATTTTGTTGTCAAGCTGCCTTTTTTTCGAATTGCATAAGAATAAAGTGGCTTTGAAATCTGATTGCAGGAATCAAGATCTCGAAACACCTCAATATTAAAAAGCACATCCTCAATCATTGTAACCGCTTGAAATTGAAACTTATTTTCCCTTAAATAGGATAGTTGGTATGCCTTATTCCAGGCATATCCAAACAAAGTTTGACTCTCCAATTCCAAAACATGCTCTCGAACCTGCTTGGGGGTCTTAAAACATCCTTCTACCGGTACAATTGGCTTTTCATACTCAATCTTTCCATTTTGATCGTAATACACCTCTGTAAGACCAAACAGAACAAGTTTTGCAGGATTCTGCTTCAGACTTTTTTCGACTTCCATTAGCAGACTGGCTTGATAGCGATCGTCAGGATCTAAGAATAAGATATATTCCCCTCTCGCGATATCCATTCCCTGATTTCTCGCATTGCTCAATCCACCATTTGAGGCCAAATGCAGGACATGAATTTGCTCATCATCCTCTGCCAATTCATCGCATAGTTTCCCCGATGAATCCGTTGAACAATCATCCACTAAAATCAGCTCAAAATCAGAAAAAGATTGCCTTTTTATATCTGATACTGATTTTCTTAAATAGTTTTGTACATTATATATTGGCATTACAATACTATATTTCATATTTTGCTCTCATTTCTGTTGCTGTTTTTAAAAGCTTCTCTTATACTTTTTATGAAGAAATTTTGCTTTTAAAAAGGCTGGAATTCGCTTTCTCAAATTATTTTTTTCAAGATTCACAACAGGAGCAGTCTTATATTCGTATTGTTTCTGTTCAATCCATACATTTAGCAGCAACTCACTGACCCTTCCAAACATACGTTGTTGAAATTTATCGTACTGTCTGAAATCCACTCGCTGTTCCAATTCTTCCAAAATGGGAAATAGCCAGCTACAGTATTCATCGCACTTTTCCCTTGACATAACAAACATATTAAACATATGTCCCGCTGTTCGTTTCATGACACAATCATACGCATCCAAGTATTCCGGTGTCATTTCTTCAATTATATCTCTTGTAACAATCAAATGCTCCTCATAGTGCGTATGCGCATAATGCGAATACAAGCTTTCAATAAAGTAATGTCTTTTCGATGGCAGAATGATATCTGTTTTCTTTACTATCTGTAAAATCTCATTTCCTGACAAAATAGAGTAAAATGGATCTTTTTTCCAAAACATAAGCTTACGTGTTCTGCTTGCAAAATATCTGCGATAATGTACAAGCCCAACATAATCCGAATCCAAATTTTTCCATGCCCAGTACAGGCCTGTCAGTTCACAATAATACCAATTTTTTTTTGAAATATTATCTCCAGAATCATCTCCCTGATATCCCAAATCTGTTTTTCCCTTTTTTCCCACCTGCAGAGGCAAATAACAACTATCTTTTGGCATGCGATAGCGTTTGTGTGTTGCCACTATAATTTTTAAATCCATGTCGTTTTTCGCCATATTTTTATTGGTAGTCCTTTCAGATATTCGTTTAAATACGCAGAATCAAACGATTCTATTTTTTATTTTTATCATTTATCTTCTAAAGTAGTTTAAACTTTCTGATATCATTTGTATAAAACAAATTTTGAGCAATGCCAAGACGCCATATTTCTTGCATCTTAGGTCTCCCATTATGATATATTCCCTATCTGATGTCAAGGACCAACTTATGGATGAATTTCCCCTCTCTAACAATATATCCACACATTATTGCATTTCTACGCACACAATTTGTCACACAATCGTGTGGCAATATAGCAAAAACAAAGGTTTTTTTTTCAAAAATGCCCTCGCGGGCTTCTATGTAGGAACAATTTCTACACCGTTTCTTTATAAAAATTTAAGATTTAAGGTACACTTAGAATCAATTTATAATGCTAAAGTATACCGCCTGACGCCAAAACAACGCGAAGCTTTCCTTGTCTTTCTCGACTCTATATTAGAATAAAATATCAAAAACAGCCCTCTGCTGATATGTAATATCTTCCACAGAGAGCTGTTTTATTAAAAAAGAATAGTATTGTTGAAATACTTTTATAAAAAGCCTTAGATTTCCTCTTTTCCACCTGTCTTTGCACGAATCACACAAAGTGCTCCTACTAAAATCACAATACAAATCGGAAGTGAAATAAGAGAAAGCTGTGCCATACCAACTGCCTGCAGCACACCAATGATAAAATATCCTACCATACATACAGCTGCCACGAGTGCAACATATGGAATTTGAGTTGCTACGTGGTTGACATGCTCACAATGACCTCCTGCTGATGCCATAATCGTTGTATCAGAAATTGGAGAACAATGATCACCGCACACCGCTCCTGCCAGACAGGATGCGATTGAGATTGCCATCATCTGACCAGACGGAAATACACCGATTACAATAGGAATAAGTATACTGAAAGTTCCCCATGATGTTCCTGTTGCAAATGCAAGAAATGCCGCAACAAGGAAAATAATCATAGGCAAAAAGCCCTGCATTCCCTGTGCAGAATGCTCCACTAAATCTGCAACAAACACATTCGCACCAAGGAGATTTGTCATACCTGACAGTGTCCATGCCAAAGTAAGAATCATAACAGGTGCAATCATAGATTTAAATCCATCTGGAATACACTCTGTAAATTCCTGGAAAGTAAGAACATCTCTCATCATATAGTAAACAAATGTAAATGCCAGTGTCACAGCGCCGCCAAGTACCAAGCCAACCGATGCATCCGAATTTGCAAATGCATCGACAAAGGAGGCTCCATCAAAAAAGCCACCGGTATAAATCATCGCAATAATGCAGCTTGCAATCAGCACAGCAACCGGAAGAATCAGATCAAGCACATGAGAATTTTCCTTAATAACTTCTTCCTCATTGCCCTCATATGGCCTTCCCGGTGTAGTAAATAAATCACCTGCAATTGCGTTCATCTCGTGGCGCTTCATTAGTCCAAAATCAACGCGAAGAAGTGTGATAGCAACTAGCATTACAAGTGTAAGAATCGCATATAGATTGTATGGGATTGTCTGAATAAATACAGCAAAACCATTGATTCCAGAATCGGATGGAACAGATGAAGTGACTGCTGCTGCCCAAGAGCTGATTGGTGCAATGATGCATACTGGTGCTGCTGTCGCATCAATAATATAGGACAGTTTTGCTCTTGATACCTTGTGGCGGTCTGTCACAGGACGCATAACACTTCCGACTGTCAGACAGTTGAAATAATCATCGACAAAGATCATTACACCAAGAATCATAACACTGATCTGTGCACCGATTCTTGTCTTAATACGCTTTGATGCCCACTTTCCAAATGCTGCTGAACCGCCTGCTTTATTTAACAGTGACACCAAAATTCCAAGCATAACAAGAAACACAATTATTCCGACATTCCATGCATCTGCAAGCTTATACACCATACCACCCTCTTCATGAAAGAACATGGTGTTGATCATTGTTTCCAGATTTCCATTAGAATACAGCAATGCACCTGCAAGGATTCCTGCAAGAAGTGATGTATATACTTCTTTTGTAAAAAGTGCAAGGCCAATTGCAATAACTGGCGGAAGCAGTGAAAAAATGGTAGCATATGCGATGCTTATATATTCACCGTCTGTCTCTTTGCCTCCTGTTATTATTGTGACAACAAGTAATGCTGCAAATACTGCAAGCAGCACAAGCATTCCCATTTGTTTTCTTTTAATTTTCACCTATAGTCCCCCTTCTTTAGACTTCTTAAAATAAATTCGTTATCATTATAACTGCTCATAAATACGTTGTAAAGTTTTTTCTAAAAATTCTATATCAACTGGTTTTGCAATATGTGCATTCATACCGGCAGCAAAACACTGCTTTGCATCCTCTTCAAATGCATTTGCTGTCATTGCAAGAATTGGAATTGTCTTTGCATCTGGCCGTGTGAGACTTCTAATCGCCTTTGTTGCTGTAATTCCATCCATAACAGGCATCATTATATCCATTAAAATTGCATCATACGTTTCAGGCGGATTTTTTGTAAACTCATCAAGTGCCTGCTTTCCATCTGATACATTCGTTACAAGAGCACCTCTGTCAGTAAGAAGTGTTGTCGCAATTTCAGCATTTAGTTCATTATCCTCTGCCATCAATAGCTTCATACCCTCAATACTGCCAGTCGACTCTTTTTTCTGCAGCTTTTGTGGTGGCGGGGCTATCTCAAATGGAATTGTAACAACAAAGGTTGAACCGACTCCCACTTCACTTGAAATTTCAATTGTTCCTTTCATCTGATTAATCAGTTCCTTTACAATTGCCATTCCAAGTCCTGTTCCCTGATAAATGCTTCTTGCATCATTTTTTTCCTGTGCAAATGGTTCAAAAATATGAGACAAAAACTCCTTGCTCATACCCATGCCGTTATCTGAAATAGTCCATCTGTATATACAAATTCCATCCTTATCTCCAAGTGACTCTACAATTGTCGTTATAGCTCCATTTTTCCTGTTATATTTGATACAGTTTCCGTAAATATTTAAAAAGATCTGGCGAATATGAAGAGGGCTTCCGTAAATATAAGGATACACAAAATCTGTTTTTTTCTTCTCATACTCCCATTTAATTCCTTCACTCGCTGCGCGTGATATAGTGATTGTTTCAATATCATTCATCAATTCCTGCAAACAAATCTGTTCATGCTTCAAAGCAATATTGCCTTCCTCAAGCTTACTCATCTGCAGTATATCGTTAATCAATGAGAGTAAATGATCTGCTACAACTTTCATCTTTTCATGATTTTCCTTCACAAGCTCTTTATCATCAAAGTGCTCCTCATCAATCTTTAAAAGACCAATGATTCCATTAAGCGGTGTACGAATGTCGTGACTCATGCGCGCCAAAAACTGTGTTTTTGTACGATTTGCCACGCGCATTTCATCAAAAGCCGCCTGCAATCTTGCATGCTCCTGCTCATCACGTTCATGCAGCTGGGTAGTATCCTGCAAGAGAACAATTGCGCGGACAACATAAATCTCATTCCTTGTTTCTTCGTCAAACACAACTGTCTGTGTCATCAAAATGTTTTTTTGTATCCAGTAAACAATGTCATTCTCTCCATAAATACAAAATTCAACTGACAAATATTTTTCACCCGCATCAAAACGCTTTAACAGCTTTTCGCAATCATCTGCCATACGATAGCTTCCAAGAGTTTCCTGCGTAACTATTCTTTTATACTCACTGCAAAAATCCTTGTATGAACCAGGAAGCGGATACTCAAAAAGCATATCCAGACTTTCTTTTTTTCTTTTACCTAAAAGGATGATTCTTTCCAAAATATCATTTGTGAGATTTACCGTATAAATGACATCAGCTGGTTCGAGAAGTGCATCTACGTAGCTGTCATTCTCCAAAATAGACTGCTTTAGCTGCTCATAATAAATTGTCAGCTGTTCCCTTGCATCCGCATGGTTTCCTGCACCCTGACGAATAGTTTCAAATGCCAAGAGAAAATGATGAAGCATTCCATTTTTGTCCCAGTCTACTGGAATGAATGTCAGGCGGCTGTAACTATCTTGCTCATTTACATCATACGTAAGCTCCATAACATCCTCGTTTGTGCGCATCTTTTCACACAAATAAGAAATCTTAAGGCATTGACCAAAGCGATCTTTATCCTGTTTTCCTATCTTCTCCTTAACAATCTGCTCTGCAGCACCAGAATAACTTCCATCTGATGCCAGAAAAAAATTGTTGTTTGCACGAATTGTACGATACGTATCTAGCTTTACATCGCAGTACAGACAAGCTGTAAAAGTTTTTCCATGCATATTCAATAGCTTCAACAGCTTATAATCCAATTGTCTTTGCGCAGCTGCCTCCTCACGCTTTACGTGATTCTTATTGATATACATATTTTTATCTGCATAATTAAAAAGCTCCTGCATTGTACTTTCAGGAAAATCGCTCGCAAGTGCAAAGCCCACTGCATAACTTAGTGGAGTATCTGGATATGACTTAGATTCTTCTGCCATTTGCTCTCTTACTGATGCAAGGCAGGCTTTCATCTCTTCCTTCCCCATTCCATGAGTAATAGCAATAAATTCATCTCCTCCAGCTCTCCCCACAAACTGTTCTGCCGGCATAGATGCGCGTAAACATACGGCGAAACGACGAATATATTCATCACCTGCCTCATGTCCCATACTATTATTGATTATGCGAAGATTATTCAAATCAAAGCTGCACACGCCTGTATCCTCTGGTGCAGCATCTGGCTGACTTAGCAATTCATCACATTTATTTCGATTAGGAAGCCCTGTCGCACCATCAATATATACTTTTTTCTGCAAAACACGATTCATTGCCGCGTAGCGCACAGCTTTAATAAATTCATATCCTATCAGAAGCATCAACACAACAATATCTGCTGTTATATATTTTTCAAGTACTGATAATGATGATGCCTTTCGCTGAGAATACACCTCTGCCAGTCCTGTTGCCTCGTCACAAATTTCAAAAAAATGTTCACTCTTTGAAAGAATCTGTGTTTTATCAGCTCCATACGCACGCACCTGCATAATTTCCTGTTTTACCATCAAAAAGTATTCATTCAGTTCTTCCATCTTTGTCTGAAAATCACGATCCTCCAGACGAACCAAGTTCAGCTCTTTGTTTCCATTCCTCAATCCATCGATAAAGGACTCAATCTCCTGAATCATATCATCTTCCTGTTTTCCAGAAATTTCAAACTTTACGATACGCTGCGTCTTACCACGAACAAGACCTGCATAATTAACTATACGAGCCGTTCCCTGAATACTAGATACAATCATCATCATCGCAATAATTAATACAACTAAAATAACCGTAAGTATACCAATGCTTATTTGAACAATACCAGATGATTTTTTCTTTGTACTGCTGTAAGCCATTATCAACTCTCCTCTATTTCTTCCCTATTATTTTAAATGTAATTTATCATCTGTTCGTAAATTTATTTTTCAATGCCTGAACAAGTTCTTCAACTACGATTGGCTTTGATAAAAAGCCATCCATGCCCGATTCGAGTGCTTTTTTTCGATCTTCATCGAATGCATTGGCTGTCATTGCCAATATCGAAATATTTGCCAATGCAGGATCCTTCAGCTTTCGAATACGTTTCGTAGCCTCATACCCATTCATAACAGGCATCTGCACATCCATCAGCACCAAATCGTAAGTGCCTGGCTTTGAAGTACTTACCTTCTCTATCGCCTCAACTCCATTTTCTGCTGTGTCAACAATAAAACCATACTCGGTAAGAATCTCCGTGGCTATCTCACTATTTAATTCATTATCTTCGACAAGCAATATATGTTTGTTTTTGAAATCGAAACCTGCCTCTGGAAGAACGCCATCATTATTTTGTTCTTTTTTCTGGCCAAGTGCAGTCATTAAGGTTTCACGCAGATCTGACATAAACATCGGTTTCGCACAGAACGCAGTTACGCCTGCTGCTTTTGCTTCCACTTCAATTTCTGACCAGTCATATGCAGTAAGTATAATAATAGGAGTATCATCGCCAAGGCTTCTTATCTGACGCGTAACTTCAATTCCATTCATATCAGGCAGCCGCCAGTCGATAATATACGCATGAAAAGCATCCCCTAACTCTATTGACTGTTTTGCACGAAGAACAGCCTCCTTACCTGAAAGAGTCCACTCTGAACGCATTCCAACCTTTACAAGCATCTTTGTAACACTGTCACATGTATTAAAGTCATCATCTACTACTAATGCCTTAAGACCTTCTAACTCTGTTATCTTTTCCACGCGATGCTGCTCAGACTGAATACGAAACATCAAACGGATAATAAATTCTGTACCTTTGTTTTTCTGCGTCTGAATCTCAATCGTACCGCCCATCATATTCACGATATTTTTGGAAATAGCCATGCCAAGTCCAGTACCCTGAATTTTGCTTACAGTAGATGTTCGCTCTCTCTCAAAAGGCTCAAAAATTTTCTGTGCAAACTCCTGACTCATGCCAATTCCATTATCCTTGACTCTAATCTCATATTGAGCACAATCTTTCTGCGTGCTTGGAAACTGTCTTAGACGAACAGAAACTGTTCCTCCTGCCGGTGTAAATTTAATTGCATTCGAGAGCAGATTCAAAAGCACCTGATTTAATCGTGTCTTATCGCAGTATACATCTTCATCTGTAACATCCATTGCATCCATATAAAGTTCCAACTGCTTTGCATGAATTTGTCCACTTATAATTGTCTTCAAATCATGAAGAAGATCTGACAAATTAACCTTCGTTTCCTCAAGATGAATCTTGCCGCTTTCAATACGGCTCATATCCAATATATCATTGATTAAAGAAAGTAGATGATTACTTGATGCAAGGATTTTTCCCAAATAATCCCTTACCTTTTCCTGGTTTTCAATATTGCTTACAGCAAGTGTAGTAAAACCTATAATGGCATTCATTGGTGTTCTTATGTCATGAGACATATTTGACAGAAATGTGCTCTTTGCACGATTGGCTGTTTCAGCTGCGCATACAGCATCTGACAATGCCTGATTCATTTTCTTATCAGCAGTTCTATCTGACATGACAATGATACATTTTCGTTTTTTCTCTACCTCACTGCCCATTGCTATGATATGAAACCAACGCCGTTCCCCAGTTTTTTTATGAACATACTCAACATCCCACTCACGCTGTTCATTGACAAGTAACCCTTTTAGATGTTTCGATCGTTGCCCCTCTGTATCCTGCGGATGAAGCTTTCCCAAAACATAACTATTATCTTCAATCTGTTTCACTGTAATACCAAGCAGCTTTTCAATATTCGGACTGGCATAGTCAACTCTGGCTGTCTTAGCATCTACCATCAAAAACACATCATCTACATTCATCGAAAGTTTTTTAAACAATTCATCCCTATACAAAATTTGTGTATTCTTGCTCTTTATATTTAACTGACTTCTTCTAAGAATCATTATAATAATGAATGATGCAATACTAAACAGCATGGCACCTACAATAACAAGCGTACTAAGCTGCAGCTCATTCATACTGGCATTGACAATATCAGCTGGAACAATTCCAAGCAATGCCCAATCCTGAATGCTCACCTTTTCATAAATCAGATAGTAATTTCTTCCCTCTAAATTTACAAGCATAGCGCCTGTGTGTCCCTGCTTAAGCTCCTCTGAAAATGTCATGATCTCATCTTCTGAAAGCCCAGAGTGATCTCTTAAAACAGCTATGAAATTATATGCTGTTTTCCATGACTCTGGTGCATGATCAATCACAACTCGTCCGTCTGAATGAACCACATATCCGCCTGCATTTCCCTGAAAAGCAGAAATATCTAATACCTTTACAATATCAGCGTTGTCATATGCAACAGCAATGGCGTCATATTCAAACCCCTGATAAATTCCATTAACTTCAGGACATGCAAAAACAAGCATCTGTGGTTTTCCAGGCAATGCTGCATTCATTATAATATCATTTCTCTGAGTGATCTTATCCTCAAGGTTTCCCTGTAATCCAAGATACCCTGTTTCGCCTGTTATCGTTTTATAATTGCCATCAAACGATAAAAAATAGAAGCCCGAAAATCCTGTTTCTTTCTGCACTTTATTGATGTAATCACAAATTTCATTTTCAGTCGAGGCCTTCTGTAGATATGCACTCCACATATGAAGATATGTCAAATTTTTATTGACAAGTTCATTTAATGCTTTATTTGACTGATCAAAGATCTCTGTCAAATGAGAAGTACTTTCCTGATACACAGTCTTCGACACAAACCTTGTATATCGGATACCCACCATACTTATTCCAATTATTAAGACAATTGCTGCTGCAAATGCTCCCAATCTTTTTTTTATGAACTGTTTCTTTTTTCTGTATTTTATCTCATCCATCTACTTACCTCAAAGTAATATACGGCTCTGGTTTTGCCAAAACAGCATCATCCTCTAAGACATAATTGATCCATGTATCCTTCACAAACGTGTCTCCACCTTCGAACATATCACCTTCTGCTGAAATGATTGGCTCCATATGCTTTTTAATTGCCAGACACATCACAGTAAATGTATCATTATCTTTGATTGTCTTTCCGTCTTTTTTTATGCTAGTCAATGTATAGCCATCGCTATTTTCCTTAACCTCCATAGAAATGCCGCTGACAACTGGCAGTGAACCGCGGTTAAATGGAATAAATCCGCCCTCGCAGCCTTCCACAAAAGCTTTCAATAATTCTTCCAGCTTTGCTCCTGTTATTTCGCATTTGTAAGGAAAAAGACTATTTGGCATGATCATGCTACCTGCCATTTTTTTAGTATAGTCAGCCTGCAGCACATTTCCTGTAAAACTGTTTCCCGCTGCAATAAGCACATCTGTTCCGTAAATACCTCGCAGCGTATTTGCCATAACTGAATAAGCTTCATTTCCGCCATCAGCATGGAAATAATTTGAATATGTATTCTGCACCTTTAACACAACATCATCAGTAGCTGATTTTTCCTCCTTCAGCTGATCATTGAAGGCCTGATATGCTTGATTTGAATCATACTCACCTGCAATCATCTTAGAAACCACATCTTTCGAAATGGAAAAGAAATCATTTGACGCAATGCGAATATACATATGGTTTTCTTCAATAACAGGCTTAATATCTTTTAGATACTCAGTAAGATAAAAATCCACATTCTGACTGTAGCTTAACATATCCTGACCATCGGCAATAATTCGATTTTGCGCTTCCTCTGACAGCATCTCTTTTAATACACGCATTGCTTTTTTGCGTCGTGAATCATCCTGTTCCAAATCCTTATTCAAGGCTATCTGAAAATATGGAGTTGTCATGATCCATTCTTCACCATCTTGATTAAAGAATGGTAAAAACGCTGTGTCGATGCCCTGATCCTGAAATGTCTTCACCATGGATGAACTGCCAAAATACATAGCAAGCTCTTCATTTTGATACATACTTATTACATCATCATAAGTAAGATCCAGATCATCTTGTCCCAATTTCACGTCATGAATAAACTGTTCCATATGCTCAAAAGCCTGCGGCCAAACAATATCATCCAGACCAACACGCTCTTTGTTGGCAGGATCACTATAAGCAGTACGCCACTTACGACCATCCGTAGATGTAAGCTCTGAAGCAGACAGTCCCTGCAGTGTTTCCATACATGTATAATCATAGTAATAATCTGCAGTAAATCCACGAACACCTGCTTCTTCAAATTTTTGGCATGCCAAAACAAAGCTGTCATAATCTGTCGGCAGCTCAATACCATACTTTTCAAACAATCCTTTGTTTACTACAAATCCATGCGCATCCGCGCATACAGGAAGCCAGTTCACACTTCCATCCTCGTTCATGAAATTATTGAGATATGTATTATAGACTGCACCTGCCTCATTTGTTGTGGAAAGATCCATGAGACTATCCTTAAGCGGACTTGCATCATGAAGTGAGAAACGACAGCACGTAATAATATCAGGAAGTCCGCCATTTTCATCCAGAAACTTGTAAAAATCCAAATCGTTATTGCCAACTACAAATTCAATATTCACATCTGGAAGCTGTGACTGAATATAAGGTGCATATTTATCATACAGACTTGTGGTCCACAAGTACACCCTTATTGTTTCTGCCTCTTCTTTTTTTACACTCTTTTTCCCACAGCCTGCTAAAAGTGCAGTGCCCGTCAACAGCAGGAACAATATTACTTTTTTTCTTTTCAATTTTAAATCCCCCTTATAGAAAATCATTACGATTCATTAGTAGTTTTCGCTTGCCCCCCCCCGCTGGCAATCACATGTAAAGTCTTCTTTAAAACATCCATATCGATCGGCTTTGGGATATGAGCATCCATTCCGCTTTCAAGACATTTTTGTACATCAGAACTGAATGCATTTGCAGTCATTGCTATGATCGGAATTGTCCTGCCTAGCGAATTTTCACTCTTTCTAATTGCTTCAGTCGCTTCAAAGCCATTCATTACAGGCATCTGAATATCTGTAAGTATTGCATCAAACTCTCCTGCTTTTACAGATGCAAACCTATCTACAAGTTCCTTTCCATTTGAACAAATCACACATGACGCACCATTCATATCAAGAAGATCCTGCAGAATTTCTGCATTCAATTCATTATCCTCAGCACAAAGAAATTTTTTACCATTCAGAGCGTATTCTTCCATTGCCATATCAGCCTGCTTATTTTTTTCAGTCTCAACTGGTGCCTTTGCGATTTTAAACTCAAGCTCTACCTCAAAAGTACTTCCTTTTCCCTGTTCACTATAGACCTGAATAGTGCCGCCCATCAAATCAATCAGACTTTTAACGATAGCCATGCCAAGACCAGTACCCTGTATTTTATTTGTTACAGAACTTTCCTCACGGGTAAATGACTCAAAAATATGCTTTTGATATTCCTTACTCATGCCAATTCCATTATCGATGATACGAAAAATGAACTTGTTAAATTTATGAGAGTCCCTAGGAATCTCTTCGACATCCACATTTATTTTTCCACCAACTGGTGTATACTTCACAGCATTGGAAACAATATTGTTCAACACCTGTGTCAAACGTATGCTGTCACCCATGATCCAAGGAAACTGAAATGCTGGAATGTTAACTGTAAATTTCTGTTTTTTTTCATCTGTCTGTGCTTTAAATGCTGTATCAATCTGACTCAGAATATCTTCCATGTTAAATACTGCTGTATCCAATTCTGTTTTTCCACTCTCAATCTTACTCATATCCAATACTTCATTGATAAGTCCCAATAAGTGGTTGCCTGACAGCCTAATTTTATCTACATATTCTAGGACTTTATCTGACGAGTTCACATTATGCTCTATAAGTGTTGTAACACCAATAATCGCATTCATCGGTGTACGTATATCATGACTCATATTCGCAAGAAATGTACTCTTTGACCTGCTGGCTTCCCTTGCCATTGCAAAGGCACTTTGTGTTGCTTCCATTGAGCTTTTCAACTCTTCATTTGCCTTGTCGAGTTCTCCGTTCAACTTCATCAGCTTTTCTTTTGCTTCTTCCTCCATACGCAGCTTCCTTTGACTCTGTATGGTAACAAAAATAAAAACCCCCATGATAACTGAGCTGATTGCCACCATGGCTGCAAGAAGAACTTCAATTACCAGATTAACCAGCGTCTGCGTACTCATAGCAACTCGATCAGTTGGATTGACATAGACAATCACATAATCCGAATCAGCCATTTTCCGCATTGCATAAAAACACTGTTCTCCTGAAATCTGTATATCAGAATAAACTACTCTGTTTTTATCAAGTTCTATAAGAATTTCGTCAAAGTTCTTTCCTTCTGCCTCCGACTCTTTTCTAAGCACTGTATAAACATTTTGTCCTTTCAAAAGATTTACATTGGCAGACTCATCAACATACTGCTTTGCACCATAACGATCCAGAATATAAGTACTGTTATCTCCTCCGTATGCACTGCATTTAAAATATTGGTTCATAGATTCCATCTCTCTGGACAACCCTACAAATCCAATTGAACATACGCGGTTTCCATCTGTTACTTCAACCGGCAGCTCCAGCTTATATACATACAGATTGAACAGCTTACCAGTGAAAGGGATTTCGTAAATATAGCTCACACGCTCTCCACAATCAATAAGCGGTTCTATATCTCCCAGTGTGCCATGCCATCCATTCTCATCAATATAAGATCCATCATTGCTGATTGCAATAGGCTGGCTTCCCTCTTCTTCCATATGCTGTACTTTAAGTTCTGTTTTTAAAAATTTTTGTACGCATTCTGTATCTGTCAGATTATCATCTACAAACCGTTCTTTTATTTCCAGTGCTTTCTGCCACGAATTTTCCGTAACAAGATCCACTTTATCGAAATACTGTTGAACTACCTCTTGAAGCTGATTTTGTCTTTCTGAAAATACTAAATTATTCAGATACGACAAACCTATTCTTAACGAACAAAAACCCAAAAACAAACCTACCAATAAAACAATACCAAATAAAATATATTGCTTTCTTCTTTTTTTCATCAAATTATTCCTGTGTTGTTATTTCCATTCAATGTCCTTTGCAGTAATATGCATCGGATTTTCAAGCTTGCTAAAATACTCTTGAATTGCAGTAACGCCAAGCACTTCTGTATCAACAACATGTCCTTCTTCCTTTAATGCAGCTGTTGCACCGCAGATCACTACTGTATATTCTGTTTCGTCATCCAGTTCAAAGCCTTCCTTTGTTACAAGTACATACGGAAAATTTGCAGTCAAATTTGGATCAACTCTCGAATCTGTAGGCTTTGCATCATATCCCTGCTCCTGAACCTCTTTAATTCGCTTTCCAGTTAAGGTGATAGTTTTTATCTTTCCGTCTCTACCTCCCGGTGTAAACACTGCCAAATACTCATCATCTATATCTGTGGGAAGTATAATGCCAGATACTCCGCTTCCATTTTGGATATCTCCATCTTCACGCAAAGCATCCTGTGATATCAATGCACAGTCTGCATCTACTTTTTCACAAAATGCCTGTCCTACAAGACGAGTCGTTGTTTCAAGATCAATAACTTCATCTGCGTGAGCATATATAGTAACACCCTTTTTCACGGTTTCCTGATTATTTTTATCTATATTTTCAAGTGTTTCCTCTTTCGTTTGCTCTCCATTGCAGAACTTTTTTACATTTTCCCCGATATTTACCAGCACTCCAGTCCATCCATCATAAAGAAATGGAGATGAATGTCCCTCATTAATTTCAGCAAGTACTCCATAATATGGACTATCCTCTTCTACTGATATACCAAGCAGTGTATTCAGCGCATCACCGCCTCTACTCAAGGTCTTCTGTCCTTCTACCGTAGACAACACCTCCATAACATGCAGTGCATCCTCAAGCTTCTGTTCATTTCCGGGTTCTTCCAATTTCTTATTGATACCCCAATAACGATTAATGGATGTAATTATCCTATTGTTGGTTCCATCCTTTGAAAGATATGGTATTAATGCATACTGATCACCAGTTCCATCTGCATTTTGTGTTTTCTTATCAAAATTGCCAATAAAAAATGCAGTATTTCCTTCTGCAAACAAATCGATTGGTTTCTTATCCTTAGGCAATCCATATTTTTCGACAGACTGCTCCGTAGTCATAAGCATACCAAGATCAACCCATTCCTGCATATAATCCAGTGCTTCACCAAATCCCTCTTCTGCTGATGCCTCACCTTTTAAAAACTTTCGCTGCCACTCAATACCTTCTATATCTGATAATCCCAATGTGTCTGCTAAATTGCACAAATACTGAAAATTGTATGCCAAAGCTCTTTCATTGGTTATGGCAAGATTTACTCCTGCTGCTTCAATCTCTGGAGCAAGTACTTTTAGTTCCTCAAAGCTTTTTGGAACTGACCAGCCATGTTTTTCAAACAAAGTTTTATTGTACACAATACCATATACATTTAAATTACATGGCAGAATATATATTTTTCCATCTACTTGTCCATCCCTAATTTGTGTTGGAAGAAAATTGTCTGTAAAATCATATCCCGACAAGTCCACAAGATTCTCCTGCATTTTATCACTGTACTGTGCCCATGGCATAGAGCTATTATAAATATCCGGCATTTCTCCAGTAATCATCTGACTTGCTGTATACCATGAATTATTTCCGCCTCCATAAGGAATCTGAACGAGATTAATTTCTGGATATTTCTCGTGTACCGCATCAATCAGTTCCTTTGCGCCGACACTGTACATAAATGTGATTGGCTCGTGCTTTCCTTCACTGTTGTTTGCTTTGTATGCACTCTCTTTGCTTTTGAATCCAGAAAGCAATGTTACCACACACGTTGCTACCATAAAACAACTTACTACTTTTCTTTTCAATTTAATTATGTCCCCTTTATTGGAAAATGTGTACCGCCACATAGTGTAGTACACATTTGAGGCGTAAATACATGTTTATTATATTTCTAAATAAATTAAATTACAAGTAAAATGTTGTAAAAAGGCAAATTTTATAATTTGTCCAACTTCTGGACAAATTGTCAAGAAGTTGGCTTACCATCATTTTACACAATTATTACAAAGATAAGTTAAAAAAAAATTTTTTGACAAAGTGAAAAAAATAGCACTTTATGAAGTAAAAGCTATGTCAATAGAGAGTTCCTATTTGACATAGCTTTTGGTATTAATAAAAATGTCTAAGTTTACGACGACGCCCTTTGCAGAACGGACATGGCTCTTGCTTCCTTATACGGTAGTATAGCTTTAAATTTTGAGACATACTGTACTTATGTCCTTTTGAACAAATCCGCCAAAAAAGACCATCTTATCCCGAAAACTTATTTGTGCCGTCATCCTTTTTAAGCACAAA
>DAVZID010000043.1:0-28887 GCA_052273485.1 Lachnospiraceae bacterium
AAATCCCCGAAAAGTGGGAGGTTTTTTTATATTATTTTTTTACTCGTCAAGGCTGATCGAAACTATACAATGACTTTAATGAAAAATTGGAACGATATTCAAAGGATTTTTTATATAGACATTTTGATTTCGAGAGTGTATACATAATCGCATCTCAACAAAAAATTCATTCCGATGCTGTTGATTCAATTTTTGCAATTTTATATGACCTTTTAAACAGTCATACCACTACGATTATGATTGGAAAAGAGCAAAAGCCAACCGATAGCGTAATCAGTAAATTACTCAAACTAGATAGTTGGGATATTCTTTATGTCATCGAAAAATATACTTCTCAAATCATGGAAATCTACAGTCCATTAAGCTGGATTCGGACTGCTTTATACTTTGCGAGAGAAGAAAATAAATTGGCGATAATAAACCAAATCAATTATAACATGGCCAAACCATATTATGAGGGATAAGAAAGCCAGAATTCTCCATTTCTGCCTCACTCCTTTTGTGCTATACTAAAAAATACGATACAATTCATTTTTCAAAACACAGAAAGGCGTTATCATGAGTTTTTCCCTCTCACAAAAGAAGCATTCCTCCGGTGCCCGGCTAATGACCGAAGGAAACATTGCCAAGCAGCTGATTCTATTTGCTCTTCCGCTTCTTGTCGGAAATTTATTTCAGCAGCTCTACAACACCGTTGACAGTATTGTGGTCGGCAACTACGTCAGCAAAACAGCGCTCGCGGCAGTCGGTTCCACCGACTGCATTATCAACACGATCATCGGATTTTTCTCTGGCTTATCCACCGGTGCAGGTGTCGTTATCTCCCATAACTTCGGAAGTCGTGACAACAAGGCACTTCACCGTACTGTACATACCACGATTGCACTGACGCTTGTGCTCGCTGTGTTCTTCACGATCGCGGGCCTGTTCCTATCGCCTTTCTTCCTTCGCCTGATGGACACGCCAGAAGATGTTTTTCCAGAATCCTCCCTGTACTTGACGATTTACTTTGCAGGCGTATCTGGCCTAATGCTCTACAACATGGGATCTGGAATTTTACGTGCAGTCGGTGACTCCACACGCCCACTCTACATTCTGATTGTCTGTGCTGTGACAAACATCGTTCTCGATTTGCTCTTTGTAATTGTCTTTCACATGGGCGTATCAGGCGTTGCGCTTGCCACGATTATTTCCCAGTGGATTTCTGCGATTCTCGTGCTGACAATTCTGACGCGAGAGACAAATGCCTATAAGCTTACTTGGAAGGATCTTCACATCGACAAGGCAACCACGCTCTCAATTCTTCGCATCGGTTTTCCAGCAGGACTCCAGATGGCCGTTACCTCTTTCTCAAACGTATTTGTTCAGTCCTACATCAACCACTTTGGTTCATCCTGTATGGCTGGATGGACTACCTATGGAAAGTTAGATAAGTTCTGTCTGCTTCCAATCCAGAGCATCGGTTTGTCTATCACAACCTTCGTTGGGCAAAACCTCGGCGCTAGCAACATGCAGCGTGCAAAAAAAGGCACCACCACTGCGCTTTTCATTGCAATCGGTGCTGCCATAATTTTGATGTTCCCAGTTCTTTTATTTGCTCCAGCTCTGGCATCTCTCTTCACACAAGATTCTGAGGTACTTAGCTTCGGTGTGCGCTTCATCCGCCTGATGATGCCATTTTATATTGCTATCTGCTTTAACCAGATCTATGCCAACGCACTGCGCGGTGCCGGAAATTCCACCGCGCCGATGGTGATCATGATGGGAAGCTTCATTGTCTTCCGTCAGATTTATCTATTCATCATCTCAAAGTGCTTTGACACCGTCATAGCCGTTGCTCTCGGTTACCCATTTGGTTGGATTCTTTGCAGCGTGCTTCTCTTTATTTACTATCATAAGGTCGGTCTGCACAGCAAAAAGCAGATTTAATGCTGATGGCGAATCAATCCAAAAGCTTTTGAGCATTCCATCACGAAAAGCGGAACAAGGATCAGTCCAAGCGCTGCTACGTACAGCTGCCAAGAAAGCGTTACCAGACCAAACGGAATACGAAGTGGCGTAAACAGTACTGCTACTACTAGTACGATCGAAAGCAGTGCAGCTTGATTCAATTTTTTATTTGTGAATGCTCCAATTACAAAGAGCGAATGCTCAGATCGCATATTATATGCCTGGATCACCTGTGACAGCGACAATACGGCAAATGCCATTGTCTGTCCACCCTCGAGTGTTCCAGTCGCTTTTTCTCCAATCCAGAAAGCAACTAGTGTAAGCAAACCAAACATAAATCCCTGAAGAACAATTCTCACGCCAAGCCCATGAGCGAACAATCCTTCGCTTTTGGGCTTTGGTTTTTGTTCCATAACCTCTGGCTCGACATCTTCCATACCAAGCGCAATCGCAGGCAAACTATCGGTAACCAGATTGATCCACAACAATTGCATGGAAAGAAGTGGTGTTTTATGCCACAGCATCATCGCCGTAAAGACGGTGACCACCTCACCGATATTCGTTCCTAACAGATAGCCAACTACCTTTCGAATATTGGCATAGATACCGCGTCCTTCTCTTACTGCATCAACGATGGTTGCAAAATTATCATCCGTCAATGTCATATCTGCAGCGCCCTTTGCTACATCCGTTCCGGTAATGCCCATTGCGCATCCGATATCTGCAGCCTTCAGTGCTGGCGCATCATTCACACCATCTCCCGTCATCGCCACAACCTGTCCTTTTCGCTGCCAAGACTTTACGATACGAATTTTATTTTCCGGTGATACACGCGCATAGACCGCAATGTTTTCTACCTGGGCATCCAATTCCGAATCCGTCATCGCATCGACCTGTGCACCAGTTACGGCTCGATCACCTTTTTTCATGATGCCAAGCTCCTTTGCAATCGCAGATGCGGTCACCACATGATCACCCGTAATCATAACAGGCTTAATTCCTGCCTTGCGGCATCTCGCCACTGCTGCCTTTGCCTCTGGTCTTGGCGGATCAATCATGCCAACCAGTCCATAGAAATGAAGATCACTTTCCAATGATTTCATTGCATCTCCTGTTGGAATGCTGTCGATCTCTTTATAGGCAACCGCCAATACACGAAGCGCCCTCTCACTCATCTCTTCCGTGATCCGGCGCGCCTGCTCCAAATCGCCTGACGTACAAAGCGGCTCCATCCCATCAAATGCACCTTTGACAATCGCAATGAGCTTTCCATCCATGCGACAAACAACCGTCATTCGCTTTCGATCGGAATCAAACGGAAGCTCTGCCAGACGCGGGTACGTTTTAGCAAGTTCTTCTTTTGGCATTCCATTTTTATGTGCTGCTAACACAATCGCCGTCTCCGTTGGATCACCGATGTGCTGCTCCTTCTCCCCATCAAATACAACGGATCCATCACAGCAAAGTGTGCCCATACAAAGCAGCTGTTTTACCTTTTCGGATGGGAGTACTTCCAATTTTTCAGAATGACTTTGTCCGTCTAAATAGGTCTCTACCAATGTCATTCGATTCTGTGTCAATGTTCCAGTCTTATCCGAGCAAATGACCGAGGCGCTGCCTAAAGTCTCAACTGCTGGTAAACGACGAATCAGTGCATTTTTCTTTACCATGCGCTGCACACCAATTGACAATACAATTGTGACAATGACAGGAAGGCCCTCTGGGATTGCCGATACCGCAAGCGATACCGACGTCATAAACATTTCCATCACCTCAAGACCGCTTGCTAGTCCCACCACAAAAATGATTGCACATGCCGCCAGTGCCAAGATCCCCAAATACTTACCAAGCTGTGCCAATCGTTTTTGAAGTGGTGTTTGCCCATCATCTGCACCCTCTAACAGATTTGCAATCTTTCCCATCTCCGTATCCATTCCGGTTGCCGTCACAACTGCTACTGCCGTACCGTATGTGATGCTGCAGCCAGAAAAGACCATATTGCTTCGATCGCCAATCGGTGCATCCTCCTTTGGACAGGCAGATGCTTCCTTTTCACTTGGAACTGATTCCCCGGTTAGCGCCGACTCCTCACTCTTTAGACTAACACTTCGAAGAAGCCTTGCATCGGCAGGAACAAAATCACCTGCTTCCAGGCGTATGATATCACCTGGCACAAGCTCAGATGCGTCAATGATTGATTCCGTTCCATCTCGAAGCACTCGTGCATGTGGAGCCGACATATTTTTTAGTGCCTCTAGTGCTTTCTCGGCACGGCTCTCCTGCATAACACCCATAATCGCATTTACGACCACGATCAATAAAATCAACAGTGGTTCAAAAAATCCTTCTGTATCTCCTTCCACACATGCCACAACAAATGATACCGCCGCCGCTGCGAGCAAAATTAAAATCATCACATCCTTAAATTGCTCTGCAAACCGCTCTAAGTTACTCTTTGCTTTCTTTGCACGAAGTCGATTCTCGCCAAACTTTTCCCTGCGTTTCTGTACCTCTCCGGTACTTAAGCCCCTCGCCTCCTGCACATCGAGTTCCTGTAAAACTTCTCGTTTGTCCTTACTGTGATACTCCATACGCAAACCTCCTTCTGTTCTTTCTTCCCTGTACCTCTCAGAACCAGTTTGAACTTTTCTTCGCGATATATGCAAAAAGACTCATGTATGCCTTATCAATTGTAAAAGCACACATGAGTCTCATTCTTTAAGATTTGCCAGGCATACGCCGAGTCTGTTGACAAATCACGTAATCCGCGAATTACTCCCTCACAAGATTCAATTGTTCAGTTCTGATGTTGTCACTATACCATACCGCAATTGGAAAAGTCAACCCTTATTTTCGATTAGTTTTGGCAGGAAATAACGAAGCTGGATAAACCACCAATACCAGTCATGAGAAACATCACTTCCCCAAAAATCACACCATGCATGGATTCCTTTCTCATCAAAGATGCGTTTCAGATTGCGCAGCGTCTGAACTCCCTCATACTCCCAGGCTCCCTGTCCAACACAAAAAATCATCTTCTTCTGATTGTACAGATTGATATACGGGTGATCGGCCGGCATATTTTCCAAAAAACGCTCTGGAGAGTTCTGATAAAGATTTCCATCACACCAGCCATGGAAGAAATAATCACTGTTATACACGCCAGACAGTGCAAGCATTCCGCTAAACAACTCTGGACGACGCAAGAATGTAATTGCCGCATGATTGGCTCCTAAACTAAGACCAGTCACGATTGGAAGCACTTTGGATGAACAATTCGCCATGATAATCGGATACACTTCATCCACGATGTAGTGGTGATACTGTTCCTGTCTAGCTGAACGCCATGACAAAATTCCATTTTGACAAGACCAACTCTCCTCGTCCACGGTATCGACCATAAAAATCTGGATACGTCCCTGTTCAATAAAATCAGACAGCTGTCCGATCACGCCAAAATCCTCATAATTATAACATTTGCCGTCCTGCGTTGGAAAACCAAGAACCGGCACACCCGCATGACCATAGATGCACATATGCATTGTTTTTCCAAGGCATTTACTATAATGTTCAATATACTCCTTTTTCATCTCTCTCCTGATCCTTTCTATTCGTTTTTCTGTCTGTCTTGCTATATCCCACTAACTCAAAACAAAAAGCGGCAATGACCAACATATTCTGCCGTCATAACCGCTTCAAAACTGTTCCCTGCGGGAATCGAACCCACAACTGAGACTTAGGAGGTCCCTGTTATATCCATTTAACTAAGAGAACTTTGTTCACATATGCAGCAGGCCATTTGTTCTTTTTTCTAGCAAAATGGCGCTTCATACGTCATTCATGATATCATATTTCCTATTGCTTGTCAAATAAAGTTTGCCGTGCCCTGCAGCCAAATATCGCCCTTAAAGCGTCGTCCTACCATCGGTTCTCCCATCAGACCAGCTCGATTTATCAGCACGCGAATGCAGATATTATTGCACATCACATCCATCTGACACAGTGGTTCCCTACTGATTTCATTCATCAATGGCACCACACTCATAATTTCTCCAATGATTGTATAGCGGTCGCTCTCCATACCACACGGCATAATACTCGACTCAACCATTGTATAGATATCACAGCTGTTTAATAGTCTGCTCACCTTATTGCTCAGATTCATATCATCGATTGTCAGACTGTCGATCGCCTCCTGACTTCCCTCTCTTGCCGCCTCGATTAATTTCTGGCGTCCCTGCTCTTTTTTCTTAGCAAGGCGAGCCGCCTCTGGCCGCTTCAATATCGGAAGAAGGATTTTTCCCTGTGTGCACAGAGCGGACAGACAAACACCCGTCACCGTTGGATAGAAGCCCTGAAGTACCTGGTACTTTCGGTATTCCATAAAATTATTTACAGAAAAGATCAAGTTTAATCCTAGCCTACAGTCATCGCAGACACCGTCGTAAGCTTCTCTCGAACTTTCCTTTTCAATGCTGCATTCTGCCTCTGATGAACAGACATTGCTATTGATATACGGAGCGTAATACTCCATCTGAAAGCTGCCTTGCGTGTCTTCTTCCCCGCAAATCATCAGACCAATATCCGGTGCAACTTCCTTTGTGTAAACAACAAGACTGCTCTCCTCATCCAATCGAATTGTCCGAATCTGATCTGGGAAGCTCTGCACGCTGCTTAACAGCTGCTGAAGCTGCGACTTTTTTGTAATCTGTCCAAATCCAATTGCCGGTAAGTATGCGTGCATAACATTCCCTCCTTTATTACTCTTCTATATCGTCTTCTTTTACAAATGCTTTCTCCGAATTATTTCTTCGGAACCAGCTTTTCCATTCCACCCATGTATGGACGCAGAACCTCTGGGATACGAACGGTTCCGTCAGCCTGCAGATTATTCTCTAAGAATGCGATCAGCATACGCGGCGGAGCAACTACTGTATTGTTCAGAGTATGAGCCAAATACTTTGTCTTATCCGGAGCTACTACACGGATACCCAGACGACGCGCCTGTGCATCTCCTAAATTGGAGCAGCTTCCTACCTCGAAGTACTTCTTCTGACGTGGAGACCAAGCCTCAACATCAACAGATTTTACCTTCAGATCTGCCAGGTCACCAGAGCAGCACTCCAATGTACGAACCGGGATGTCCATGCTGCGGAACAGATCAACTGTATTCTTCCACAGCTTATCATACCACATCATGCTGTCTTCCGGCTTACAGATTACGATCATCTCCTGCTTCTCGAACTGATGGATACGGTATACGCCTCTCTCCTCCAGACCATGAGCACCCTTCTCCTTACGGAAACATGGAGAGTAGCTTGTCAGAGTGTATGGAAGATTCTCTTCTTTGTTAACGGTATCAATGAACTTTCCGATCATGGAATGCTCGCTAGTTCCGATCAGGTAAAGATCCTCACCCTCGATCTTGTACATCATTGCGTCCATCTCTGCAAAGCTCATAACACCAGTAACAACATCACTTCTGATCATGAAAGGCGGTACACAGTAGGTAAATCCACGATTGATCATGAAATCTCTTGCATAGGAAATTACAGCAGAGTGTAATCTTGCAATATCACCCATCAGATAATAGAATCCGTTTCCAGCTACTCTTCTTGCGCTGTCAAGATCAATACCGTTGAAAGACTCCATAATATCGGTGTGATACGGGATCTCGAAATCCGGAACAACTGGCTCACCAAAACGCTCAACCTCTACGTTCTCGCTGTCATCCTTTCCAATCGGAACGGACGGATCAATGATGTTTGGGATGATCATCATCTTCTGCTTCAGATCAGCCTCAACCTGCTTCTCCTCTGCGCTCAGTGCTGCCATGCGTTCCTCAGAAGCTGCATCCTCTGCACGCAGCTTTTCAGCCTCTTCTACCTTTCCCTGTGCGCGAAGTGCACCGTACTGCTTAGATGCCTTCTTATGATTTGCACGAAGGGTCTCTACTTCCTTCTTAATCTCACGGTTGCGAAGATCCAGAGCGATTACCTCATCGACCAGCGGAAGCTTTGCATCCTGAAACTTATTACGGATGTTCTGTCTGACAACGTCCGGATTCTCGCGGACAAACTTGATATCTAACATAGTTTTCCAAACCTTTCTGTCTCTACTCTCATACTCAATAAATGCCTTGTTTTATAAGGAAAACAGGCATTATTTATTATATACCACGGATTCTTTTTTGTAAAGTGGGTTATGGAATGTTCCACGTGGAACATTACCAGGTTGCCAATTATTCGCTTCCATGTTAAGATAGCATATATTAACACCAGAAAGGACATTACTATGACTTATACTCATTTACTATTTGATCTTGACGGCACCCTGTTTGACTTTGATGCCGGAGAAACGTATGCCTTTCATAAGGTATGCGATGCTTTCCATGTTCCATTCTCAGAAGAAACACTTGCTCTTTACCAGGGCATCAATCTTTCCTACTGGAAGGCATACGAACGCGGTGAAATTACTACTGCTGCTCTGTCGATTGCTCGATTCCGTGATTTTCTTGCTGCGGTAGGTAAGGATGGTGATCCATCTCTTATGAGCAAAAGCTATCAGGATCATCTTGGTGAAGACTGTACACCAATTCCAAATGCATTGCAAGTCTGCCGTGCACTTTACAAAAAAGGATACTCTCTTTCGATCATCACAAATGGAAGAAGTGCCACTCAACACAGCCGACTCTCCCGCTCTGAGCTTACTCCTATGATTTCAGAATTATTTATCTCAGAGGAACTTGGATGTCAAAAGCCAAAGAAAGAATTCTTTGATGTAGTATTTGAAAAATTACAGATTCCGGTGTCACAGGCACTTGTCATTGGTGACTCTCTGACTTCCGATATCAGCGGTGGCATCCAGTATGGCATTGATACCTGCTGGTTCAACCCAAAAGGTGTTGTAAATACACTGTCACAAGCACCAACCTATGAAATTATACAGTTGAATGAACTGCTTTCCATTCTTTAAGTACCCTTTTGAATAATTTGCTTTTTCTTAAATGCTAGATTGCAACAATTAAATCCCACATCTTTTATAAAATACCGAAACGGCTTTCAAGACATCCTCTTCTGTCCTGAAAACCGTTTTCTTTGTAATTACGATTACTCTATTTAATTTTGCTGCTCATCATGATCCTGTTGTGCAGGCGTCGTCGATTGAACCTGCTGTGCCTGCTTTTCTTCAAGCTTTGCCGCATCGACATTATAGTTTAACGCCATCGCCAACGCATCACGCTCCTCGTTACTAAGTGTCGCATGGGACTCACCGTGAATGATCTCTTTGAGATAGCTATAGCAGCCATCCTGCGTATGCATACTGCTTAACACAAAACCACTATCATCTCCATCTAGAAGTGCTAACGAAAAGCTAAGCTTTCCAGCCATTCCACGGAAGGTATCATATTTCATAATACCAATTTTCTTGTAGGTTGCCTTGAGACCTTTTTTCATACTAATGATTTCATCAATATCACGCTTACATTGAATCTTTACACGCTTGTTATCTTCTACTATTGTTTGTAAAATACCCTCAAGTGATTTTCCATCATTGCCGCGCATAAAATCTTCATATGCCGATTGCAGTTCCTTCATTCTGCTGTTCATGACAGTCATGCAGATTACGAGAATCAAAATCACAACAAACATACCTGCTAAAAAGAACAGACTGTATTGCTGTGTAAACTCCATCGCCTGATTCAGAATTTCCATATTTTATTTTCCTTTCCTCTAGTTGAACAGTTATCCCCTGTCCATTTTTACTTTTTCAAAGTTTTCACCAATTTAACCGATTGTATCCTCAGTGATTCCCATCAGTTCAATGATGCGTTCCAGATCCTCATTTGAATAATAATCAATCTCGATCTTTCCCTTGTCCTCAGCTTTTCTTTTAATTTGAACCTTTGTTCCCATACGAGACTTCATGCGACTCTCCAATGTCTCATAAAGTGTCTGGTTTTGCAAAACTGGTTTTGTAGCTGCTGTCTCATTTTTCTTATCTAACACACTCTTGATATATTTCTCAGTATCACGCACGCTTAACTGCTCATCCACAACCTTCTGTGCGACAGCCCGCTGCTGCTCTTTATCTTCCAGACCTAAAATTGCCTTTGCATGTCCATTTGTAATCTGACCATTCATCAGCATAAGCTGAACCTCGTCATCCAGCTTTAATAGTCTCAGCGCATTTGTGATCACACTACGGCTCTTAAATACCTTCTCTGCGATCTCCTCCTGCTTTAACTGGTACTTATCAATCAAAGACTGATATGCTTTTGCCTCTTCAATCGGGTTTAAATCCTCTCTCTGAAGATTTTCGATCAGTGCAATCTCGGCGATCTGCTGTTCATCATAATCCTTTATGATCACTGGAATATCCTTTAAACCAGCTTGCTTTGCCGCTCTCCATCTGCGTTCTCCAGCAATGATCTGATAATGGTCATCCACCTTCTTTACTACAATCGGCTGAATCACGCCATATTTTTTGATGGACTCTGCAAGTTCAGTCAGTGCGTCTTCATCAAACTTCATCCGTGGCTGAGAAGATGCTGGCTCTACCAGACGTAACTTTACGGTTGTCTCTGGTTCCTTTTTCTCTGCTACTGCTGTTGAATCTTTTTTCTTTGCTTCTACTGAATACACATTGCTGATCAATGAATCAATTCCTTTGCCGAGTCCTTTTCCAAGACCACCTTTTTTATTGAGTGCCATTCATTCGTCCTTTCTAAAATCATGCTTTTCTGAAAGCATACCCACATTCCTTATTCTCTGCTAATTACCTCTTCTGCCAGCTGATGATAGGCCTCCGCACCTGTTGATCTCGGATCATACAAGTTGATTGGAAGTCCATGGCTTGGTGCCTCCGCAAGGCGCACATTTCTCGGGATAATGGTCTTATAAACTCTCTCCTGCAAATTGTCCTTTACATTTTCAACTACCTGCAAAGATAGATTGGTTCTCGCATCATACATCGTAAATACAACGCCTTCCATTTCCAAATCTGGATTTAAGCGACTCTTCACCAGATTGATTGTATGTAGCAGCTGAGTGAGACCTTCGAGTGCATAATACTCACACTGAATTGGAACAAGCACCGTGTCTGCTGCGCTTAGTGCATTGACTGTCAACATGCTTAAAGACGGTGGACAATCAATTACAATAAAATCATACTGATCCTTGATCTCATCTAGCGCGTCCTTCAGAATAAATTCCTTGCGTTCCACGTCAATTAACTCGATTTCCGCTCCTGATAGATTCACGTTTGATCCGATAAGAGACAATGTGTCAAACAATACGTTTTCCATAATGCATTCCTGTATTGTGCAGTTGTCTGTAATTAAATCATATAAAGAATGCT
This sequence comes from Lachnospiraceae bacterium, assembly GCA_052273485.1. Taxonomy (GTDB): domain Bacteria; phylum Bacillota; class Clostridia; order Lachnospirales; family Lachnospiraceae; genus Anthropogastromicrobium. The sequence continues at coordinate 11,311 of DAVZID010000043.1, forward strand.
CCAATTCATCCTTATCAACACCAAATCCACTTGTGGTATTTCCCTGAGGGTCCATATCAATAATCAGTACACGTTTCTGGTACTCTGCTAAGGAGGCTGCCAGATTGATTGCCGTAGTGGTTTTGCCAACTCCACCTTTCTGATTTGCAACAGCTATAATTCTTCCCATAATATCCTCATTTCTGCTAAATAGCATGATTATTGTTACAGATCATACGTCCTGCTGATCTGTAACGATTATCTTTACGTCTTTTCTACAGTATAGCACGTCTTCTTTCAAATTGCCATAAAAAAATGTTCCACGTGGAACGTTATCCCCCGTGAAACATCTCTTTTGTGTCTTTAATTGCAAATGTTCCACGTGGAACATTGTTAATCACAGTTCACATATCTTGTCCGATCTGGATAACTCCCATGCTTGCATGAGGATTTGACAGATCACCAGGACGAATTCGGTGTCCTGCGAACGGTAAGTTCCCTTACTGCAGCGGTTCCTTACTCGGAAGTCCCGCTTTTCTCGGATATTTCTTTGCTGTTGGCTCTTTCTTCTTCACGATAACAAGACTGCGTCCAATATCCGAATCCGGCAGATCAAAGTAGATTGCATTCTCCTTTGCGCCGCCCAGCAGATGTACTGCCTTCTTTGCCTTGTCAATCTCCTCCTCGGCATTTCCAGACTTATATGCCACAAAGCATCCGCCTACCTTTGCATATGGAAGGCAATACTCGCACAATGTTGACATATTCGCTACTGCTCTCGATACTACGCAGTCAAACTGCTCTCGAAGCTCCGCTTTTCTAGCCCCATCCTCCGCACGATAGTGAACGGTAGTGATAGTTTCAAGGCCAAGCTTTTCAATCACCTGATTTAAGAAATTTAATCTCTTATTTAAAGAATCCAATAGTGTTACCTTTAACTGTGGATACATAATCTTTAATGGAACACCAGGAAAACCGGCACCAGTTCCGACATCAATCAGAGTCTTCGTATCTTTCTTAATAAATGTCTCTGATTTGAGCACGCTATCCACGAAATGCTTCTGAACAACCTCATCAAACTCGGTGATTGCGGTAAGATTCATTACCTTATTCGTCTCAACAAGCATTTCGTAATACTGATAAAACTGCTCTGCCTGTTTGTTGGTCAATTCATGTCCAATCTGGGCAAATGCACTTTTTATTTTTTCAATGCATTCTCCCTGCTGCATCATTTCTCCCATTTATTTTCTCCTATTTATGCATTCATTTCTGTTATTCCATACCTGCGAATCTATATCAAATAGTTTTTTCTTATTTTTATCTATTTAAATAGACAAGAAGTACTGATATATCTGCTGGTGAAACACCTGATATTCTGGATGCCTGACCAATCGAAGCCGGCTGATATTCATTCAGCTTCTGGATTGCCTCTTTTCGCAGATTGGGCACCTGACTGTAGTCAAAATCAAGTGACAGCTTCTTCTTTTCAAGCTTTTTAAATTGCTCGACCTGCTGCAGCTGACGCTTGATATAGCCCTCATACTTGATACTGATCTCGACCTGCTGTGTCACATCCTCCGGCAGATTCGGGCGTTTCGTATCGATTTCTTTCAAATCATTGTAGCAGATTTCTGGACGTTTTAATAGTTCCTCCAGCGTCATTCCACTCTTTAAAAGTGTGCTGTTATGCGTCTCAAGGAATGCCTGTACCTGCGGTGTCGTACCGATTGTTGCATTGTGAAGTCTTTCGATTTCCGCCTCAATCTGTCTTTTTTTCTCGTTTAATTTTTCATATCGTTCATCGGAAATCAACCCAATTTCATGGCCGATCGGTGTCAGACGAAGATCCGCATTGTCCTGACGAAGCAGCAGTCGATATTCAGCGCGCGAGGTCATCATACGATACGGCTCATGATTTTCCTTTGTTACAAGGTCATCAATCAGTACACCGATGTATGCCTGTGAACGATCCAAGACAAGCTCTTGACGGCCTAACACATGCAGCGCCGCATTGATTCCAGCAACAATACCCTGTGCTGCGGCCTCCTCGTAGCCAGAGCTGCCATTAAACTGTCCAGCACTGTACAATCCAGCTATTTTTTTAAATTCAAGCGTAGGCTTTAGCTGTCTTGGATTGATGCAGTCATACTCGATCGCATACGCATTTCGCACAATTTTTACATTTTCCAGACCTGCCACCGTATGATACATTTCATACTGCACATCCTCCGGCATAGAGCTAGACATACCGCCTAAGTACATTTCGTTTGTGTACAATCCCTCCGGCTCAATAAAGACCTGATGATGATCCTTGTCTGCAAAACGCACAACCTTATCCTCGATGGATGGGCAGTAACGCGGGCCGGTTCCGTGAATCACACCAGAGTAGAGCGGAGAACGATCAAGATTGCTTCGAATAATCTCATGAGTCTGCTCATTGGTATAAGTCAGCCAACAGGAAACCTGCTCCTTCTGCACACTCTCCGGATCCGTTGTAAAGGAGAACGGAACGACACGCGCATCGCCCTTTTGCTCCTGCATTTTTGAAAAATCAATGCTTCTTTTATCGACTCTTGCCGGTGTTCCTGTCTTAAAGCGAAACATCTCAATACCAATTTCCTTTAAGGAATCGGTCAGATGGGTTGCCGCCTGAAGTCCGTTCGGACCTGTCTCATTGCTGACATCGCCGTAGATACAGCGTGCCTTCAGGTAGGTTCCGGTTGCAAGTACAACACATTTACAATGGTAAATTGCACCCGAATAGGTCACAACACCATTAATATGATTATTTTCATCGACAAGAAGCTTGCACACCTCTGCCTGACGGATCGTCAGCTTATCCGTATTTTCCATTGTGTGACGCATTTCCTGCGAGTACGCACGCTTATCTGCCTGTGCACGAAGCGAGTGTACCGACGGTCCCTTTGATGTATTTAACATCTTAGACTGGATAAAGGTCTTATCAATATTTTTGCCCATCTCTCCGCCAAGCGCATCCACTTCTCTTACAAGATGACCCTTCGAGCTTCCTCCAATGTTTGGATTGCACGGCATCATCGCGATGCTCTCCACACTCACGGTAAACACAATCGTCTCAAGACCGAGTCTGGCACATGCGAGTGCTGCCTCGCAGCCTGCATGACCGGCTCCGATCACCACTGCATCATAATATTCTTCTAAAACAGCCATATATTGCCTCCAATGTATGTTTTATTTTCTGTACGTTTTATTTTCCCATGCAGAACTTCGCAAAGATACGGTTTACCAGATCTTCCTCGACCTCCTCACCGATCACTTCGCCCAGGCTGGTGTAGGCATCCATCATATCGATCGTAAGCATATCCTCCGGCATCTCATTTTCAATGCCCTCCTCTGCCAGCGCTAAGCTGCTGCACGCATTCAAAAGACATGTCTTCTGTCTTGCATTCGTGATGATCACCTCATCATTTCCTGCGAGCATTCCCTGCTCAAACATGTCGCGTATTGTCTGCTCAAGTGCATCAAGTCCGTCCTCTTTTGCAGCAGATATCCACAAAACTGGTGCATCCATCCCCACTGCCTTGATATCCTGCGGCAAAATGACTGGTGACAGATCGGACTTATTTAACAGAATAATACTTTTTTTGTCTTTTAGCAACTCCATAATCTGCATATCGTCCTCATCAAGCGCACGGGACGAATCTGCCACGTAAATCAGAAGATCTGCCTTTGCTGCTGCCTCACGCGCCTTCTCGACACCTATTCTTTCCACGACATCCGATGTGTCACGAATTCCTGCTGTGTCAACAAGAATTAGGCTCAGATCGCCTAACATGATCTGCTCCTCAAGCGTATCGCGTGTCGTACCTGCAATCTCGGTTACAATCGCGCGCTGTCTGCCAGAGAGTGCATTCAAAAGCGAGGATTTTCCGGCATTTGGCTTTCCGACGATTACGGTGCGAATGCCCTCGGTAAGAACCTTTCCATTGTCAAAGGAATCGGCCATTCTTTGCACGTCAGCGCGAATCTTCTCGATACGCCCTATGAGGCCCTCTGTATAGCCTTCTAACGAAATATGCTCCGGATCGTCTAATGCAGCCTCAATGTAGGCGATCTCGTCTAAAAGGGCGCTTCTGAGGCTTTGTATGCAGTTCTTAATTTTTCCGGAGAGCTGTTCAAGCGACGCATCCATTGCAAAACGGTTTTTCGCAGAGATTAACTCCATGACAGCCTCCGCCTGAGACAGATCAATTCGTCCATTTAAAAACGCTCTTTTTGTAAATTCTCCCGGCTGTGCAGGCGATGCACCGTTCTTTAACACGCAGTCTAACACGCGCCTTGTGACAAGAATGCCGCCATGACAGTTGATCTCCACGGTATCCTCCGCCGTAAATGAACGCGGTCCTTTCATAACAGACACCATCACCTCATCAATCACTTCGTTTCCATCACAGATATAGCCATAGTGGATCGTGTGGGTCGGCGCGTTTGAGAGCTTCTTTGCAGACAAACGCTTACCTGCATCTAATGTGCCCTTCTTGATCGCGTCTGCCTCTTTTTTTGTTCGATAAATGCGGTCAATCACCTCAAATGCCTGCGGTCCACTGATTCGGATGATGCTGATTCCCGCCGGGCTAAGCGCCGTTGCGATCGCCGCGATTGTACTATTTTCTTTCATGTTCTACCTCACTTCATCGTTACATAAGATGCTTTTTTTATTTGCTAACGCCCAAGATGAACATCAAAAGTCACTTCACCGAATGGGTGTTTCGTAAAACTACAATTTCCAAGAATGATACAGAAAATGCCACTCAACAGTCCGTATGAACTTTGAATGGCACTTTCTCTATTATTCCTCGGAAGCTGTCTCCTTAGCCGTCTCCTTTGGCGCAGTTACACTTCTGTCATAATTTGTTTTGTATCCTTTGTCGTAGCTTTTGTAGTATCTTCTCTGCGGAATCGCTTCCTTCTTTGGAAGTACCACTACATGGCGGAACGGATCCTCACCCTCGCTCTTGGTATATACAAACTTGTCGTCCTGAAGTGCAGAGTGGATGATCCTTCTCTCGTAAGGATTCATCGGCTCAAGTGATGCCGGACGTCTTGTTCTCTTTACCTTGTAGGCAATGTTCTTTGCCAGCTGCTCGAGAGTTTCCTTTCTTCTTTCACGGTAATTCTCAGTATCCAGCTTGACACGAATATATTCTTCGCTGTGTTTGTTTATAACAAGGCTCACCAGATGCTGCAGTGAATCCAGTGTCTGTCCTCTTTTTCCGATCAGGATGCCCATGTCTTCTCCGGTCAGAACAATATCAACAACCTGCTCTTCTTTATTGTAGGCAACTGCGATATCAACTTCCATATTCATCTCGTGGAAGATCTTTTGTAAAAACTCTTCACCCTCATCAATAAAATCAGACTTTTTGCGTGCACGGATCACAGCCGGTTTTGAACCGATAAAACCAAGCAGACCATTCGAACCTTTTTCAACAACCTCATACTCAAGTTTTTCACTGGTGATCTGAAGCTGAAGCAGTGCGTTGTTTACGGCTTCATCTACATTCTTTCCAGTGAACGTAGCAAACTCTGTCATACAAACCTTACCTTTCTGAATCTGCAAGCTTCCCCAAGCAAGTAATCAGCCTTACAATCACTGATTACTTTCTGTTCTTCTTTTCACTCTTTTCGTTGTACTGCTGAACCATTCCGGCCTTCGATGCCAGCTTGCCCTTTTTCTTCTGGGTGGAAGAGTAGTATTCCGTTGATTTCTCAACCTGCTTTGTCACACGCTCTTTCAGCTCAGCCTCTTTCTTTTCTTCGAGTTCTCTTTCTTCTTCAATGGTGCGCACGTTCATAACGGCCTTTGCCTTAAGTGGCTTCTGACCCTTCTTAACACGCTTTGCATTTGCCTTTTCAATGTTCTTTTCAACCATCTGATTGATATCAATACGCTCCATATACTTGTTTACGATCATCTGAATCAGAATCATAACAACAGAAGATGCAATCCAGTATACACCGATACCTGCAGAGAATGTGAAACAGAAGAACACTGACATAAGAGGCATCATGATGTTCATGGTCTTCATTGTGCTTCCCATTGTGTCTTCAGAATTCTTGTTTCCGGTGTCGGTCTGCATCATCTTAGAGCTAAGCCACTGAGTAAGACCGGCAAGAATAGGAATTAAAACACCAGGCCACAGCTGCTGTGCAGGTGCAGTTGCCAAATCCATTCCCAGGAAATAATTTGCTTTCTCGATACTTGGCAGTGCCTTGGCTACGTACTCATTCAAATTCGGGAAGATCTCGGTAAACTTAGTCCACTCAGTCTTATCGAAGTTGTAAAGCAGATCAATCAGCTTGTTAGAATCACTCAATCCTGCTGCATTGATGCCGTTTTGCTGTGCCAATGTCACGAAATCTGAATTATCCATATAAGTAGGAATGCTCTCTAATGCCTCAACGATCGGCTCATAGAACGCTCTTACCTTTGTGATATAGCCCGGAATCTTGTAAATAACCTGATACAGAGCGAACAGAATTGGCATCTGGATTAACATCTGCACGCAGCCACCTGTCGGGCTAGTGCCATACTTTGCATAGACATCCTTCACCTCTTCGTTCTGCTTGAGCAGCATTTCATTGTACTTCGGACTCGATTTATCCAGATTTGCATACTTTTTCTGGATCTGCTGGATCTCCGGCATCATAATACTGTTTAACTTTGAGAACTTCTGCTGTTTAATGGAAAGCGGAAGCATCAGAGCCTTGATAATAATCGTAAACAGAATGATCGCCAATCCAATGCTTGCGATGCCGAACATGTCCAGGAATTCATAAATTCCGTTCATGACAACACCAAGCACCTTTGCAATCGGTCCTACGATGAACCAATTACTCTGTGTTAATGATAAAAAATCCACTTGTTTTCCTCCTTAAGCCACCTACGGAACAGGGTCGTACCCCCCTTTTGAAAACGGATTGCAGCGCAATATCCTCCAAATAGCAAGTAAGGAGCCTTTCAAAGCTCCATACTTTTCCAACGCCTCTATCGCATACTGCGAGCAAGTTGGGGTATATATACAGTGGGTCCGGACTTTGAGAGGTGATAGATATTTCTGATAAAACCTTATCATACGAATCATAATCTTCTTCATAGTCCCGACCCTACTTCGATTCTAAAAAAATACTCTGCTTTCTTCCTACATGAAAAAAAGCATCCTCAATTTCCATTAATCCTTGTTCCTTCGCCAACGGTCTGGCAACAATCACTATGTCCAATCCTTGTATTAATTCTTTTTCGTGTAAGCGGCAGCATTCGCGGATTACTCTTGTAACCCGATGCCTGACCACACTGTTTCCTACCTTTTTACTGACCGATATGCCAATACGGGTATCAGCGCGGTCGTTTGGCATCTTATACATGACCAACGACCGGTTCGCCTGAGACTGCCGTTTGCTGTAGACTTTCTGAAAGTCTCTGTTTTTTTTAAGAGAGTTGATACTGCTCAATTAAGCAGAGAGAACCTTTCTTCCCTTTGCTCTTCTTGCTGCCAGAACCTTTCTTCCTCCCTTTGTGCTCATTCTTGCACGGAAACCATGAACCTTTGCATGGGATCTCTTCTTTGGCTGAAATGTCATCTTCATAACAAAACACCTCCTTGTTTTTCTGTGTTGTTTTCAAATCTTTCCTGTTGTTTCTTAGATTGCACCCGAAGGTGCGTTTTTGCGGCGTTTTTGACGCCGCTGCAAAAATTGGACATCATACGCATTATATTAAGAAACCGGCGTTTCGTCAAGTTTTTTTTTCAATTTCTTTGTTTTTTCTTCCATTTAACTTATCCCCAACTTATCCCCAAAGTTATCCACCATTTTTTTGCCACAAAAACCTGTGGATAAAAGTTATCCACCATTTGGGGATAACTTTGGGATAACTATGTGGATATTTCAAAAAACGTCTCTCTAACCCGCTATTTTACGACAAACTTTTTTTTGTGGATAATGTGGATAAGTACATACGTTTGGTGGATAAGTATGTGGATAAGCTATCTCGTTTATTTTATAAAACTATTTTATCCACATTATCCACAATTGACCTTGCCCTACCCCCTTCTTTGTTTTCCACACACAATCCACAGCTTTTTGCCACTTATCCACATGTTATCCCCAGCTTATCCACAATATTATCCACAATTATTTCCCAATCTGGGGGATATTTTTTACAGACTGCTCTCCTCTTCTCTCTTGAAATTCTTCATTATTTTTAGTATAATATCATTATATGGGCTAATAGGCTCTTTTCTCGAAAATTACCATATACCGACGTCAGGAGTAACAAATGATTGACAAATTAAAGGAAAACTGGGATGCCATAAAAGACACCCTTAAGGAGAATTATGATATTTCAAAGGTATCCTACGATACCTGGATTGTCCCAATGGAAATCCATAACGTAGATAATGATCAGGTCTATATCCTGGCAGATACAAAAGGTATCCCCAATATATTAGACTATATCAAGAAGAAGTACAAGCAGATTCTTGAGATTGTCATTGAGGAGAAGATCGGCCTGCACTGCAATGTGATCTTTGTTACCCCGGAGGACTTAGAAAAGCACCAGACCCTCGCGCCGGACGCCTCCAACATCATGACCCCTGAGTTAAACTCTTACTACGCTGCTGTGATGAATGCAAATTTAAATCCCCGCTACACGTTTGATACGTTTGTTGTTGGCTCGAATAACCGATTTGCTCACGCTGCCTCCCTTGCGGTTGCAGAATCCCCGGGAACCCTCTATAATCCGCTGTTTATCTACGGTGGTGCAGGACTTGGAAAGACGCATTTAATGCAGTCAATTGCCCACTATATTCTGCGATCTGACCCAAATGTGCGTGTCTTATACGTGACGAGTGAGACCTTCACAAACGATTTGATCGACTCCCTCAAGGGCAAGAAAAACGCTGAGTTCAAGGAAAAATACCGCAGTATTGATGTCTTGATGATTGACGATATTCAGTTTTTAATTGGAAAGGAAAGCACCCAGGAGGAGTTTTTCCATACGTTCAATTATTTATATGAAACGGGAAAGCAGGTTATTATCACTTCTGATAAGCCACCAAAGGACTTCACAAATCTCGAAGAACGCCTTCGCTCCCGCTTTTCCGTCGGTCTTCCGGTTGACGTTTCCGCCCCGGATTATGAGACTCGTGTTGCAATCCTCCACAAAAAGGAAGAGAGCGAGAACACAAAGATTTCTGACGACATTATCAACTATATCGCAGAAAATATCAACACCAATATTCGTGAGCTTGAAGGTGCTCTCAACCGCATTACCGCCTTTAAACGCCTTTCCAATAAGGAAATCACGCTCAGCATGGCGGAAGATGTACTGCGCGACATTATCAACAATCACAAGGAGGTAACCGTAACCGTTCCTCTGATTGTAGAAGTGATTGCATCACACTTTGGCTTTGAAGCAGATGAACTTCTCTCACAGAAGCGAAACAAGGATATTGCCTATCCACGCCAGATTGCGATGTATCTGTGTCGCAAAATGACCGATCTGTCCCTTCAACAGATTGGAAAAGAGCTTGGGAATCGTGATCACACGACCGTTCGACACGGAATCGAGAAGATCACAGAGGACCTCAAAACAAGTAAGTTTTTACAGGACACAATTGATGTGTTGCAGAAGAAAATTAACCCAGCACTGGGGTGAATAACCGAAAGGTCTTTGAAGAGGCTTGGGGATAACTAGGCCACTTATCCACATAGTTATCCCCAAGTTATCCCCAAAGATTTTCTTCTACAAACCGCATAAATCCTAGGTTTTTGAGAGTTATCCACATTATCCCCAACCCCTACTACTACTACTATATATATTATTATACTATCTATCAGCAAAAAAGGAGTGTGCGACCATGCATATTATTTGTCCAAGAGAAGAGTTACAAAAAGGCGTTTCGATCGTTTCGAAAGCCGTTTCCAATAAGACAACGATGCCAATTTTAGAGTGCATCCTGATTCAGACAAAAGAAGGACGCATTTTGATGACAGCAAACGATATGGAATTGGGGATTGAAACCGAGATTCATGGTTCCATTGAGGATAACGGACGTATTGCAATTGATGCAAAAATCTTTTCTGAGATTGTTCGTCGTCTTCCGGACAACGAGATCTCGATTGAGACGGATGACAGTGACTCTGTTAAAATTCAGTGTGAGAAGATTAAATTTACAATTCCTGGAAAGAATGCAGATGAGTTTACATTCCTCCCAGAGGTGGAACGCTTAAATTGTGTAACACTGTCTCAGTTTACCTTAAAAGAAATTATTCGTCAGACACTCTTTTCCATCTCAGATAATGAGAACAACAAGATGATGTCTGGTGAGCTTCTAGAAATTAACGGCAGCAACCTGCGTATTGTTTCCTTAGATGGCCACCGCATCTCCATCCGTAAGGTACAGTTAAAGGATTCCTATGATCCGATTAAGGTTGTTGTTCCTGGAAAGACACTCAGCGAGGTCAGCAAGATCATTGGTGGCGGAACAGAGGATGAAGTACGTCTGTATTTCACTGAGAATCATGTTATGTTTGAGTTTGATGATACAATCGTTGTCTCCCGTCTGATTGAGGGTGAGTATTTCCGTATTGACCAGATGCTAAACAGCGACTATGATACAAAGCTGACAGTCAATAAAAAAGAAATGCTTTCCTGTATCGACCGTACTACGATGTTGATTAAGGATAGTGATAAAAAGCCAATTATTATCGGCATAACCGATCACAGCATGGAGGTTAAGCTTAACTCTGCATATGGTTCTATGAAGGAGGAACTTGAGATTGAGAAACGCGGTAAGGATATTATGATCGGATTCAATCCAAAGTTTTTGATTGATGCGCTCAGAGTCATTGACGATGAGATGATCAACATCTATATGATTAACCCGAAGGCACCATGCTTTATCCGTAACGATGAAGGCACCTATATTTATCTGATTCTTCCAGTAAACTTTAATGTTTATTAAAATCGATAAATCAGATTTAACACGATAAAGATAATTTGAGTATGAAAGGATGAATTAATACAATGGCAAAATTGGTATTAAGAGAAGATTTCATTAAGCTAGGTCAGGCACTTAAGGCAGCTAAGCTTGTTGGAAGCGGTGTAGAAGCAAAGATCATGATCCTTGACGGCAAGGTTAAGGTAAACGGTCAGGTTGAGTTACAACGTGGCAAAAAACTCTATGACAAGGATGTGGTTAGCTTTAACGGCGAGACCATCGAGATCGTAAAGGAATAATCATATGATTGTAAAATCACTTGCGCTGGCGGATTTTCGCAATTACGGTTTACAGGAATTGTCGTTTCACCGTGGCATCAACATTTTTTATGGGGATAACGCGCAGGGAAAGACAAATATCCTTGAGGGCATTTACCTGTGTATGACAAACAAATCCTACAGAGGCAGTCGCGACCGCGATATGATCCGTTTTGGACAAGAGGAGGCGCACCTTCGTTTAGAGGCTGAGAAAAAGGATATTCCGTATCGAGTGGACATGCATCTAAAAAAATCAAAAACGAAGGGGATTGCAATTAATGGCGTGCCGATCCGCCGTTCTAGTGAACTGATCGGCCTTTTAAATGTCGTTTTCTTTTCACCGGAGGATCTTCAGGTGATTAAAAACGGCCCCGGAGAGCGCAGACGCTTTCTGGACATGGAGCTTTGCCAGCTTGACAAGGTGTATCTGCATCTTCTGACGCACTACAACAAATGTCTCGTTCAGCGAAATGCACTGCTTAAGGAGATGAATTTGTCAAAGGATGCACAGGCGATGCTCGATGTCTGGGATGCGCAGCTACTTCAGTACGGAAAGCAGATTATTTTGCTTCGGGCAAAGTTTATTGATGAGCTTGCACCGATAATTGCAAAGATTTACTACTCTCTCACCGGTGAGAAAGAGACGTTATCGGTAGCCTATGAGCCAAATGTATCAGCAGACTGTTTTGAGGAAGCGCTTTTTCGAAATAGAGAACGAGAGATCCGGCAAAAGACAACACTTACCGGACCGCATCGTGATGATATGCGTTTTCGAGTGACAAATGTTGCAACCACTCTGGAGACAGACATCCGCACCTTTGGCTCACAAGGACAGCAGCGAAGTACTGCACTTGCACTGAAGCTTGCGGAGATTGAGATTGTAAAGCAAAAGACAAAGGATACACCAGTTCTTTTGCTAGATGATGTACTTAGCGAGCTCGACAGCAACAGGCAAAATTATCTGCTGGAGAGTATTCATGATATTCAGACCTTTATTACCTGTACTGGTCTGGAAGAGTTTGTAAAGCATCGTTTTCACATGGATCAGATTTATCATGTGGAGCGGGGCATGGTAACCAGGGTGAATTCCCTGGAAAGCGAAAGGATTTTTTAAATCAGTGAGGAGGACACAATGAGCGACGAATACGGAGCAAGTCAGATTCAGATATTGGAGGGTCTGGAAGCAGTCAGAAAACGTCCGGGCATGTATATCGGAAGCACATCTGAGAGGGGACTTCACCATCTGGTATATGAGATAGTAGACAATGCCGTGGATGAAGCTCTGGCAGGTGTCTGCACCCAGATCGATGTGATCATTCATAAAGATAATTCAATTACAGTTATCGATAATGGACGAGGAATTCCGGTTGGAATCCATCCGAAGGCCGGCATTCCGGCAGTAGAGGTCGTATTTACAATTTTGCATGCAGGTGGTAAATTCGGCGGTGGCGGATATAAGGTTTCCGGAGGACTTCACGGTGTAGGCGCATCTGTTGTAAATGCACTTTCCACCTGGCTTGAGGTTGAGATTTACCATGAGGGTAAGGTTTACATGCAGCGCTACGAGCGTGGTCATGTGGTAAATAAGCTTGCCGTAGTGGATACCTGCGATCCGGATAAGCACGGAACAAAGGTTACCTTTAAGCCGGACGGTGAAATTTTTGATACATTAGTCTACAACTACGATACCTTAAAAGAGCGCCTTCGTGAGATGGCATTCTTAACAAAGGGCTTAAAGATTGTGCTGACCGATGAGCGTGAGGAGCCGAATATTTCTGAGACGTTCCACTATGAAGGCGGCATTAAAGAGTTTGTTGAGTATTTAAATAGTGCCAAGGAGCCATTATACCCACAGATCATTTACTGTGAGGGCGTCAAGAATAACGTTGCCGTTGAGGTGGCAATTCAGCACAACGATTATTACAACGAAAATATTTACAGCTTTGTCAACAACATCAATACCCCGGAGGGCGGAACCCATCTGGCTGGCTTTAAGGCAGCGCTAACGGATCTGTTTAACAAGTACGCCAGAGCAAATAAGCTGTTAAAGGATAACGAGGACTCATTGTCTGGTGAGGATATCCGTGAGGGTATGACCGCTGTTATCAGCATCAAGATTGAGGATCCGCAGTTTGAGGGTCAGACAAAGCAAAAGCTCGGAAACAACGAGGCTAGAGGAGCCGTCTCTGCGATCGTAAGTGAGCAGCTGACGTATTTTCTGGAGCAGAACCCAAGCGTAGCGAAAATGATCTGTGACAAGGCAATCCTTGCACAGCGTGCGCGTGCGGCAGCAAGAAAGGCACGTGATCTGACAAGAAGAAAGACTGCGCTTGATTCTATGACACTTCCGGGCAAGTTAGCAGATTGTACCGATAAGAATCCGGAAAACTGCGAGATCTACATCGTAGAGGGAGATTCCGCAGGTGGCTCTGCAAAGACGGCGCGTGATCGTGCGACACAGGCGATTCTGCCGCTTCGCGGAAAGATTTTAAATGTCGAGAAGGCAAGACTGGACCGCGTGTATGAGAATGCCGAGATTAAAGCAATGATTACCGCGTTTGGAACTGGTATCCACGAGGACTTTGATATCACAAAGCTTCGCTACCACAAGATCATTATCATGACGGATGCCGATGTCGATGGTGCGCATATCGCGACACTACTTCTTACCTTCATCTATCGCTTTATGCCGGAGCTTATTAAGCAGGGCTATGTATACCGTGCACAGCCGCCGTTATACAAGCTGGAGAAAAACAAGAAGGTCTGGTATGCGTATTCGGATGAGGAGCTTTCTGCAATTCTTGACGAGGTAGGGAGAGACCAGAACAATAAGATACAGCGATATAAGGGACTTGGAGAGATGGATGCTGAGCAGCTGTGGGATACCACAATGGATCCGAAGCACCGTGTTCTTTTGAAGGTAAACTTTGATGAGTCGTACGCGTCCGACATTGACGTTACGTTTAACACTCTGATGGGAGACCGCGTTGAGCCAAGAAGACTCTTTATCGAGAAAAACGCAAAGTATGTTAAGAACCTTGATGTCTGATGGCGAGCTGCTGTCACCACAAGTATGCATAGTAAGAAATGAGAGGGAAACATGGACGAAACCATATTTGATAAAGTGCAGGAGATCGATCTGAAGAAAACGATGGAGCAGTCGTATATCGACTACGCCATGAGTGTTATCTCTCAGAGAGCGCTGCCTGATGTTAGAGACGGCTTAAAGCCAGTACAGAGAAGAGTTTTATACTCCATGATCGAGTTAAACAACGGTCCGGACAAGCCACATCGTAAGTGCGCCCGTATCGTCGGCGATACCATGGGTAAATATCATCCACACGGAGACAGCTCAATATACGGAGCACTGGTCAATATGGCGCAGGAGTGGTCGACCCATTATCCGCTTGTAGACGGACATGGAAACTTTGGTTCGGTGGACGGTGACGGCGCGGCTGCCATGCGTTATACGGAGGCGCGCCTTTCAAAGATCGCAATGGAGATGCTTGCGGATATCAATAAGGATACTGTAAACTTCAGCCCGAACTTTGATGAGACAGAGAAGGAGCCGGATGTCCTTCCGTGCCGTTTTCCAAATCTTCTCTGCAACGGTACCACTGGTATTGCAGTTGGTATGGCATCAAACATTCCGCCTCACAACATCAAAGAGACGATTGATGCCGTTGTAAAGATGATCAACAATCGCATTGATGAGGATCGCGATACCGCGATTGAGGAGTTAATGGGCATCATTCAGGGACCAGATTTCCCAACTGGTGCAACCATTATTGGCCGTCGTGGTATCGAGGAGGCATACCGCACCGGAAAGGGCAAGATTCTTGTCCGTGCTGTTACGAACATTGAGCCGATGCAAAATGGTAAGAACCGCATTGTCGTTACACAGCTACCATACGGCGTGAATAAGGCAAAGCTGATCGAGAAAATTGCAGAGCTTGTAAAGGATAAGCGTATCGAAGGAATCACCGATCTGGCAGATCAGTCAAGCCGTGAGGGTATGCGTATTTCCATCGAGCTGCGCCGTGACGTAAACCCGAATGTAATTTTAAACCAGCTGATGAAGCATACCCAGCTGCAGGATACCTTTGGTGTAATCATGTTGGCGCTTGTCGGCGGTGAGCCGAAGATCTTAAACCTTCACGATATGCTGTACTATTATTTGCAGCATCAGGAAGAGGTTGTCACAAGACGTACCAGATACGATTTAAGTAAGGCACAGGAGCGTGCTCATATCTTAGAGGGTCTGTTAATTGCGCTTGATCATATTGACCGTGTAATCGAGATTATCCGTGGTTCCGCCAATGTAGTAGCAGCGAAGGCTTCTCTGACCGAGGAGTTTGGTCTTTCTGATGCACAGTCTCAGGCGATTGTGGATATGCGTCTTCGCGCCCTGACAGGACTCGAGCGCAGCCGTCTGGAAAATGAGTATAAGGATCTGGAAACACGTATTGCCTATTTAAAGAGCATTCTGGGAGATGAGAAGGTGTTACTTGGCGTTATTCGCGATGAGCTTCTTGTGATTAAGGACAAGTACGGTGATGACCGTAAGACTGCGATTGAGCTGGCTGAGGATGAGTTTAATGCTGAGGATCTGATTCCGAACGAGGCAGCTGTTGTTGCCATGACAAAGCTTGGCTACATTAAGAGAATGTCTCCAGATCATTTTAAGGCACAGAATCGCGGTGGCAAGGGTATCAAGGGAATGAACATCTTAGATGAGGACTACATTTCTGATCTGATTACAATTAACAATCACGATTATGTCATGTTCTTTACAAATCTTGGAAGAGTGTACCAGCTTAAGGGCTACGAGATTCCACAGGCAAGCCGTACCGCCAGAGGAACGGCAGTTATCAACCTCTTACAGCTGCAAGCTGGGGAAAAAGTAACGTCAATTCTTCGAAATGAAGGATATCAGTCCGGTTATCTGACCATGGCGACAAAGCTTGGTATGATCAAGAGAACCAAGCTTTCTGAATATGCCAATATTCGAAAGGTCGGTCTGGCTGCGATCAGTCTGCGTGAAGGCGATGAACTGATGGACGTTCATGTAACCGATGGAAAGCGTGATATCATTATGATTTCTCGTCAGGGTCAGTGCATCCGCTTTGATGAAAATGATGCCAGAGCAACTGGACGTGTGTCCATGGGTGTAAAGGGCATGAGTCTGGTAGAAGGCGACAGCGTGATCGGTATGCAGGTCGCAGAGGAAAATGGTGTGCTTTTGTTTGTATCTGAGATGGGTATGGGCAAGAAGACTGCTATGAGTGAATTTAAGGATCAGAATCGTGGCGGTAAGGGTATCCGCTGCTATCGCGTTACCGAAAAGACTGGAAGTCTGGCTGGCGTGAAGGTAGATCGCGAAGGCTACGAGCTGATGGTAATCACTACGGAGGGTACTGTGATCCGTATGAAGACCGATTCCATTCCGGTACTCGGAAGAGATACTAGTGGTGTGAAGCTGATGCAGGTGGACCAGGAGAATGTGAAGGTCTCTAGTATTGAGTTGATCGAGGAGTCGAAGGACGAAGACGTTACTGCTACTGATGAAAATTCTGAGGAAATTTCCGAAGAGGTATAATGTAATCCGCTAGTTTTACGAGGGGCGTTTCGACGAACGTTTGTAGGCGTCCCTTGTTTTCTCAGCGCCGCCTACACGATTTCTTATCTCAGCTATTGCGTAAGCTTGTTCCCACACGGACGGCTGCGTAGCAGACGTTAGCGCCTTCGTGAAAGCCAGTCACCTCAGAATTTTGCCATAAACATTGGTTGATCCGTGAACAGTAACACACCTCGTAAATCATATTAAAAAAATTAAAAATAGGTCTTGACATTTCGAAAAACATGGGATATAATCATTTATGCGTTTAAGCAATTCATATAAGTTATAGTTGTGGAGAAATACTCAAGTGGCTGAAGAGGCGCCCCTGCTAAGGGTGTAGACCGTTTGCGCGGTGCGAGGGTTCAAATCCCTCTTTCTCCGTTTCTATTTTAGGAAAGTGTAGTATCGTAACAAAAGGTTATTTGATTTACTTGCAGTCCCCATATGTATTGTGTCACCCTTTGGGTTTGCCGAAAGGCAGCGCAAAGGTTTTTCTTTTCCTTCAAATTTTTCTAAAAAAAAGATTTGAAAAAAAGTTAAAAAAGTTGTTGACAAACGCTTGAAGATGTGCTAATATATAGAAGCTGTCGCTGAGACAGACAACACAAAGAACCTTGATAATTAAACAGTATAACCAACCCTGAAGATTTCTTAAAAAGCCGATTGCGAAAGCAAGAGG